>NZ_JBITFY010000003.1:0-170681 GCF_044456585.1 Streptosporangium sp. NPDC050855
ACCCCCTCGGCCCACGCCGCACCGTCGGCCGACGCCGAGAACGACTTGCACCGCCCGTCCGCCGACAACGCCCGCTGCCGCGAGAACTCCACGAAGACGTCGGGGGTGGCGATCACGGTGACGCCCCCGGCCAGCGCGAGCGTGCACTCCTCCTGGCGCAGCGCGCGGGTCGCGAGGTGGAGCGCGACCAGGGAGGAGGAGCAGGCGGTGTCGACCGTGATGGACGGCCCTTCGAGGCCGAGGGTGTAGGAGACGCGGCCGGACAGCACGCTCGGCGTGCTGGAGGTGAGCAGGGTGCCCTCGACCGACTCGGGCAACCGGTCGAGGAACCGGTTCGAGTAGAGCTCGTACATGCTTCCCGCGTAGACGCCGGTGCGGCTGCCGCGCAGCGTGCCCGGGTCGATGCCGGCCCGCTCCAGCGCCTCCCAGCACGACTCCAGGAACAACCGGTGCTGCGGATCGGTCGCCAGCGCACTGCGCGGGCTCATCCCGAAGAACGCCGCGTCGAACTCCCCCGCATCGTGCACGAACCCGCCATGACGCACGTACGACCTGCCCAGCGCCTCGGGGTCGGGGTCGTACAACCCCTCCAGGTCCCACCCGCGATCGACCGGGAACCCACTGATCGCGTCCCCGCCGGAGGCCACCAGATCCCACAACTCCTCCGGACCGGTCACCCCACCCGGGAAACGGCAGGCCATCCCGACGATCGCCACCGGCTCGTGCCGGCGACCCTCCTCGTCGGCGAGACGTCTGCGGGTCTCCGCCAGCTCGACGGTCACCCGCTTGAGGTAGGCGCGGAGCTTCTCGTCATTCGCCACGCTCTGGCCTTTCCATAGACAGTGGGGACGTCATCGCCCGGTTGTCGATGAGGGCGAAGATCTCCTCGTCCGAAGCGGAACCGATCTCCTCGACCCCGCCGGAGCCGATGGGACCGGCGGAGGGGGTGACGGCGGAGGCGCCGATCCTGGTGAGCGCGCTCTGCAGGATGGCGACGAGCTGGCCACGGACGATCTCCGACTCTCCGTTGGCCGCCCGCAGTGCCGACTCGGCCTGGTCCACGGCGGCGCGCAGCGCGTCCTCTGCCGAGGGCGCCTCGGGTGCCAGCGCGGTGAACAGGTAGTCGGCCAGCGAGGTGACGGTGGGGTGGTCGAAGACGAGCGTGGTCGGCAGGCGGAGCCCGGCGTCGGCGGTGAGCCGGTTGCGCAGCTCGACGGCGGTCAGGGAGTCGAAGCCGAGCTCGTTGAAGACGCGGTCCACGTCCACCTGGTCGGGGCTGCCGTGGGCGAGGACGGCGGCGACGTGGCCGCGGACCAGCTCGGTCAGGTGGGCGCGGCCGTCGGCCTCGCTCAGCCCGGTCAGCCGGTCGATCAGCCCGCCGGGACCACCGGTGCCGCCGGTGGCACCGATGGCGCTCCCGGTGGCCGTCGCACGGCGGGGGGTGCGGACGAGGCCGCGCAGCATCGGCGGCAGGTCCCCGGCCTCGGCGCGGGCCCGTAGTCCGGCCGCGTCCCAGCGGGTGGCGACCACCAGCGGGTCGGGGCTCGCCAGGGCCGCGTCGAACAGCTCCAGGCCCTGCTCCACGCTCAGCGGCGCCACCCCGGCACGCGCCAGACGCGCCACGTCCGCCGGCGACAGGCCACCGGTCATCTGCGAGGCCGTGTCCCACAACCCCCACGCGATCGACACCCCCGCCAAACCCTCCCGGCGACGGTGAGCGGCCAGCGCGTCCAAGAACGCGTTCGCCGCCGCGTAGTTGCCCTGACCCGGATTGCCCACCACCCCGGCCAGGGAGGAGAACAACACGAACATCGACAACGGCCGGCCGGCCGTCAGCTCGTGCAGATACCACGCCGCGTCCGCCTTCGGCGCCAGCACCGCATCCAACCGCGAAGCCGACAACCCCTCCACGACCGCGTCGTCCAGCACCCCCGCGGTGTGCACCACCCCACCCAGCACCACCCCGTCCAGTACGGCGGCCAGCGCGTCACGATCGGACACATCACACGCCACCACCGCGACGCGAGCACCCAACCCCTCCAGGTCGGCCACCAGCTCACCCGCCCCCGGAGCCGACAGGCCCCGCCGCGACAGCAACAACAGATCCCGCACCCCATGACCCGTCACCAACCGCCGCGCCACCAACGCCCCCAGCCCACCGGTACCACCGGTCACCACCACCGTCCCCGACACCGGTGGCGTCTCAGGGGTCTCCTCAGGTGTTCCAGGCGTCCGGGCGAGCAGCTCACGCCGTGCCAGGCGCGGTGCCAGCAGTTCCCGTCCGGCGGCGGCGAGCTGGGTCTCACCGGCGGCGATCGCGGCGGCCAGCCGTTCCCAGCCGGAGAAGCCCGGGGTGATCTCGGCGAGGACGAACCGGCCGGGGTGCTCGGACTGCGCCGACCGCACCAGCCCCCACACGGCCGCCGTCTCGGGCCCGCCCGGACGGGTGACGAAGACCAGCCGGGACTCGGCGAACCGCTCGTCGGCCAGCCAGCCCTGTGCCAGGTCGAGCACCTCGCGCAGGGCGTCGTGCGCGGTGTACGGGAGGTCGTCGTCGTCGGCGTGGACGGGTGCCAGCACCAGGCCCGGGACCCGGCCCGCGCTCATGCCGGCCAGCGAGGCGAGGTCGTAGTGGCGCGGCACGGCGATCCCCGCACGCTCCAGCTCCGCGCCCAGCTCGTCGGCCGCCTCGTCGTAGCCGACCAGCGCCCAGTCCCCGCCGTCCGGGCCGTCGCCCGCGCCATCGTTCCCGTCGCCCGCCGCGGCCCCGGAGGCGGGCGGTTCGGCCCATTCGAGGGTGTAGGAGACGGCGGCGGGGGCGGGACGGGCGGCGCCTCTGGGCAGGCGGCGCAGCACCAGGGTCTCGACGGTGGCGATGCGGGCGCCCGTCTCGTCGAACAAGGTCAGCGCGATGCGGTCCTCACCGAGATCCGTCATGCGGGCGCGCAGCGTCTCCGCGCCGAGCGCGGTCACCCGCACGCCGCTCCAGGAGAACGGCAGCAGCAGCGCGGCGGGGTCGTCGGCCGACTCCAGCACCATCAGGTGCAGCACCGCGTCGAGCAGGGCCGGGTGCAGGACGAACCGTCCGGCGTCGGCGCGTACCCGCTCGGGGGGCGTCACCTCGACGAAGGCGTCGCCGCCCGCGCGCCAGGCGGCGCGCATCCCCTGGAACGCGGGGCCGTACGCGTACCCGCGCTCGGCGAGCAGCTCGTAGACCCCGTCCAGGCCGACCGGGACGCCGTCGGGCGGCCAGGAGGTCAGGCGCTCGGGAAGGTCGTCCGGGGCCGGGCCGAGCAGGCCGCCGGCGTGGCGGGTCCAGGAGGCGTCGGCGTCACCGGCCGGGCGGGCGTGGACGGCCACGGCACGGCGGCCCTGCTCGTCCGGGCCTCCCACGGTGACCTGGACCTGGACGCCGCCCTCGGCGGGCAGCGGCAGCGGTGCCTCCAGGGTCAGCTCCTCGACGGCGTCGCAGCCGGCCGTGACGGCGGCGTGCAGCGCCAGCTCGACGAAGGCGGTGCCGGGCAGCAGGACGGTGCCGTCCACCGCGTGGTCGGCCAGCCACGGATCGGTTCCGGTGGACAGCCGGCCGGCCAGCAGGAAGCCGCCGTCGGCCGCGAGCGGCAGCGTGGTGCCGAGCAGCGGGTGCCCGGAGCCGCCCTGGCCGTCGGCGGAGGCGGGGGCCAGCCAGTGCCGCCGCCGCTCGAAGGGGTAGGCGGGCAGGTCGTCGTGGTGGTGGCCGGCGCGGCCGAGCGCGGCCGGCCAGTTCACCGCGGCGCCGAGCACCCATGCCTGGCCGAGTGCCTTGAGGAACCTGGGCGCGCCGCCGTCGCCGCGCCGCAGCGTGCCCGTGGCGCCTCCGGCGGCGCCCGCCGCCGCCAGCGTGTCCGCGACGTGGCCGGTGAGCACCGGGTGCGGGCTGGCCTCGACGAACACCGGCGTCCCGGTGGCCGCGACCGCCTCGATCGCCTGCTGGAAGCGGACCGGGTTGCGCAGGCCGGCGAACCAGTAGTCGGCGGTCAGCAGGGCGGGGTCGATGAACTCGCCCGCGTAGGAGGAGCAGAACGCCACCTCGGTGTCGCAGGGCCGTACCCCGTCGAGGTCGCGCAGGATCTCCTCGCGCAGCTCCTCGATGTGCGGGGTGTGGGCGGCGTAGCCGATGGCGACCCGGCGGGCCTGGATCTCGTCGCCGCAGGCGGCGGCGCACTCCTCCAGCGCGTCGGCGTCACCGGCCACCACCGTGCTGGACGGGCCGCTGTACACGGCCGGCCACAGGCGGCCGGCCCACGGCCGCAGCAGTTCCTCGGCCTCGGAGGCGGGCAGCGACACGGCCAGCATGCCGCCCCTGTCGCCGAGCCGCGTCAGGGCCCGGCTGCGGAGCACGACCACGCGCGCGGCGTCCTCCAGGGAGAGCGCCCCGGCCGCGCACGCCGCGGCGATCTCGCCCTGGGAGTGGCCGACGACGGCCGCGGGGTGGACGCCGACCGAGCGCCACAGCCCGGCCAGCGCGATCATGACGGTGAACAGCACCGGCTGGATGACGTCCGAGCCCTCCAGCGGGGGCGCGCCCTCGCGTCCGCGCAGCACGTCCACGACCGACCATCCGGTGTACGGCCGCAGCGCGCGGTCGCACCTGTCGACCTGGTCGCGGAAGGCGCGGCTGGCGTCGAGGAGGTCGGTGGCCATGCCGGCCCACTGGGAGCCCTGGCCGGGGAAGACGAACACCGGCCGGGCCTCGGCGGGTGCGGTCCCGGTGGTGACGGCGGCGTGCGGGGTTCCCGCGGCCAGGGCCGCGAGCCCGGCGAGCAACTCGTCGCGGTCTCCGGCCACCACCACGGCGCGGTGCGGGAACGCGGCCCTTCTGGCCAGCGTCCGCCCGGCGTCGGCGAGTTCGGAACCGGCGAGCCCGTCGGCGTACGCGTGCAGGCGAGCAGCCTGGGCGCGCAGCGCGGGCTCGCTCCTGGCGGACACCACCCACACCACCGGCCCGGCCGCCGTGTCCAGGACCGGCGATCCGTCCGCGCGCGTGTCCGGAAGCGAGGACGGGAGTGCGGACGGAAGCGCGGCCGGAAGCGAGGCGGGTGACGGGGCGGCCTCCACGATGAGGTGCGCGTTGGTGCCGCTGATGCCGAAGCCCGACACCCCGGCCCGCGCGGGCCGGTCCTGGGTCAGCTCGACCCGCCCGGTGAGCAGCCTGACCCCGGCCGAGGCCCAGTCCACGTGCGGCGTGGGGTCGTCGGCGTGCAGGGTGGGCGGCAGGACGCGGTGTTCCAGCGCCTTCACCATCTTGATCACTCCGGCCACCCCGGCCGCGGCCTGGGTGTGGCCGATGTTGGACTTGAGCGAGCCGAGCCACACCGGCCGCTCCGGGTGCCGGCCCTCGCCGTACACGGCGATGATCGAGTCCGCCTCGATGGGGTCGCCCAGCCGGGTGCCGGTGCCGTGCGCCTCCACGGCGTCGACCTCGGCGGGGGTGAGCCGGGCGTCGGCCAGCGCCTGCCTGATGACCTCGCGCTGCGCCTGGCCGTTCGGCGCGGTGAGGCCGTTGCTCGCGCCGTCCTGGTTGACGGCGCCGCCCCGCAGCACGGCGAGGACCGGGTGGCCGTTGCGGCGCGCGTCGGAGAGCCGCTCCAGCACGAGCATGCCCGCGCCCTCGGCCCACCCCGTGCCGTCGGCCCGGGCGGAGAACGCCTTGCACCGCCCGTCGGGGGCCAGGCCGCCCTGCCTGCTGAACTCCACGAACATGCCGGGCGTCGACATCACGGTCACGCCGCCCGCGAGCGCCAGCGCGCACTCCCCGTGCCGCAGCGCCCGCATCGCCAGGATGATCGAGACGAGCGAGGACGAGCAGGCCGTGTCCGTGGTGATCGCCGGTCCCCGCAGGCCGAGCGTGTACGCGACGCGGCCGGAGACGACGCTGAGCGCGGTGCCGGTCAGCAGGTGCCCGTCGGACGCGCCGTCCGGCAGGTGCAGCCGGGGTCCGTAGTCGGGGGCCATGGCGCCGACGTAGACGCCGGTGGCCGAGTCCCGCAGGGTGGCCGGGTCGATGCCGGCGCGCTCCACCGCCTCCCAGCAGACCTCCAGGAGCACCCGCTGCTGCGGGTCCATGGCCGTGGCCTCGCGGGGGCTGATCCCGAAGAACGCGGCGTCGAACCGGTCGGCGTCGTGCAGGAAACCGCCGTGGCGGGTGTCGCTGGTGCCCGAGCGGCCGGTGGCGAGGAGCGTGCCGAGGTCCCAGCCGCGGTCGGCGGGGAACTCGGTGATCGCGTCGGTGCCGGTGTCGACCAGCCGCCAGAGGTCCTCGGGCGAGGCGACCTCGCCGGGATAGCGGCAGCCCATGCCGACCACCGCGATCGGGTCGTCGTCCGCCCGGTCCCGCGAGCCGCCGTCGCCGCCGTGGGCGGTCGCGGTGCGGTCGCCGGTGAGCAGGGCGTGCAGGTGGCCGGCCAGCCGGTCGGGGGTGGGGTGCTCGTACAGCAGCCCGGCGGGCAACCGCAGCCCGGTGGCCTCGCGCAGCCTGTCCCGCAGCTCGACGGCGGTGGCCGACTCCATGCCGAGGTCCTTGAACGTGCGCTCCGGCTCGACGCCGGTCGTGTCGGCGTGGCCGAGAAGCCGCGCCGTCGCCGCCAGCACCAGCTCGCGCAGCTCCGCCCTGGACCTGCCGCTCCCCGCCGCGCCCCGCGCCGTCGTGCCCGCGGCATCCTGATTCCCGTACGGTGCCGGGGTGCCCGCGGCGTCCACGCCACCCGCCGTGTCCGGCCGCGCCTCGGATGTGCCCGGCGTGCCCGGTGTGCCCTGCGCGTCCGCCGTGTCCGGCCGTGCGGTCCGGGGCGGCGGGACGGTCGCGCTGTGGCGGTGGCGCTGGAACGGGTAGGTGGGCAGGTCCACCAGCCGCCCGCCGGGGCAGAGCCGGGACCAGTCCACCGGCGCGCCCTGGGTGTACGCCTGGGCCAGTGACCGGGTCAGCCGCCCTGCGCCGCCCTCGCCGCGGCGCAGGGTGGCGATCACGGCCACCTCCCGGCCCGCGTCCTCCGCGGTCTCCTCCACGCCGGTGACCAGCACCGGGTGGGGACTGCACTCCACGAACAGCGCGCAGCGCGCCAGGACGGCCCGTACGGCCTGGCCGAAGCGGACCGGGCGGCGCAGGCTGCGGTACCAGTAGGCGGCGTCGAGCCCGGCCGTGTCCATGGGCTCGCCCGTGAGCGTGGAGACGAACGCCGTCGTGCCGCTCACCGGCCGGATGGGGGCGAGCGCCTCCAGCACCTCCTCGCGCACGGCCTCGACCTCGGGCGAGTGGGAGGCGTAGTCCACAGGAATGATCTTGGTGCGGTGGTCGGGCAGCCGGGCGGCGAGCTCGGCCAGCGCCTCGCGGGGACCGGAGACCACCAGCGAGCGGGGGCCGTTGAAGGCGGCCACGGACACGCCGTCGGGCAGGACCCGCTCGACCACCTCCAGGGGGGCGGCGATCGACATCATGCCGCCCCTGCCGCCCTTTCCGGCGATGCCGGCGATGGCGCGGCTGCGCAGCGCGACGACCCTGGCGGCGTCGGACAGGGTGAGCCCCCCGGCGACGGCGGCGGCGGCGATCTCGCCCTGCGAGTGGCCGACGACCACGTCGGGCCGTACGCCATGGGCCCGCCACGTCTCGGCGAGCGAGACCATGACGGCCCACAGGGCGGGCTGCACCACGTCCACCCGGTCCAGGCCCGGGGCGCCGGGGCGCTCCTGGAGGACGTCCATCAGGGCGTGGTCGGTGAAGGGCGCGAGCGCGTCGGCGCACTCCGCCAGCCGCGCGCCGAACACCGGCGAGGCGGTGATCAGCTCACGTGCCATCCCCGCCCACTGGGAACCCTGCCCGGGGAAGACGAAGGCGCATCCCCCGCCTGCGGCGCCATCGGCGCCATCGGTATTGCCGGTGACGACGGTGCCGCCGGTGACGACGTCGTCGTGCGGGCGGCCCGCGGCCAGCGCGCGCAGCGCCTCCCGGCGCGCGGCGGGGTCCTGGGAGAGCACCACGGCACGGCGCTCGAAGGACGTACGGGTCACGGCGAGGCTCAGCGCCACGTCCACCGGCCGCACGTCACTGATCCCCCCGCCCGCGCCGTCGACGCTGTCGATGGAGGTGTCGGTGTCGGTCTCCGCGGAGGCGTCGGTGTCGGCGGAGGTGTCAGTGTCGGCGGAGGTGACCGTGGAGGTGACCGTGGCCGTGGCGAGCGCGGCCAGCCGGCCGGCCTGCTCGCGCACCGCCTTCTCCGTCCGCCCGGACACCACCCAGGGCGCCTGCACGCCCGGTCCCCCGCCACCCGGTCCCGTCGTGCCATGTGCCGTCGTGCCGTGTCCCGTCGTGCCGTGTCGCGAGGCATCGTGCCCGGTGGCGCGGGGCGTCGTCTCCGGGGCGGCGGGCCCGGCGGAGGGGGACCCGGAGGAAGGGGGCTCGGCGACGATCAGGTGGCAGTTCGTGCCGCCCATGCCGAAGGAGCTGACACCCGCCACCAGGCGGCCGCCCTCCGGCCAGGCGCCGGTCTCCCGCACCACCCGCAGGCGCAGGTCGTCCAGGGGGATCCGCGCCGGAGGCGTCCGGAAGTGCAGGCTGGCGGGCAGCCGGCGATGCTTGACCGCGAGCACCACCTTGAGCAGCCCGGCGATGCCCGCAGCGCCCTCCAGGTGGCCGATGTTCGTCTTGACGGACCCGACCAGGAGCGGCTCCGCGCGCCCGGCCCCGTACGCGGCGCCGAGCGCGGCCGCCTCCACCGGGTCGCCCACCCTGGTGCCCGTGCCGTGCAGCTCGACGTAGCCCACGTCGCCCGGCGCGATCCCGGCGTCGGCGCAGGCGAGCCTGATGACCTCCTCCTGCGCCCGCGCGCTCGGCACGGTCAGCCCCTCGCCGCCGCCGTCGTTGTTGACGGCCCCGCCGAGGATCACCGCGTGCACCTCGTCGCCGTCGGCCAGCGCGTCGGCCAGCCGCTTGAGCACCACGACCGCGCCGCCCTCGCCGCGCACGTACCCGTTGGCCCGCTCGTCGAAGACGTGGCAGCGGCCGTCGGGGGACAGCGCGCCGAAGGCGCCGATGGCGGCGGTGGTCTCGGCGAGCAGGTTCAGGTTCACCCCGCCCGCCAGCGCCAGGTCGCTCTCGCCCCGCCGCAGGCTCGCCCCGGCCATCTGCACCGCGACGAGCGACGACGACTGGCCCGCGTCCAGGGTGAGGCTGGGCCCGCGCAGCCCGAGCGCGTACGAGATGCGGTTGGCGATCAGCGCCCGGTTGGCGCCGGTGTAGGAGTGCCGGCCCGGGCGCGCGGCCCTGTCGCTCAGTGCGGCGTAGTCCTGGGAGATGGCGCCGAGGAAGACGCCGGCGACGCTGCCGCGCAGGGCGGAGGGCAGCACGCGGGCGTTCTCCAGCGCCTCCCAGCCGAGTTCGAGCGCCAGCCGCTGGTGCGGGTCCATCGACGCCGCCTCGTTCGGCGAGATGCCGAAGAAGGCCGCGTCGAAGCCGTCCACGTCGTCCAGGAACCCGCCCCGCCGGTACTCGGTGGCGTCCGGCCACCGGTCGGCGGGCGCGTCGGTGACCGCGTCCACGCCCTCGCGCAGCAGTCTCCAGAATCCCGCCGGATCGTCGGCCTGGGGAAGCCTGCACGCCATGCCGATGACGGCGATAGCGTCCGGCCCGCCCTTCTCGGCCTGCTGTCTCGACTCACCCATTAATACGCCACCCCAAGCCTCGGGCGCCCATCGGACGCCGTTTATCCGAACGGCTGCGACGCATTTATCGGCAACCGGAGGAGTTTGCGGCTATTGCATAGTGAGTGCGACCCTAATTGCCGGTTCTCACGGGGCACATGGTCTGCGGGCGGCACCTTGTTACCGCCGTTTATTGCCATCGCCTCCGACCGGGCGGGGCCTTGACCTCGTTGTCCGGGTCCGGGATGAATGACGGGCGGAGAAATCCGCGGGAGGAGGGACGCATGCCCGTCGAGTCTCCGCTCAGCCACGGCCAGCTCTTCAGCTGGCGCGAGATCGAGCGGTATCCGGAGGATTGGCTGGCCGAGGCGAACCTGCCGGCCACCTGGGATCTGCGCGGCCTGTCCATGGGGCGGGTGAGGGCCGCGCTGGAGCGGCTCGTCGAACGGCACGAGGCCCTGCGGACCACCTACGAGCCGGGCGGCACCCGCCCGGTCCAGCACGTGCACGAGGACGTGGAGCTGCCGATCGAGTGGATCGACCGGATCGTCACCGACCCCTCGGAACACGAGCGGACCAAGGCCGAGCTGGTGGCGCTGCCGTTCGCGATGGCCGGCGACCTCAACTGGCGCGGCCGGCTGGTCTCCTCGGGCGGCGCCCCGATGTACCTGTCGCTGACGTTCTCCCACCTGATCGTGGACCTGTGGTCGATCCACCACCTGCAGGACGAGTTCAAGGCGCTGACGTCCGGCACCGGCAGGCCCGGCACGACGGCGCCGGCCCTGCCGTCGCCGTCGTCGCCGTCACCACCCCCGCCCCCGCCGCGTGAGCTGGCGCGGCGGCAGCGCGAGGCGGCCTGGCGGCCCCGGCAGGAGGGCGCGGAACGCCACTGGCGGAGCGTGCTGGCCGAGGGGCTGACGGACGCGCTGCCGACGCTGCCCGCGGGGGTCAAGGGCGAGCGGCTGGAGCTGACCCTGCACTCGCGGCGCCTGGGCGGCCTGGCGGCGGAGGCGGCCCGCACGCACGGCGTCACCGCCCCGGCGGTGGTGATGGCGTTCGTGGCCGCCGGTCTGGCCAGGCACCTGGGCACCGACCGGGTCACGATGAGCCTGATGTCGTCCAACCGGTTCGCCCCGGAGGACCAGCACCTCATCGGCACGATGAACCAGCTCGTCCCCGTCGTCACGGAGGTGGACCCGCGGGCCACGCTCGCCGAGCACATCAGGCGCCTGCACTGGGCGGGGACCCGCGCGTACCGTCACGGCTCCTACGACCTCGACCGGATCGCCGAGGTGGCCGAGGCCGCCGGGTCGGTGCCGGAGCACGGCTGCTGGGTCAACCACCTCTTCCGGGCCTGGTTCAACTACATCCAGGTGGACCGGAAGCCGAGCGATCCCGCCGATCAGACGCCCGCCGAGCTGGCGTGGACACCTCTGGCCCAGCCGTACGGGCAGGCGTTCCGGGTCCGGGTCGAGGTGCGCGGCGGGCGCACCGGCGTGCTCATGCTGGCCGACCCCGAGGTGCTGCCGGCCCCGGCGATGGTCGACATCATGCGGACGATCCCGCTGGGGATGCAGCTCGCGCTGACCGACCCCGGCCGGGCGCTGAAGGACCTGTGGGGCGCGGGCGAGGAGCTGCCACCGGCGTTGTTCCCGTCCCGCCTGCCCGAACCACCCCGGTAGCGGCCGGGCCGTCACCTGGAGAGCCCCATGGCACACACCCTCCACCAGTGGTTCGCCGCCGCCGCGGCGCGCTTCGGCGACCGTACCGCCCTGGAGGTGGGCGGCGAGCGGTACACCTACGCCGAGTTGGAGGCGATGTCCGCCCACCTCGCGGCGCGGATCGCGGCCGCGTGCGACGGGCCGCCGGCGCGCGTGGGACTGCACGCGAACCAGGGCATCCTCGCCTATGCCGGGTATCTGGCGATCCAGCGGCTGGGCGCGGCGGCGGTCCCGCTGAACCCGGCCGCGCCGGCCGCGCGCAACCGCCTGGTGGCCGCGTCCGCCCGCCTCGACCTCGTGCTGTCCGACGCCGGCCACGAGCCGCCGAACCTCACCGGGCCACCGCGTCCCACCGGGCCACCGGACCTGGCAGGGCCGCCGGACCTGACCGGGCCACCGGGGCTCGCCGGGCCGCCGGGAGAGGGCCCGCGCGTCCTGCGGGTGGACCCGGCCGACGTCCCGCGAACCGCCCTCCGGCAGGCGGGCGATCCGCGGGAGGCCGGCGCCGACGACCTGGCCTACGTGCTGTTCACGTCGGGCTCCACGGGCGTGCCCAAGGGGGTGCCGGTGCGTCACCGGAGCGTGGACGCCTACCTGCGGCACGTGATCCCCCGCTACGAGCTCGGCCCCGGCTGCCGCGTCTCCCAGACCTTCGACCTGACGTTCGACCTGTCGGTGTTCGACCTGTTCGCCACCTGGGGCGGCGGAGCGACGCTCGTCGTGCCGGGCCGCTACGACCTGCTCAAACCGATCGCGTTCGCCGCCCGGGAACGGCTGACCCACTGGTTCTCGGTGCCGTCGGTGGTGTCGGTGGCCATGCGGCTGCGCCGGCTGACGCCCTCGGCGATGCCGTCGCTGCGGTGGAGCCTGTTCTGCGGGGAGCCCCTCACCCTGAGCCAGGCCGACGCCTGGCGGGTGGCCGCGCCGGGCAGCGTCCTGGAGAACCTGTACGGCCCGACGGAGCTGACGCTCAGCTGCACCGAGTACCGTCTACCGGCCGACCGGTCCCTGTGGCCCGAGACGGCCAACGGCACGGTGCCGATCGGCCTGCCCTACCCGGGTGTCGAGCACCTGGTGCTCGACGACCGGGGACGGCCCGCCGAGGAGGGCGAGCTGTGCCTGCGCGGGGTGCAGCGCTTTCCCGGGTACGTCGACCCCGCGGTGAACGCGGGCCGGTTCACCGCCTTCGAGGGCGCCACCGGCGCCACCGGTGCCACCGCCGTCCCCGCCGACACCGGGGAGACGGCCGCGCCCGAGCTGTGGTACCGCACCGGGGACCGGGTGGCCTGGCGCGACGGGCTGCTGGTGCACCTGGGCCGGCTCGACCAGCAGGTGAAGATCTCAGGCCACCGGGTGGAGCTGGGCGAGGTCGAGTGCGCCCTGCGCGGGCAGCCGGGGGTGCGGGAGGCGGCCGTGCTGGCGATGCCCGGCCCCGACGGCGAGCCGGAGCTGACGGCCGCCTGCACCGGCTCGGACCTGGACGCGCTGACGCTGGTCAAGGGCGTCACGCAGGTGTTGCCCGGGTACATGGTGCCCCGCTCGGTCACGCTGCTGGCGGAGCTGCCGCTCAACGCCAACGGCAAGGTGGACCGGCGCGCCCTGGCGGGCCTGCTGGGCAGGTGACCCCCGTCAGAGCCGCCCAGCACCCCGTGACCCCCTGACAACGGCCTCAGAACGGCCGGGGACGGTCCGGCCCGATCGTCATCAGCGTGGACAGCGCCCGCCACAGCGAGCCGACGGTCGCGAACGTGGCCTCGTCCAGGATCTCGTCGGGCAGCTCGACCGCGTAGCCGTTCTGGATGTCGACGAGCAGGCGTACGACGCCCATCGAGTCCAGGCCGAGCGCGGACAGCTCGTCGTGGGGGGTCAGGCCGCCCGTCTCCGCGTACGGCAGATGCGCGCGCAGAATACTCTGGAACCGGTCGGGTATTTCCAGCATCGCGTTACCTCCTCCTCCGGCGGTCAATGGTCGCCGATATCGAGGCTGCCGAACGGCGGGGCACCGGTCAAGGCGATGGGGAACGCATGTCTGGCAGTTTATTCTGGGCCGGAACCTGCCATTGAGCAGTGGTTGTGCCGCCTTCCGGAAAAGCCGATCCTCATCGTGTACGGGGTGATGCGACGACCGCTGGGGGTGGGAACCGGTGAAATCCGCGAACCTGTGCTGGGGGCAGCGCCACATGTGGCTGCGATTCCACCAGTTGCCGCCCCGGCACCGGCGTGAGACGCACGTGGTCCTGCGCTTCGACCTGCCCGCGGGGCTCACGGTCGCCGCCTGCCGGGCGATGCTCACCCACATGGTGCGCCGGCACGAGATCCTGCGCACCACCTTCGACCTCGCCCCGGAGCCCGCGCAGCGGGTGCACCCGCCCGCGCCGCTCCCCGTCACGGTGGTCACCACCGAGCGGGACGGCACGGCCGCCCCCGCCGACGTGGTCGAGGAGCTCGACGGCAGGCCCTTCGACCTCGCCACCGAGTGGCCCGTCCGGGCCTGCCTGATCACCACGGGCGGCACGCCGAGGCACTGCGTACTGGTGTTCAACCACCTGGCCGTGGACGTGTGGACGCTGGGCGAGCTCAAGCGGGAGCTGCGGACGCAGGGCGCAGGCATCGCGGCCCGCCGCCCGGCGACCCTGCTCCCGGTGAGCCGCAGGCCCGTCGACCTGGCCCGGTACGAGGCCTCGGCCGACGCCGCCATCGTGGCGTCGCGGGCCATGACGTACTGGCAGGACGAGGTGACCGCCCTGCCCGCGGACCCGTTCGCGGCACGGCGCGGCGCGGTGCCGCCCGCTCCTCACGCGGCGCCGGGCACCCGGCCGGAGCGGTCCGCTTCTCACGCGGCGCCGGGAACCCGGCCGGAGCCGCCCGCCCGGCACGCGACGCTGATCTCTCCGGCGATGCTGGGGGCCTCGCGGCGGATCGCCGCCCGGCACGGCGTGTGGCCGTCGCTGGTGCACGTGGCCGCCTACACCGCGATGATGGCCGCCTACACCGGCCAGGAGGACGTCGCGCACCTGGCGTTCGTCAGCAACCGCGAGTCGCACCCCTGCCCGGACGTGCTGACGTGCATGTTCTCGCCGATGCTGGTGCGGGTCGGCTGCGCCGGCGACCCGTCGTTCGGCGAGCTGCTGCGCCGGACGGCGACCGCGTACGAGCGTGCCAGGGAGCACGCGTACGTGCCCTACGACAAGGTCGTCGAGATGGTGTCGCGGGAGGGCTCCCGGCGCGGCGCGGCCGTACGGCTGGGCTCGGAGGTCAACTTCATCAAGCAGCGCACCCGCGAGTACGGCGGCCGGCGCACCGTCTTCACCTGGAACCCGGTCCCGGAGGCGTGGGCGCACACCGGCTCCGACACCTACCTGCGCGTGGACGAGTGGCGTGACGCCGTCGCCGTGGCGCTCCACGCGGCGTCGCCGGTCATGGACGCCGTCGCCGTGGAGCGTTTCCTGCGCGGCATGGAGGCGCTGGTGCTCGCCCACGACACCGCCCACGACACCGCCCCCGACTCCCCCGACGCCAACCCTGCCGACTCCCCCGACGACGGCCTGCCGCTGAGCGAGGCGGCCGGGCTGGCCGGGTTCGAACCGCCCCGCGCCGCACCGGCCGCCACCCCGATCGAGACCTGGGACGGCACGACCGGCCCCGCCGCCCTGGCGCTGGCCGACGCCGTACGACGGGCGCACGAGCCCGGCGGCCCCGCTGCCGGCCTGGGCACCGGCCCCGACCTGTCCGACAGCTACACCCTCGCCGGAGGCCAGGCCCTGCGCATCCCGCAGGTGCTGGCCGAACTCGCCCGGCACGGCTGGGAGGGCCTGACCCTCGACCAGCTCGCCGGGCCCGCACCACTGGGCGCGCTGGCCTCCCGGCTGGCCCCGGACCCGCGGAACGCCCCCTTCCAGAACCCCGTGAATTCGGAGTGACGCCCATGAACCACGTATCCACCGGCCAGGTGTCCAAGAACCACCGGCTGGTCGCCTCCGAGCAGGAGCTCCGCGACGCCATAGCCCGGGAACTGCCCGCGGAGGACCTCGCCGACCTGGTCGTCATGGGCGGCCACTTCATGCTCTTCGAGGACGAGGCGTCGGGACGGCTCGTCCCCGGCGTCATCGAGGAGCAGACCGGCGAGACCATGCGCCGACGCGTCCGCGGCCGCGTCGGCGTCTTCCCCGGCTACACCTGGGAGCTGTCGGCCGGCCTGCTGCGCGAGTACGCCGCGGCCGGGGTGACCTCCCGGCTGCTCCTGCTCGTCAACGACTGGCAGTACGTGCCGGTGACCGGCCGGCCCGCCGGTGAGCTGCGCGCGGAGTTCTTCGAGGGCTTCACCGCGCTGCCCCCCTCCTACGAGAAGATCCTGTGCGAGTTCGGCCTGTCGGCCGCGGACGTGCTGCCGAGCAGGAAGCACCCGCTGGCCTTCCCCGAGACCTGGCTGAAGTACCGCTTCCAGAAGTCCGCCGACCGGCTGGTCAAGCAGGGCCGCCTGGAGAAGCGCTACCTGCCCGGCGGGAACGGGGACAGCGAGGTGGCCTTCCTCGACGCCGCGGGCAACCACCGGACGCTGATCAGCTGCGGCATCACCGGCTGCGCGGGCGAGATCACCGAGATGATCGCCGAGGTGTACCGGGCGGGCCACCGATCGATCCTGATCTTCGCGCCGGGCGAGTGCCTGATGCCCGTGCAGACCGGCGTGGACATCGCGCTGAGCCTGTACGACCTGCCGGACATGCGGGTGGTGATCGCCGACCCCGGCGGCAGCGGTGAGATGTCCGCCCAGGAGATCTACGGCAAGCTCGTCACCGTCAGCACGTTCCGGAGCTGACGCCGTGAGGAAGGTCATCTATCTGGACGGCTGCGCGACGACGCGGGTGGACGACGAGGTCTTCGAGGCGATGCTGCCGTACCTGCGGGAGGAGTACGGCAACCCCTCGTCCCCGCACGTGCTCGGCAAGCGGGCGAGAAGGGCCGTGGACGACGCGGCCGCCTCGGTGGCCGCGCTCCTGGGCGCCGACCCGGCCGACGTGCTGTTCACCTCCGGCGCGACCGAGAGCAACAACCTGGCGCTGCTGGGCATGTTCGGCCACGACGACCGGGCACCGGCCGGCGGGGTGTTCTGCCCGACCGACCACAAGTCGTCGCTGGCGATCGGCCGGGCGCTGGCCGCCCGCGGCGTGGACGTCCAGGCGATGCGGGTCGGGCCGGACGGCCGCGTCGACCTGGAGCACCTGGCCGGCCTGCTCGACCTGAACTCCAGGGTCGCGACCACCGCCTGGGTCAACAGCGAGATCGGCACCGTGCAGCCGGTGGCGGCGATGGCCGCGCTCTGCCACGAGGTGGGGGCCGTGCTGCACGTGGACGCCGCCCAGGCGGCCGGCCGGATCCCGCTGCGCGTGCGGGAGGCCGAGATCGACACGCTGTCGCTGTCCGGGCACAAGATCCGCGGCCCCAAGGGCGTCGGCGCGCTGTACGTCCGGCCGGAGATCCGGCACCGGCTGCGGCCGGTCATGTTCGGCGGCGGGCAGTACGAGCTGCGCAGCGGCACGATCCCCACGCACCTGGTGGTGGGGCTGGGCAGGGCGTGCGAGCTGGCGCTGGCCAGGATGGACGCCGAGCGGCGGCGGGTCACCGAGCTGCGCGCCACCGCGCTGGACGTGCTGCGGGCCGGGCTGCCGGACCTGCGCGTCAACGGCGACCCGCACCACGGCGTGCCGCACGTGCTCAGCGTGGTCCTGCCCGGCGTACGCGGGGAGAGCCTGGTCTCCAGCCTGTCGTCGGTGGCGCTGGCCACCGGGTCGGCGTGCAACTCCGGCTCGCAGGAGCCCTCGCACGTGCTGACCGCCGTCGGCCTGAGCGCGCAGGACGCCAACAGCACGGTCCGGATCTGCCTGGACGCCCGGATGCCGTTCGAGGACCTGGTGCTCGGTCTCGACCTGATCGTCGAACGGGCCCGCGACCTGGCGGGCGTGGCCGTCGCCATGGGCGGCCACGCCCCCTTCAGCCCGTCTTGAGGAACTTCCTGGCCGCTTCCACCCCCGCCTGGAAGCGGCTGGTGGCGTCGAGGTCGCGCATCAGGGTGGCGATGTGCCGGCGGCAGCTGCGCACCGACATGCCGAGCTTGCGGGCCACCACCTCGTCGGTGTAGCCCTTGGCCATGAGCGCGGCGATGGACTGCTGGAGGTCGTCGGCGACGGTGCCGTAGCCGAACTCGACGCCCTCCAGCGGCGTCGCGCTCTCCCACAGGTGGTTGAACATGTCCAGGAAGAACCGGGCGATCCCCTGGTTGCGCACCCGGGCGAGGGTGACGTCGCCGTCGGCGCCGTCACCGCCGAACAGGGCGACGAGCGAGCGGTCGAAGACGATGGCCGAGCGCGGCACGTGGCTGACGGTGTAGACCTCCACGCCGGCGTCGGTCAGCCGCTTCATCACCAGCCGCGTGGTCACGTCGGCCCGGCTGCGGTGCTGGCAGATGACCCGCACGGTCACCCCCCTGGCGACCAGCACCAGGAACATCTGCGACAGGTCGCCGGCCTCGCTCACACCAGCCTGCAGGACGAGCAGCTCGTCGCGGCACGCGTCACCGGCCGTCTTGAGGAAGCCGCGCACCTCCATGGCGCCGACCAGGTACTCCACGGTGCTGGGGGCGGGGTCGCCGCCACCGGCCGGGGTCGCGAAGGCGCCGGCCCGCTCGCGGATCTGGTCGATGAGCTCGCGCCGCCGGTAGATCTCCCGCTCGACCGAGGAGACCATCGAGGCGACGGCCAGATCGGGGTCGACGGGCACGAACCGGCCACCGATGCCGTCGTCGGTACGCAGCAGGCGGTTCTCCACCAGGTGCCGTACCGCCTCGCTCACCAGGTGGGCGTCGATCCCGAGGTCGGCGGCGGCCACGTCGATCGCCTCGATGGCCCCCTTGCGGGTGGCGTAGTGATACACATCGGTCACATGCTCGCCCTCGGAGGGCGGCCTGCCGGTGAACAGGCTCGTCATGGACATGATGGTCGCTCCTTACTGTTCGCGAACCGCTCGGCCCCCGAGATGACGTACTGGCCGTGGGCGGACGTACCGGGTTCGGTGCCGAGCCGGTGACGGGTCTCGGCGCCGGTGTGGCCCGTGCGCGGGGCGATCTCCTCCGGACAGGCGATCGGTGCGCCCTGGCGATGGTGCGTGGGCCGGGCGTACCGGCCGGCCTGCGGCGGTGCCCCGGGAGTTCCGGCGGCCGGCCGGGCGGGGCCCGGGCCGGGATCGATCGTCCCGGCCCCGCCCCGTCCCACGGCGGGCGGGACGCCCTTCATCGCGCTCCCCTCCTTCCTCCCGGCGCTCACGCGCGGGTCCGGGTACGGCGGTCGAACAGGACGAGTGAGACGGTCAGCAGCACGGCGGCCATTCCGGCGAGCACGCCGAGCTGGGGCAGCACCGCGGCGAGGCCGGTGCCGGGGACGGCGAGCGTCAGCAGCGCGTCCATCCCCCAGGCGTGCGGGAAGAAGTGGCCGATGGCGTTCAGCACCTCTCCGGAGGACTCGCGCGGCCACAGGCAGCCGCCGAGCATCCCGAGGACCACGCCGAGCGGCGGGCCGATCGCCGGGGCCTGCTCGGGCGAGCGCAGCAGCGTTCCGACGAGGATGGCGGCCCCGGTCGAGACGAGCGCGAACGTCCCCACGACGGCGGCCACGCCGATCGGGTCGCCCCAGGACACGCCGAACATCAGCGCGCTGACCACCACGATGAGCGTGGCCTGCGCGAGCGCGACGAACAGGCGGCTCAGCGCCTCGCCCAGCAGCACCGACCGGCGCCGTACGGGCGCGGTGAGCGCGCGCTGCAGCATCCCCAGCCTGCGGCTCTCCACCATGGCGGCCGCCACGGCCATCGAGTTGACGAAGGTGAACAGCAGCAGGTTGGCCGGGGCGGTGTACGCGAAGCCGCGCGGGTCGCCGCCGGCCGCGGCCGAGCCGGTCACGCCGACACGGCCCGACTCGGCCTGTGCCCGGCGTACGTACTCCGCGGCCTGTTCGGGGGTGGCGCCCGCGGTCACCACGGCCCTGGTGGCCTCCAGGACGGCGGCGACCTTGGCGACCGCGCCGTCGACGGCGCCGCGGGCGGCCAGGCCGCTGCCGTTGGTCTGGGTCACGACGAGGTCCAGGCGGGTGGCGCCGGGCGCGATGATCAGCCCGGCGGCCAGCGAGCCGGTCCGCACGCCCGACCGCACGTCCTCGACCCCGTCCATGGGCCGTACCGCCAGGTCGGGGTGGCGGCGCAGCTCGGCGAGCAGGGAGGCGGTGACGGCGTCGGAGCCGGGGGCGACGACGCCCACGGGGAGCCGGGACGAGCCGCTGCCGCCGCCGAGCGTCATCCCGACGAACAGGATGGACACGAACGGCATGACGAGCATGAAGAACAGGCCGGTGCGGTCACGGGTGAGCCTGCGCAGGTTGGCGGCCACCAGCGCGGTCACCGGGCTCGGGCGGAGCACCGCGGCGGTCACGGGCGTTCCGGGTGTCCCGGGGGGCACGGGCGTCTCGGGGGGCATGGGCGTCCCGGGTGTCGTGGAGGTCGCGGGGACGGTCACAGCAGCATCCCCTTCCTGAGGCCGGCGACGGCCAGGCCGCCCGTGACGAGCGTGATCGCCAGCAGGGCGGCGATCGGGCCCGCGACGGCGGTCACGCCCGTGCCGGGGTCGGCCAGTGCCGCCAGCGCCGTGGCGGTCCAGCCGTTCGGGGTCAGCAGCGCCACGCCCTGCAGCACGCCGGGCAGGTTGTGCAGCGGTACGAGGCTGCCGCCGAGGAACGCCATCACGAACGAGATGACCATGATCACCCCGTCGGCCTGGGCGTCGGTCCTGACCCGGACGGCCACCAGCATGGTGATCGCGGCGGCGGCCAGCACGTGGGCGGTCAGCACGGCGAGCACCGCGAGCGGGTCGCCCCAGCTCGAACCGAAGATCAGCGTGCCGGAGAGCCAGGTGGCGCAGACACCGACCATGGCCAGGGCGAACCCGACCAGGGCCTTGCCGGCGACCGGGACCCAGGAGGCCAGCGGCCCGGCCCGCATCCGGTCGAGGGTGCCGAGCCTGCGTTCGGTGAGCAGGCTCCGGAACGACGCGCCCACGACGAAGAAGGCGAACAGCGCCGCCATGCCGGAGCCGTAGTAGACCGCGAGGTCCACCTTGCCGCCGGCCAGCGGGTCGCCGGTGAGCGCGAGCGCGGGCCCGGCGGCGCCGTTGCGCTCCACCAGCTCCTTGACCCGGTCCCCGGGCACCCCGGCGAGCAGGGCCGCGCGCACCGCCAGCGTCCTGGCGTCCACGACCGCCGAGATCCGGTCCACGACGGCGCTCGCGACCACGCCGGCCAGCGGCGAGCGGGGCGAGGTCAGGACGGTGACGTCGCCGCCCTCCCCCTCGCCGACGCCGCGGCTGAACCCGGCGGGGAAGACGATGGCCGCGCCGATCTCGTCGGCGTCGAGCGCCCGCCGCGCCTCCGCCTCGGCCGGCAGGTCGCGCAGCGTCACGCTGCCCTTCAGCTCCTCGTCGGCCGTCACCTCGCGCCGCACGCTGGCGGGGAACTCGCCGCCGTCCAGGTCGACGACGCCGATCGTGGCGCGCAGCGGCGGGTCGTCGCCGCCCAGGGCCAGCCCGAACAGGGTGGACAGGGTCACCGGCACGAGGATCGCGATGACGATCGCGGTGCCGTCGCGCAGCCGGGTGCGCAGTTCGAGTGCGCTCACCGTGAGCATGGCTCGCCACATGGTCAGTCCCGGAGGGTGGTGCCGGTGAGGTGGAGGAAGGTCGCCTCCAGGTCGGGTTCGACGACCTGGGCGGCGGTCACGACGGCGTGCCCCTGCACGGCGGTGATGAGCGCGGGCAGCAGGTACCTGCCGCCGTCCGCCATCAGGCGCACGGACGCGGTCCCGGTCCTGGCGGCCTCGGTCACGCCCTTCACGGCGCGCAGCTCGGCGAAGGCGGACTCGACGTCGCCGTCGAGCGTGAGGTCGACGGTGTCGGCACTGCCGACCAGGGCGACCAGCTCGCGGCGGGTGCCGTCGGCGACGATGCGGCCGTGGTCGATGATCGCGACCCGGTCGCAGACCCGCTCGACCTCCTCCATGTAGTGGGAGGTGTACAGCAGCGCCATGCCGTCGCCGACCAGGTGTTCCAGGCCGTCGAGGATGGCCTTGCGGCTCTGCGGGTCCACGCCCACGGTGGGTTCGTCGAGGATGAGCACCTCGGGGCGGTGCAGCAGGGCGGCCCCGATGTTGATGCGCCGCTTCATGCCGCCCGAGTAGGTGTCGAGCCTGGTGTCGGCCCGGTCGGCGAGGCCGACCAGGTCGAGCACCTCGGAGATGCGCGCGGCGAGGGCGCGGCGGCGCAGGCCGAAGATCCGGCCGAAGAAGCGCAGGTTCTCCCGGCCGGTCAGCTCGGGGTAGAGGGCGATCTCCTGCGGTACGTAGCCGATCCTGGACTTGGCGCGCAGCGGCTCGCGGGCCAGGTCGACGCCGCCGACCGTCACGGTGCCCGCGTCCGGCCGCAGCAGCCCCACCAGCATGGAGATCGTGGTGGTCTTCCCCGCGCCGTTGGGGCCGAGCAGGCCGTACGCCTGGCCGGGGGCGATGGAGAAGCCGACGTCGTGCACGGCGACCAGGTCGCCGTAGCGCTTGCCGAGGTCCAGGCAGGACAGGGCGGCGGTCGTCGCGGCGGTCGTCGTGGCGGTCATCGTCGCCACCCCGGTGCCTGCGGCGGGTCGCCCTTGGCCGCGGTGTTGGCGGCGAACACCTGCCGGGCGGGGTCGGCGCCGAGCTGGTAGTCCAGCGGGGTGTTGCCGGTGACGCGGTTCCACAGCACGTGGCAGTCGAGGACGTCGTCGCCGCCGAAGTCTGCGGAGGAGCCCATGACGAACCCGGCGCCCATGATCGACTCGCCGCCGGGGTGGTTGTCGTGGATGTGGTTGTCCACCACGACCACCCGGTGGGTGCCGATCAGGGCGAGGCCGACGCCGGAGATCGGCGGGCCGGCCGCGCCCAGGCCGTCCGGTTCGGCTCCGGCGGCCAGCACGTTGCCGTACAGGTCGTTGCCGGAAACCAGGCAGTCGCGCACGCCGCCCTCGGGCTCGCCCTCGTAGACCTGGTTGAGCAGCAGGACGCCGATCGCGTTGCCGTGGCAGGCGTTGCCCCGCAGCGCGGCCCCGGAGGAGTTGTCCACGAAGATGCCGAACGCGTTGGCGAAGGACTCGTTGCCGGTGATCTCGGCGTCGGAGCGAGGGCAGAAGCTCAGGGCGACGCCGCCGTACTGGCTGCCCGAGGCGCGGCAGCGCGTCACCCGGCAGCCGGTGGACTCGCGCAGGTAGATCCCCCAGACGGCGTTGTCGCGCGCCTCCACCTCGTGCACGCCCACGCCGGCGGCCGAGTGGGCGTAGACGCCGGCGCCGGAGAAGCCGCGTACCGTCAGCGCCTCCACGCGCACGTCGCCCACGGCGTCGCCGTGCACGGTGAGGCCGCTGACCACGTCCTCGGCGGCGTCGTGCAGCCGGGGGACGTCGGGCGGCCCGCCGTCGCCGGGCACCAGCACCGTGCGCCCGGCCCCGGCGCCGGTCAGCGTCACGCCGGGATGCCTGATCCACACGCTCTGCGCGTACGTCCCCTCCCCCAGCAGGATCCGGGCGCCGGGGCCGCTCTCGTCCAGCGCCCGCTGGATCGACTCCCCCGGATGGACCGTTCTCGTCTCGGACATCAGCTCTCCTCCCCCTGCGCGTTCCCCCGCGGATCTCCCTGCGTGTTCCTCCGCGCGTTCCCCCGCGGATCTCCCTGCGCGTTCTCCCGCGTGGCCGGCGGGGCGGCGTAGACGACGGCCACCGACACGAACACCCCGCGGCCCTCGCCCCAGCGGGCGGCGGCCGCGACCGTCGCCGGCGTGCCGGGACTCAGCCGCGCCAGCGCCGCGCGGGCGCTGGCGCCGCGGATCGCGTACGCCGCCCCGGCGGTCAGCGGCAGCCCGGTGGAGGCGGCCAGCTCGCCGGCGGCCTCGTCCAGCAGCGGCTCGGCCCACGGCGCCGCGGGCGCGGTCACGGCCTCGAAGTCGTGCCAGGTGAAGCCGGGCGGGCGCCCGCCGACGGCCTTGACGAGACTCTCCTTGACCGAGAAGGCGACGCGGCCCGCTCCCAGGCTCCGCTCGGCCGCGGTGGCGACGTGGCGGGCGAGGGTCTCCCCGCCCCGGCCCACGGCCCTGGCCAGCCGGTCGGCCTCCACGATGTCCACGCCCACCAGGACGGCGGGCGCGCTCACGCGGGCGCTCCGGTACGGGAGACGGGCGGCCTCGCGCGGGGCTCCGGCGCGGACGGCGGGGCTCACGCGAGGGCCCCGGCGCATCGGGTGACGAACGGCGCGAGCGCCGCGGTGTACTCCTCGGCGCGCTCCACCATCGGGATGTGGCCGCTCTCCTCGACGACGAGCGTCTCGTGCCCCTCCCGCCCGGCGAGGATCTCCAGCCAGGGGGCCACGGGCGTCATCCGGTCGTGCCTTCCCCAGACGTACAGGGCGGGGCAGGTCACCTTGTCCAGGGCGGGGCCGACGCGGTAGGCGCGGGTGGCCTTGAGGCTGCGGGCCATGGACACCATCGAGTCGGGGCGGTTGATCAGCTCGCCCGCCTCGGCCATGCGCTCGGCCGAGAAGTGGCATCCCCGGTGGAAGAGCGCCGCCACCATGCGCCGGCCGAAGTCCTCGCCGGTCGGCCGGATGCTGCCGCGCCGGTCGAAGCTCAGCCCGACGTCCGGGTCGGCGGTGAGACCGGGCGCGCCGCTCACCACGATGCCGCGTACCCGGTCGGGACGGCGGCCCGCCAGGTCGATGGCGACCAGGCCGCCGAGGGAGTTGGCGCAGACGACGATGTCGTCCAGACCGGCGGCGTCGCAGGCGTCCAGCAGCGTGTCGCCGAGCCGCTCGATGGACCCGGCCACCTGGCGGTCCATGGCGCAGATCGCCTCGTTCGTGCGCAGCACCGTGCGGCCCGCCCGCGCCAGGCTCTCGTACGGGTGGTCCCAGATCCAGCCGCCGGCGAACAGGGCGGACATGAACACCACGGCCGGTGCTCGGTCACCGGGCCGGTGCTCGGTGGTGAATTCCCTCATCGTCAAGGCTCCAGTCACTCGGTCACAGCGTCGAGGCGTCGTCGGGGGTCCATCCGCAGTCGCAGGCCGCGCCCGTGCCCGCCGTCACGACCTGCTCGCACTCGGGGCAGCGGGCGTGGTCCCGCGCGGTGGCGGGGTACCAGACGCTGGTGTGGACGCGCGTGCACAGCCCGCCCTTGAAGAAGCGGCGCATGGCCCGCTGGTGCGGCCGGGCGTGGACCGCGCGCAGCGACTCGGGCCGGTCGAAGGCGCTGAGCGTGAACTTGCGCCCGCCGACGTCGAACGTGGTCACGCCGAGGAAGCCGCGCGAGGCGCGCAGCGACTTGACGATCTCCACGCTGAGCAGGTCCACGTCGGCGGACTCGGCGTCGTCGCGGATCTCCAGCCAGGTCAGGACGAGCGCGCCGGGCCGCTCGGTGCGGCCGGTGGCGGCCCTGGCGCTCACGCCGAACTCGCGGCTCCCGTCGGCGGCGGGCACGAAGCGCGCCGTGTAGCCGAGTGCCCCGGCGATCGCGAGCCGGTCGAACACGCGCCGCACGTGCACGCCGCCGACTCCGGCGGTGACCATGTCGAGGCCGGACACGGTGACGGTGCCGCCTGCCGCGGGCATGCCCAGGTACGCCTCGCGGTGGTCGGCCTCGAGGCTCCAGGACACGGCGGCGGCGTCCTCGTCCCCGGTGACGTGGCCGACCTCGAAGGTCAGGTTCCTGAAGCGGGCCAGGGTGGCGGCGGCGTGCGCGGCCAGCGCCTCGCCGGCCAGCGGGGCGGGGCAGTCGGGGTCGGTGTAGGTGTCGGTGCTGGCCGCGACCGCCGTGGCGTCGCCGGCCCGCCACGCCTCCAGGTGCGTCTCGGCCGTCTTCCTGGCGTCCATCAGGTCTCCCCCTCGTGCGGCCCGTCTTCCGGCAGCCGCCCGCTGCGCACCGCCAGGGCGACCGCCCGGACGTCGGTGTGGCTGATCGACACCCGGATCCACCCGGCGTCGCCGGACGCCGCGGGACCGGGGTCGTCCGCGGAATCGGCGTCGTTCGCGAGAGCGTCGGCGTTCGCGGGACCGGCGTCGTCCGCGGGAGCGCCGGTGTTCACGGGAGTGCCGGGACCGGTGGCCGGCGGGAGCGCCGCCAGGTCGCCGTGCAGGCGTACGGCGGGCGGGTGCCCGCCGAGGCAGGCCCGGTCCTCCCGGCAGGCCGCGGTGGGGAGCGGCAGGATCTCCACCTGGCCGAGGCGCTCGGGGGTCGGTGGCAGGCCGAGCAGGCGCAGGACGGCGTGCTTGGCGGCCAGCCGTCCCGCCCAGTGCTGCAGGGTGCGCCCGCCCGACGACCTGACGCGCTCGGCGCGCGTGTAGACGACCTCCAGCGGCATGTCGCCGACGAGCTCGTGGGGGCCGGTGAGCCCGGCGTGGCCGACGATCGCGCTGCCCCACCGCCTCATGCCGCCACCGCCTTCGCCAGCCGCCTGAGGGTGGCGGGGTCGGCCATGCTCAGGCAGCGCACCCCGGTGCGGCGGGCCAGCCCGGTGAGCACCTTGCTGTCCCCCACCTCGACCACGGACACCGGCGCGGGGACCGGCCCGGAGACCGGCGCGGGGATCGGTGCGGGGATCGGCCCGGAGACCGGCACCCCGTCCGGCGCCATGCCCGGCGCGGTGTCAGACGCGATGCCCGGCGCGGTGTCCGGTGGCGCGGACGTGATCGCCTCCATCGTGCGGGTCCAGCGGACACGGCCGGTGAGCTGGGCGACCAGCGCGTGGCGCAGGACGCCGAGGTCGGCGGTCGGCTCACCGGTGACGTTGGGGACGACGGCGACGCGGGGGGCGCGCATGGGGGCCGCCGCCACCGCCTCGGCCCAGGCGCGCTCGGCCCCGGCCATCAGCGGCGAGTGGAAGGCGTCGCCCACCTTCAATGGAACGATCTTGTCGGCGTCGGCGGCGAGTTCCGCGAGCCGGTCGAGCCCGGCCTGCGAGCCCGACACCACCACGTGGCCGGGCGCGTTCTCCAGCCCCACCACGACCGGCTCCCCGGGCGCGGAGGCCGCCGCGGCCAGCTCCTCGACCCGTTCCACCGGCAGGCCCATCACCGCCAGCATCCCGCCGCGGGCGGCGACCCCGGCCATGAGCCGGGCGCGCAGCTCCACCAGCCGGACCGTGCCCGCCAGGTCCAGCACCCCGGCCGCGTGCAGCGCGCTCAGCTCGCCCACGCTGTGCCCGGCCACGACGGTGGGCTCGTACCCCGCCTCGTCGAGCACGGCCAGCGCCGCCAGGTTGCAGGCCGTGACCGCGATCTGGGCGTGCTCGGTGGCGACCAGGCGCTCCAGCGGCCCCCGGGCGCACAGCGGTGAGATCGGCCGGGCCAGCAACGCGTCGACCTGGTCGAGGCGCCGCCGGGCCACCGGGCTGCGGTGCAGCCAGGCGCCCATGCCGACGCGGACCGTTCCCTGTCCGGGAAAGAGATAGCCCAGCATGTCGTCGTCTCCCTTCGCCGACTACAGCCGGCGCCTGGGGCGCCGCTCCTGGTGCGCGGGCCGTTCCGTGCCGAGGAAGCCGAGCAGCAGCTTGTTGACCTCGTCGGGTGCGTCCAGCGGGAGCCAGTGGCCGGCGTCGTCGATGCGCTCGTAGCGCCACGGGCCCTTGACGTACTTGCCGGAGGCGGACATGCCCTCCTCCAGGAGCGCCTTGTCGCCCGCGCCCCAGATGCCGAGCGTCGGCGCGTACACCGGCGGGAACGGCCGGGCCGGGCGCAGCTCGGCCTCGGGCGAGCGGTTGGCCCGGTACCAGTTGAGCCCGGCGGTGAGCGCGCCGGGCCTGGCCAGGTCGCGCAGGTAGCGGTCGTGGTCGCCCTCGCGGCCCATGATCTCCTTGAACAGCCGCCAGCCGTTGCGCCGCAGCAGCTCCTCGCTCACCCCGGGGAACTGGTAGAAGAGCATGTACCAGGAGGCCGCGCGCTGCTCCAGCGAGGGCGTCGCGAAGACGCCGGGGTGGCCGACCGACAGGACCGCCAGGTGGTCGAGCCTGCGCGGCATCAGGAACGCGTACATCCAGGCGATCGCCGCCCCCCAGTCGTGGCCGACCAGGTGCGGGCGCTTGACGCCCAGGTGCAGCGTCAGGGCCACGATGTCGTTGACGATGGTCTGCATCCCGTACGCCGAGGCCTCCTGCGGCTTGCCGGAGTCGCCGAAGCCGCGCAGGTCGGGCGCGATGACCCGGAACCCGCCCTCGACGAGCGCCGGGATCTGGTGGCGCCACAGGTAGGAGGAGTCGGGGAAGCCGTGCAGCAGGATCACGGGGTCGCCCTCGCCCTCGTCCACGTAGGCGAGGTCCACGTCGTTGACGCGTACGGTTCTCTTCTCGGTCACGCCGTCTCCCTGGGCATCTCGGTCATGCCGTCTCCCTGAACAACCGCTCGGCGAAGAACTCGCTGAACCCGAACTCCGGTACGTCCTCCGGGGCGACCATGTTCAGCAGCCCGGTCACCTGCGCGGCGAAGTTGCGTGCCATGAGCCGTCGCACCCGGCGCCTGCGCTCGACGGCGGCGGGGCCGAACTCCACGTGCAGCCTGCTGATGATGGAGGCGCCGAAGGCCAGGCGCTCCAGGCGGGACTCCCGCTCGCTCACGTACGGCGCGAACGCCGCGGGCGACCAGTCGGAGGAGTCCAGCAGGATGTCGCAGACCGTGCGGGAGTCGCGCATGGCGCACGACAGGCCGGTGCCGAGCACGGTGTCGGCGTTGCCCGCCTCGTCGCCGATCAGGACGACGCCCTCGGTCAGCGGGGGCCCCTCGGGGACGCTGGACACCGACGGCCACACCGACAGCGGGCCCGCGGGCGTCGACTCGGTGACCGCCTTGCCCCGGTCGGGCAGGCACTGGAGCTCGAACGCGGCCAGGAAGCGCTCGACCGCGCCCGGCCCCCGGTAGCGGTGCTTGTTGACGGTGGGGAAGTTCAGGTAGAGGCGGGCCCGGCCGTACCCCTGGGGGAAGACCATGAACATGACGTCGCCCTCGGTGCCCATGGCCTGCACGTCGGGCGGCCAGCCGGCCATGTCCTCGACCATCATGCCGCCGCCCCAGTGGTGCATGGAGTTGCGCATGGTGATGCCGACCTGGCGGCCGATCGTGCAGCCCCGGCCGGTGGCGCCGATCACGAGGCGGGGCCGCAGCTCGGCCGGGCCCTCGGGCGTCCGGTAGGTGACGACGGGCCGTTCCCCGGGGACGACGGTGATCTTCGAGGCGTTCATCACCAGGTGGGCGCCCCCGGCCGTGGCCTGCTCGGCCATCAGCTCGCACACGGCGTGGTGCGGGAACGACATGGGGCCGCCGATGCCGGGGATGAACCTGGTCATGTCCACCGCCTCGACCTCGTCGTCGGCGACGGCCTCGTCCCAGGTCATCCACTCGCGGATCTCCCAGGCGCCGCCGGCCGAGAAGCAGTCGTCGACGCCCAGGCGCTGCGCCTCCCTGATCCCCCAGGGCGCCAGCCACTCGCCGCGGACCAGGTCCCGGTAGGCGTCCTGCTTCTCCAGCACCACCACGGACAGCCCACCGGCGGACAGCTTGCAGGCGGCGGACGCGCCGGCGATGCCGCCGCCGACGATGACGACGTCGGGCCGCTCGGATCGGGTCACTGACCCCACCTCTCCCAGTAGGTCCGTTCCTTGGCGCGGTAGCGGTCGGCCGGGCGGAAGCCGGTCCCCAGCGTGTAGGCGACCGGGATCATGCAGACCTGCGTGACCCCGGTGGGGATGCCGAGCAGCCGCCCGGTCTCGCGTTCGTGCGGCACGTGCAGGCACGTGATCGTGCTGCCGAGTCCCCGGCTGCGCAGGGCCAGCTGGAAGGACCAGATGGCCGGGAAGATGGAGCCGTAGAAGATGCTGGCCCGCGTCTCGCCGTGCTGGACGAGGTGGCCCGGGTCCTCGTCGGCCTTGTCGGCCATCCGCGCGCGCCAGTGGGCGTTGATGGCGGCGATGTCCGGAGGCCGGCCGAGCACGCAGGGGATGACCAGCGCCGGCACCCTCGCGATCGTCTCGGTGAGCGCCCGGGCGGAGTCGTAGTTGCGGCGCGCCTGCGCGTCGTTGCGCCGCCGCCCGGCGTTGGTCCACATGTCGTTGCGGTGGAAGGTCCACGACGAGCGGATCATCTCGGCGAGCCTCTCCTTGACGTCCGCCTCGGTGATCACCAGCCAACGCCAGTTCTGGTGGTTGTTGGCGGTGGGCGCCTGGACGGCGACCTCCAGTGCCTGCTCCACGACCTCCCGGGCCACGGGCCGGTCCAGGTCCAGCCTGCGGCGCACGGAGCGGGTGGTGGTCAGCAACCGGTCGGTCTCGGCCACGTCGAAGGGGGTGGCGGAAGCGGTGTCGGAGGAAGCGGTGAGGGGCGTGCCGGAGGGGATGGCGTTCACGGCGCCTCCAGCAGGACGGCGCCGCGGACCGAGTCGTGCGCCGCGGTCAGCGCCAGCGCGCTCGCCACCGGCGCGGCGAGCTCGGGACGGGTCACGTACGAGCCCCGGTCGCCGGTGAGCGGCGCGGCGAGCCCGGTCAGCGCCGGCGCGAGGCCGTCGCGGACGGCGAGCGCGGCCAGGGCGATGTTCATCGCGCCGGTGGCGGCCTGGCAGTCGCCGATCAGGGCCGCCGAGGCGGTGAGGAGCGCGTCCGGCATGCGGGCCAGGACCGCCGCCGCCTCCTCGCCGTCGCGGGGCAGGCCGGTGGCGGCGCCGACGACCAGGCCGGGCGCCGTCCCGGGCAGCGCGAGGCTGCGCGTCACCGGTTCGGCTCCCCGTCCGGCCGCGTGCCGGGTGCCGGCCACGCGGGCGTACGGCCTGCCGCCGCGCCCGGCGCAGTGCTCGGCCGACTCGACGACGAAGGCCACGGCCGCCGATCCGGCCGTCACCGGTACCGCCGCTGCCGCCTGCGCCCCGTAGGGCACCGGCCCTGCGGCGTCGAGGACGTCGGGAGTGCCGGGGGGTTCGGGGGTGCCGGGGGTGCCGGGGGGTTCGGGGGCGTGCCGGGCGGCGGTCTCGTCGGCGGCGACGACCAGGACCACCTCGGCCTTGCCCGCGTCGATCATCTCCAGGGCGCAGTCCAGGGCGATGGACGCCGAGGCCGCGCCGTTGCAGAGGGTCGTGGTGGGGCCGCGCAGCCCGAGCGTCTGGCAGACCGCGCCGCCGGTGGCGTTCAGCACCACGTTGGAGAAGCTCAGCACGGCCGGCTTGTTGGGGTTGAGGGCGATGCTGTCGTCGAAGCCGCCGGTGCTCTCGGCCGACCCTGCGCCGGTGGCGAAGACCAGCGCGACGTCGTCCAGCTCCTTGCGCGGCAGTTTGAGGCCGGCGTCCTCCCAGGCCAGGCGGGAGGCGGCGATGGCCAGGCGTGACAGGCGGTTCATGTGCCGCCACAGCGACCGCGGCGCGAACGTGCGGCCTTCCAGGGACGGGTCCCGCCCGTCGGCGCGGCGGCCCGCGGTGATCGCCGCGGCCGTCTCGGCGATGCCGGTGCCCGCGCCGGTGACCGGCCCCAGCCCGGTGATCACCGCCTCCCGGCGGGGCGTGGGCCCGTACGGGGCCGGGTCCCGGGGGCGGGTCAGCACGAGCGAGACGTTGTTGCCGCCGAAGGCGTAGTTGTTGGAGACCACCGTGTCGGCGGCCATCTTCCTGGCCCGGTTCGGCACGTAGTCCAGGTCGGCCCGCGCATCGTCGCGCGCATCGTCGTCGAAGCCGATCGTGGGCGGTGCCACGCCGTGGCGCAGCGCCAGCACGCTCGCCACGGCCTCGACCGCGCCGGCCGCGCCGAGGGTGTGGCCGACGAAGGACTTGATGCTGCTGGTGGGCACCTGCGGGGCGCGGTCGCCGAAGACCAGGCGCATGACCTTGGCCTCCATGGTGTCGTTGGCCGGGGTGCCGGTGCCGTGCCCGCTGACGTAGTGGACGTCGTCGGGGGTGAGCCCGGCCTCGGCCAGCGCGCGGCGCATGGCGCCGGCCCCGCCGCGCCCGGTGGGGTCGGGGGCGGTGGCGTGGTAGGCGTCGGCGGAGAGCCCGTAGCCGGCGACCTCCGCCAGCGGCGTGGCCCCCCGGGCGAGCGCCAGGTCCAGGGGCTCCAGCAGCAGGAACGCGGCGCCCTCGCCGAGGTTGAGCCCGTCGGAGTGGCTGTAGGGCCGGCACGGGCCGGTGCTGAGCGCCTGCAGCCCGGCGAAGCCCGCGTAGGTGCCGAACAGCAGCGGGTCGACGCCACCGGCCAGGACCGCGTCGGCCTCACCGGTGAGGATCTTGTCCCTGGCCAGGCCGACCGCGTTGCCGCCGGCGGCGCAGGCGGTCGAGACGAGGATGCGCGGCCCACCCAGGCCGAGCCGCTCGGCGATCACGTCGGCGGTGTGGTGCATGGGCTGGTAGCTCCCCCCGGGGCCGGGGGTGGCCTGGCACTTGCCGAGGATGACGCCGAACCGGCCGGGGTCGGGTGCCGTCCGTACCGGATCGGCCTGCCCCGGCCGCCCGGTCTGCCCGGTCCGGCCGCCCTGACCGGCCTGACCGGACTGACCGGACTGACCGGCCTGTTCGACCGCCTGGCGGGCGGCGACGAGCGCGAGCCGCGCGGTGCGGTCCCCGGCCGCCTCGTCCGCGGGGAGCTGCTCGTCGATCCACGCGTCGGGCACCTGTCCGGCGTACCTGGCGGTGAACACGGCGAACGCCTCGTCCTCGATCGGGGTGAGCCCGCCCCTGGCCGTGGTGAGCCGCGTCCAGAACTCCGCGGGGTCTCTGCCGGCCGCGCAGATGATGCCCAGTCCGGTGACGACGACGGGCCGCAGCGCCATGCTCTACCTCCTTCTCAGCGTGACCGGCCGATCAGATGATCGGGATGCTCCAGCTCTTGGGCACGATGTACGGGCTGGTCAGTGTGGTGACGCCGAGACCGTCGACGGTGAGGTCGAGGCCGGCCGCCGCCAGTTCGGGGTCCACCCGGGCCAGGCCGAGGGTGGCGCCGAGGCCGGTGCTGTGCACGGCGTGGACGACCTCGCCCACGTCCTGGCCGCCGGCGAGCACGCGGGTGCCCGGTGCCGGGACGCCGTCGCCGCCGGTGAACCCGACCGTGCGCCGCCCGCCTCCGGACTCGAACGCCTCCACCACGGCGTCGCGGCCGACGAAGTCGGCCTTGGTGATGTCGACCAGCCAGTTGGCGCCGATCTCGATCACCGAGGCGCCCGGGGTGACCTCGTGGCGCGGGATCGGCTGGCGCACTTCCAGCATCGCCAGCTCCAGCGCCTCCTGCCCGGCGGGCTGGGCGTGCTCCAGCGCGCCCGCCCACAGGCCGGGCGCGGCCTCGCGCGGGACGATCATCTGGTAGCCGTACTCGCCGGTGTAGCCGGTCCTGGCGAAGATCATGTCCACGCCGTCCCAGACGGTGTCCACGACGGACTCGAACGGCAGTGAGGCGAGCTCGCCGTCGATCAGGCGGCCGACCACGCCCCACGCGTAGGGGCCCTCCAGGCCGATGACCGTCAGCTCCGCGGAGCGGTCGACGACCTCGACGCCGTCCTCGGCGTGCGCCAGCACGTGGTCCAGCAGGCGCGCGCCGGCGCCGCAGGAGCTCTCCAGGAGCAGCCCGTCCTCCCGGCCGAAGGCGATGACCTGGTCCACGACCCGGCCGGACTCGTCCAGGACGAGGCTCATCATGCAGCGGTCGGAGGTGAGGTACTCCACGTCGCGGGCCAGCAGCCGCTGGGCGAGGTCCACGGCGCCGGGGCCGGTGATCTCGACGAGCCCGTGCCCGCCGAGGTCGAGCACGGCCGCGCGCTCCCTGAGCACCCGGTACTCCTGTGAGAGGGAGGAGAAGCGCAGCGGGACGGTGGAGTCGCCCACGTCACCGTGGACGGTCCCCTCCGGATGCCGGGTCGCGAGGACGTTGACCATGGTTCACACCTTTCGCGCGGGACGTTGGTTCGCCGGATCGGCGATCGTGAGGTTTCCTTCGGCGGCGACCCGGCCGTCCACCCGGGCCGAGACCCGGTACTCGGCGAATCCCGCGCCGCCGCCGGTCTGCTCGGCCGTGAGCACGAGCTGGTCGCCGGGCACGACCGGGCGGCGGAAGCGCATCGACCTGACGCCCGCCAGGTAGCCGATCTCGCTGGCGCCCGCCAGGGCGAAGACCACGCCGGCGAGCTGGGCCATGGCCTCGACGACCACGACGCCGGGCAGGACCGCCTGGCCGGGGAAGTGGCCCTGGAACCACGGCTCGGTGCCGGTCACGTTCTTGGTCGCCGTCCCCTTGACGCCCGGGACCACCTTGACGACCCGGTCGAGCAGCAGCATCGGCCAGCGGTGCGGCAGTACGGCGCGGATCTGGTCGTGGGTCAGGCCGGAGACGGCCGGCGCCTGCTGCGCCGCCCGGGTCGCCACCCGGGTCGCCGTCGCCGCGGGAGAAGCCGTCGCCGCCGTCTGCGTCGCCGCCGGGGTCGCCGCCTGGGTCACCGTCATGCCGGGGCCCTCAGCGCGGGGTCGACCTCGTCGGCGAGCCGCGACACCGAGCCGAACACCGCCATGTCGCTGTCGTAGAGCGCTACGCCGAACTCGGCCTCGATGGCGACGTAGAGCTCCAGCACGTCGAGGCTGTCCAGTTCGAGGCCGCGTCCGAACAGCGGCTGGTCGTCGGTGATCCAGTCGGGCTCGATCTCCAGGTCGAGCCGCGACACGATCATCTTCTTGATCTGGCTGCAGGTCTGCCGCCGGTGGGCGGCCTTCGCCCGCAGTTCGTCGATGGTCATGGGTTCTCCTTGTGCGCCGTGCTGAAGGGCGGGCGGGTCACTGGAGGCCGCCGCCGTGCGCGACGACCACCGAGCCGGACATGTACGAGGCCTTGTCCGAGGCGAGGAAGCTGACGATGGAGGCGATCTCCTCCGGCCGGCCCATCCGGCCCAGGCGGATGCGCGACTCGTAGCGCTTCCTGATGTCGGCGGGCACCGTGCGGGTCATGTCGGTGGAGACGAAGCCCGGGGCGACCACGTTGGCGCGCACCCCGTGCGGGGCCGCCTCGTTGGACAGCGCGTGGGTGAAGGCGATGATCGCGCCCTTGGACGCCACGTAGTTGGTCTGGCCGGGAAAGCCGCCGTCGAGCCCGCTGGAGGAGGAGATGGTGACGATGGACCCGCTCCGCTGGTGCTGCATCAGCTTGAGCGCCTCGCGGCAGGCGAGGAAGGTGCCGACGAGGTTGGTGTCCAGGGGGGCGCGGAACTGCTCCAGGCTCATCGCGATGAGGTAGCGGTCCCGGGTGACGCCGGCGCTGGTCACCAGCACGTCGAGCCGTCCGTGGTCGGCCCGCACGGTGCGGAAGAGGCGCTTGACGGCGTCCTCGTCGGTGACGTCGGCCTGTACGGCGCTCGCGCTGCCGCCCTCCCGGGCGATCTGGTCGGCCACCTCCTTGGCGTCACTCTCGGACCGGGCGTAGTTGACGACGACGTGGGCGCCCTCCCGGGCCAGGTCGAGCGCGACGGCCCGGCCGATCCCGCGGGACCCGCCCGTCACCACGGCCACAGAGCCGGGGGCAAAGAGCATCATCTCTCCAGGAATTCGATAATCGCCGCAGGATTAATAGATCTTTAGGCATAAGCTACTAAGAGCTGATATCACGCCTACATCATCCAGATATCTGGCAATTGACCTGAATATTCTCTATATATGAGTCTGGGCGCATGAATGAGGTTGATGTCGACGTTCTGGTCGTCGGAGGCGGGCCCGTCGGGCTCAGCGCCGCCATTGAACTCGCCCGTCACGGAACATCCGTGCTGCTGGTGGAGAGGCGCCCGGACACGTCGGCTTTCCCGAAGGCCCGCCTGATCACCACCAGGACGATGGAGATCCTGCGCGGCTGGGGCGTCCACGACGAGGTGGAGCGCACCGGCATGCCCCGGGAGGACTACCTCGCGGTGGGCGTCGGCAGCTCCCTGACCGCCGACGACTTCGTCCGGTCGGCCGCCGAGCTGGAACGGGACGCCCCGCAGAGCCCCACCTACACCTTCCTGTGCGCGCAGGACCGCCTGGAGGTGATCCTCCGGCGGCTGGCCGAGTCCCGTCCGGAGGCCGACGTGTGGTTCGGCGCCACGATGACCGGCATGAGCGCGACCGCCGACGGCGTGACGGCGACCGTGAGACGCACCGGCGACGGGACGACGACCGGCATGAACGCCACCGCCGACGGCGAGACGGTCGTGCGCTGCCGCTACCTGGTGGCCGCCGACGGCAGCCGCAGCGGCGTGCGCGAGGACCTCGGCATCGCCGTCGAGGGGCCTCCGCCGCTCGGCCACATGATCAGCATCATGTTCGAGGCGGACCTCGGCTTCCTGCCCCCCGACCGGCGGGCCGCGCTGTCGTTCCTGAGCGACCCGCCCTGCGCCGTGGAGGCGGTGGACCACGAGCGGCGCTGGATGGTGCAGACCGGCTACGAGCCCGAGCTGGGCGGCAGCCCGGCGGACTTCACCGAGGAGGTCTGCCTGGCGACCGTGCGCGCCGCCGTCGGCGTGCCCGGCCTGCCCGTCACCGTCCTCGGCGTGATGCCGTGGCTGCAGCAGGCCAAGGTCGCCACCGCCTTCCGGTCCGGGCCGGTCTTCCTGGCGGGCGACGCCGCGCACGTGGCGACGCCGCAGGGCGGGTTCGGCATGAACTGCGGCATCCAGGACGCGCACAACCTGGCCTGGAAGCTGGCCGCGGTGCTGCGCGGCACGGCGGGCGAGGAGCTGCTGGACACCTACGAGGCCGAACGCCGGCCCGTCGCGGTCCGCACGGTGGACGAGAGCCTGAACAACGCGCTGATCACCTTCGCGATGATGGAGGGCCGGCTGTCCATGCGGGAGGCGATCGAGCGGCAGGCCGGGCGGCGGAGCTGCGAGGGGCTGGTGCTGGGGTTCGGCTACGACTCCGGCGCCGTGCTGCCCGACGGCACCGCGCCCCCCGCCCCCGCCGACCCGTACCGGACCTACGTCCCCGTCGCCCGGCCCGGGCACCGGGCCCCGCACGTGTGGCTGCACGGTCCGCACGGGCGGGTCTCGACGCTGGACCTGCTCGGCCCGCACTTCACTCTGCTCGCCGCCGCGGGCGCGGGCTGGCCCGCGGCGGCCGCGGAGACGGCCCGCCTCACCGGTGTCCCGCTCACCGTCACGGAGATCTCGGACGCCGACGCCCCGGACACCGACATCGCGGGAACCGACGTCCCGGACACCGAGGTCGCGGACACCGAGGTCGCGGACTCCGACGTCGCGGGGGCCGGCGCCTCCCGTCCCCCGGCCGCCGCGCCGGGCCCGCTCACCTCCCCCACCTGGGCCAAGGAGTACGAGCTCGGTCCCACCGGCGCCGTCCTCGTCCGCCCGGACGGTCACGTCGCCTGGCGCTCCCCCGACGGCCCGGCCTCGGCGCGGACGCTCACCGAGGCCCTCGGCCGGATCCTGTCCAGGCACTGACGCGTGGACCCCCCGGCGGGTGGCCGGGGGTCCACGGGGCGGGTACGGGATCGGCGTCGGGGCCGGTGCGGCGGCCTCAGGCGGCGGGCTGTCCCGCGCGGGAGCGCAGGCGGGCGGCGCCGAGCCGCAGCGACAGCGGGTTGCCTCCCGAGGTGACCACGAGGTCCGACACCGCCTGGGGGTCGAACGCCCCGCCGACCAGCAGGTCCGCCAGGTGCCTGGCCGCGTCGTCGGTCAGGGGCCGCAGGAACGCCCGGTCGGCCCCCTGCCGGGCCACCAGGTCGTCGAGCGGGTCGGCGCTGGTGACGATGACGCGGCAGTCCGGCCCGCTCGGCAGCAGCGGCAGCACCTGGTCGCCGTGCTCGGCGCCGTCCAGCACGACCAGCAGCCGCCTGCGCGCCGTGCAGCTCCGGTAGAGGGCGAGCTTCTCGGCGGGGTCGGCCGGCATGTCCTGCACCCCGAGCGCCCGCAGGAACCGGTCCATCACCGGTACGGGCCCGGTGCCGCCCATGTCGGCGTACAGCTGCCCGTCGGGGAAGCGGTCGGCCCGGCGGTGCGCCCAGTGCACCGCCAGCGTGGTCGTGCCGACGCCCGCGGCCCCGCACAGCACCATGGCGCCCGGCGCGCGGGCGGAGCCCAGGATCGCGTCCAGCGTGGCCAGCTCCTCGTCGCGGCCCACGAACGGCAGGACCTGCGGCGGGAGCTGCGAGGGCATCGGCCGGCCCGCGGAGGGCCGCGACGGAGGCGGGCGCATGAGGGCCGACTCGTCCCGCAGGATCTGCTCGTGCAGCCGCCGCAGGGCCGGGCCGGGTTCGAGGCCGATCTGCTTCAGCAGGTAGCGGCGGGTCTCCTGGTAGGTCCGCAGCGCGTCGGCGCGCCGGCCCGCGCGGTACTGCGCCAGCATGAGCTGCGCCCGTACCCGCTCCCGGAAGGGCGACTCGGCCACGAGGGCGAGCAGCTCGGGGATCACCTGGTGGTGGCGGCCGAGCTCGATCTCCAGCACCAGGCAGGTCTCCAGGGCCTCCAGCCGCGACTCGGCCATCCGCGCCGCGTCGTAGCGCAGCCCGCGGATGTCCTCGAACGGCTGGCCGCGCCAGAGCGCGAGCGCGTCGCGCAGCAGCAGGACGGCGTCCTCGCGCTCACCGGCGGCCGCCTGGCCGCGCGAGCGCGCCACCAGCTCCCGGAACCGGAGCCAGTCGATGCTGGCCGGGGCGGCGCGCAGCAGGTAGCCGGGGCTGGAGGTCTCGATCAGGCCCGCGCCGAGCGTGCGGCGCAGCCGCGAGACGCAGATGGCCACCTGCCGCCAGGCGCTCGGGGGCGCCGAGCCCGCCCACACGGCCTCGACGAGCCGTTCCACGCTCATCACGCGGTTGGCGTTGAGCAGCAGGCTGGCCAGGATGACCAGTTCCCTGTTGGCGCTCATGGACAGCTCGGTACCGTCCTTGAACACGGTGAGCGGGCCCAGCACGTGGAACTCGAACGCGGGCGCCCGGCCGGGCGCGGACCGCTCCATCAGGCGGCCAGACGGCGTTCGAGCACGTCGGCGGCGCGGGCCGTGCCGCCCGCCGCCTCGATCTCCCGCCGCATTCCGTCCGCGGCCCGCCGCACGCCCTCGTCCGAGGCGACGGAGAGCACCGTCTCCACCAGGCGGTCGGGGGTGAGGACGGCGGAGTCGAGCACCCGGCCGAGCCCGAGCTCCTCGACGCGGCGGGCACCGAGCCGGTCGATGGCGGTGGCGGGGAGCAGGACCGAGGGACGGCCCAGGTAGAGCGTCTCCATGACGGTTCCCATGCCGGCGTGGGTGACCGCCACCGACGCGTGGCGCAGCACGTCCAGGTGCGACACCCACCGGTGGACCTCGACGTTGGGCGGCAGCGCGCCGAGGTCGGCCGGGTCCATGCCGTCGCCCAGCGTGATCACGGCCCGCCAGGGCAGCTCGGCGAAGGCTCGCACGCAGGTGCGGAACACCTCAGGGCGGCTGCTGAGCACGGTGCCGAAGGACAGCAGCGCGATCGGCAGCCCGTCCCCCGGTGGCTCCCATCCGCTCAGGAAGCGGCGCTCGCCCAGGCAGGGGCCGACGAAGGTGAACCGCTCGTCGAAGGTGTCGCCGGCGAACTGGAAGGCGCGCGGCACGGCGACCAGGGTGGAGTCCTGCACCTCCCACCACAGTTCGGCGGGGTCGGCCTTCACGCCGTGGGCCTCGGCGAGGTCGCGGGTCCTGGCGAGCATGCCGTCCACCCAGCCCGGGAGCTCGGGGACGGCCCCGCCGTCCTCCTCCGCGTAGATGGCGGACAGGAAGGAGAAGTGGGCGTTGGAGGCGAAGACGGGGATGAGCTGCGTGGCGGGCACCCCCCACTTCCTGGCCAGGACGCGCCCGGCGTGCAGGACGGAGAGGTCGTAGACGATCACGTCCGGTCTGTGCTCGGGGCCGATGGCGGCGAGCATCTCCGCGCTCTCGTCGAGGAAGAGCGAGAGCAGGCCGAGCGGATCGTCCTCCAGCTTCCGCAGCTCCACGTCCTGGTAGATCGAGTCGTACGGGAGCACGGTGGCTCCGGCCTGCGTCACCGGCCCGGCCATGGCGGGTGAGGTGAGATAGGTGACCTGGTTCCCCCGGCGGACCAGTTCGGCGACCACGGCGAGGCTGGGAATGACGTGTCCGTGGTCGGGTTGGCACATGAAAAGAAAACGCCCCGTCATTGGATCCTCCCGAGGGCTTTGCGCTTTACGTGCGGTGCCCAATCTAGGGGGGGTGGAAGGGACGGTCTCCCCTACCGTGCCCCTTATGTTCGCGCCTTTTCTAGGGGTTCCCCCGCTCCGGGAAGGGGTGGGGATCCGGGGCCGCCGGACCCCGGGAGCCGCGCGCCCGCGACGTCCACCCCGGGGCAGGGGTAGGGGTCGTCCCGCGGCCGCCGCGTACGGCGGCTCACCGCGGCGCGCGGGACACCCGGGACACGCGGGAGGGTCGTCACCGCACCGCGTACGGCGCCGGGGCGGGCCTGTAGTCCGGGAGCAGCCCGTGCGCCGCCGCCTCGGCCAGGGTGGGCGCGGCGGCGTCGCGCTCCGACAGCGCCGGTGGCCGCCCGCCCGGCAGCGGCAGCGCGAGGTCCTCGTCGAGGACCGACAGGGTGAGGTCGTCCTCCTCGCGGTACTCGGCGGACAGCAGGGAGCACATCACGGTGTCGTCCTCCAGCGCGGCGAACGCGTGACCGGCGCCCGGCGGCAGGTAGACGGCGCGGCCGTTGCCGGCGGTCAGCTCCACCGCCTCCCAGCGGCCGAACGTCGGAGAGCCGACCCGCAGGTCGACGACCATGTCCAGGGCGCGACCGCCGGCGCAGAAGACGTACTTGGCGGTGCCGGGCGGGGTCAGCGTGTAGTGCAGGCCGCGCACCACCCCGCGCCGGGAGACGTTCCGGCCGGTCTGCGCGACCGGGAAGAGCGGGCGGCCCGTCGCGGCGGCGAACGCGCTCTCCTGGTACGGCGAGGCGAAGCTGCCGCGCGGGTCGGATCGGACCTCGGGGTCGAACACGAAGGCGCCGGCCACGGCCAGCTCGCGGTGTCTCACCCGCCGGCCCGCGTTCCCCGGCGATCGGTCATGGCGTTCACCCCGAAAGCGTAGGAACGCCGCGGCCGGGAGCAGAACCCCTATGATTCGGCCCCTCGCGGGGCAGGGGACCGCACGTGAGCAGGGGTTGAGCGGTCCCGGCGGCCCGTGGCAGCGTCGCCACCGGCGGACCGCCGACGAGCGGACGGCCGGCGGGCGGCGGACGGCGGGCGGCGCTGTGAGGAGCTTGTCATCACCGACGTACAGGAGTGGCTGCGCGAGACGGCCGGGCACACGTTCATGAGCGTGACCCGGCTGCCCCTGGAGGAGCTGGCCGGCTGGTACGAGGACCCGGAGACGGGCGACATCCGCCATCGCAGCGGCCGGTTCTTCACGATCGAGGGCCTCGACGTGCGCCGGCCCGGGTGGGCGGTGCCGGCCTGGACCCAGCCGATCATCAACCAGCCCGAGACGGGCATCCTCGGCATCCTGCTCAAGCGCGTGGGCGGGGTGCCGCACCTGCTGATGCAGGCCAAGAACGAGCCGGGCAACATCGACGGGCCGCAGCTCTCGCCCACGGTGCAGGCGACCAGGAGCAACTACACCGGGGTGCACGGGGGGCGGCCGGTGCCGTACCTGGACCTCTTCCGGGAGCCGCGCGGGCGGGTGCTGGCCGACGTGCGCCAGTCGGAGCAGGGCGCCTGGTTCTACCGCAAGCGCAACCGCAACATGGTCGTGGAGGTCGGCGAGGAGGTGGCCGCGGCCGAGGGGTTCCGGTGGTTGCCGCTGCGGCGGGTGCGGGACCTGCTGTCGGTGCCCGATCTGGTCAACATGGACGTCCGGACGGTGCTGGCGTGCCTGCCGGCGCGGGACGGCCGGGCGGACGGCGGGTCCGGCGGTGGGCTCGGCGACAGGTTCGGCGACGGGCTCGCCGGTGGGTCCGGTGGCGGGTCCGGTGGCGGGTTCGGCGCCCTGCTGGAGCGCTCGCGCGACCCGGGCGCGGGCGCCGCGCACGGCACGCCGGAGATCCTGAGCTGGCTCAGCGGTGTCCGTTCCACGGTGGACGTCCAGGTCAGGCCGCTGCCGCTCAACCGGCTGCGCGGCTGGCACCGCTCCGGTGGCCGCATCTCGCACGAGAGCGGCGGGTTCTTCGACGTCGTCGGCGTGCGCGTGGAGGCGCACGGCCGCGAGGTGGGCCGGTGGACGCAGCCGATGATCGAGCCGGTGGGCACGGGGCTCGTCGCCTTCCTGGTCAGGCCGGTCCGCGGGGTGCTGCACGCGCTGGTGCACGCCCGCGCCGAGCCCGGCTGCACCGACGTGGTGGAGCTGGCCCCCACCGTGCAGTGCGCGCCGGGCGACTACGACCACCTGCCCGCGCGGGCCCGGCCGGTGCTGCTGGACCAGGTGCTGGAGACGGTGAGGGCGCTGCCCGGGCGGGTGCGCTTCGACACCGTCCTGTCGGAGGAGGGCGGCCGCTTCTACCACGCGCGCAACCGCTACCTGGTCGTCGAGACCGACGAGGATCCGCTGCCCGGCCATCCGTCGTTCCGCTGGCTCGCCCTGCACCAGCTCGACGGGCTGCTGCGGCACAGCTACTACCTGAACGTCCAGGCCCGTACCCTGATCGCCTGCCTGCACGGCCTGACGGGCACGACGGGCACGACGGGCACGACGACGGCGAGCACGACGGTGGCGGCGAGCAGAGCGGGCACGACGGTGGCGGCGGGGACGGCGGGGACGACAGGCACGGCGGCCACGGCGGTGGCGGTGGGCGCACACCGGCGGCCCGTCACCGGAGGTGTCCGATGACCCTCGCGAAGTCCTCCATGGCGGGGTCCATCACGGTGACGTAGGTGAACCCGTCGCCGCGGATCCGCCCGGCGATCTGCGCGGGGGGCCGGTGAAGAGGGCCGGCACCTGGCGGCCCACTCGTTCCTGGAGCAGTCCTCGGCGATGAGCACGACCCCGAATCCGGCCGTCTCCGGTCCCCTTCCGGAGGACGGGGCGGTAAAGGCGCCGGGGCCCTGACCCGTCACGGGCGGAATCCGCTCGACCACCTGAACCTCTCTGATCGCAATAAGTCACACATTGGCCACCGTCCACACTCTTTAAATGAGCCTTAATCATCTTTTATGCGTTCGAAGCGATTTCAGGGGTTCGCCTAGGGGTCCCGGAACGGCCGCGCGCGCGGGCGGTCGCCTATCATGCGAAAAGATCCACCGGGACTGACGATCGAATCCCGTTATTTGCGGAGTATGGGGTTGTTCTGTATTTCCCCTGCCTTTAACCGGAGAGACGCACCGGCGATCGGTGGAACGAAAGGTGACTCGTGCGGTACACGAGACTCGGCCCGACGGGGCCGGTCATCTCCAGTGTCGGGCTCGGCTCGCTCGCCCTCACCGGCGTCTACGGGCGTTCCGGGACCGCAGGTGCGGACCGGCTGATCCGGTCGGCGCTCGACGCCGGTGTGACCCTGTTCGACACGGCCGGCTTCTACGCCGGGGGCCGGGTGGAGAGCCTGATCGGCAGGGCCGTCACCGGGCGGCGCGACGAGGTGGTGGTGACCACGCGCGGCGGGGTGCGCCGCCACGGTCCCCGGGGGACGGAGGGGTTCGACGGGCGCCCCGCCTCGCTGGACCGGGACTGCGACGCCTCACTGCGGCGCCTGCGCACCGGCCGCATCGACCTGTTCTACCTGGACTGCCAGGACGAGCACGCGACCGTCGAGGCGAGCGTGGCGCGGCTGTCGGAGCTGGTGGCGGCCGGGAAGATCGGCCACCTGGGACTGACCGGCGGCACCCCCCAGCAGGTGCGCCGGGCGCACGCCGTGCACCCGATCACGGCGCTGGCCGTGGAGTACTCCCTGTGGGGCCGCCGGCCCGCGCCCGGCCTGCTGGCCACCGTGCGCGAGCTGGGCATCGCCGTGGTCGCCGCCCGCCCGCTGGGCCGGGGCTTCCTCACCGGCCGGGTGGGGCCGCACGCGGACTTCGAGCCCGGTGACTGGCGGCGCGCCGACCCCCGTTTCGACCCGGCGGCGCGGCGGTCGGACGCCACCCGTCTCAGGACGCTGGAGGCCATGGCCGCGCGGCTCGACGTGGGCGCGGGAAGGCTCGCGCTGAGCTGGCTCCTGGCCCAGGACGACCACGTCGTGCCCGTCCCGAGCACGCGTGACCCGGTCCACCTGGAGATGAACCTCTCGGCCTCGTCGGTCGAGCTGCCGGTCGAGACCCGCGAGGCGCTGTCCGCGCTCTTCCCGTCCCGGGCCGCGGGTCACTCCTCGCCGCCCCTGCTCTGAGGCGGGATCAGCGAGGCGGCCAGGGCCTTGTTGACGGCGTCGATACGGGAGGCGGCGTTGAGCTTGACGAAGATGTTGCGCATGTGGCGCTTGACCGTCGCCTCCGCCAGCCCGAGGCGGCGGGCGATCTGGCCGTTGCTCAGCGCCTGCGCCGCGAGCTGCAGCACCTCCAGCTCCTTGCCCGACAGCACTCCGGCCGAGGGCGCCTCCACCCGGGCCAGGCTGCTGCGGGAGACGGCGAGCACCAGGCGGGAGGGCTCCTCGTGGACGCTGCGCACCGCCGAGATCAGCTCGTGCCGGTGCACGCTTTTCAGCAGGTAGCCGCGGATGCCGGCGGACAGCAGCCGGGCGAGCAGGTGGGGCCCGTCGTACATGCTGAGGATGATGATGCCGCTCTCCGGGGAGAGTTCGCGGATGCGGCCGACGGTCTCGGTCACCTCGTCGCCGGGGATCTCCACGTCGAGCAGCACCACGTCCGGCCGGGTCCTCGCCACCACCTGCACCGCGGTGGCGGAGTCGCCGGCCTCGCCCGCCACGACGATGCCGCCCGCCATCTCCAGGATCTCCCGCAGGCCCTCCCTGAACAGGGCGTGGTCGTCGACCAGGACCACGGAGATGCCGGCCCCGCCGGCCTCGCCGGCCTCAGGCGTCACGGCCGCCGCCGGCCCGCCCCTGGAGGGGCAGGAAGAGCTCGACCAGGCAGCCGTTCCCCGGGTCGCTGGAGATGAGCAACCGCCCGCCGAGCAGCCCGGCCCGCTCACGCATGGACGTGAGGCCCACCCCGCCGCGCTCGCGCGCCCGGGCGGGGGTGAAGCCGCACCCGTTGTCCTGGACGGACGCCGACAGCTCGTGCGGCGCGATGTTCACCCGGACGAGGACGGTCTTCGGCCGGCCGTGGGCGAGCGCGTTGCGCACGGCCTCGCGGATGATGAGGAACGCCTCGTCGAGCACCCGCGGCCAGGCCCACGACTCGTCGCCGTTCACGTCCAGCCTGACGGAGACCGCCTCGTCCTCGACGGTCTCCAGGAAGCCCAGCAGGGACTTCTCCAGGCTCCGGACCGGGATCTGCGGGTGCAGCTCTGAGGTGATCTGCCGGAGGTTCTCCATGGTCTCCCTGATGGCCTGCTGGGCGATGCCGATCTTGGCACCGGCGCGGGCGGCGTCGACGGGGCGGTAGACCTCGGACAGCGCGAGCTGCTGGTGGGCGACGCTGACGCCGTGCCCGATGTGGTCGTGCAGCTCGCGGGCGATGCGGCGGCGCTCGTCCTCCTGCTTCTCCTGGACCTGGTTGAGCAGGAAGCTGTGGTAGCTGTCGGCGGACTCCCGGATGCGCTGGGACAGGCTCTCCTCCATGCCGCCGATGGCCAGCACGATGACGTCGGCCGGGGACTCGTACGCCTCCGCGATCCGGCGGGTCAGGTGGCGCAGCGCCGCGCGGAAGAACAGCGAGCCCGCCTCGAGCGAGGCCTTGGGATGCACTCCCCCGGCCGCGCGCACGTTCCCCAGCTCCCGCGCCTGGAACCGGTACAGCTCCCCCACCTGTATCTTCCCGGCGCGCAGCGTGGCCGTGACGTCGTCGAGTATGTGATGGGCGGTGCGCAGTGCCTGCTCACGGGCGCCCCGGTCTGAGAAGACGGCGTTTCCGGTGGAACGCAGAGCCGATTCGAACTCGCCGAGTATTTCTTCACGACACGATTCGACTAATTCCGCCGGGTCCCCCGCGGCCCCGTGAGTCACCTCCGGTGTCCCCTCTCCGCCGCCGAGCGCTCCCCAAAACTATGGCGCGAGCAAGAGTCACATGCAATGTTTCAGTCAGATCGGGGACAAAATTACGGTGAGATGAAGAAGGTGTTGCGTCCCCATGAACGCCCCGTACGGACGGCGGGTGCGGCGGCGGCCGCCGTCGCCGGGCCGCCGCGCCGCGGGCAGGGCCGCGACCGCCACCGCGACCACCCCGGCCGCCAGGGCGAGCACGACGCCCGCGAGCGGCACGTGCGTCACCGAGACCGCCATGGCGAACCCCGCCAGGAGCGCGACCGCGGCCCCCACCATGACCTGCCGTGAGACCCGGTCGCCGAGCAGGACGCCGAGGGTGCGCCGGCCCGCCGCCGTGTCCCCCGTGATGTCGGACAGGTCCTTGGCGGGCATGCCGACGAGCACCATCCAGCCGATGGCGACGCCCGCGAACAGCACGAGCGCGGCCGGCAGGGCCACGCCGCCGCCGCCCGTCGCGACGGTGAATCCCGCCAGGTAGGACAGCAGGCCCGACAGGCACAGCACCGCGACCGTACCGCCCGAACTGTCCTTCAGCGGAGACGGCGGCCCCGAGTACAGGTACCCCAGCGCCAGGTTGGCGGCGACGATCCCGAACATCGGACCCGGCAGGCCCCACGTCGCCAGGAGCGCCAGGCAGGCCGCGCCGGCGGCGACGGCGGCGGCCGTCCGCGTCTCCAGGTCCCCCCTGGCGATGGGGCGGCCGGAAGCGTTTATCCGGTCCTCCGTAACGTCGGTGACACCGTTGTAGAGGTAGACCGCGAGGATCGACAGCACCCAGGCGGCCGTCCCCTGCGCGACCCGCGGGAGGGGGACGGCGACCGTGGCGGCCGGCAGCGCGAGCGCGACACCGGTCAGGTAACGCATGGCCGAGACGGCGAGTACCGAAGGGCGGGCCTCGATGACGCAGAGGGCGAGGGCGTGCGGGGAGATTGCTGCCATGACTCGCATTGTGAGCGGGGGCGGCGCCACCGGTAGGGGGTGATCCGAAAGGTGTAGCGGACGGTACTCCTTTCGATACCGGGTGCGTTTCCCTGGGTCATTCCCGGCGAACTCCCGATCCCCCTGTTGCCCGGCCGCCGGAGCCCCTATAGCGTCCGGCCATAACACCGGTGAATGAACGCGGGGCGGATGATCCTCACCCTAGAAAACGACGCCACGGATTTCCAACCCCTATTTCCAGCTTCCCGAAGAACGAGGGTCACCCACGAAAGGAAGACCATCATGCAGGGTGCCGGACGTTACACCGGATTCATGCCCCTCGATCTGACCGACCGCACCTGGCCGGGCAGGCGCATCCGCTCGGCCCCCCGGTGGCTCTCCACCGACCTGCGGGACGGCAACCAGTCGCTGGCCCGCCCGATGTCCCCCGAGCGCAAGCTCATGATGTTCGACCTCCTGGTGAACCTGGGTTTCACCGAGATCGAGGTCGGCTTCCCCGTCGCCAGCCGGGACGACCACGACTTCGTGCGGCTGCTCATCGAGGGCGACCTCATCCCCGACGACGTGCGCGTCACCGTGCTCACCCAGGCCCGCGAGGAACTCGTCAGGGCCACCGTGGACTGCCTGCGGGGCGCGCCCCGCGCGATGGTCCACATCTACAACGCCACGTCGCCGCAGTTCAGGGACCTGGTGCTCGGCGTCGACCGGGCCGGGTGCCGCGACATGGCGGTACGGGCCACCCGGGTCATGATGGACCAGGCCGAACGCGTGCTCGGCGACTGCGACCTGTCCTACCAGTACTCCCCCGAGCTGTTCAACGAGACCGAGCCGGACTTCGCCCTGGAGGTGTGCGAGGCGGTCATGGACGCCTGGGGGCCGGAGGCGGGCCGGGGGATCGTCCTCAACTTCCCGACCACCGTGGAGCGCTCGCTGCCCAACGTCTTCGCCGACCAGATCGAGTGGCTCGACCGCAACCTGTCGCGCCGCGAGCACGTGTGCCTGTCCGTGCACCCGCACAACGACCGCGGCACCGGGGTCGCCGCGGCCGAGCTGGCCCTGCTGGCCGGGGCCGAGCGGATCGAGGGCTGCCTGTTCGGCAACGGCGAGCGGGCCGGCAACGTCTGCCTGGTGACGCTCTGCATGAACCTGTTCGTGCACGGCATCGACCCGGGCGTCGACCTGTCCGACATCGACGCCGTCCGGCGCACCGTGGAGGAGTGCAACCAGATGCCCGTCCACCCGCGCCACCCCTACGCGGGCGAGCTGGTGTACACCGCGTTCTCGGGATCGCACCAGGACGCCATCAAGAAGGGCTTCGACGAGCACGAGCGGCTCGCGGCCCGTACCGGGGTGCCGGCCGGCGAGCTCCCGTGGCGGACACCGTACCTGCCGGTGGACCCCAGGGACGTGGGGCGCACCTACGAGGCGGTCGTGCGGGTCAACAGCCAGTCCGGCAAGGGCGGCGTCGCGTACGTGATGAGCGCCTGGCACGGGCTCGACCTGCCCCGCGGCCTGCAGGTCGACCTGGCGGCCCGGGTGCAGGCGCAGGCCGACGCCGAGGGCGGCGAGCTGTCCCCGAGCCGGATCGGCGAGCTGTTCCGCGCGGAGTACCTGGACCACGACGCGCGCGGCGGGCCCCGCACGCTCGAGGACGAGCCGGTCGGCGTCACGCTCTGGATCGACGGCGCCCGCGTCCCCGGCGGAGCGTGCGACCTGCGCGCCGTACTCGGCCCGTGGGGCATCGACGTGCGGGCCGTGCACGCGACCGCCCCGGCGCTGGACGAGCGCGAGACGGCCCCGGAGCGCCCCGCCCTCGCCCGCCGCTCCCCGCGCGACGTCGTGGTCTACGCGGAGTGCACCCCCGCCGGCGCCCCCGGCGGGACCGGGGCGGCGAAGGTGGCGTGGGGTGCGGGCATCGGCGCCGACGTGGCCACGGCCGCGTTCTCCGCCGTGCGCGTGGCCGGTGCCCGCCTCGCGGGCCGCGCGCGGCCTGTCCGTCTCCTGCACGAGCCGCGCCGCCTGGCGAACGCCGGCTGACGTGCGAGAGGAGACCGGCGTGACCCGCCTCGTCGCGGGGCGGGGGCCGGGCCGTCCCGGCCCCCGTCCCGGCCCCGTCCCGACCGCCGTCCCGACCACCGTCCCGGCCCGCGCGCTCCGTCGGACCGACCGCTTGACCACCGAACGGAGGACCGCCATGGGTGAGGACGTCCAGCGGCACGAGATGACCACGCTGCGGGAGCTCCTGGACGAGGCGGTGGCCGGCAGGGGCCGCGTCGCGATGGTGACCGGCGCGATCGCCACCGGCAAGAGCGCACTCCTGTACGGCCTCGGCGAGCACGCGTTCGGCCACGACGCCCTCCTGCTCACCGCCACGGGCTCGCCCGCCGAGAGCGCGCTCCCGCTCGGCGTGCTCTCGCAGCTCGTGCACGGCGCGTCCATGACCGAGCCGGACCGCGCCACCGCCACCGGCCTGCTCCGCGAGGGCGCCCGCGCGCACCCGGAGGGCCCGCCGGCCGGCGAGCGGGCGGACCTGCTGGTCGTGGACGCGCTCTGCGCCGTGCTGCTGGAGCTGTCGGAGCGGCGCCCGCTGCTCGTCGTCGTGGACGACCTGCACCACGCCGACCGCGTCTCGCAGCTCTGCCTGTCGCACCTGGCCCGCAGGATCGCCTACGCCAGGGTCATGCTGGCCTTCAGCGTGCCGGACGCGCACACCCTCGGCGGCCTGCACGCGGAGATGCAGCGGCGGCCGCACTACCGCGCGATCCGCCTCGGGCACCTGTCCCCCGAGGAGGTGACGCGGCTCGCGTCCGGGGACGCCGGCGCCACGCCGGAGCGCTGGCACGCGCTGACCGGCGGCAACCGGCTGCTGGTGGACGCCCTGCTGGAGGACCACCGCACCGGGGACGGCCGGGGCGAGCGGTACGCCGAGGCCGTGCTCGCCTGCCTGCACCGCGCCGGGGACGACACCCCCCGGGTGGCGCGGGCACTGGCCGTGCTCGGCGAGGCCGGGCTCGTCCCCCGGCTGCTCGGCGAGAACGGCACGGTCGTCGTCAGGGCGGTCCAGGACCTGACCCGTGCCGGGCTGCTGGACGGCGGCCGGTTCCGCGACGAGGCCGCCAGGTCCGCCGTGCTGGCCGGGCTGGACGAGCACGAGCGCGTCGACCTGTACGGCCGGGCCGCCGAGCTGGCCTACCGCGACGGCGCGCCGGTCCCGGTGGTGGCCGGGCATCTGCTGCGGGCCGGTCAGGCCGGCGAGCCGTGGGCGCTGCCGGTCCTGGAGGAGGCCGCGGCGCGGGCGCTGCGCCAGGACGGCGTGGAGTCCGCGATCGAGTACCTCATGCTGGCCCTGCGGTCCTGCCGGGACGAGCGCCGGCGCGCCAGGATCGCCACCGTCCTGGTGCGGGCCAAGTGGCGGATCGACCCCGGCACGCTCGCCGGGCACCTGGCCGAGCTGACCGAGGCGCTGCGCCGGGGCCACCTGACCGGCGGCGACGCCGTGGTGCTGGCCAAGGCGCTGCTGTGGCACGGCCACGCCGACGACGCCAGGGACGTCCTGGCGCACCTGAGGAGGCTCCAGGAGCTGGACCGGGACGCGGTGGCGGAGCTGGCCGTGGCGCACGCCTGGTTCCGCAGCAGCTGCCCGTCGTTCCTGCCGCACCTGCCCGAGCTGACCGACGAGCAGGCGGGGGGAGCCGCCCACTCCCTCAGCGCGGACCGCCGGACCGAGTCGGCGGACGCGCTGGTGCGCGCGCTGACGGGAGGCCCGCTGCCGGAGACGGCGGCGGCGGCCGAGCGCATCCTGCGCGGCTCGCGGCTGGACGAGATGTCGATGGACACGGTGGAGAGCGCGCTGCTGGCACTGACCTACACCGGCCGGGCCGATCTGGCCGCGCCCTGGTGCGACTCCTTCATCACCGAGGCGGTCTCGCGCCGGGCCCCGAGCCGGCAGGCCCGCCTGTCGGCCATCCGCGCCGAGATCGGCCTGCGCCGGGGCGACCCGGCCGGGGCCGCGGCCGACGCGCAGCGCGCCCTGGAGCTCATCCCGCCGGACAGCTGGGGGGTGGCCGTCGGCGGGCCGCTGGGCAGCCTGCTGCTGGCCGGTGTGGCGATGGGCCGTCAGGAGGAGTTCCTGCCGCCCGTCACCCGGCCGGTGCCCGAGGCCATGCTGGAGACCCGGTTCGGGCTGCAGTACCTGCACGGCAAGGGCCGCTTCCACCTGGCGGCCGGCCAGGCCCGCCAGGCGCTGCGCGACCTGCGGCTGTGCGGCGAGCTCATGGTCGAGTGGCGGCTCGACAGCGCCGAGTTCATCGCCTGGCGGCTGGACGCGGCGCAGGCCCTGATCGCCCTCGACGAGGTGCGGGAGGCCCGTCTGCTGGTGGAGGAGCAGCTCGCGCGCTCCGGCGGCTCCGGGCGGGTCCAGGGGATGGCGCTGCGCGTGCTGGCCGCCACCGCCGACAGGCGCCACCGGGTGATGCTGCTGCGCCAGTCGGCCGAGCTGCTGCAGCAGGGGGGCGACAGGTACGAGCTCGCCAGGTCGCTGACCGGCCTCACCAGGGCCTACCACGCGGTCGGCGAGTTCCGCCGGGCCGCGGTGCTGGGCCGCCGGGCCCGTGCCCTGGCCGAGGAGTGCCAGGCCGGAGCCCTGAGCCGGATGCTGCCCGACGACTCCGACGGCGCGTGGGCCGGTGAGCTGCCCGGCGCGCGGCCGCCGCTCAGCGACGCCGAGCGGCGGGTGGCGACGCTGGTGGCCGACGGCTACTCCAACCGGGAGGTCGCCGCCCAGCTGTTCATCACGGTGAGCACGGTGGAGCAGCACCTGACGCGCGTCTACCGCAAGCTCAGCGTGGCGCGCCGCGCCGACCTGCCCGAGCCCCTGACCGGGGAACAGCTCTGACCGCATCCGGCCGCGGGGACGTCAACCCCTGTTCGCGGGCGGGGCCGGTGGCCGGTTGTGGCCGTCGTTGCCGTCCGTTGACCGGCCGCGCGGGGCCGGGGTTCGATACGGCGACCCCACCTTCGGAGGACTGCCGTGTCTTTCTGGTCCCTGCCTCACTGGTCCGTGCCGGTCGTCACCGCCCTGCTCGCGGCCACCGCCCTGCCGCTCGGCGCCCCGCAGCCCGTGCCGGCCGAGCGCGACCCCGTGTCCCTGGTCAACGTCTTCCACGGCACCAAGGAGGCGGCGCCCGACTTCGACCACGGCGGGGGCGGGGGGATGACCTTCCCCGGCGCCGTCCTGCCGTTCGGGATGATGCAGTGGAGCCCCGACACGGTCTCCGACGCCGGCGGCGGCTACCGGTGGGAGGACGACCGGCTGCGCGGCTTCTCCATGACGCACATCTCCGGGCCCGGCTGCACCGGCGCGCAGGACTTCCCGGTGATCCCCGTCTCGGGGACGATCGGCCGCTCGCCCGCCACCCACGGCGAGGACTACGTGCAGACGTTCTCGCACGACAACGAGCGGGGCTCCCCCGGCTTCTACGGCACCACGCTCGACAGCGGGGTCGAGGCCGAGCTCAGCACCGGCATGCGGACGGGCGTGGCCCGCTTCACCTTCCCCAAGGGCAGGCCCGGCACGGTGCTGCTGAACACCAGCGGCTCGGTCAACGGCGTCGACGACGGTGAGACCAGGATCAGCGGGAACACCGTCGAGGGCTGGGTGCAGACCGGCGGGTTCTGCGGCCCGCCGACCCGCTACAAGATCTACTTCCACGCCACGTTCGACCGGCCGGTCACCGCGTTCGGCACCTGGAAGGACGGCGAGGTGCGTCCCGGCGGGAGCAGCGTCGCCAACGCCGGACCCGCCAGGGTCAGGGGCGACCTGGTCACCCGCGAGGACGTGACCGTCAACGGGCCGGGCTCGGGGGCGTACCTGCAGTTCGACCCGGAGCGGCCGGTGCAGATGCGGGTCGGGCTGTCCTACGTCGGCCTCGACGGCGCCCGGCGCAACCTCCAGGCCGAGATCGCCGGCAAGGGCGTGGACCAGGTGGCCCGCGAGGCGGCCGGCGTGTGGCGCGAGCGCCTGGGCCGGGTCCGGGTCGGCGGCGGCAGCGAGGACCAGCAGCGCACCTTCTACAGCAACCTCTACCACACGCTGCTGCAGCCGCACGTCTCCGACGACGTGGACGGCACCTACACCGGCAGCGACCACGAGCCGCACCGGGTGCGGCCGGGCCGCCACCACTACGCGACCTTCTCCGGATGGGACATCTACCGCAGCCAGGTGCAGCTCCTCGCGCTGCTGGCGCCGGACGTGGCCGCCGACATCGCGCAGTCGATGTACGACAACGCCCAGGCCCTCGGCAACGTGTGGGACCGCTGGTCGCACCAGACCGCGGTCACCGGCGTCATGGTCGGCGACCCGTACCACTCGATCCTGTCCAGCGTGTACGCGTTCGGCGCGCGCGGCTTCGACGCGCGGGCGGCGCTGCGGGCGATGACCGAGGCCGCCAGGCGGACCGGCCCCCGCGACATCGGGCACCCGCTGCTGCAGTACGACGAGCGGCCGGGCAACGCCGCGTACATGCGCCAGGGGCACGTCCCGAACGACCCGTCGGCGACGCTGGAGTACGGCGTGGCCGACTTCGGGATCGCCCAGCTCGCCTCCCGGCTCGGTGACCGGGCCACGGCCACGGAGTTCATGGGACGCGCGCAGGCCTGGCAGCACATCTACAACCCGGGCACCGGCTGGATCCAGCCGCGCCAGGGCGACGGCGCGTTCACCTCACCGTTCGACCCGGCCCACCCGGACGTCTATATGGAGGGCAACGGCGCCCAGTACCACTGGCTGGTGCCGCACAACCCGGCCGGGCTGTTCACCGCGATGGGCGGCCCCGGCGAGGTCGTGCCCCGGCTCGACACCTACTTCACCAAGCTCAACGCCGGGCCCGCCGAGCCGTACGCCTACCTGGGCAACGAGGTGGCGATGACGTCGCCGTGGCTGTACGCGTGGGCCGGCCGTCCGTACAGGACGCAGGAGCTGGTGCGGCGGGTGCAGCAGGAGCTGTTCAGGCCGGGCCCGGACGGGCTGGTCGGCAACGACGACCTGGGCGCGATGGGGTCGTGGTACGTGTGGTCGGCCATGGGGCTCTTCCCCGCGATCCCCGGCCGCGCCGAGCTGCTGGTGAACACCCCGCTGTTCGAGCGGGTCACGATCGACCGGCCGGGCGGCGACGCCGACGACATCGTGGTGGACGCCCGCGGCTCCGGGCCGTACATCCGCTCGCTCAGCGTGAACGGCGCGGCGACGGACCGGGCGTGGCTGCCGGAGTCGTTCGCGACCGGCGGCGGACGGCTGAGCTTCGTCCGCGGCACGTCCCCGAACCGGGACTTCGGCACCGACCCCGAGGACGCGCCGCCGTCGTTCGGCACCGGGACCAGGCCGTACCTGGCCGGGTTCAGCCGCGGCAGCGGCCCGGTCGAGCCCGGTGGCACGCTCACCACGGACCTCGCGGTCCGGTCGCTGGGCCGGGCCGCCACGCTCACCTGGGAGGCCAGGCCCCCGGCCGGCGTCACCGTGTCGCCCGCGCGCGGCACGCTCGCCCTGACCGCGGGCGGGCAGGCCCGCCAGGCCCTGCGGATCTCGGTGTCCGGCACCGTGCCGCACGGCATGCTGACGGTGCCGGTCGTCGTGGGCGACCTCACCGCCTCGGTACGGCTCAACGTGGCCGGTCGCGGCACCCCGGAGTGGCACCACAACAACGCCGGCATCGGCCACATGGGCGCTCCCGGCGAGGCCAACATCGACGGGCCCGGCTTCAGCCTCTCGGCGCAGGCCCTGGCCGAGGCCGGTCTCACCCCGGGCGGGCGGGTGACGTCGCGCGACGTCACCTTCACCTGGCCGGACAGGAAGCGCGGCGAGTGGGACAACGTCCGCCCCGGAACGGAGCCGCTGGAGGTGGCCGCACCGGACGGCGCCACCGGCGTCTCCTTCCTGGGAACGGGCGTGAACGGCTGGCCCGAGGCGGACGTCACCGTCACCTACACCGACGGCACGACCGGCACGGGACGGCTCGGCCTCAGCGACTGGATCCTGGACTTCGGCTCGGACGAGCCCCGGTTCGGCAACGAGGTCGTGGCCCGCACCCCGCACCGGCTGTTCTGGGGCTCGTGGGCGCTCCAGCCCGTGCCGGCCCACGTCTACGCGTCGCGGCCCGTCGCCCTGGACCCGGCCAGGAAGGTGCGGAGCCTGACGTTCTCCACCCCCGAGGACGGGCAGCTGCACCTGTTCACCTGGGCGTTCTCCTAGTTCTCCCGGTCCCCGGAAGGGCTCCCGGCCTCACCCGGGAGCCCTTCCGGCCCCACCCGGGCGCGGCCGGGCGCGGCCGGGCGCGTCATCGGCGCGCCCACACCGGCTCGGCGCCCCGGACGCTCACCATGACCGAGTACAGGGACGTCGTGGCGGTGACGAAGACGCGGTTGCGCTTCAGGCCGCCGAAGACGAGGTTCGAGGCGCTCTCCGGCAGGAGCAGCCTGCCCAGCAGCGTCCCGTCCGGGTGGTAGGCGTGGATCGCCGGGCCGACGGCGGCCCAGAGGCGGCCGGTCTCGTCCAGGCGCATGCCGTCGTAGCTCCCCTCGCCGTCGTGCCCGGCGAACACCTCGCCGCCCGTGAGGGCGCCGTCGTCGCTGACCTCGAAGACCCGCACGTGGCGGCGCTCGGTGTCGGCGACGTACAGCAGGCGCTCGTCGAGGGAGAAGGCCAGGCCGTTGGGGCGGGCGAAGTCGTCCGCCACCACGCTCACCTCGCCGGTGCCGGGGTCGACGCGGTAGACGTGGCAGCCGTCGATCTCCTGCTCGGCCCGGTGCCCCTCGTAGTCGCTGAGGATGCCGTACGGCGGGTCGGTGAACCAGACCGACCCGTCGGAGCGCACCACCACGTCGTTGGGGCTGTTGAGCCGCATGCCGCGCCACCGGTCGGCGAGCACGGTGACCGAGCCGTCGTGCTCGGTCCGGGTCACCCGGCGCGCGCCGTGCTCGCACGAGACGAGCCTGCCCTCGCGGTCGAGGGTGTTGCCGTTGACGTACCCGGCGGGCTCCCGGAACGGCCCCACCCGGCCGGTCATCTCGTCCCACCGCAGCATGCGGTCGTTCGGGATGTCGCTCCAGACCAGGTAGCGGCCCGCGGGGACGTACACGGGCCCCTCGGCCCAGCGCGTGCCCCGGTGCAGCCGCTCGACGTTACGGTCGCCGGAGACCCCCGCGATGCGGCGGTCGAACGCTTCGAACTCCAGGGGAACGATATCCACCGGGCACCTCCTCGGTGCCCCACCTTCTACCAGGATCCACCCCGCCGGGCCAAGGGCGGGGCGCTATCCCATGTCCTCTAGTTTCCGGCCCTTCGTCTCCTTCACCTTGAACATCACGAAGATGAACGACAGCACGGCGAAGGCCGTGTACCCCACGTAGGCGCCCGCCAGGCTCCACTCCGACAGCGACGGGAAGGAGACGGTGATGAGCCAGTTGGCCACCCACTGGGCGGACGCCGCCACCGAGAGCGCGGCGGCCCTGATCCGGTTGGGGAACATCTCGCCCAGCAGCACCCAGACGACCACGCCCCACGACAGGGCGAAGAACAGCACGAAGACGTGCGCGGCGACCAGCGCGACCGTGCCCTGCGTCTCGGGCAGCCTGACCGTCTCACCGTTCGGGACACCGGCGCTGAACGCCCACGCGGCCACGGCGAGCGACACCGCCATGCCCACCGATCCGATCAGCAGCAGCGGCCTGCGGCCGATCCTGTCGACCAGCGCGATGGCGATGAACGTGCCGACGATGTTGATGATCGAGGTGGAGAAGCTGATCAGCAACGAGTCCGACTGGTTGATGCCGACCGACTGCCACAGCGACGCCGAGTAGTAGAAGATGACGTTGATGCCGACGAACTGCTGGAACACCGAGAGCAGGATGCCGATCCAGACGATCGGCAGCAGGCCCAGCCGGGAGCCGCGCAGGTCGCGCAGCCGGGGCCGGTGCTCGCTGCGCAGCGAGTTCTCGATCTCGGTGATCCGGGCGTCCAGGTCGGTGCTCTCGCCCTCGACCTCGCCGAGCACCTTGCGCGCCTCGGCCGACCTGCCGACCGCGACCAGGAAGCGCGGCGACTCCGGGATGATCGTCGCGAAGATCAGGTAGAGCACGGCGGGGACCAGGCAGGCGCCGAGCATCCACTGCCAGGCCTGCAGACCGAGCAGCTCGTTGTTGACGTCGCCCCCGGCCCGTTCCGCGATCGCGTAGTTGACCAGCTGGGAGACGGCGATGCCCAGCACGATGGCCAGCTGCTGGAAGGAGCCCAGGCGTCCCCGGTAGGCGGGCGGGGCGACCTCCGCGATGTAGGCGGGGCCGATCACCGAGGCCATTCCGATGCCCACGCCGGCGAGCACCCGCCAGAAGGCCAGGTCCCACACGGTGAAGGGCAGCGCCTGGCCGACGGAGCTGACCGCGAACAGGATCGCGGCCACCTGCATGGTCCTGGTGCGGCCCCAGCGGTCGGCCAGCCCTCCGGCGATCCACGCGCCCAGGGCCGATCCCAGCAGCGCGATCGCCACGACGAAGCCGGTCTGCACCGCGTCGACTCTGAAGTACTTCTCGATCCCGGTGACGGCGCCGTTGATGACGGCGCTGTCGTACCCGAAGAGGAAGCCGCCGATCGCCGCGGCGGCGGTGATGAAGATGACGTGCCCGATGTTCTCACTGGAGGTCCCCGAGGGGGCAGTGCCGGCCATGAGAGTCCTTTCCCCCGAAAAAGGGCTTGAGACATCGAACCTCCGGCTCCCGTGGCGGCCGCGCGCCGCCGCCCGCCCGTCGGTGGCCCGCCCTCGCCCCGCCGGCGTGCTCAGAGCCTAGGGACCAGGGCGGATACGGCTATCGTCACAGCGCGGGAGATGTCTCCTTCTTCATCCGGCTTTGTCGAAAAATCACAGACGGGGGTCGACCGGCTCGGACTCCAGCGCCAGGACGGCGAAGACCGCCTCGTGCACCCTCCACAGCGGCTCGCCCCCGGCCAGCCGGAAGAGCGCCTCCAACCCCAGGGCGTGCTCGCGCAGAGCCAGCGAGCGCTTGCGTCCCAGGAACCTGTTGCGCAGCACGTCCAGGCTCTCGGTGTAGTCGGGTCCGTAGACGATCCGCAGGTACTCCCGGCCGCGCACCTTGACGCCCGGCTGCACCCGGCTCCGTCCCTCCGGCACCTGGACCGGCTTGACCACCATGCCCTCGCCGCCCTCGGCCGTCAGCGCCTCCCACCAGGCGGTGGCCGCCTCGACCGACTCCGGCGAGGAGGTGTCGGCGAACACGTGCCGGGTCGGCGCGATCAGCGGGTCGTCGAGCCGCGCCAGCATCTCCAGGTGCCAGGTCCGCGGTTCGGTGGCGGCGGTCGCCCGGCCCTCGCAGGCGAGGATCTGGAACGGGGCCAGCCGGACCCCGTCCAGGTCCGCGACAGGCCAGCAGTAACGTGCATATGCCTGGCTGAAACGGGCAGCGTTGACGGAGCGGCGGCGGGTGCGGTCCAGCAGATCGCTCACATCCAACCCGCGCCCGGCCGCCGCCTCCAGCACGGCGATCGCCTCCGGCAGCGCCGCGCGGGCCGCGGCGCCCACCGACGCGTACTGCTCGCGGATCAGCCCCTCGGCCTTGACCGACCAGGGCAGCAGCTCGCAGTCGAGGACCAGCCAGTCCGACCCCAGCTCCCGCATCAGCGGCGCGCACGCCTTCCTGAGCCGGTCGACCAGCGCGCCGGTGTCGGCGAAGAACGGCCTGCCGGTACGGGTGTAGACCGCCCCCGCGGTGCCGTCGGTGACGCCGAACCGCGCCGCCGCCACGTCCGGGCCGGCCGCCAGCACCACGACCGCCCGCGAGCCCATGTGCTTCTCCTCGCACACCACCCGGTCCACCCCGGCGGCGGCGAACTCGGCGAACGCCTCCGCGGGGTGCTCCAGGTGGCCCTCCAGGCGCGAGGTCTGCGCGGGCGCCATCGTCGGCGGCAGGTAGACCAGCCAGCGCGGGTCGACCGCGAACCGGCTCATGATCTCCAGGGCGGCGGCCGCGTTCTCCTCGCGGACCCTGACGGCGCCGCCGCCGTACCGCACCTCGACGTGCCGGGTGCCCCGGACGTCCTCGACCGAGAGCACGCCGGGTTCGCGGTGGGCGTGGTCGCGGTGGCCGGGGGCGGTGAGCGGCCGTACCGGCTCGTACCAGACGCGCTCGGCCGGGACCGAGACGATCTCCTTCTCGGGGTAGCGCAGCGCGGTGAGCTCCCCGCCGAAGACGGCGCCGGTGTCCAGGCAGATCGTGTTGTTGACCCACTCGGCCCGCGGGACCGGGGTGTGGCCGTAGACGACCATGGCCCGGCCCCGGTACTCCCGCGCCCACGGGTAGCGCACCGGCAGGCCGTACTCGTCGGTCTCGCCGGTGGTGTCGCCGTACAGCGCGAAGGCGCGCACCCGGCCGGACGCGCGGCCGTGGTAGGCCTCCTTGAGCCCGGCGTGGGCGACGACGAGCCGGCCGCCGTCGAGCCGGTAGTGACTGACCAGCCCGTCCATGAAGGCCAGCGCGTCCCGCCGGAACTCCTCGGGCTCGGCGGCGAGCTGGTCCAGCGACTCCTGCAGGCCGTGGGCCACCCTGACCTTGCGCCCGCCCAGCGCGCGGGCCAGCTTCTGCTCGTGGTTGCCCGACACGCACAGCGCGGTCCCGGCCGCGACCATGCCCATGACCAGCCGCAGCACGCCCGGCGAGTCGGGCCCGCGGTCCACCAGGTCGCCGACGAACACCGCGGTCCTGCCCTCCGGGTGGACCGCGCCGGTGCCGCCGGGCTCGATCTCCCAGCCCAGGGCGCGCAGCAGCGTCTCCAGCTCGGAGCGGCAGCCGTGCACGTCGCCGACGATGTCGAACGGGCCGGTCAGCTCGCGCCGGTCGTTCCACGCCCTCTCCGTGGCGACCGTGGCGGCCTCGATCTCCTCGGGGCCGCGCAGCACGTGGACCCGGCGGAACCCCTCGCGGGAGATCCTGGCCATGGAACGGCGCAGGTCCTTGCGCTGGCGGGTGATCACGTGCGCGCCGAAGTCCCGGTCGGGCCGGCTCCGGTTGCGCTCGGCCGCCAGCTCCTCGGGCACATCCAGGACGATCGCGTCCACCAGCACGTCGTGCGACCTGGCCAGCTCGACGAGCTTCTTGCGGGCCTCCCACTGGACGTTGGTGGCGTCCACGACCGTCAGCAGCCCGCGCCGCAGGCGGGTGCCGACGATGTAGTTCAGCACGTCGAAGGCGTCGGCCGTGGCGGTCTGGTCGTTCTCGTCGTCGGAGACCAGCCCGCGGCAGAAGTCGGAGGAGATCACCTGGGTCGGCCCGAAGTGCCGGCGCGCGAAGGTCGACTTCCCGCTCCCCGACACCCCCACGAGCACGACCAGCGACATCTCCGGTACGACGATCTCAGTCATCTCCACCTCCCGCGCCACCGTCCACGCCGCCACCGTCCGCTCCGCCACCGTCCGGGCCCGTGTCGCCGGCGTCCACCGGGCCGAACACGGCCATCTGGGTGGGCGGTCCCACCAGCGGGTCGTCGTCCCCCACCGGGACGAACCCGACGCGGTAGCCGTACTCGCCGCACACCTTCGCCGCCCACGCCCGGAACTCGGCGCGGGTCCACTCGAAGCGGTGGTCGGAGTGGCGCGGGCCCACGAGGGAGGCGTAGTGGACGTTGTACTCGACGTTGGGGGTCGTGACGATCACGTGGCCCGGCCGGGCGGTGCCGAAGACCACCCGCTCCAGCGCCTCCAGGCGCGCCGGGTCGACGTGCTCGACGACCTCCATCAGCACGGCGGCGTCGTACCCGGCGAAGCGGTCGTCGGTGTAGGTCAGCGCGCCCTGGAACAGCTCCAGCCGCTCCCGCCGCCGTTCGGGCATCCGGTCGAGCCGCAGGCGCCGGGCGGCGATCGCCAGGGCCTGCGAGGACACGTCGGTACCGGTCACCCTGGTGAAGCGGGGCCGCTCCAGCAGCGCCCCGACCAGGCGGCCGGAACCACAGCCGAGGTCGATGACGCTGCTCGCGCCCACCCGCTCCAGCGCCGCGAGCACGGCCTCCAGCCGCAGGACGTTCAACGGCCGCCGGGCCGGCGGCTCGGGAGACGGAGCGTCGGGCGGCGCGGGCGGGACGGTGAGCTCCTGCTCGATCGGCGGGTCGAGCTCGTCCTCGACGTCGTCGCCGATCTCGGCGAGCCTGGCGAAGGCCGCGCGGGTCAGCGCCAGGCGGCGGCCCAGGTAGCGGCGGGTGATCAGGCCACGCTCGGGGTGGGTGCCCAGCCACGACTCGCCCGCCCTGATCAGCTTGTCCACCTCGTCGGGGGCCACCCAGTAGTGCTTGGCGTCGTCGAGCACCGGAAGCAGGACGTAGAGCTGGTTGAGCGCGTCGGCCAGGCGGGCCTGCCCGCGCAGCACCAGCCGGACATAACGGGAGTCGCCCCACTCGGGGAACCCCTCGTCCAACGGCAGGGCCCGCGCCTCGACCCCCCAGCCCAGCGGCTCGAAGAGCCGGTGCGCGAGCTCGGGCCCGCCGCGGCAGGGCAGCACCGGCAGCGTGAGCTCCAGCGGGATCGGACGGGCGGCCAGGTCGGGGCGGGCGTCGCAGCGGCCGGTGCGCGCCGTGCGGAACACGTCGGCCAGCGTCACGGCCAGCAGCGACGACGCCACGTACGGCCGGTCGTTGACGTACTGGCCCAGCGCGTGGTCCGCGGTGGAGCGGTCGCGCGAGCGCACCAGCCGGACCGGGTCGACCTCCAGCATCAGCGCGGCCGTGCAGCGCTCCTCGCTCGCCTCCGGGTACAGCACGCGGGCCACGCCGTAGGAGCGGTCGAACTCCTGGACCCGGTCCGGATGCTTGTGCAGCAGGAATCCGAGGTCCGTGGCCGGCCGTGCGGTGGTGGATATCGTCAGCAGCACCGGCTCAGTGTGCCGCACGACCGGCGGGACGGCCACGGGTTAACCGGCCCGCCGGTGCCGGGACCTCCCCGGGCCACGGCCGGGACCGCCCCGGCCTACACGTCGGTCATGATCTCCTCGGCGATGAGCTCCAGGTGGTCGAGGTCGACCAGGTCCAGGATCTGCAGGTAGACCCGCTCGACGCCCAGCTCGGCGAAGCGGCCGATCTTCTCGGTCACCTCGGCGGGGGTCCCGGCCAGCCCGGCCACCCGCAGCGCGGCGAGGTCCTGCCCGGCCGCCTCGACCCGCCGCGCGAGCTCGGCGTCGTTGGAGCCGACGCAGACGGTCTGCGCGACGGAGAGCGCGACCGGCTCCCTGCCCTCGGCCTCGCACGCCTTCCTGACCCGGTCGAAGGCCTCGGCGGTGTCCTCCACGGTGCGGAACGGCACGTTGTACTCGTCGGCGAACCGCGCGACCAGGCGCGGGGTCCGGGTGGCGCCGGTACCGCCGATGATGATCGGCGGCTTGGGGCTCTGCGCGGGCTTGGGCAGCGCCGGGGAGTCCGCCAGCCGGTAGTGGGCCCCCTCGAAGGAGAACGTCTCCCCCACCGGCGTGGTCCAGAGCCCGACCAGTATCTCCAGCTGCTCCTCGAACCTGCCGAAGCGCTCGGCGACCGGCGGGAAGGGGATGCCGTACGCGGTGTGCTCGGCGTCGAACCAGCCGGTTCCCAGCCCCAGCTCCACCCGTCCGCCGCTCATCCGGTCCACCTGGGCGACGCTGATCGCCAGCGGTCCGGGCAGCCGGAAGGTCGCCGGGGTGACCAGCGTGCCGAGACGGATCGTGGAGGTCTCCCGGGCCAGGCCGGCCAGGGTGATCCAGGAGTCGGTGGGGCCGGGGCCGGGGTCGCCCTTGCCGATCCGCATGTAGTGGTCGGAGCGGAAGAACGCGTCGAACCCCAGCCGCTCCGCGGTCAGCGCGACCGCGAGCAACTCGTCGTAGGTGGCGCCCTGCTGCGGTTCAGTGAAGATCCTCAACTTCATGCAGACCATTATCCGGGCACTACGGACGGCATCCGCAGAAAGCCCGCGCCGTGGCGTGGACGCTTGCTAACGTTCTGCCCTCTGACGCATCGGGTAGCGGGCCGGGCACTCTCGGCGATCGCCCCCGCCGTCGAGGAGGGGAACTCATGCCCGTGGCGACCGACCGCCCCGACACCCTGCGGGCCCGCGAGCCCGGCACCCCGCCCCGCTCCCTGGTGGTGCTCGCCTCGATCGCTCTCGTCGCGGGCACCGGTACCGCGATCTGGCTGCTGCCCTCCGGCGCGACCGGCGAGTGGGGCGCGCGCGGCCACCGCGCCGGTGCCGCCACCCCCTCGGGTACGCCGTCCCCGGCCACGTCCGGGAGGCGGCCCGCGGTGGACCGCGAGGCGGCCGTCTCCCGCCCGTCGGGGTTCGTGACGTTCGTGGACGCCGCGAGCGACCCGCGCTTCGACCTGCCCAGGGCGGTCAGGAGGGACCGCGTGCGCTGGTTCACGCTGGGCCATCTCACCGCCGGGCAGAAGGGCTGCGTCCCCACCTGGGGAGGGCTCCGGGATCGGGACGGCGCCCCGGTGGCCGACCGGCTCGGCCGCCTGCGCGCCGCCGGGGGGAAGGCGGGTCTCGCCTTCGGCGGGCCGTCCGGGCGCGAGCTCGCCTCGGCCTGCACCGACCCGGGACGGCTCGCCGCCGCCTACCGTCGCGCGATCACCGCCTTCGGCGCCGCGTACATCGACTTCGAGCTTCACGGCCCGGCCGCCGCGGCCACCGTGCGGCGGCGCGCCCAGGCGATCACCGTCCTGCAGCGGGAGGCCGCCCGCGAGGGCCGCTCCCTGGCGGTGAGCTTCACCCTGCCGGTCACCGGGGCGGGCCTGGCCCGTCACGACCAGGAGATGCTCCGCGCCACCCGGGCGGCGGGAGCCGAGATCTCCACCGTCAACCTCCTGGCCCCCGTCGGCGCGCCCACGGCCGGGGCCCGCCTGCGTCCCGTCGCCTCGGCCGTGCGCGCCGCGCACCCGCAGGTGGCCCGTTCCCTCGGCCGGGCCACCGCCTGGGACCGGATCGCGCTGACCCCGGTGCTGGCCGGGCCCGGACGGCTCACCCGGCTCGACGCGCGCAGGCTCGCCGCCTTCACCAGCCGCAACCGGCTGGCCTGGCTCTCGACCCGGGGTGTCGCCCTCACCCCCGAGATGACCCGTCTGCTGACCGGAGCGCTGCGCTAGCGACCCGGGTGCTGCGCCGGCGACCGGAGCGTCGCACTGGACAAGCACCCCCCTATGGGGTTATGAATGGGTTATAACCCTCCTCTAACCCCAAGGGGGAACGATGCCCAAGATCAACGTTTACCTGCCCGACGAGCTCGCCGAGGCCGTGAAGAAGGCGGGCGTGCCGGTCTCGGCCGTCTGCCAGCGGGCCCTGGAGCAGGCGGTGCGGCGGGTGACGGCCATCCGCGAGACGGCGCTCGGCGATTCCGACCTCGACGATCTGGCGAGGCTGCCCAACTTCACCCCCCGCGCGCGCGAGGTGATCAAACTGGCGGTGGACCAGGCGCGCGCACTGGACGCGGCCGAGGTCGGCACCGAGCACCTGCTGGGCGGAATGCTCGCCGAGGGCACCAACCTGGCCCTCCATGTCCTCGGCGTGCTGGAGATCAGCCTGGAGGAGGTGCGGCGCAGGCTCGACCGGTCGGGTCCCGCGACCGGGAACGCGCCCGCCGCGGCCGGGGACGCCGGGACCTCCGCGCCGGGGCTCACCTTCGGCGCGTCGGCGGCGGCGGCGCTGGAGATGACCGTCACCGAGGCCACCTCGCTCGGCCACAACTACGTCGGTTGCGAGCACCTGCTGCTCGGCCTGATCGCCGAGCCCGACGGGACGGCCGGACGCGTGCTCCGGGAGCTGGGCGCCGAGCACCGGCTGACCCGCCACGCGGTCTCGGCCGCCCTCGTCGGGTACGTCCACCTGCGCGCGCAGACCCAGGGGACCCCCGTCGCCCCTCCCGCCTCCCCGGCCCCCTTCACCCTGCCCGCGGGCGCGGCGAGCGCCCTGTCGGCGGCCGTACGCGAGGAGCTCCGCCCCATCGTGCTGAGGCTCGAACGGCTGGAGGAGCGCCTCGGCGCGCAGGAGACGGAAGAGGAGGAGGAGCGGCCGTGAGCGGCCCCTCTCCCCGGGCCGCGGGCTCTCCCCGGGGGGCGGGATCCGGGGAGAGCCCGCCCGCGCACCGCGGGAGCGGCCCGCCCCCGCGAGGGGCCGCGATCCCGGGGCGCGACGCGCGCCCGCTCGGCTCGGGCGTGCGCGTGACGGCGCGGCCCGTGGCGGGCGCGCTCGCGCGCCTGCTCGCGGGCCTGGTCACCGGAGTCCTGGTGGGCATGGGCTCCGGGGTGCCCGCGGGGCTGGTCGCCGGGGTCACGGTGGGCGCCGGCGTGGGGGCCATCGTGCGCGCCTCCCGCACCTCCCGCGCCTCCTCCCGCCACCGTCCGCGAGGAACGGCGTCGAGGGAACGGCGGTGAGAACGGAGGAATGCCCGGCTCCGTTCCGCCCTCGGCTCGACGGGAGGAATCCGCGGGGAGCAGCCGGTACATCGGCACAGGAAACGCCCGTTCCGAAGGACCGGCGCGCGGAAACGGCTGATGCGCCGTCGTCTCCCGTGCAAATCTGGTCGGGTGCTTTCGATCCCACCTCTCCCCACCGTCGTCCCGGCAGGTGAGGCAGGCTCCGACCTCGCCGTACACCCCGTTCTGATCGTCGCCGTCATCGCGATCGTCTTCTATCTCGCCTCCTGCAAGTTCCATCCGTACATGAAATGCAAGGCCTGCAACAAATCCAAGGAATCCCACTCGACGACCTTCAAGGGCGCGTTCGGGAAATGTCGGGTGTGCAATGGAAAAGGGCATTCCGTCCGATGGGGCGCGCGATTCCTGGGGCACAAGGACTGACGGGGCGATGAGCGTCTCCCGGCCCGGCGGAGCCGGCCCCCGCCCCTCCGGGCCCGGCCGGCACCGGGCCGCGGACCGGGATGCCGGCCTCCGCGGGAGACGCCCCCCGGTTCCGGCGTCGTGACGTCACCGGGACCGGCCCGGAGGGCCCTCCACCGTCCCCGCCCGTCCCTCCCGCCCGGTTCGCCCCATCTGAGTTGAACAAAAAGTTGAAAACAAAGTGTTTTCTCGACATGATGCTTCCATGTCCGACGCGAACCCCTTCACCCGTCCCGATCCGGCCGCGCAGCGCTCGGAGCGCACCTACACCGCCCTGATGCGTCTCGCCGACCGGCACGCGGGCACTCCCGAGCGCCGAGCCCGGCACGTCCACCCGTCGGTGCCCTCGCCGCACGAGGTGGTGCGGCTGGTCGCCGTCATGGCGGGGGGCGCCGTCCCCGCCGAACCCGGAGAGCCGGAGATCGACGCCACCGATCTGATGGCCGCCCTGACCCTCCTGCCGCAGGTGCGCGCGGAGCAGGACGCGACGGAGCTCGCCCTGATGAAGATCGCGCGTGGGCGCGGGATGACGTGGCAGGACATCGCCTTCAGCCTGGGACTGAGCACGCCCCAGGCGGCCCGGCAGCGGTACGAGCGCCTGGAGACGCGCTCCGAGCAGGACTCCCCCGCCACCGCCTGACCGCGCGGAGCCGCGGCGGTCGCCCCGGGGCCCGGGGGTCGCCCGAGCCCGGGGCCCGGGGGTCCGGGGGCCGATCCCCCGCCCACCGCCGCGGCCCGCCCTCCCCGGCGCCACCCCGCCTCCTCTGCCCCTGCCCCTGCCCGCCCCGGCGCGCGACCGGTCAGCGCAGGGCGCCGTAGAAGGTCCGAAGGTCGTCGGCGAGCACGTCGGGCACGATGTGGGCGGCGTAGTGGCCTCCGTGGTCGTACGATCTCCAGTGCACGATGTTCCGGTGGTCGCGCTCGGCGAACGTGCGCATGGAGACGAAGTCGCCGCCGAACATCGCGAGGCCGATCGGGACGGTGGTGGGCTCCGCGGGGTGCTCGGCGTGCGCGTCCTCGTAGTAGAAGCGGGTGGCCGACGTCGCGGTGCCGGTCAGCCAGTAGAGCATCGTGTTGGTCAGCACGAAGTCGGCGTCCACGTCGACGGTGTCGCCGAAGAGCTGCGCGTTCCAGCCCAGCAGCCCGACCGGCGAATCGAAGATCGCGTACGACAGCGTCTGCGGCTGCTGCGAGTGCAGGATGTTGAACGACATCTTGTTGTCGTAGAACCACTGCAGCGACTCCAGCGCCTTCCGGTCCTCCGGGGTGATCTTCTCGAACTCGGCGGGATCCCCGGAGGGGAACGAGAAGATCTGGGTGACGTGCACCCCGACGACGTGCTCGGGGTCGATCCGCCCGACCTCGGGCGAGACGAACGAGCCTCCGTCGTTCCCGGCGGCGCCGTAGCGGTCGTAGCCCAGCCTGCGCATCAGCTCCGCCCACGCCCCGGCGGTGCGGTACCGGTTCCACCCCTTCTGCCGGGTCGGGCCGGAGAAGCCGAAGCCGGGCAGCGACGGGATCACCAGGTGGAACGCCTGGGCCGGGTCCTCGGGGTCGGTGAGAAGATCGATGATCTTCAGGTACTCCACGATCGAGCCCGGCCAGCCGTGGGTGAGGATCAGCGGCAGGGCGTTCTCGTGCCGCGAGCGGACGTGCAGGAAGTGGATGTTCTGCCCGTCGATCTCGGTGGTGAACTGCGGGTACCGGTTGATCCCGGCCTCGTGGGCGCGCCAGTCGTACCCGTCACGCCAGTACGCGGCGAGCTTGCGCACGTAGGACACCGGGACGCCGTACTCCCAGCCGGCGTCGGGGAGCTCGTCGGGCCACAGGGTGCGGTCGAGCCGGTCGTGAAGGTCGTCCAGCCGGGCCTGCGGGACGTCGATGCGGAAGGGCCTGACCTCGGTGTTCTCGCTCATGAGGAGAACACTACGGACCCTTCCGGTCAGCTTCTGTCCTGAAGTCCTGGCAGTCTTGGGACCATGTTGGAGACCTCGGCGCGACTGCTGCGCCTGCTGTCGTTGCTGCAGTCCAGGCGGGACTGGTCCGGCGCGGACCTGGCGGAACGGCTGCGCGTGAGCGAGCGGACCGTGCGCCGCGACGTCGAGCGGCTGCGCGAGCTCGGATACCCGGTCGACTCGACCCGGGGCACCGACGGCGGCTACCGCCTGGGCGCCGGCACCGCCATGCCGCCGCTGCTGCTCGACGACGACGAGGCGGTGGCCGTGGCGGTCGGGTTGCGCACCTCCGCCGGTGGCGGCGTCGCGGGCATCGAGGAGACCTCGCTGCGCGCGCTCACCAAGCTGGAGCAGGTGCTGCCCTCCCGGCTGCGGTACCGGGTCAACGCGCTGCAGACGTACACCGAGCCCGTGCCCGCGGACCGTCCCGGCCCGGTGGTCGACCCGGGCGTGCTGACCGTGCTCGCCGCGGCCTGCCGTGACCGGGAGCGGCTGCGGTTCGGCTACCGCGCCCACGACGGGTCCGCGGGCGTGCGGATCGTCGAACCGCACCGGATCGTGTCGTGGGGCCGTCGCTGGTACCTCGTCGCGTGGGACGTCGAGCGCCGGGACTGGCGTACCTTCCGGGTCGACCGCGTCGAGCCGCGCACGCCCACCGGCCCGCGCTTCCCGCCGCGTGATCCGCCCGAGGGCGGCGCGGCCGCGTACGTCGCGCGAGGGGTCTCGGCCGCGGCCTGGCGCCACCGGGCCCGGGTCGTCGTCCACGCGCCCGCCGAGGTGGTGACCGAGCGCATCAACCCGGCCGTCGGTGTGGTGGAGGCGCTGGACGAGCGCACCTGCGTGCTGGACACCGGCGCGGACAGCCTGAACACGATCGCCGTGTACCTCGGCATGCTCGACCTCGACTTCGAGGTCACCGAGCCCCCGGAGCTCGTCGAGCACCTCCGCGGTCTCACGGCCCGCTACGCCCGCTCCACCGCCTCCGCCGGGCCTGCCGGGGCTCCCGGGGCCGGTGACGGGCCACCCGTCGCGTCCTCGCGGGCCGGGGACTAGACCGGCTCTGCGGCCGGGTGCGCCGCGCACTCCGCGTGGCGGGTCATCGGCGCCTTCGCCGGGTGACCACGTCACCGGCCGTGCCGATCGCGAGACCGAGGACGATCATGATGACGTAGGTGTAGATCTCGTAGCCGTCGGGGGCGAGGAAACGGACGAAGCCCATGAAGGGGGTCCAGCCGAGCCACTCGTGCAGGAGGCCGCTCGCGCCGCAGACGACGAGGACGAAGCACACGAGGCCGGACAGGGCCCTCAGGGGGGACGTGGGTTCGGAGGAGGTCATGGCCCGACGGTAGGCGCGCGGCTCAGGGCACGGGATCGGGCTCAGGATGGCCGGGTGGTGACCAAGGTCGGCCGGTGGGGGCGCGGGGGTCGTACTTAAGTATCCGGCCGCGGCGCGAGGAGCCGGTCGCGAGCGGAGGGCGCGTAGATTCCGGAGTATGCGCCGCAGCCCCCGCGACTGGGTCGCCGACCTGGCACTGTTCCTCTTCGCCGCCTGCTTCGCCGCCGTCAGCGCGCAGTCCGTACCGATCCCCGCGGACCTCGATCCCCTGTGGCGGGACGTCGACCAGGTGGTCGGCGCGCTGGGGTGCGCGGCGGTGCTGCTGCGGCGGCGCTGGCCGGTGGCGCTGGCGGTGGTGGTGCTGCTGGCGGGCACCCGGGCGCACTACCTGGTCGGCCCGACGATGGTGGCGGTGTTCACGGTGGCCGCGGCCCGGCCGTGGAGGGTCACGGCCTGGGTGGCGGCGCTGGCCTTCGCCCCGCTGCCCGTCTTCCTGTGGGGGCTGGCGGAACTGCCCGAGGACCGCGCGAGCTCGGCGCTGACGTACTTCGCGCTGATCGCCGGGGCCATCGGGTGGGGGCTGTTCCGGCGCTCCCGGCAGCAGCTGATCGCCTCGCTGCGCGAGCGTGCCGAACTGGCCGAGGCGGGTGCGGAGTTGCGCGCCGAACGGGCCCGGCGGGAGACACGGGAGGAGATCGCCCGCGAGATGCACGACGTGCTCGGTCACCGGCTGTCACTGCTGAGCCTGCACGCGGGGGCGCTGGAGTTCAACCCTGGTGCGCCCAGGGAGGAGATCGCACGGGCCGCCGAGGTGATCCGGGAGAGCACCCAGCTGGCCCTGCGCGACCTGCGCGAGGTGATCGGGGTGCTGCGGGCCGGGCCGGAGGAGGGTGAGCGGCCACAGCCGGAACTGGCGGACCTGGCCCGGCTGGTGGCGGAGGCGAGGGCGACGGGCGGCCGGATCGAGCTGACCGGGCCACCGGAAGGGCCGGTGCCACCCGCCGTGGTGGGGCGTACGGCGTACCGGATCGTGCAGGAGGCGCTGACCAACGCGCGCAAGCACGCCCGGCGCGGCGGTCGCGGTGAAGGTGACCGGGGAGCCCGCGGGCAGGCTGACGGTGGAGGTCCGCAACACGCCCCCGCCCGGACCGGCTCCGGTCCCCGGCGCGGGCGAGGACGGGAGTGAGAGCGGGAGCGGCGGGCAGGGACTGATCGGGCTGGCCGAACGGGCCCGCCTGGCGGGCGGCGAGCTGACGGCCGGGCCCGCCGACGGCGGGTTCCGGGTCCGCGCCTGGCTTCCCTGGCCCGCTGCCGGCACCGCGACCGGCACCGCTGCCGGCACCGTGGCCGTCGCGGGCCAGGGGTGAGGAGGGGGCGAGGGTGATCCGTGTCCTGCTGGTCGACGACGACGCGATCGTGCGGGCCGGGCTGCGCCTGATGCTGGGCGGCGCCCCGGACGTCGAGGTCGTCGCGGAGGCCGCGGACGGGGCCGAGGTGCCCGCGCTGGTCTCCGCGCACCGGCCCGATCTGGTGCTGATGGACATCCGGATGCCGGGCGTCGACGGGCTGACCGCCACCAGGGCGCTCCGGGCCCGGCCCGGCGCCCCGGAGGTGCTGGTCCTGACCACCTTCCACACCGACGTGCACGTGCTGCGGGCACTGCGCGCCGGCGCGGCCGGGTTCCTCCTCAAGGACACCTCCCCGCGGGACATCGTCACGGCCATCCGGACGGTGGCCGGCGGGGACCCGGTGCTCTCCCCCGCCGTCACCCGCCGGCTCATCGAGCAGGTGACCGACGGCCCGGGGCAGCAGGACCGGGCCGCCGCCCGTGCCCGGCTGGCGCTGCTGGCCGAGCGGGAGCTGGCGGTGGCCCTGGCCGTCGGACGCGGCCTCTCGAACGCGGAGATCGCGCGGGAGCTGCATCTGGCGCTGCCGACGGTGAAGACGCACGTGTCACGGATCCTGACCCGGCTGGATCTCAACAACCGCGTCCAGATCGCCCTGCTGGTCCACGACGCGAGCGCGCCGGGGGATCGCTGAGGTCCGGCGTCGAGCCGGTGATCGATGCGGTGCTCCGAGGGCGCCCTGTGACCGCCTTCACCGGTCGATCGTCTATACGAGCCCCGCCTGCTCCCGCCAGTACGCCAGGTGGTCGCGGGTGGTGAGGGTGTCGGGGTGGTCGGGCCCCAGCACCCGCAGGCGATCGGCGAGAACGCCGTCGAGTACGGCGGCCGCGCCCGCCCGGTCCCCGGCCTGCCCCCGCCAGTACGCCAGGTTGTTGCGGGCGGTCAGGGTGTCCGGGTGGTCGGGGCCCAGCACCCGCAGGTAGTCGGTGAGAAGATCCTCGAACGCGGTGACCGCATCCGCCGCGTCACCGGCCGGCCCCCGTGAGCTCGCGAGGTTGTTACGGGTCATCAGGGTGTCGGGGTGGTCGGGACCCAGCACCCGCAGGCGATCGGCGAGAAGGTCCTCGAACGCCGCGGCCGCACCCGCCGCGTCACCGGCCAACCCCCGCCAGGTCGCCAGATTGTTCCGAGTGGTGAGGGTGTCGGGGTGGTCGGGGCCCAGCACCCGCAGGCAGTCGGTGAGAACGTCGTCGAACGCCGCGGCCGCACCCGCGGCGTCACCGGCCAGCCCCCGCCAGTACGCCAGGTTGTTGCCGACGGCCAGGGTCGTGGGATGGCCGGGACCGAGCAGCCGTACATAGTCTGTGAGGAGGTCCTCGAACACGGTGGCCGCGCCCGCCGCATCACCGGCCGCTCCCCGCCAGTACGCCAGGTTGTTGCGGGTCATCAGGGTGTCGGGATGGTCGGGACCCAGCAACCGCAGGCGATCGGCGAGAAGGTGGTCGAACATCGCGGCCGCACCTGCCACATCACCGGCCGTCCCCCGGCAGTTCGCCAGGTTGTGTCGCGTGATCAGGGTGTCGGAGTGGTCGGCACCGAGCACTTCCACGCGATCGGCGAGGAGGTCCTCGAAGGCCGCGACCGCACCCGCCACATCACCGGCCTGCCCCCGCCAGTGCGCCAGGTTGTTGCGGTTGGTCAGGGTGTCGGGGTGGTCTGGACCCTGTACCCGCAGGCGATCGGCGAGAAGGTCCTCGAACGCCGCGGCCGCACCCGCCGCATCACCGGCCGTCCCCTGCCAGGTCGCCAGGTTGTTGCGAGTGATCAGGGTGGCGGGGTGGTCGGGGCCGAGAAGCCGGGTCATGCCGGCATGCAGCCGGGTGTATTCGGTGACGGCCGCGTGAACCTGCCCGCTGTCGCCGAGGCTGGTCGCGGCGCGGAGCAGGATCGGGTGTGCCATGTCGTTCCATTCCCACAGGGCCGTGCCGGTGAGGGCGTGCAGGCTCGCGGCGTTGGCGCGCAGGACGGCGCCGGCCCGGTCGCGTTCGACGTCCGGCCAGACCTCCAGCAGGGCGTCGGCGGCCACGTGCGCGACGGCGGCCGACTCGGCGCCGGAGAGGGTGTCGCGGGTGGCGCGCTGGACGAGCCGGTGGACCCGTACCTCCTGGAAGGAGGCGGTGGGGTCGTGGTCGATGAGGCTGAAGCGGTGCAGCACCCGCAGCCCGTCGCGGGCGTCGGCGGCCGACACCTCCCTGGTGACCTGAGGAGGGCGTCGGGTGGTGAGGTAGGCCAGCATCGGGGTGGCGGTCAGTGCGGCCTGCGGGATGCCGTGCGGATCCAGTACCGCCGCCACCTGCAGCAGGGGCCGGGCCAGCCCGACAGGCCGGGCGTGATCGGCGCGGTCGATCGACAACGACCAGGTCGCGGCCACGATCGTGGGGTGGTCGTCGGGCAGGCCGCTGTTCTCGGGCACCACGTCGGCCAGGGTATGGAGCCGATCGGCCAGCCGCTCCCGATAACCGGCACAATCGAGGTCCTCGTTGATCAGGTAGGCGGCCGCCTGTGCCAGCGCCAGCGGCAGGTACCCCAGGTCCGCGGCCAGCGCGTTGATCTCAACTGCGCTGTCGGTGCGGTCGTGGACGGCGAGCTTGGCACTCAGGTAGGCGCGCGCCTCGGCCTTCGTGAACACCCCCACCTCCACCACCCGGCGGTCCCGGCCGGCCAGGGCGGCCTCCCGGCGCCGGGTGGTGACCATCACCTGGCCCGCTGTGCCCGAGGGCCACAGCTCCCGCAGGTCGGCGGGGTCCTGCACATCGTCCAGCACCACCAGCCACGCCGTCGGCGTGGTACGGGCCCAGGTGAGGAAGCGTCTGGTCGCCTGTTCGACGTCGCCGGGGTCGGTGTGCAGGCCGAGTTCGGTGGCGGCCTGGGCGTAACCGGCCAGGATCTGCGAACGGGAGGCCGCGCTCACCCACACCACCACATCCACCCGTTGCCGATCCAACACCTGCCGGGCGTAGGCGGCGGCGAGCTGGGTCTTGCCGCTCCCGCCCATCCCGGCCAGCACCCGCGAGACCAGCACCGGCTCACCGTCGGCGGCGGCCTCGGTGAGCCGGTCGGCGATCTCGCGGGGCTGGAAGCAGTCCGCGGCCCGGGGCACCACCCCCACCCAGCGCCCCACCGGCTTCTGCGGGGTGAGGACCGACGGGTGGGAAGTGGGAGGACGTCCACCACGCCCGCTGCCCTGGCGGCGCTCGGCCAGCGCCCGCCGGCGCAGCTCCTCCCACCACGCGGCAGACGGCGCGACATGGTCGGGGGACTTCTGCCGGGCCTGACCGCGCAGGAAGGCGATCAGCCACTCGGCGACCTTCCGGTCGGACGGGACGTTGCGGCCGTTGCGCCAATCGCTCCACGACGCGAGCGACACCTTCAACGGCGGCACCTGGGCGGCGGCCTGTCGCTGGATCTTCTTCCCGGTCGGCGTCCCGGCGGCCTGATGCAATTCCCGCAGCGCGGCGGCGTACTGACCGGTCGCGTCCACCGCACCCGGCGCCCCTGCCGCGCCCGTCGAATCGCCGGCACCGCTCACCCTGCCGCTCCTCGCGCATCCGGATCCGGATCGAAACCGTCCGGAAAAGTCGTCCCTCACCCCATTCCCCGAGGTCTCCCAGCCTGCCCGCCCCGCCGCGCCGGTGCGAGCGGATCCGGAAAACCGTCCGAAGTGGCCTGATGAGGCCACCGCCCCGGGCGAGCAGAGCACCGGGGCTCACGGTAAGGAGAACCGCCCATGATCGACCGCCCGTTCCTGCGCCGTCTGGCCCGCGCCGCCCTGGCCGCCGCGATACGCAGCGCCGCCGCGGCCACCGCCGCGGCCCCCATCACCCTGGCCGTCTGGTGGATCACCCACCGCTGACACGCCGGCCCGGTGGTGTGCTTCGGCCGACCGGTCACGCTCCTGTCCGGTGGGCGGAGTCGAGACGGGCCGGCTCCTGTGGTGAGAGCCGCAGCGCACCGGCGGCGACGTTGTCGGCCAGGCGGTCGGGGTTCCCGGTGCCGGGGATGGCCAGCACGTTCGGTCCCTGCTGCAGCGTCCACGCCAGCCGGACCTGCGCGGCCGTCGCCCGGTGCGTACGGGCGACGGCCGTGACCTCCTCGCTGTCGGCGCCGCTCGCGCCCGCCTCCTGCCCGATGCCGGCGATCGCGAAGAACGGGACGAACGCGATGCCCTGCTCCGCGCAGGTACGCGGCCGGACGAGCCCGTCGGGCCGAAGGCCGATGCCGTAAGGGTTCTGCACGCACACCACCGGGGCGATGGAACGGGCCTCGGCCAGGTGTGCGGGCGTGGCGTTGGACAGGCCCAGGTGGCGGACGAGCCCGGCCTCGCGCAGCTCGGCCGGCGACCCCTGCGCGTACGCCTGAGCTCCCGTCCGGATCAGTTCAGGCAGAGACAGAAGGGGTGACCCGCGGGATCCAGGAAGACCCGGAAGGACGTGCCGGGCTGGTCCGGGTGTCTGGTCGCCCCCAGTGCGACCACTGCCGCCTCGGCGGCATCGAGGTCGTCGACGAGCATGTCGAGATGCATCTGCTGGGGCCGCTCCTGGGTCGGCCACGTCGGCGGCGTGTAACCGTCCACCCGATGGAAGGAGATGCACCGGCCGTCCTCGGCGCACACCGAGGCCCGGTCGGCGGAGACGTCGATCCTCCAATCCAGCATCGCGCCGTAGAACCTGGCGAGCGCACCGGGATCGGGGCAGTCGACGGCGAGGAGGGGCATGCGAGCGATGGCCATGCCGGCCAGGGTATCGACGGTCGCGATCGACCACACGTCCGGCTTTCGCGGTGATGTGACGGCTCTTCCAGGGCCGGCCCCGCGCCGCTCGCAGGACGCGGACGCGTTTGCGTGCGAGGCCGTCCGGCCCTTCATCTCCTTGCGTTAAGAGCAAGTTCGTATGCCTCAGATGCAAGCCGGGGTTAGCGTCGTGCGCAGGTGGTCCGCGACGTCGGAAGCCACCTCGACGAAAGGAACGAAAGGGATGAGGACATGGCTGTGACGATCTCTCCGTACGCGAGTGACGCACTACCCGGTGAGACCGTCGACACGGTGGTGATCGGCGGCGGTGCCGCAGGGCTGAACGGTGCGCTCATGCTCGCCCGCTCCCGCCGCTCGGTCGTCGTGATCGACAGCGGCACCCCGCGCAACATGCCGGCCGAGGCCGTGCACGGCTTCATCGTCCTGGACGGCACCTCGCCCACCGAGATCCTTCGGCGGGGCCGCGATCAGGTGCGCCGGTACGGTGGTCGCGTCGTCTTCGGCGAGGTGACCTCGGCCGAGCCCGTCCCCCCGGCGGCCGGCGGGGACCTGCGCTTCGGCGTCACCCTGGCCGACGGCCGACACGTGATCACGCGCCGCGTGCTGGTGGCCACCGGCCTGCGGGACGTGCTGCCCGACCTTCCCGGGCTCGCCGGGCACTGGGGGCGCGGTGTGGTGCACTGCCCGTACTGCCACGGCTGGGAGGTGCGCGACGAGCCCGTCGGCATCCTCGCCACCGGCCCGGCCTCCGTCCATCACGCACTCCTCTTCCGCCAGCTGACCGAGGACCTGATCTACTTCGCTCACGGCACTCAGCTGGACGAGGACACCCGCGCGCGCTTCGCCGCCCGCGGCGTCCGCGTCGTCGACACCCCCGTGCGGGAGGTCGTCAACGACGAGGACGGCGCCCTCGCCGGAGTGCGCCTGGCCGACGGGCAGGTCGTGGCCCGGCGCGTCCTCGCGGTCGCCACGCGGACACAGGCCCGCGCCGAGGGCCTGAAAGGTCTGAGGCTGCCGATGGAGGACCTGCCCGGCGGCACGGGCCGCCGCTTCGCCTCCGGCATGGCCGGTACCACCGGGGTGCCCGGTGTGTGGGTGGCCGGCAACGCCACCGACCTCGCCGCCCAGGTCGGCGCCTCCGCGGCGGCCGGCGCCCTGGCCGGTTCCCACATCAACGCCTTGCTGGCCATCGCGGACACCGACGCGGCCCTCGCCTCAGCCCGGAGCGAGGCCCGGAGCGAGGCCCCGAGCGAGGCACCCGCCCCCTGACGATCCGGCGCGGCACCGGCCTGCCGCTCGACCGTACCCGGTGATGCGCGCGGTGGCCGCCCCCGCCCGCCTCGCTCGGCGACCGGCCCCTGCTCCGGCGCCGACCCGGCATGCCCTTTTCGAGAGGAACCCATGAACACGAACCAGCCCTTGCACGCCGCTCAAGCCGACGGCGGCGTACCAGATGCGCGTCGGCTGCGCATGATCCTGATCACCGTCTCCATCGCGCTGATGGCCGTCATCGCCTCGGTGTCCGGGCTGAACGTCGCGCAGACCCACCTGGCCGTGGAATTCGGCGCCTCACAGAGCACCGTCCTGTGGATCATCAACATCTACACCCTCGCCCTGGCCGCGCTGCTTCTGCCGCTCGGAGCCGTCGGCGATCGCCTGGGCCGCAAGCCCATGCTCATCGCCGGCCTGGGCGTCTTCGGCGCCGCGAGCGTTGTCGCGGGGCTGGCCCGGTCGGCCGAGGTCATGCTCGCCGCGCGCGTCGTCAGCGGTGTCGGCGCCGCGATGATCATGCCCATCACCCTTGCCGTCATCACCTCCACCTTCCCCGAGGAGCGGCGCGGCAAGGCGATCGGCGTCTGGACCGGTGTCGCCGGGGGCGGCGGCGTCCTGGGCATGTTCCTCTCCGCCCTCCTTGTCGACGTCGCCGACTGGCGCTGGCTGTTCGTCCTGCCGGTGGTCCTGACCCTCGTGGCCTTGGCCATGACGCTGACATCGATCCCCGACTCCCGCGAGCCCTCGGCCCACCGCTTCGACACCGTCGGCGCGCTGGTGTCCATCGTCGCCGTGGTCAGCCTCATCTTCGTCCTGCAGGAAGGTCCCGAGCACGGCTGGAGCGCCCCCGCGACCCTGATCGGTCTCACCGTCGGCCTCGTCGCCGCCATCGGCTTCGTGGCATGGGAACTGCACCGACGCGACGCCTCGCTGCTGGACGTGCGACTGTTCCGTGAGCGCGGCCTGGCCGGTGGTTCGATCACGCTGCTGACGGTCTTCGGCGTCCAGGCGGGTATCGCCGTGGTCCTCTTCCCGTTCCTCCAGGCCGTGCTCGGCTGGTCGGGACTGCTGTCCACGGCGGCGCTGATGCCCATGGCCGTCATGATGATGGCGGCCTCGGGCCTGGCGCCCACGCTGGTCGTACGGATCGGTGCCCGCTCGACGACGGCCGTGGGCATCGCGCTGGCCGGTGTCGGTCTGGCGCTCATGGCGCTGCTGGTCTCCGTCAGCGGGGGGTACCTGACCATCCTGCCCGGCATGCTCGCCATGGGCGTCGGCATGGGCCTGTCGATGACCCCGTCCACCGAGGCCATCACCGGGTCCCTGCCGCGGGAGAAGCAGGGCGTCGCCTCCGCCCTCAACGACGTCACCCGCGAATTCGGCACCGCGCTCGGTATCGCCCTGCTCGGCGCGCTAGTGGCCGACGGCTACCGCGGCGCCATCGAAGGCCGGCTGAACGGCATCCCGCGACAGGCCGCCGACACCGCCCGGGAGGGTGTCGCCAACGCCGTGGAAGCGGCGGAGAGCAGTGGCCCGTACGCGCGGGAACTGCTCCACGCCGCCCAGCAGTCCTTCGTCGACGGCTGGCAGCAGGCCATGTGGGCGGGCGTCGCCGTCATGGGCGTCCTGCTCGTCCACGTCGCCTTCAGGGGCCCCGCGAACACCGCCCCCGCGGTCGCGGACGAGGCCACCGAGGCGGTCGCCGCTCCCGCACCTGCCGCCCGCCCGTTCCCGTGAGCCGGCGCTCAGGTGCCGTACCCGCCCGAAACGCCGCGATCACGGGCACCTGATGTCGATGCGATCGGACGGCACCTCCTGATCGTCGGGCCTTGGAACGTCGCAGGGAACCGGCGACGCCGCCCGGGCGCGTCGTCTTCCCCCCTCCACCGGGACGGCCGTTGTTCAGGCGTCGGGCCGGGTGAGGGTGCTCATGACGGTGAACGCCGGATGACGCCGTGCCGCGTCCGTGGTGAGCCGTCCCAGCCGCACGCTGTCGGCCGCGGCCACCATCAGCCACGTCGACGTCGCCAGGACCCACTCCGGATCCACCTCGACGCGGAAGTGGCCGCTCTCCTGTCCGCGGCGCACCAGCCGGCGTAGCTTGTCCTCCGTCCGCGCGGTCCGGGCCGGCAACGACGCCTCGATGTGCTCACCCAGGACCCGGACGGGCTGCGCCGTCTCGCCGAAGCAGGGAACCGCGACGCCGTGGCGGAGCTGGCCGAGATCGCCGGTGAGCGCGGCGACGTGGCCGAGCTGCGCAGGCTCGCCGAGGCCGGCAGCGACCACGCCGCCGAGATACCGGCCGACCTGGCCGGCGACTAGACGCCTTCCGCGGGCGGAGGGGACCCCGCGGAGACGACGCGTCGAGCCTCGGAGCGGCGCGTACCCCCTGCCGAGCCGCGCGCCTCCGGCGGGCCGGTCCATGCTCACGCGGGGTCCTTGGCGCCGTCGGTGCCGGAGGGGCCGACGGCGGGCTGGCCGGGGGTGACGATGGCGCGCAGCAGGTCGCCGGCGATGGCGGTGCGCTGCTCGGGCTCGAGGGTGTCCATCGCCTCCAGCAGGCGCTCGGCGGCCAGATAGCGGGAGAACTCCAGCGGCTGGTCGAAGTAGGCGCGCAGGTGGCCGGCCGCGCTTTCCTGGGAGCGCACGAACGTACGGCCGATGTAGGCGGCGAACGCGGCCGCGGCCGCGCCCAGGGCGCCGGTGACGACACTGGCCGTGGGGGTGGCGGCCCTGAGGGCCAGCACGGCGAAGACGACCAGCAGCACGAAGCCCACGGTCATGGCGATCTGGGCGTTGCGGAAGCTCTGGCGGGCCTGGCTGGTCGCGATCTGGTGGTAGTAGTCCAGCCGCTTGTGGGTCACGTCCCACAGCGCCGGCAGGGCCAGCCGGTCGCCTTCGCCCAGGGTGTTCTCCGCCTGCCGCAGGGCTTGCCGGGCGCGTTCGGCGCGAAGGAGCTCCTGTCTCTGCAGAATGCTGCTACGGGCAAGGTAGTAAAGGGCGACGGCGAGCGCGACCAGGGCGGTCAAGGACGATATGACAGAGGAGATCTGGTCGGCTTTCTCCAGACCGCCCCGGGAGGTGAGAAACGCGACGGCCGTGGTTCCCACCGCGGTGACGATGGTGAAGAGCGCGGTGAGAAGAAGGGATCGGCGGCGGGGGGAGTTCGCCTCGCCCGGCGGGTCGACCATCGGGCGATCATACATGTCGAGGAACATTGACTTCGGAGATCGTTTATGTGGTGAGCGTACTTCCGGAAACCTTTCGCCCTTCTCATTCGGGAACGCGGTGTTTCCGATCTGGTATCACCGATCCCGTCACCCCGATCGGCTCAGCCGCCCCGGCCGCGCGGTCAGTCCGCACCCCAGATCGGCCGGCCGGGATCGGCGGCAGGCAGCGTCGACAGGACGGCGGCCACGGTGTTCCAGTCGGTCACCTCGACGTTGTCGGTCATGAGGCGCAGTCGTCCGGCGATCTCGTGGTGCGCGTCGAGGAACACCTTGATGCCCGCGATGATCTGGCCGGTGACCGCCTCGTAGCCGCCGGCGCCGCCCTGGCCCTTGAAGAACGTCACGCCCTCCGCGGTGTCGCCCCAGAAGTCGCCGATGACGTTCAGGTCCTCGGTGGCCCGGGCGACGAACGCGGCCAGGTCCTCCCTTTCGACGTCGAACGCGGCCGCCGCCGAGCGGATCTGTGGTTTGTCGAACTCCATGTCGTTCTCAGCCTCCCGCCGGCTTGTGGGCCATGGTGAAGTACAGGAGCGCCCGGCCCAGGGTCTCCTTCCAGGTGGGGACGAGCTCCTTCCCCGACTGCCCGTTCATGACGTCGTACGAGGGGCCGTATCCGATCGACCCGCCGGCCATGCGGTTGAGGAAGTTCTGGACGTCCGCGTTCGCGGTCACCTTCCGGGCCAGGGGCGCGGCCGTGTCGAAGACCCCGTAGAAGGCGACCGAGGCGGTGAACTCCTTCAGCGCCTGCGTGGCGTTCTCCTCCAGCGAGCCGGGTGACTCACCGCGCGCCGCCTCGACGCCCGCCACGACCGCCACGTCGCCCACCGCGAAGAAGGTACTGCCGATCGTGTACTCCGTCAGCTTGCTCAGCACGATCCTGGCGATGCTGTGTTCCAGCAGCTTCGCCAGCAGCCGGGCCTGCGCCCGCCGGATGAGGATCTGCGTGATCTGGTACGCCGCCCCGGCCTGCCAGGGGAAGGTGGTGATGAAGACGAAGCTGGCGAGGTTCGCCAGCGCCAGCGTCCAGTACGCGTCCCGGGCCGACTCGATCGTCGTGGCGAACTCCGTGCAGGCCGCGCTGTTGTCGCGGCACCGTCGCGCGAGCCTGGTGGCGTACCCGTTCTCCTCGGCCTGCGGGTACAGCTCGGCGGTGACCGCCGACTTGAACTCCTCCACCCCGCCCCCGCTGTTCCTGCGCCACACCGACTCCGCGGCCGGGTAGGTGTGGTCGGGGCTCTTCTCGATGCGGTCGGCCAGGCGGGCCCAGACGGCGGCGGCCCGGCGCGCCTTGTCCGGATCACCCGCGGGGTAGTCGACGGCCAGCATCTCGAACACGAAGGCGGCGATGCCGAGGGTGCCGAACCCGTAGATGCTCGCGCGGCCGGGACTGATCCTCAACGCCGCCGGGCCCCATCGGTACGGTCGCCGTCCAGCAGCGTGCCGGCGACGAACGGTGCCACCAGGTCGCTCGCCTCCTGCTCGGCGTCGCGCGCCGCCCGTGCGGCGGCCTCGATGATCGCCGCCGCGAGCCGGTCGGAGCCGAGCCGCATGGCGCGCGGATCGATCGTGAGCCCGACGAGCGTCCCGGCCTGCGTCACGTCCACCACGACCCGCCCGTCGGCCGCCTCGCCCCGGCCCCTGACGGAGTCGATCCGATCGCGCAGTCCTTCCAGCGCCTCCAGATCCTGCTGAAACCCTTGGAAAAGCCTGCCCAGTTCCTGGTCGCCAGTGGTGGTGAACGGATCTGCCGGTGATGTCATCCTGTCTCCTGGGTCACTCGCGATATCCGTAATATACATAAGAAGTAGGAAATAAAGGTTTTTACTCGCTGGTAAGCAGGGTCACGACCCGGAGCTCGGGCCGGCGGAGGTCCGGCTGCGTCCTGCTCCCTGCCCCCGGTCCGGCGGTGACCTCGGCCCCGATCCCGGACGACGGCCGTCGAGGAGCCGTCACCCGCCGCCGACGTCCCCGGCCAAGGGCATCCGGCGTCCGGCCGCCTCTTCGTCCTCCGTCGGTCCCTGCGCCGCGTTGTTTCCAGGCGTAGGTTCGTCGCGGGCGTTCACCAGGTGACGCGGAGCGCTACGGGCCCGACGTCGACCGCGTTACGGGTCCATTCGATGTGGTCGACCGGATCCTGAAGCCGAAGGCCGGGCAGCCGACGGGCGAGCGCGCCGAGGGCGGCGCCTACCTCCAGGCGGGCCAACGGTGCGCCCAGGCAGTAGTGCAGGCCGTGACCGAACACCAAGGGCGGGCTGGACTTTCGTCCGGGGAGGAACCGGTCGGGTTCGGGGAAGTGCCCGGGGTCCCGGTGGGCGGCTTCGAGCCGGACGAGGACCAGGTCGCCGGCGCTGATCGGGACACCGGCCAGCTCGAGATCTTCGTGGGCATGGCGGGGAAACGGTTCGCCGGTCAGTCCGGCCTGCATGCGCAGGACCTCCGCCACGGTCGCGTCGGCCTGGTCGGAGCCGGCGGTGGCCAGCGTGGCGAGTCGCCCCTCGGTAAGGAGCCGGATCGTGCCGACGGAGATGGCGTTCGTGGCCGAGAGGTAGCCTGCGGAGACGATCGTGGTGGTCATGGCGATGAGCTCGGGGTCGCTGAGCCGCCCGTCGTCGGTGTCGCGTACCGCGATCAGACCGCTGAGCAGGTCGTCACCGGGTTCCTTGCGTTTGGCCGCGACCAGTCCGGCGGCGTAACCGCCGAGCGCCTCCCACGCCCGTGCGGCCGCGGCCATGTCCTCCTCCGCGCCGAAGAGGAAATCCACGGCGCTCGCGGCGTCGGCCAGGGCTCGGAATCGCTCGCGCTCGTCGATCCCCACGCCGAGCAGCTCGCTGATCACCGTGATCGACAGCGGGGTGGCGACGTCCGCGACAAGATCGGCGGGCGGGCCGCCATCGGCGATCGCCGACACATGGTCGGCGGCCAGCCGCTCGATGCGCGGGCGCAGTACGGCGAGACCGCGGGAGCCGAAGGCCTTCGACACCAGGCGACGGAGCCTGGCGTGGGCCTCGCCGTCCTGGAACAACGTGTCGTTGCCGGGGAGGTCGGCGCCGGGTGGCGCCAGCCCGAACCGGCGGTCGGACAGGACCGCTGCGACGGCGTCGTAGGAGGTGACCAGCCAGGCAGGTTGCCCGGCCGGGGTGAGGACCCGCGCGACGGGCGTCATGGCGCGCAGCCGCGCATAGGCCGGTGGCGGCTCCATGGGGTCGGGCCGGTCGAACGGCAGGGTCGGCGTCGTGGTCGTCATGCGGGCACCTTTCCCCCGGCGATGAGCAGGGTCATCTGTCCTCCCGCATGATCTCGGGCACATCCTGGCCCGGTCGTCCCTGGTGATGTCGTGCCTCCGGACTCAGCCCGAGATCGACGAGTTCTCCGATTCGCATGCCCACAGTCAAGACCTTGACGTCGCGTCAAGGTCAAACCCGGTCTCACGGTTCACAGGAGCCGGACATCAGGACATGCCGCCCCGGCCGGCGAACGGACGGTCCGCAAGTGAGCGGGATGCCGTTCTGGACGGGATCGGGAACGGCGGGCGGCTGGGGCACGGTGAGGTCGATGAACATGGTCGGCAACCGCTCCGACAGCGGCGCCACGCTCGCGGTGTTCGTCACGGCCGGTGGCACAGGACTTCGGGCACGCTCCATGTCGGCGCAGTTCTCGCGGCACTCGACGAGGCAGACGTGTCGCCGGCCGCAGGTGCGCTCGCCCCCTCGGAAGCCCGGCAGGGATGCCGCTCGTGTTCCACAACGCGGCCGTCCTGAACTCGCAGGAGGCCGGTGCCGGTGAAGCTCAACGCGTCACCGGCCCATCGGGCGGGTGTCCAGTGATCTGCTCCGGGCTCTGCCGGTAGGTGTGGCGGCCCCGGCATGGGTCCGGTGGCGGTAAGCCATTCGGCGAGGGCGCCGACGATCTCGCCGGGGCGATCCTCCGGCAGGAAGTGTGTTCCGTCCCCGATCGGCGCGAGGGACATCGCTCGCTCCCCCGGCCCGCCGGCTCACAACCGCGAGAACATCTCGCGGTCGGCGTCGCTCATATCGGACCAGCTCTCGATCGGATGGAGGTGTGCCTCGAGGACTGCCACGCCCTTCACGCGATCCGGGTACCGGCGTGCCAGGGCGAGCGCCGTCACGCCGCCCCAGTCGTGGCCGACCAGAGTGAGTTCGCGTACGTCGGGAGCATCCAGGAACGCGGCGAGGTAGGCGAGGTGGTCCGCCAGCAGATACCCGCGTCCGGACGGACCTGACCGGCCCATGCCGATGAGGTCGACCGCGATCACCCGATACCCGCGTCGAGCGAGTGGTGGCACGACGTTGGACGGCGAGCGGACGAGCTGCCCGATCCGGCGCTCGTCCGCCGAACCGTTCCTGCAATGGTGTGATCATTCCGATCGGTGGGAGCGCTGCAGGTGGACGGCCGAAGGTGGGGCGCGGCTTCGACCACCGCACCGGGATGAGGCACCTTCACGGGGAGGAAGACGAGGTGCGCAGCAGGGCCAGGGCGTCGCTGCGGGTGGGCTTGAAGGTGAAGTACGAGTCCAGCCCCGTCATCGCGAACGTCCGCTCGAGCCCAGGGGGCAGGTCGCTCAGGACGATGATGCCGCCGCGGTCGGTGATCAGGGTACGCAGCATCAGGAAGATCCTGATGCCCGTGGAGTCGCAGAAGCTCAAAGCGCCCACGTCCAGCACCAGATGACGATGGCCGCCCTTCAGCAGGTCCAGGACCTGCTGGCGAAGATGCTCGGTGTTGGTGTAGTCCAGCTCACCGCCCAGCTCCATGATCAGGGTGTCGGGCACGGTGGGATCGAGGTGGGAGGCGAGCCGAACGGCGGAGGGCATCAGGAGGGGCCTTCGGTGAAGAGGCGGAAAACGGGCAGGGCGCTTACCGGAACGGTGGTTCGTCGATCAGGCACCCTCAGGGCCTCGGGGGGGTCGGCGTAGGAGTAGGAGATGGTGTCGGCTCCGGCTTCTCAGAGAGAAGGCGGTGGGCCTCATGCGGTCGCAGGGCGCTCATCGCCCCGGGCAGCGTCAGGTGAACCTCGAAGTGATCGATCATGCGGGTCAGCTCGAACAGGCGGCGCGCGCGTCCCTGCAGAGGGAGGATCATGATCAAGCGTCCTTGGCGCTGCTGGACCTTCTGGCGGATCCGCACCAGGGCGCCCACTCCGGCCGAGGCGATGAAGGTCACCTGGGTGAGGTCGACGACCAGTAACACCTCCTCGAAGGTGAGCAGCGCCTCATCGAGCTTTTCCGCCACGTCCGGGACCGTCACGGCGTCCAGCTCACCGATGACGCGCAGCACCCGCACCGGCCCCGCACGCAGGCTTTGCACCTGTGCCATGCTCCGATCACCTGGCACGACGCCAGCTCCTTGAGGTCGCGCACTGCTCTGCCGGGACCATTGTTCCGGTTATTGCATGCCGCGTCCATTTCGCGAGTCTCATGCAGGACCGATGAGAGCCCAGTCTGCAGGTCGGGGTGAGCGGTCAGAACCCGGGCGCGGCGCAGAGTCACTCCGGGGCGACCGGTGCAGATCCTTGAGTGCGATCTCAGACGACTCCCGGTGTTCCGGTCCGCTCCCCGGTGCCGTCCGCCGTATCCGCTTCGCCATCGCCCCAGGGGCGTCCGGATCACCTGCGAAGCATCCGGCGAGACCCTCTTGGCCGTCGGCGTGATTCCACCGGGCGCTGCGGACGGCCGTCAACCGCCCCGATGCCCCCGGCGGCCCGGCGATCTGTCAGCGAAGAACCGGCGTCGCCGACTCGGGGGCCGCCTGTGCCGGATGCGGCCGCTCGTGGGGGTTGCCGTGCCATTGCACCAGCACCACCGCGCCGTCGTCCTGGAGATGATCGTCGTGGTGGTTCAGCAGGCTGCGCACCAGGCGGCGCAGGGTCTCGGGCGCCGGCAGGCCGTCTGCGGTGTGGCGGATGATGAAGTCGACGAAACGGCTCAGGCCGAACTCCTGGCCGGCGGCGTTGCGGGCCTCGGTGATGCCGTCGCTGTAGAACACCACCCGATCCCCGGGTTCCAGCTGCGTGTGGCACGTCGTGATCGCCAGGTCCAGATCCAGGCCCATCGGATGAGCGGGCCGGCACTCCAGCGTGCTGACCCAGCGGCCGCCGCGGATCACCACCGGCGGGTGGTGGCCGCGGTTGACCCAGGAGATCACCCCGGTGCGGGTGTCGAGATCGGCCAGGATCGCGGTGACGAAACGGGTGGCCCGGCCGAACTCGGTGATCAAAAGCTGCTCGGCGGCCTCGCTGGCCGCTGCCAGGTCGGCGCCCTGGCGGCGGTTGTTGCGGCAGGCGGCCACCGCGAGGCCGGCGGTCAGCCCGGCCGAGACGTCGTGGCCCATCGCGTCGAAGATCCCCAGATGGACGACGTCGCCGGCCAGGGCGTAGTCGAAGGCGTCCCCGCCGACCTGGTAGGCCGGCTCCAGCGCCGCGGCGATGCTCACCCGGTGGTCGGCGAAGGTCAGCGGCGGCATCAGCGTCCACTGCATCTCCGCGGCCACGTGCATCGGCCGGGTGCGCACCAGACGGGCGTAGGAATCGCTGTAGGGGCGCTTGTCGATCACCAGCAGCGCCACCAGCGACGCCAGGTCGCGCATGTTGTCCTGGACCTGCGCCTCAGCGCCGGCCTTGGTGCTGACCCGCAGCACTCCCAGGCGTTCGATGCCGTCCAGCAACGGCACCCACCACCGCCGCGCGCTCTCCCCGGTCTCGGCCTCGGTCTCGGCATCGCCGCCGTGGGCGGCCAGGACCCGGATCTCCTGAAAGGCCCGCCCGGCCAAGGTGGCATCGACGCTCAACTCGGCGATCTCCCTGTCCGCGCCCTCCCCGCCGCTCAGCCCCTCGCCGGTCAGCAGGCGCAGCACGTTGTGCTGCAGATCCGCCAGGTAGATCAGCACCTCGTCCAGGCCCGCGGACGTGGCGTGCTCGGCGACCAGATCCGGCAACCGCTCCAAAGCCGCCAGGTGACCGGCCTGCAACAGCCCCACCAGCATCCGCTCAGGGCCGGGGCAGGCGGTCACGGCTGCGCTACCGCCGACATGCGCTCACTCATCTTCCCCGACCCTTCATTTTCCTCATGCCCTCTGAGGAAATTATCCGCTTTGCCGCACGATCACCTTGACCGGCCCCACCTACCGCCCGCCGTCTTCCCGCATTCCCCGACCACCCTGCGCCATGGACCCAGCCCCTGACCGGGCGTCGATCACCTCCCAGAAGGTGACTTCTCACAGGTAGATCGAGCCATGCGAGGAATACCGGGACATCCGCCTTGGGTGGTCAATGCTTCACGAAGGGTGGTCGGATCATCGATCATCTCCCTCATACGGGGCATCACCGCACCCGCCGGGCGCCGGCTCTGAGCACCGCCGTCATCGACGCCCCGCTCGTCCTCACCCCCGGTCCCCGCATCTCCGGACGGCTCCTGCCGCAGCCCTTCTCAAGGCAATCGAAGATCTGTCCTCGATGAAAGGTCGGTTCAAGTGGGAAAAAGACGCTATCGATACGACCATCACGGTGTTCAAGCTCCGCGAAGGGCTCCGCGTGTTGGTTCGATTGTGGACTGACGATCCGCCCGGCAATCATGATCAATACGATGTTGTCGCGATCTCGCATGCCGAGGATTGAGTAGGCCCCCGCCGACCTTGGCGTCACCTACCGCCTGCTGGACGTCGTACCCGACCTGGAAGCGCCCTCCGAGGTCGCCCAGGCGCTCGGCGGGGAAGATCCGGGGCGGCGCGCCGGCGGTGTCGGCTGAAGCGGGGATACCCGGAGCGGGAGTTCGTGGACCAGGTGTCGTCGTGGGTGCCGACGACGGAGGAGGCGGAGCTGCTGGAGCTGCCGCTGGATGTGACCGTGTTGCGACGGTTCCGGGTGGTCCACTCCGACGGCGAACGGCCGGTGGAGGTGTCGGTGCTGGCCAAGGGGGCACATGCGTATGAGCTGCGGTACCGGCCGACAATCTCGATGGACTGACGTGAAGCATGACCGACCAGGACGTTCAGTGCGCATCAGCTACGAGACGGTGGCGGCACCCGGTCGACCGCACAACGAGGATCACGTCATCGCAGGGCCGACCTGGGTGGCCGTGCTCGATGGGGCTACCGCCCCGGCCGGGGTGGACTCGGGATGCGAGCACGACGTGCCCTGGCTGGTCGCACAGCTCGGCAGCGCGCTGACCCACCGGCTCGCCACCCGGCCGGGCGAGAGCCTGCCCGATCTCGTCGCCGCCGCCATCCGGGCCACGATGGCCGCCCACGCCGACACCTGCGACCTGACCGACCCTGACAGCCCGTCGTCCACGATGGCCGTCCTGCGCCGGCGTGACGACCTGGTGGACTACCTGGTGCTGTGCGACTCCCCCATCGCGCTCCGGCGTACGGACGGCACGCTCACCGTGGTCGACGACGACCGGACCGGCCACCTGCCCGGCGGCCGGCCGTACAGCCTCGACCTGGTGCGGCGGTCCCGGAACCGGCCGGGCGGGTTCTGGGTGGCCTCCACCGAGCCGGAGGCCGCGTACGAGGCGCTGTCGGGCTCGGTGGAGGCGTCCACCGTGAGCGGCGCCCTGCTCCTCACGGACGGCGTCACGCGACTGATGGAGTGGTACGGCCACCCCTGGGAGCAGCTGGTGGACACGGCCGCCACCGACGGCCCTGGGGAGTTGATCCGCTGGGTGCGACGGGAGGAGCAGGGCCGGGGCGCACCGTCCTTCGCGAAGCGGCATGACGACGCGACGGCGGCGTGGATCTCCTGGTGAACGGGTCATTCGGTTGAGGTGGCCGGCGGGGGCGGGGCGGGCTCCGGAGGGGGACTCTCGGAGCGCACGGCGAGCACCGCTCCTACCGCCGCTGCGATGGCGATGGCGGCGATCATGATTTTGCCGCCCCGCTTGTGAGCACGGACCCTGATGACCCTCCCGCTGGGAAGCCTCCGCGGGTGTTCGCTTACTCGGTGTCTCTTCCTCGCCATCACCTGACGGTAGATGTCACTCCCGGCGGCTTCTTGTGGCGCAGGAGTGCTGATCGGGTCGCATCCGGGGGGCGGATCCCGCCCGCCCTGGCGACTGGTCGAAGTGTCCGGCCCGTGTTAGCCCGGCCCACCGGCAGGCGATCGGCAGCAAGCCTGCCCGCGAACGCGGGGGATCGTCCTATCCGGCCTCATGCCGTACATCGAGGAGCGCATCGACACCGTCGAGACCGGCATCGCCGAGATCAAGGACCGGCTCGGCGTGATCGAGCGGACCCTCGGCACCATGGAGCCCAAGCTCAACCGGGTCACCGAGGACGTCGCCGACCTGAAGGCCGGCCAGATCGAGATCCGTGACCTGCTCGCCCGCGTCGTAGCCCGCCTCGAGGGCATCGACTCGTAGTCCCTCCACGCTCATACGGAAGGGCCCCGCCCACAGGACGGGGCCCTTCGTGTTCTGCGCCCCCACTCCCCTCCGAGGGGCGAGGTCACCGCTCCACCGGACCTCAGATGACGCTGGGCGCGCATGTCCGGCGGAAGCTCACCGCCTGCGGATCAGCTCCCTGTGGAGCGTGAGCAGGATGTGCGTGCGGATCGCCGCCGGGTCGATGTCCGTCTCGGCCGCGGGTTCCAGCGCGGCCGGCGACAGCTCGAGGTCCTGCGCGCGACCCCGGCGCAGCGCCTGGCGGGCGGCCGCCATCATGCGGTCGTACGATGCCCCGTAGGGCGCAGGGCGGGCCGGATCGAAGCGCACCCCGGACCTCTTTCGGGAACCATCCCCGCGGGCGCCGGATCGGCGGCAGGGCGTTTCCATGATCATGCGTCATGATCTTGGTTCGACGGGGTGTGTCCCGGGGTTTGACGAAACACCATCCACAGCATCCCTGCTGGTCGGACCCTGGACCGGCTCCTTGACCAGGTGCGCCACGCACTCCACGTGGTGGGTCATCGGGAAGGCGTCGAAGGCGCGCAGGTCGGCGAGGGAGTAGCCGCGCTCGGCGAACCAGGCCAGGTCCCGGGCGAGGGTGGCCGGGTCGCAGGAGACGTACACGATCCGGGTGGCCTGCAGGCCGGTCAGGCCGGCGATGACGTCGCGGCCGAGCCCCGCCCGGGGCGGGTCGACCACGACCAGGTCGGCGCGCTCGATCCCGAAGCGCTCCAGGGCGTTCTCCACCCGGCCCCTGGCGAAGCGGACCTGGGGCAGGTCGCGCAGGTTGCGCTCGGCGTCGCGGACGGCGACGGACTCGGACTCGACGCCGAAGACCGCCCCCTCGGGGCCGACCGCCTCGGCCAGCCCGGCGGCGAACAGGCCGACGCCGCAGTAGAGGTCGAGCGCCCACTCCCCCGGCTGCGGGGCGGCGAACTCCAGGACGGCGTCCAGCAGGGTGGCCGCCGTCCCGGGGTGCACCTGCCAGAAACCGCTGCCGGTCACCTGGAAGTCCCGCTCGCCGACGCGTTCCACCAGGTGGTTGCGGCCGTGGACGACGCGGCTGCGGCCCTTGCCCTCGTCGACGAAGACCGCCACGCTCGTGTCGAGGTCGGGTACGGCCACCGTGCGCCGGGGCTTGGGGGCGATCACGACGGCCTGGTCGCCGGTGGAGGAGGCGATGACCTCGACCGAGGAGGCGTTGCGCCAGTTCATGACCTCGGCGCCGACGTTCTCCACCTCGGGGTGGGCGATCAGGCACAGGTCCACCGGCTGGATGTCGTGGGAGCGGTGGCGGCGCAGGCCCAGGCCGCCCTCGCGGTCGACGGCGAACTGGACCCGGGTACGCCAGCCGAGCCCGTCGGGGGCCCCGGGGACCTCCTCGACGGTCCCCTTCCAGTCGATCCCGGCCAGGCGCGAGAGCTGCTCGGCCACCACGTCGGTCTTGAGGCGGCGCTGGGCGTCCAGGGAGGCGTGCTGCCAGTCGCAGCCGCCGCACAGGCCCGGGCCGGCGAACGGGCACGGCGGGGTCACCCGGTCCGCGGAGGGCTCCAGGATCTCCACCGCGTCGGCCCGCAGGAACCGGGAGGTCTCCTCGGTGATCTCGGCCATGACGCGCTCGCCGGGCAGGGCGTGCCGTACGAAGACGACCCGGCCGTCGTGACGGGCGACGCACCAGCCACCGTGCGCAACCGGTCCCACCGTCAGTTCGATCGCCATTGGCCGCTGCCCCCAGAATTCGTCGTCGGTCGGTCCTCCTCGCGCCCGAGAGCGCATACGAAAGGTTATGCCTTGACGTCCTCGTCCTGAGCCCCTCGCGCCGGTCGGCGGGCCGCACCGGGCGCGAAGGGCTCCGGACGGCCCTTGAGCCGGTCGGAGGAGTGCAGCTGCCAGGGCACGCTGATGACCATGACGCCGGGCTGGAAGAGCAGGCGGCCCTTCAGCCGGAGCGCGCTCTGGTTGTGCAGCAGGTGCTCCCACCAGTGGCCCACGACGTACTCGGGGATGTAGACGCTCACCACGTCGCGCGGGGAGCGGCGGCGCAGCGACTTGACGTACTCCAGGATCGGCCGGGTGATCTCGCGGTAGGGCGAGTCGAGCATCTTCAGCGGGACCTGGATGCCGCGGCGCTCCCACTCCTCCTGCAGCGCCCTGGCCTCGGGCCCCTCCACCCCCACGGTGATCGCCTCCAGCTTGGAGGGGCGGGTGGCGCGGGCGTAGGCGAGGGCGCGCAGGGTCGGCTTGTGGATCTTGGAGACGAGCACGATCGCGTGGTTGCGGGCGGGCAGCATCGACTCGCTCAGCTCGGCGTCCTCGTCGACGGAGAGCTCCTCGGCGACGTTCTCGTAGTGCCCGTGGATGCCCTTCATCATCAGGAACAGCACCGGCATGGCCACGCAGACGATCCAGGCCCCGTGGGTGAACTTGGTGACCAGCACCACCACCAGCACCACGCCGGTCATCACGCCGCCGAAGAAGTTGATGGTCCGCGAGCGGTGCATCCGGTGCCGGACCCTGGGGTCCTCCTCGGTCGCCAGGTGCCGGGTCCAGTGCCGGACCATGCCGATCTGGCTCAGCGTGAACGACACGAAGACGCCCACGATGTAGAGGTTGAGCAGGCGGCTGACGTCCGCGTCGAACCCCCACAGAAGCAGGCAGGCCGTGGCGGCGAGGATCACGATGCCGTTGGAGAAGGCGAGCCGGTCGCCCCGGGTGTGCAGCTGGCGGGGCAGGTAGCGGTCCTGGGCCAGGATCGAGCCGAGCACCGGGAAGCCGTTGAAGGCGGTGTTGGCCGCCAGGAACAGGATCAGCGCGGTGACGGCGGAGATGGCGAAGAAGGGGAGCGAGCCGCCGCCGAAGACCGCGTCGGCCACCTGGGCGATGATCGGCTGCTGGTAGTAGTCGGGCCCGGCCGGCCGCCCCTCGATGAGCACGTCCCGGAAGGCCACCGAGGGTTCGGCGACCTTCACCCCCGAGGCCAGCCCGAGGGTGATGATGCCGATGAACATCGTCACCGACACCAGGCCCATCATCAGCAGCGTGCTCGCGGCGTTCTTGCTCTTCGGCTTGCGGAAGGCGGGCACGCCGTTGCTGATCGCCTCGACGCCGGTGAGCGCGGCACAGCCCGAGGAGAACGCGCGCAGGATCAGGAAGGCCGCGGCGAAGGCGGTGAGGTCGGACTGCTCGGCGATGATCTCGTAGTCGGCGGTGGGGGCGTGCAGCTCGTCGCCCAGGACGAGCACCCGGAAGCCGCCCCAGAGGACCAGGCCGAGGACGGAGAACATGAAGGCGTAGGTGGGGATGGCGAAGGCCGCCCCCGACTCCCGGATGCCGCGCAGGTTCACCAGCGTCAGCAGCACCACGATCACGATCGCGACCAGCGGCTTGTGCTCGGCGACGTAGGGGATGGTGGCGCCCACGTAGTCGACGCCGTTGGCGACCGACACCGCGACGGTCAGCACGTAGTCGACCATCAGGGCGCTGGCGACGGTCAGGCCGGCGTTGGGGCCGAGGTTGACGGTGGCGACCTCGTAGTCGCCGCCCCCGCTGGGGTAGGCGTGCACGTTCTGCCGGTACGACGCCACCACGGTGAGCATGACCACCACGACGGCCAGGGCGACCCAGGGGCTGAAGTGGTAGAAGGAGACCCCCGCGAGCGAGAGGATGACGAGGATCTCCTGGGGGGCGTAGGCCACCGAGGAGAGCGCGTCGCTCGCGAAGACCGGCAGCGCGATGCGCTTGGGCAGCAGTTGCTCGTGCAGCTGCGTGCTGCGCAGCGCTCGCCCGATGAAAAGGCGTTTGACAAGGTCCGTCACCTTCGACACGTCTGCCGATGCTAGCCCCTAATCTCGGGGCGGCTGACGCGGCACTCCCGGAGCGGGCCATACTGGCTGAATACATCGGAGCAAGATCCGCCTACGGCGACCGGCGGGGGAGCATGCATATCGTGATCATGGGCTGTGGCCGGGTGGGTTCGACTCTGGCGCACATCCTGGAGGACAGTGGCCACTCGGTCGCGATCATCGACCGTGACCCGCAGGCGTTCCGTCGGCTGCGGGCGGGGTTCCGCGGGCGCAGGGTGACCGGGATCGGTTTCGACCGGGACGTCCTGGAGGAGGCCGGCATCGAGGCCGCCGGCGCCTACGTGGCGGTCAGCAGCGGCGACAACTCCAACATCATCTCCGCCCGGGTGGCCCGCGAGACGTTCGGCGTGGACAACGTGGTGGCCAGGATCTACGACTCCCGGCGCGCCGAGGTCTACCAGCGGCTGGGCATCCCCACCGTGGCCACGGTCCGCTGGACCGCCGACCAGATCCTGCGCCGCGTCCTGCCGGAGGGCGCCGAGCCGCTCTGGCGCGACCCCAGCGGGCGTGTGGTGCTGGCCGAGGTGGCCTATCATCCGGGCTGGGTCGGTACGCCCGCACGGGCCCTGGAGGCGGCCGCGGGAACCCGCCTGGCGTTCGTCAACCGGATGGGCGAGACCCTGCTGCCCCGGACCGACTCGGTGGTGCAGGAGGGCGACGTGCTGCACGTCCTGGCGGTCGAGACCGACATGGACCGCATCAACAAGGTGCTGTCCTCGGGCCCCGAAGAGGAGCACTGATGCGCGTCACCATCGCCGGTGCGGGAGCGGTCGGCCGCTCGATCGCCGCCGAGCTCCTGGAGAACGGCCACCAGGTCCTGCTGGTCGACATCGACCCCAAGGCCATCAAGATCGACACCGTACCGAGGGCGGAGTGGCTGCTCGCGGACGCCTGCGAGATCTCCTCGCTGGACGAGGCGGGCCTGGCCGACTGCCACGTGGTCGTCGCCGCCAGCGGTGACGACAAGGTCAACCTCGTGGTCTCGCTGCTGGCCAAGACCGAGTACGGGGTGCCCCGGGTGGTGGCCAGGATCAACCACCCCAAGAACGAGTGGCTGTTCAACGAGTCGTGGGGGGTGGACGTGGCCGTCTCGACCCCGCGCCTGCTCAGCGCCCTGGTCGAGGAGGCGGTCAGCGTCGGCGACCTGGTGCGCCTGATGACCTTCCGCCAGGGCCAGGCCAACCTGGTCGAGCTCACCCTGCCCGAGGACGCGCCGGTCGTCGGCCAGCGCGCCGGTTCGGTGCCCTGGCCCAACGACACCGCCCTGGTGGCGATCCTGCGCGAGGGACGGGTGCTGGTGCCCACCGCCGACGACCCCCTGGAGGCCGGGGACGAGCTGATGTTCGTCGCCAGCCAGGAGGTCGAGGAGGAGCTGGCGGAGCTGCTGTCCCCGCACCCGCACCGCACGCCGCGCTGAGCCCCGGGCCGCCCCCCGGCCCCGTGCCGGGGAAGGGCCGCTCCGGGCGGTGCCGGACCCCGGCCCGGGCCCTCGCGCGGGAGAACCGGGGACCGGAAGAGCCGCGAGGGACCCCGCGGAGAACCGTGCGGGGAAGGCGCTCGGGACGGTGCTCTCGGGACGGTGCTCTCGGGACGGTGCCGGAAGGCCCGGTCAGGAGGTGGTGGGCTGCACCGGGGTCCGGCCGCGGGCCAGCAGCCACACCATGGCGGCCAGTGCCGCGATCTGGAGCGGCCAGCCCATCACGATCTTGAGGATGCCCAGCTCGGCGACGGCCTGGTCCCGGCCGATCAGGTAGACGGGCAGCTGCACCGCCACCCGGACCACGCACGGGATCATCAGCAGCCAGGTCAGCTTGGTGCAGAGCTTCACCACGGCCGGGTCGGAGCGCCAGGCGGTCGGGTCACCGGTGACGGACCCGATCATGAAGCCCACCACCGGCCAGCGGGTGACGATCGACAGCAGCATGGCCACCGAGTAGCCCGCGTTGTAGAGGATGCCGGGCAGGAAGACGTCCTCGGCCTGGCCGGTCCTCGAGGCGAAGAACGCGCCGATGCCGATGCCGATCAAGCTGTTGATCACGAACTGGGGCGTTGAGCGCTGCACCAGCCGCACGACGAGCAGCAGCACCGCCGTCCCGATGCTGACCATGAGGGAGCTTCTCAGGTCCGAGGTGGTGATCCACATGCCGGTGAAGGCGATGGTCGGAACGGCGGCCTCCACGACACCGCGTATCCCGCCGAACGCCTTGGCGAGCTGGCTGCGGAGCACGGCTTCCACCGTGTCGTGCGCGGCGGTCTCCTCGCTGGTGGTCATCTCTTCGTTCACCGTCTCGTGGTCGATCGCTCACGCACCGGCGGCCGGGCGCAGCTCGTATCTGGGGTTGAACATGACCTTGCGTCCATCCTGCATGCTGACGAGTCCCTCTGCCAGCACCAGGCGGCCGGGTTCGATGCCCGCGATCCTCCTGCGGCCCAGCCAGATCAGGTCGATCACGTCGGAGCCGTCGTAGAGCTCGGCCTCCAGCGCCGGGGCGCCCCCGCGGGGGCGCAGCGTCACCGTCCGCAGGGTGCCGGTGACGCAGAACCGGCGGCGCCCGCCGCACGAGACGATGGCGGTGGCGCCGTGACGGTCGAGGTCCTGCTGAAGCTCGTCGGCCTCCAGCTCCGCCTGACCGGCGGTCAGGCGGCGGAGGAAGCCCCGCAGGCCGCCCTGTTTATGCGGTTCCTGAGAACCCACGGACCCTCTCCTTCACATACGAGTCGCATCAGCGTACGCGATCCGGCCCGTCAGCGAATCTCGGCGATCTCCGGCCCCCGGCCGAAGGGGTTCAGGTCGGGCTTGTCCCTGCCGCCGCCCTGCTGCTCCGTGCCCTGCCTGGCCTCGGGCGGCAGCCGGAGCTCGATCGCCTCCTTGGGTGCCATCGGCTCGTCCCCGCGTACCACGACTATGTCCCGGACGACACCTTCCAGCGTCGCGGCGGAGTCGGCGCCCTGGGCGGCGCGACCGCTGATCACCGCGCGCAGGAACCAGCGCGGCCCGTCCACGCCGATGTAGCGGACCGGCTGGTCGCCGCCGCTCTCGGCCGGGATCCTGGCGGCCAGCTCGACGCCGAAGGGCCCCTCCCGCTCCTCGGCGGTGCCACCGGCGCTCTTGACGCCCTCGGCCAGCTCGGACCTGACCTCGTCCCAGATGCCGCTGCGCTTGGGCGCCGCGAACGCGTGCACCTGCAGGGCGCTCTCGTCGTACAGCACCACCGCGCCGACGATCTGGTCCCCGGCCAGGTTGAGCTGGATCTCGAAACCGGCGTCGACCGGCAGGCGCATCCCGCCGAGATCGACCCTCTCCCGCTCCGGGTACGGCTCCTCGGAGTCCCACGGGCCGGACTCCCGGGTCGGGACCTGCTCAGCCTCCTCCACCGCGGCCTTGACGGCCGGGGACTCCTCACGACGGCGACGTCGGAACACTTTCCTCACGCTCCTTGAAGATTCACTGGTCACTCATCCCGCCGGGTGGCGGGCGGTCACGGGCCGGGGCCCTTGCGGGTCCGGATCACCGGATCCGCCGCACCCACCGCACCGGCCTCGCTCCCCGGGGGACCGCGGTCGCCCCGGACACCTCCGGCGTCCCCGGCGCCGACGGCACCGTCGGCGCCCTCATCGGCCGGTGGACCCGAACCCGCCGGCGCCTCGCGCCGAACCGGGCAGCCGGTCCACCTCGTGGAACACCGCCCTCTCCACCTTCTGGATCACCAGCTGCGCGATGCGGTCCCCCCGGCGCAGCCGTACGGCGTCCTTGGTGTCGGTGTTGAGCAGCGTCACCCTGATCTCGCCCCGGTATCCCGCGTCCACGGTGCCGGGCGCGTTGACGAGCGTCACCCCGTGCCGGGCGGCCAGGCCGGAGCGCGGGTGGACGAACGCGGCGTACCCGTCCGGCAGCGCGATGGCCACCCCGGTGCCGACCACGACCCGCTCGCCGGGCAGGAGCTCGACGTCCTCGGCCGCGTGAAGATCCGCGCCCGCGTCGCCCGGGTGGGCGTACGACGGCGGCGGCAGGTCCGCGTCGAGCCGGTGGATCAACACCTCGACGGTGTGGGTCACGGGTTCACCTCGTACTCGTGGTGCTCGTCGATGATCGCCTGGCCGCCGTGCTCCACGAAGTGCTCCATGCCCACTTCGATGAAGAGCGCCGCGGCCCGCACGGCGACCGGGCCGTCCGCGGAACCGATCCGGCCCTCAGCTTCAAGGTACGCCTTCCGGCCGGACATGCCGTTGCACCAGGCGCGCAGATACAGCTCGGTGCCGACCGGGACCGGCGTGAGGTAGTCGGTCTCCAGCCGCCCGGTCACGTAGGGCTTCCGGAAGAGCCAGACGGACATGCCGATGACCTCGTCCATCGCGGCGGCGAGCACGCCGCCGTGGGCCAGGCCCGGCGCGCCCTGGTGGCTCTCCCCCACGACGAACCTGGCCTGGACGGTGATCCCGTCAGGGGTGGTGGCGGTCAGGTGCAGGCCGGTGGGGTGGTCGTCCCCGCAGCCGAAACAACGGCTGTAGTGGGGACCGAGCGGGGAACCGGGGGCGGGCCCGCCGGGAAGTGGCCCCGGACGGACGGCGTCCGGCGGGGGGGTGGTCACGGTGGAACGGGTCACGGGGCAGAACGTTACCCCTTGGACTGCGGTGATTCCTCATTCACCGGCTTTCCCGCCTCGGCGGGCGGCTCCGCCGGGCCCGGGACGGGCTCCGCGGGACCGCCGGGGCCTTCGGGGCCGCCGGGGCCCGGGTCGGGGTGGGGCGAGGCCGGTGGCAGGGCGCGCGGCGGGGAGGCGCTGAGCTCGGGCAGTGCCCGGTAGATCACGGCGGCGACCGGCACCGCCACGGCCGCGCCGGCGATGCCCGCCAGGATGCCGCCCACGGCCAGGGCCAGGATGATGGCCAGGGGGTGGAAGTGCAGCACCCGGCCCACGATCAGGGGTTGCAGCACGTGGTTCTCCAGCTGCTGCTCCACCAGCAGGATGCCGAGGAAGATCAGGGCGTAGATCGGTCCCTTGGCGCCCAGGGTGACCAGCGTCGCCACCGCCCCGGCGAAGAAGATGCCGACGATCGGGATGAAGCTGGCCAGGAAGATCAGCACCGCCAGCGGCGCCCAGAGCGGCACCCCCATGCCCGCGAGCACGATGCCCATGATCACGCCGTGCACGGCGGCCACCGCGACCGTGCCCTGCACGTACTGCGAGAGCGTCACCCAGGCCGTCCGGCCCGCCCGGTCGACGCGCGGTGCCATGCTCCCGAACCCCTTGAGGAACCACGACCAGATCCGGTCGCCGTCCTTGAGCAGGAAGAACGTCACGAACAGCAGCAGCACGATGGAGGCCAGCACCTCCACCGCCACCGTGGCGCCGGTCAGGACCGTCTGGGTGATCTGGTTGCGCTGGGCGGTGACCTGCTTGCTGACCTCGTCGACCATGCTGGTCAGCTGGTTCGGCTGCAGGTGCAGGGGCCCGGTGTAGAGCCAGTTCTCGACGGATTTGGCCGTCTGGCGCACCTGGTCGACGAGGCCGGGGAACTCGTCGTTCGCGCGGACCCCGATGATCCAGCCGGTGCCGCCGAGCACGGTGAGCGCGATGAGCATGGTGATCCAGGTGGCGTAGATGGGCCGCAGGCCCATCGCGCCCAGCCGCCGGGTGATCGGGAACAGCAACGCGGTCAGCAGCAGTGCCACGGCGACCGGCAGCACCACGATGCGCAGCGTCGCGATGAACTGCGCGAAGTAGAAGACGGCCCAGCCGATGATGATCAGGCACAGGCTCCACAGGGCGAGGCGGAGCAGCGTGCGGGGTACCAGGCCGGTCAGGCGTTCCCTGTCGGAGATCACGAATCCAAGCCTGTCACGCCGGTACGGAAAATGCGCGCGGGTTACCGGGCGGACACGGCGGCGACCCGGACACGGCCGGGTTCGGTCCGGGACGCGCCCGGGTTCGGTCCGGGACGCGCCCGGGTTCGGTCCGGGACGCGCCGGGGCCTGACCGGGAGCCACCGGGGCTTGGCCGGGAGACGACCGGGGCCGGGCCGGGACGTGGGGCCCGGCCGCGACGTGGCCGGGCCCCTGCCCGGAGCCGGCACCCGCCCGGTGGGGCGGGTGCCGGTCCGTGCGGTCGGTCCGCGCCCGCCCGGCCGGGCTCAGCGCTCGGCCGGCGGGCGGGAGATCACCCTGTCCTCGAGGTAGCAGCTGCAGTTTCCACATCCTGGCGGCATGACCCGTCCTCCCCTCACCTGTCGTGTCTCGACCGTACGACGGCGCGGCCCGACGGAAAGGACAGAGTCGCGGGCGCCGCGGTCAGGTGAGGGCGACCTCCACCAGCAGTTCGCCCTCGCCGGGGCGGAGCACGAACTCGTCGATGACGCCCGCGCCGCACAGGTCGTCCTGGGCCTGGCGCACCAGGTCGACCCCCGCGCCGGTGACGGTCAGCCGGGAGACCTCGGCGCGCATGGACAGGCGCGCGTCGGACTTGGCCTTGCGGACCCGGCCGAGGACCGCGGCCACCGCGGGCAGCAGCTCGGGATCGCCCCCGCGCCGGTCCGGCTCGGGCCAGGACGCCCGGTGCACCGAGCCCTCCCGCCACCAGGACCAGACCTCCTCGGTGACGAAGGGCAGGAACGGGGCGAACAGCCGGAGCATGACGTCGAGGGCCTCGCGCAGGGCCGCGTGCGCCGAACGCGCGGCCTCGCTCGCCTCACCCGGGCCCGTCGCCTCACCCGGGCCCGTCGCCTCACCCGGGCCCGTCGCCTCACCCGGGCCCGTCGCCCCGCCCGCGTCCCCGGCGCCACCGGGACCCGCGTCCGCCCTGCCGTCGGGGCCCGCGCCACCGGGACCCGCGTCCCCCGTGCCACCGGGAGCCGTGCCGTCGCCGTTCCCCTCGCCCGCGTCACCGGCGCGTCCCGTCCGCCCGGGGCGCCCGGCGCCGGTCACGCCGTCGTAGGCCCTGGCCTTGACCAGCTCCAGGTAGTCGTCGCAGAACTCCCAGAAGAACCGCTCGGTCCGCTCCAGCGCGCGGGTGTAGTCGTAGCCCTCCATCGCCTCGGTGGCCTCGTCGACCACCTCCGCCAGACGGGCCAGCATCGACAGGTCGATCGGCTCGGTGACCTCGCCGCCGCCCTCGCCGAGGCCGAGGACGAACCTGGAGGCGTTCAGGATCTTGATGGCCAGACGGCGGCCGATCTTGATCTGGCCGGTGTCGAAGGTGGTGTCGGTGCCCGGACGGCCGTGCGCCGCCCAGTAGCGGACCGCGTCGGAGCCGTACTGCTCCAGCAGCCCGAACGGGGTGACCACGTTGCCCACGGACTTGGACATCTTCTTGCGGTCGGGATCGATGATCCAACCGGAGATCGCGACGTCGCTCCAGGGCAGGGCGTCCTGCTCCAGGTGACTGCGGGCCACGGTGGAGAACAGCCACGTCCGGATGATCTCGTGGGCCTGCGGGCGCAGGTCCATCGGGAAGACCCGGTCGAACAGGTCGGGGTCGCGCTCCCAGCCCCCGGCGATCTGCGGCGTGAGCGAGGAGGTGGCCCAGGTGTCCATGACGTCGGGGTCGGCGGTGAAACCGCCCGGCTTGCCGCGCTGGTCCTCGGTGTATCCGGGCGGCACGTCGCCCGCGGGGTCCACCGGCAGGGCGGACTCCGGCGGCGTGATGGGCGAGGAGTGGTCGGGCTCGCCCTCGCCGTCCAGCGGGTACCAGACCGGGATCGGCACGCCGAAGAACCGCTGCCGGGAGATCAGCCAGTCCCCCGCCAGACCCCGCACCCAGGCGTCGTAGCGGGCCCGCATGTACGAGGGGTGCCAGGACAGCTCGGCGCCCCGCTCCAGGAGCGCCTCGCGCAGCGCGAGGTCGCGCCCGCCGTTGCGCAGGTACCACTGCCGGGTGGTGACGATCTCCAGCGGGCGGTCGCCCTTCTCGTAGAACTTCACCGCGCGCCGCACCGGCCTGGGCTCGCCCTCCATGCCGCCCGAGGCCCGCAGCAGCTCCACGATCCGCTCGCGGGCCCCGTGCGCGGTCCTGCCGGCCAGCTCGGCGTACGGCTCCGCGGGCACGCCCTCGGGCGCGTCCGGCAGCAGCCTGCCGTCCCAGCCGACGACCGGGCGGGTGGGCAGGCCGAGCTCGCGCCACCACACCACGTCGGTCACGTCGCCGAAGGTGCAGATCATCGCGATGCCGGACCCCTTGTCGGGCTCGGCCAGGTGGTGGGCCAGCACCGGCACCTCGACGTCGAACAGCGGCGTCCTGACCGTGGTGCCGAACAGCGGCCGGTAGCGCTCGTCGTCGGGGTGCGCGACCAGGGCGACGCAGGCGGGCAGCAGCTCGGGGCGGGTCGTCTCGATCCAGACCCGGTCGCCGAACCCCCTGGCCCGCTGCTCCTGCGAGAGCGTGAAGCCCAGCCGGTGGAAGGCCCCGGGCCACTCGCGGTCCTCCAGCTCGGCCTGGGCCACGGCGGTGCGGAAGGTGACGTCCCACAGGGTGGGCGCCTGCGCCGCGTACGCCTCGCCCCGGGCCAGGTTGCGCAGGAAGGCGCGCTGGGAGGCGGCGCGCGCGTCGGTGCCGATGGTGGCGTACGTCATCGACCAGTCGACCGACAGGCCCAGGCGGCGCCAGAGCTCCTCGAACGCCTTCTCGTCCTCGGTGGTGAGGCGTTCGCACAGCTCGATGAAGTTCCCGCGCGAGATCGGGACCTGCCGCCTGGCGTCGGGCCGCTCGGGCGGTGCGAACGAGGGGTCGTAGGGGACGGAGGGGTCGCAGCGCACGCCGAAGTGGTTCTGCACCCGGCGCTCGGTGGGCAGGCCGTTGTCGTCCCAGCCCATGGGGTAGAAGACCTCGCGCCCGCGCATCCGCCGGAAGCGGGCGATCGTGTCGGTGTGGGTGTAGGAGAAGACGTGTCCCACGTGCAGGGAACCGGACACGGTCGGCGGCGGGGTGTCGATCGAGTAGATCTCCTCGCGCGTGCACGACCTGTCGAAACGGTAGGTCCCCTCGGCCTCCCAGCGGCTCGCCCATACCGACTCCAGGCCGTCGAGAGTGGGTTTCTCGGGCATGGGCGCGGGGCGCGGTCGCCGTTGTGTCATGCCTCCCTATGGTATGGCTTCGAACAGGGCGGCGCTCGGAGAGACTAGGGTTCTGAGCGACCGCGAACGGGAGGACCACATGGCCGACACAACCGAGAAACAGGACATGGCGTGGAAGGCCATCGGCGGCCTGCTGGGCCTGGCCACGGCCTGGGGCGTGAGGAAGATCGTCGGCTTCGCCTGGGAGAAGGCGACGGGCAGGAAGGCCCCGGTCGACAACGAGTCGCTGGAGGTCGACCTCGGTGAGGCGATCGGCTACGCCGTGGTGATGGGCGTCGGTATGCAGGTGACGCAGATCGTGGTGGCCCGCACCGCCAGGAAGCGTTACGACGCCTGGAGGGCCGTCAAGGCCGCCGCCAAGGACGTCACGAGCTGACGATCGGCCGCGTCCCCGCCGGGGACGCGGCCTCCGCCGGGCCCGGGAGTCAGGACGCGGGACGCGCCTCCAGCGCGGCCAGGAACTCCTTGGCCCAGCGGTCCACGTCGTAGGTGGAGACCCTGCGGCGCAGCGAGCGCATCCGGCGCGACAGGTCGTGCGGGGTGGCCCGCATCGCGGCCAGCATGGCCCGCTTGAGGCCGTCGACGTCGTAGGGGTTGACCATGAACGCCTGGCGCAGCTCGTCGGCCGCCCCGGCGAACTCGCTGAGCACCAGCGCGCCGCGCAGGTCGTTGCGGCAGGCGATGTACTCCTTGGCGACCAGGTTCATCCCGTCGCGCAGCGGCGTGACGACCATCACGTCCGCGGCCAGGTAGAGCGAGGCCAGCTCGTCGCGGCCGTAGGACTGGTGCATGTACTGCACCGGCTGCTGCCCCAGTTCGCCCTGCTCGCCGTTGATCCGCCCGACCTGCAGCTCGATCGAGTCGCGCAGCCGCATGTACTCCTCGACCCGTTCCCGGCTGGGGGTGGCGATCTGCACGAACGCCGCCTCGCCGGGCTTGATCGTCCCTTCCGAGAGCAGCTCGCCGAACGCCTTGAGGCGCTGGCCGATGCCCTTGGTGTAGTCGAGCCTGTCCACGCCGAGCAGCATGCACTCCGGGTCGCCCAGCTCGGCGCGGATCTCCCTGGCGCGGGCGATGATGTGCGGCTCCCTGACCAGCGAGTCGAGCTCGCCGAAGTCCACGGAGATCGGGAAGGCCGCGGCCCGTACCAGCCGGTCCCCCACCTGGATGTCGTTCTTGTGGTGCTGGTAGCCGAGCAGGATCCGGCAGAGCCGGATGAAGTTGGACGCGCCGCCGGGCCGCTGGAACCCGACCAGGTCCGCGCCGAGCAGGCCCTCGACGATCTCACGCCGCCACGGCAGCTGGGAGAACAGTTCCACCGGCGGGAACGGGATGTGCAGGAAGAACCCGATGCGCAGGTCGGGGCGGAGCTTGCGGAGCATGGCCGGGACCAGCTGGAGCTGGTAGTCCTGGACCCACACGACCGCGTTCTCCGCGGCCTCCTCGGCGGCGGCCTGGGCGAAGCGCTCGTTGACGGCGCGGTAGGACTCCCAGGTCACGCGCGAGTAGATCGGGGCCGCGACCACGTCGTGGTAGAGCGGCCAGAGCGTGCCGTTGGAGAAGCCCTCGTAGTAGAGCTCGACCTCCTCCTCCGACAGCGGGACGGGCACGAGCTGCATGCCGTCGTGTTCGAAGGGCTCCAGCCGTTCGTCCGGGGCGCCGTGCCAGCCCACCCACGCCCCCTCCCTGCGCTGCAGGACGGGGGCGATCGCGGTGACGAGGCCGCCGGGGCTGCGCCGCCACATGTCCTCCCCGACCCGGTCGACGGGAAGACGGTTGGCGACGATCACGAACGCGCTGCGGCCCAGCACAGAATCCTCCAGGTAGTCGAGAGCTTACGTAAAGGACTACCCGTTCAACGAACTTCTATGACTTTCCAGGTGGAAGGGCACCGCGCTGGATCCTCAGGTCCGCCCGTACGGCGTCGCCGAGCTTGTTGGTGGCGGCGCGGTTGAGGAACCCGCCGGCCACGGCTCCGGTGAGGAAGGGACCGAAGGTGGTGAGGTGACGTCCCATGGTGCGCATCAGCCGGTTGCGGAGCGCGGTCTTGGCGGCGGTGCCGAGGGCCACGGTCATCGTCCCGGGGGCCATGGGGTCGACCCCGCGCTGCTTGGACCAGGCCATCGCGAAGGCCATGGCGCGCTGGGAGCCGGTGCCGGGGACCTGGAGGCCGTACACCTCGTGCAGCTCGGCGATGAGCTTGACCTCGATCGCGGCGACGACGAGGGTCTCGGCGACCAGCTGGGCGGGGGCCGACAGCAGCAGGGGCGGCGCGGCGAACTCGGCCGCGGCGACGGCCCCGCCGATGGCGCCGACCGCCATGGTGGCCTTGGTCGCGGTCCGTACCAGGTCGTCGGCGAGCGCCTCGGAGGTGAGGCCGTGGTGGTGGTCGGAGAGGGTGGCGAGGTCGCGGATGGGGATGCGGGGCGCCACCGCCATGAAGACGTCGGTCAGCCAGCGGCCCCGGCCCGCCCCGGACGCCTTGGCCTTCTTCGCCCCCTGGGCGAGCGATCTCGTGAGACGGCCGAGCAGTTTCCGCCGCTCGGCCCCGTCCATGTCGCCCGGTTCTGCGAGCCTGCCGACGATCTCCGCGACTTCTCGTTCATGCGCGCCGGCCGACTTCTCGGCCGTGAAGTCGTCCGGCGCGGCACCGGTCTGCCTGTTCTCTGACGTCATGTCTCGGAACCTCCTCAAGGCTGTCCGAAGGCCCTACCCCGAAGGGGAGGGACACACCTCGGACAGGCCGTCGGAATCATCGTCAGGCCGCGCACTCCCGGCAGATCTGCTGGTTGTTCTTCTCCACGGCGAGCTGGCTGCGGTGGTGCACCAGAAAACAGCGCGCGCAGGTGAACTCGTCGGCCTGGCGAGGAATCACCCGGAGCGAGAGCTCCTCGTTGGACAGGTCCGCGCCCGGCAGTTCGAGCGATTCGGCGAGATCGGTCTCGTCGATGTCGATGCTGCCCGAGGACTTGTCGGTACGGCGCGCCTGCAGTTCCTGCAGGCTGTCCTCGCTGAGGTCGTCGTCGGTCTTGCGTGGACTGTCGTAGTCGGTAGCCATCGGTCTGCTCCATCCCCCTCATCTAGCTGTCTGCGCTCACTCGCGCGTGTGTAACGTTCGAGAGGCACGGCTTGTGCCCGATCCGCCAGAGAGATTCCTGCTTGGGTACCCCGCCGGAATGGTCACTGAACCTCCCTACACGTGAGGGACGTACTGCCAATGGCCACGGTTAGCCAAATATGGCGTAAACCACAGCATCGGCGGCATGCACCACCGTGTTCGACGGCACATCCAACCACATGTACGGCGTGAACGAGACGCCCCCCGCCGGATCAACGTGGCCGAAGTCGCACGGTGACCACCAGCCCTCCTCCGTCCCTGGGCAGGGCGGTCACATTGCCCCCGTGGGCCCGCACGACCGCGCGGACGATGGAGAGCCCGAGCCCCGCCCCCTTGTCCGAGTCGACCCGGTCGGCGTTGAGCCGCCGGAACGGCTCGAAAAGGCTGTTCACCTCGTACGCGGGGACGTGCAGCCCCGTGTTGGCCACCTGAACAACCAGGGCCCCCTCCACCATTCCCGTCCTCACCCACAAACGTCCGGACTCGGGAAGGTTGTGTTTTATGGCGTTCTCCACGAGATTGGCCACGCACCGCTCCAGCAGGACCGGATCACCGACGGTCTCGGCCGACCGGAGCTCGGCGGTCACGGTGACCCCGGCCTCCTCGGCCCGCGCGGCGAGCTGGTCGACGGCCGTCTCGGCCACGTCCTTCATGTCCACCGGCTTGCGCACGCTCAGCTCGCGCTCGCTGCGGGCCAGCAGCAGCAGGCCCTCGATCAGGCGCTCGTTACGGGCGTTGACCTCCAGCAGGGTGCGGCCCAGCGCCTTGAGGTCGCCCGACGCCTCGGGGTCGCCCAGGGCGATCTCCAGGACCGTCCGGTTGATGGTCAGGGGGGTGCGGAGCTCGTGCGAGGCGTTGGCCACGAACCGCCGTTGTGTGTCGAAGGCCACATTGAGCCTGGTGAGCATCGCGTCGAAGGTGTCGGCGAGCTCCTTGAGCTCGTCGTCGGGGCCCTTGAGGTCGATCCGCTCGTGGGCGAGGGTGCTGCCCGACAGCTTGCGGGCGGTGGCGGTCATCTGCTGGATCGGCTTGAGCGCCCGGTCGGCGACGATGTAGCCGATGATGACGGCCAGGATGCCCACGCCGAGCAGGGCCAGCAGCGAGCGGGCCAGCAGCTCCCGCTGGGTTCCGGTGATCGCGATGTGCTGCTGCCAGCGCCACTCCTGCTTGATGTTGGCCGCCAGCTCCGGCCCGGTGAGCTGTTCCAGGTCGGTGATGGGGAAATCCGGCCACGCCGAGTAGAGCGACCAGCCCACCACGAGGTAGATCACGACCACGAGCAGGGCTCCGGCCGTGAAGAACAGCACGGCGTAGGTGATGGTCAGCCGCCAGCGGATGCTGACCCGGTCGATGATCGACCGCGCCCTGTCCAGGAGGGTGCGCGGCGTCATGGAGGCGTCGGCCGGGGGCGGCCCGTCCCAGGCGGGCGGACCGGTCGGCGGAGGGGGGTGGCCGACGAGCGCCTTGCCCTGCGGGTCCACCGGCCCGGAGCCGAGCTGCTCGCTCTTCCACCCGCTCCGCTCGGAGTGCGGGCTGATCATCGGGTGGGTCGGCACGGACTCGCCGCCCTGGCCCGTCGGGACGAAGGTCGGGCGGTCCTCTCCCCCGCCTGCCGGAGTGCTCACAGCTTGTACCCGACCCCGGGAACCGTCTCGATCACCTGGGGCTCGCCCAGTTTCTTCCTCAGGGTCATCATGGTGACGCGCACCACGTTGGTGAACGGGTCGATGTTCTCGTCCCACGCCTTGTCCAGCAGGTCCTCCTGGCTGACGACCGCCCCCTCGGCGCGCATCAGCTCCTCCAGGACCGCGAACTCCTTCTTGGTGAGCGCGATCTCCTCACCGTTCCTGCTGACCAGCCGCTTGCCCGGGTCCAGGCGTACCCCGGAGCGCTCCAGTACCGGCGGGAGCGCGGGGGCCGAGCGACGGCCGAGCGCGCGCACCCGCGCCACGAGCTCGATGAACACGAAGGGCTTGGCCAGGTAGTCGTCGGCCCCCAGGCCCAGCCCCTCGACCTTGTCGTCCACGTCGCCGGACGCGGTCAGCATCAGGATCCGCGACGCGGTACGGGAGGCCACCAGCCGGCGGCAGACCTCGTCCCCGTGCACCTTGGGCAGGTCCCTGTCCAGGACGATGACGTCGTAGTCGATGTAGCCCGTCCGCTCCAGCGCGCCGGCACCGTCGTAGGCCACGTCCACGGCCATCGCCTCGCGCCGGAGCCCGGTCGCGATCGCGTCGGCGAGCACCCGCTCGTCCTCAACCACAAGCACTCGCACGGCCTATGGCACCTCCCGTCACATTTCCCGGACCGCCGCTGGAACGGCTCCCCATTGTCGCTCCCTCCCCTGTAAGCACACGGTAAGGGTCCCCGATGTGAGCACTGCGCGTGATGTCGGAAACACGGAGGTTTAGCGCGCTGTTCACCGTGGGTACAGCCGGATCCAGTCTCTACCGCGCTACTTTCCATCCCCTGAGCCCGTGAGAAAGAAGGTGAGATGGGCGAGTTCACCTCCACAATCGAACACCGCCTCGACCAGGCCTACAGGAACCTGCAGGAGGCCCGGTCCAGCGGGGACGACTACCTCGCCGACACCTTCACCGCCGAGATCGAGGATCTCCAGCGTCTGGCGACAGACAACGGCGTTCCCCTCCAGCGCTGATGGCGGGAAGAGCCCCCCGGCCGGGCCGGGGGGCTCTTCCATGCCCGGCCCACGCCCGGCCGATGCCCGGCCCGGTCGGGCACCTGGCCCGGATCGGGCGCCGCGTCCCGGCCCGATCGGGCGCCGCGTCAGGATCGGACGTCCCGTTCCGGTCAGGCGTCGCGTTCCGGGTCGAGCCCGAGCAGCAGGTCGTGCAGCTCCTCGAACAGGCCGGGCGCCGCGCAGAGCGTCAGGCCCGGATTGGCCGGTCGTCCTTCCAGCCCGCCGACCCGGGCCCCGGCCTCGGCGGCGATCAGGCCCCCGGCCGCGTAGTCCCACTCCTGGGGGCCGCGCTCGTAGTAGCCGTCCAGCCGCCCGGCCGCCACCGCGCACAGGTCCGAGGCGGCCGAGCCGCCCCGTCGGATGTCGCGCACCCGGGGCAGCACGTGGCGCAGCACCTCGGCCTGCACCGCCCTGCGCCCGCTCCCGTAGCCGAACCCGGTGGCGATCAGGGCCCGCTCCAGCGGCACGCCGGTGTTGCAGCTCAGCCGCTCCCCCGCCAGCCACGCCCCCCGGCCCCTGACCGCGGTGAACACCTCGGCGCGGGGCACGACGTTGACCACTCCGGCGATCACCTCGCCGTCCACCTCCACGGCGATGCTGACCGCCCACTCCGGCACCCCGTACAGGAAGTTGACCGTCCCGTCGATCGGGTCGACGATCCAGCGGACCCTGCCGTCGCCGGTGGTGCCGCCCTCCTCGCCCAGGATCGCGTCGTCGGGCCTGACCGCCTTGATCCTGTCCCTGATCAACTCCTCCGAGGCCCGGTCCAGGGCCGTCACCACGTCGGTGGGGCTGGATTTGGTGACCAGCACCTCGGGCCGGGCAGGCCGCTTGGCCAGCAGCATCTCACCGGCCTCCCTGGCGATCTCCTCCGCCAGCCGGCCGAAGGTCACGGCACTGTCCACGATCCGCTCACCGCTCCTCGCTCGTTCCACCGGGCTCGCCACGGCACCCGCCGCGCCGTCCCGTCTCCCGCCCGCCCCGGGGGGGGGGGGGGGGGGGGGGGGGGGGGGGGGGGGGGGGGCGCGGCCCCCCCCCCCCCCCCCCCCCCCCCCCCCCCCCCCCCCCCCCCCCCCCCCCCCCCCCCCCCGCCGGGACACCCGCCCCGCGGATCACCATCGTCCCACCCGATCCGAGGGGCGAGGCTCACGAGAGCGACTCCGGCCGTTTCCACTCGCGGCCCAGGACGTGCTGCCCCAGGAACGCCAGGACGGTCTCGTACCAGACGATGGCGTTGCCCGGCTTGAGCACCCAGTGGTTCTCGTCGGGGAAGTAGAGGAACTTCGACTCCACCTCCGAGCGCCTCAGGTCCCACCACAGGCGCAGGGCCTCGCTGATGGGGACCCGGTAGTCCCTGTCGCCGTGCACGACGAGCATGGGGGTGGTGATGTTCTCCAGGGACAGGTGCGGGGAGAGCCTGGTGTACAGCTCGCCGCCCGGGGCGCCGAACTCCCGCTGCCAGTACATGGACGCGTCCGTGGTGCCGGCGAACTGGTCGAGGTTCCACAGCGAGGCGTGGGTGACGATGGCCCTGAACCTGTCGGTGTGCCCGGCCAGCCAGTTGGCCATGTAGCCGCCGAAGGAACCGCCCATGGCGCCGGTCCTGGTGGCGTCGACCTCGGGCCGCTCCAGCGCGGCGTCGGTGATCGCCATCAGGTCGGCGTGGGTCCGCGGGCCCCAGTCGGCCCAGCCGCGCCGGATCATCTCCGGCCCGTACCCGGTGGACAGGCACGGGTCGGGCAGCAGCACCGCGTACCCGTGCGCGGCCATGATCCACGGGTTCCAGCGCCAGGACCAGTCGTTCCAGCTGGCCAGCGGGCCGCCGTGGATCCAGAGCAGCATCGGGGCCGGGTCCTCGCCCGAGGCCCCCTCGGGCAGCACCAGCCAGGCCCTGATCTCCGCGCCGTCGTCGGCGGTCGCGGTGACCTCGGTGAGGGTGCCGGGCGTCTCCGGCCGCGGGGCGGGAGAGGCCAGCGTCCCGATCGTGCCGTCCGCGGTGATCCTGACCGGGGCGGCGGGCGCGTCCACGGCGCTGCGCAGCGCGTAGACGGCGCCGTCGGGCGCGACGTTGAGCGAGGAGTACGCGGCGTCGTCGAGGGTCAGCCGTTCCGGCGCGGAGCCGTCGGCCGCGACCCGGAAGACCGGCCTCCGTCCCCGGTGGTCGGCGGTGACGAACAGGGAGCGGGAGTCGGGGGCCCAGACGAGGTCGCCCGGCCAGAGCGCCCCCGCGGCCGGGCGCCCCTCGCCGGTGGCCAGGTCGACGATCCACAGGACGGTCTCGGGGATGCGGTCGACGGTGGCGTGGTTGCTGCGGACGCACGCGACCATACGGCCGTCGGGGGAGATCCTGACCGGGCCCTCGAAGTCGTGGCCGTCCTGCCCGGCCACGACCCGCCGGGAGCCGTCCGCGGTCGTGGAGATCGCGACCAGCTCCGACCGGCGCTCGCCGTGCGGCAGGGGCACGCTCCAGGTGGTCACCACGGTGGAGCCGTCCGGCGTCACCGCGTAGGAGGCCTCGTCGGTCAGGGCCCGGCCCGGCTGCGGGGTGAGGTCCCTGACCTCGGTCAGCCGCTCGCCGTCCCCCAGGGTGCCCGCGAACAACCGGGTCTCGCCGGGCCCCAGGTCGTGGTCCCAGTAGCGCACCGGGTAGTCCTCGTGCAGGACCGCGCTGATCCCGCCCTCCTTGCGCGCCTTGCGCCGCCCGGCCTCGTCGGCCTCGTCGCCGGGGAGCACGTCGGAGCCGAAGACCACGGTCCGCCCGCCGGTGGCGAACCCGGTCACGCCGCCCGGCCTGGAGGCGATCTGCCGGGCCTCGCCGCCGCCCGCCGGCAGCGCCCAGAGGGCCGGGACCTCCTCGTCCGCGTCCTTGACCGTGGGGTCGGGCCGGCGGGAGCCGAAGAGCAGGTCACCGGCTCCGGTGAACTCCGCCCCGGCCTCGCCCTTGACCGACCGGGTCAGCCTGCGCGGTGCGCCGTCGCCCAGGGGGATCTCCCACAGCGAGGTTCCGTACGACTTCCCGTCGGGGTTGAGCGCCTGGACCACGCCCGCCAGGCGCGTGCCGTCGGGGGAGAGCCGCAGGGACACCAGCCGCGGTACACCGACATAGTCATGAATGTCATTGAATGGAGTCACGGATTCGAACCTACCCGGCGATCGTTCTTCAACCTCGGATCTCCGGCATGCATCCGCCGGGCCCCGGGTGACGAACTACCCATGGTGAGCATGCGAGAGGACACCCCGGCATGCGGTTTGATGAATGCCATGGGGAATTACGACGCACTTCTCGTCGTCTCGTTCGGGGGACCGGAGAAACCGGACGACGTGATGCCGTTCCTGGAGAACGTGGTGCGGGGCCGCGGCGTCCCGCGCGAGCGGCTGCTGGAGGTCGAGGAGCACTACCAGCGCCTCGGCGGCGCCAGCCCGATCAACGACCAGTGCCGCGACCTGATCGAGGCCGTGCGGTCCACCGTCGATCTGCCGATCTACTGGGGCAACCGCAACTGGCACCCGTTCCTGGAGGACACGGTCCGCCGGATGGCCGACGACGGTGTGCGCAGGGCCGCGGCCTTCGTCACCTCGGCCTACGGCTCCTACTCGGCCTGCCGTCAGTACCGCGACGACATCGCGCGTGCCCGGGCCGCGGTGGAGGGGGCGCCGGAGATCGTCAAGCTCCGTCACTACTTCGACCACCCCGGGTTCCTGGCGGCGATGACCGACCACGCCCGCCAGGCGCTGGACCGCCTTCCGGCCGGGGTGCGCGAGGGCGCGCGGCTGGTCTTCACCGCGCACAGCATCCCGGTCTCGATGGCCGGGACGGCCGGGCCCGAGGGCGGGCTGTACGAGGCGCAGCTGCGCCGGGCGGCCGCGCTGATCACCGACGCGGTGGGCGGGGACCGGGCCTGGGACCTGGTCTGGCAGAGCCGCAGCGGCGCGCCGCACATCCCGTGGCTGGAGCCCGACGTCTGCGACCACCTGGAGAAGATCGACGCCCCGGCGGTGGTGCTGGTGCCGATCGGTTTCGTCTCCGACCACATGGAGGTCGTCTACGACCTCGACGTGGAGGCCGCCGAGACGGCGGAGCGGATCGGCCTGCCGCTGGTGCGGGCGGCCACGGCGGGCGTCCACCCGAGGTTCGTCTCGATGGTCGGCGAGCTGATCGCCGAGCCGGAGCCCCTGGCCTGCCCGGCCACCTGCTGCCCGGCGCCCCGGCGCCGTCCCGGCTGACCTGCGAGAGGACTCCGCGCCCGGGCGGCCTCTCAGGGGTACGCGGCCGCGTACCCCCGGGAGACGGCCATCACCTTGGCCACGTAGGACCAGGAGTGGTTGTAGAACCAGATTGCCTTCTCCAGCTTCTTGCCGCCCTGGCCGGCCCCGTTGGCGCACAGGTAGTTGGCCGCCGAGGGGACCGCGTCGTAGGGGCTCCAGATGTCGGCCACGCCGTCCCCGTCGCCGTCCACCCCGTAGGCCTTCCAGGTGGCGGGCATGAACTGCATGGGGCCCTGCGCGCCCGCCGACGACGGGCCGTTGTTGCGCCCGTGCGAGCTCTCCACCTGCCCGATCGCGGCCAGGACCGTCCAGGAGAGCCCCGGGCAGACCCCGGCCGACCTCCGGTAGAGCTCCAGGTAGCTCGTAGGCCTGCCGACCGCGACCCGCCTGGCCTTCTCGCCGGTCGCGGCCGGGCCCGCGCCCGTGTCGTCGCGGGTGGACCCGGTCCCGCCGTCGGCGCTCGCGGCCTTCTCACCACCGGCCTTGCGGGCGGTCGCGGCACCGGTCGCGCGGCCGACGGCGACCACCTGGGAACCGGGGCCCAGCAGCCTGCCCACCCGCTTCCTGAGCAGGGCGGTGGCCTTCTGCGGCCCGTGCACCAGCATCGCCACTCCCGGCAGCAGGCCCAGGCGGCGACCGGTCTCCTCGGCCACGATGCCGTCCACGCCGGGCAGCCCGAAGGACGCCGCGGCCGCGGCGCGCAGCCGGGGACCGCCGTCCACCTGGTAGTGCGAGCCCAGGACCAGGCCGAGGCGGCGTGCCGCCGAGCTGTCGGCGACCAGGTCCCCGGCCGCGAGGGCGCTCCAGAGCGCGGGCTGGGCGGCGACGCCGTCGGGGGTCCAGGCCCGGAAGCGGGCGGGGTCCACCGCGATGAGGTTGAGTCCCACCCCGGCCACCTTGACCACTCCCCCGTCGAAGACGTCGATCTTGCGGACGTACCTGAGCCGGGAGATGCCGGCCCGGGTCCGCTCGGTCAGCGTCGAGCGGGAGACGACCATCAGCCGGGGCGGGGTGGGGACGACCTCGGAGGCGGGCTCGGAGGCGGGCTCGGTCCTCGGCTCCGCGGCCGGGGTGGAGGGGGCGGCGGTGGCGATCGGCTCGATCGCCGCCAGGTCCCGGACACCGGCGTCGGCGGCGCGGGGGGCCGGGGGGACGCCGGGGACGATCAGCAGGAGCAGGACCGCGCCGAGAGCGACGAGAGCGGTCAGGATCACCATCGCAGGGACGAAGAACCGCAACCCGGGAAGACGTGACACTGCGCTCACACTAGTTCCCGCGCGCCGCCGGAGAGACCGTTGCCGGGAAAATCACCCGCCGGCCCGGGGTCCCGTCCGGCCGCGTCCCCCTGTCGTCCACGGTCAATCGTGAGTACTCTTCATATTCGCTGACGGAGCCGGTGGACCGGCGACGACCCGCGTGCCGCGGGCGGGTCGTCTCGCATCCGGGAGCCCCGCGCCCCGGGCCCGGCCAGACCCGCGGGGCAGGAGCGAGCATGCCCGAGACCTTCCGCAACTGGGCCCGCAACCAGTCCGCCACCCCCGCGGAGATCCGCACCCCCGCCGACGCCGCGGAGGTCTCGCGAGCCGTCCGCGACGCCGCGGCGGCGGGCCGCCGGGTGCGGATGATCGGCAGCGGGCACTCGTTCACCGGGGTGGCCCTGACCGACGGCCTGCTGCTGCGCCCCGGCGCGCTGGCCGGGATCCACGCCGCCGGGGACGGCCGGGTGACGGCCGGGGCGGGCACCACGATCCGCGCGCTCAACGCGGAGCTGCACCGTCGCGGCCTGGCCCTGGCCAACATGGGCGACATCGACGCCCAGACCGTGGCCGGGGCCGTCCAGACCGGCACCCACGGCACCGGGCGGGACGTCGGCGGCCTGGCCGACCAGGTGCTGGCCCTGGAGCTGGTGCTGGCCGACGGGGAGGTCGTCACGGTCCGCGCCGACGGCGACGGCGTGATCCGGGGGGTGGCCGAGCGGGACCTGTTCGACGCGGCCAGGGTGGGCCTGGGCGCGCTCGGCGTGGTGACCTCGGTGACGTTCCGGACCGAGCCGTCCTTCCTGCTGCGCAGCACCCGCGAGCCGAGGACGCTGACCTCGATCCTCGCCTCGCTGGAGGAACTGGCCGACGGCAACGAGCACCTGGACTTCTTCTGGCTGCCGCACACCGACACCTGCCTGACCAAGCGCAACAACCGCAGCCCCGGACCGGCCCGGCCACCGGGCGCGCTGAAGTACTGGCTCGACAACCACCTCATGGAGAACACCCTGTTCGGCGCGCTCTGCGGGATCGGCGCACGCTTCCCCGGCGCCATCCCCCGGCTCAACGCCCTCTCGGCCGCGGCGCTGTCGGCCTCCACCCACACCGACGCCTCGCACCGGGTCTTCGCCAGCGTGCGGGACGTGCGCTTTCTGGAGATGGAGTACGCCATCGCGTACGAGGACCTCGGCCGGGCCCTCGCCGAGGTCCGCGACCTGCTGGCACGGCGCGACTGGAAGATCAGTTTCCCGGTCGAGGTGCGGGTCTCCCCGGCCTCGGACGCCTGGCTGTCCACCGCCTACGGCAGGCGGTCGGCCTACATCGCCTGCCACGTCTACCGGCCGACGCCCAACCCCGCCTACTTCGAGGGCGTCGAGGAGATCATGACGGCGCTGGGGGGACGGCCGCACTGGGGCAAGCTGCACACCCGCGACGCCGCCTACCTCGCCACGGTCTACCCCCGCTTCGCCGGCTTCCTGGCGGTACGGGACGCCCTGGACCCGGCGGGCACGTTCGCCAACGACCATCTCGACACCGTCCTGGGACGGGTCCCGGCGGCGTAGCGGGGCCGGGGTCCGGACCCCGCCTCGGCCCCCGGCGGACCTGTGCTCCCGCCCCGGGTGGAGCGGCGCTCTCCCCGGTGGACCGGCACGTTCACCTCCGGCGGACCGGTGCTCGCGCCCGAGGTGGACCGGTGCTCGCGCCCGGGGCGGACCGGCCCCTCCCACAAGGTCTCGGTAAAGGGCGGCGCAAAGGCTCACTCGAAGAACGACGCGTCCGCGTGTCCGTCGTTGCCCCGGCCCGCGCGGGGGGCAGATTCGCAGGGGCCCGCGCCACTCGACCCCGAGGGAGTCCGCTGGAGATGATCCTCTCCCGCCGCCCATGCCCGCCCTCTCCCCGCCCATGCCCGCCGTCCCCGTCACGGTCCGTCGTCACGGAGCGCGACGACGGGCCCTGCCGCGACACCGCGACCGCGTCCCGTCCCGCCCGGATCGGCGGACCGGCATCACGGCCGTCTCCCGGTTATTGGCGGAAGTCCGCAGCGGTTCCCGGAGTTATCCGTGAGAATCCCTGCAGGACCCCGAAGTCGCTGCTCCAGACAGGTGCCCTGTAATCAGATGAATGGAGCAAATGTGACCGGCGTCACATCGCTGCGAGCCCCATCCAGGAAGGCGATGTTCGGACATGCCGGGTACGGTGCTGGCAGGCAACCGGCACACGCGAGAGACTCAAGGGTCCGGGGGAAGATTGAGCACGACGACGAAGGGACTCGCATGCAGGAGCTCCGACTCGTCGCGGTGAGTGAGGACGGGACCTATCTCGTGCTGGCGACGGCCGGCCGGGGTACCCGGTTCACGCTGCCCGTCGACGACCGGCTCCGTGCTGCCGTCCGCGGCAACTTCTCCCGTCTCGGCCAGTACGAGATCGAAGTGGAGAGTCCGTTGCGCCCCAAGGAGATCCAGGCCCGGATCCGTGCCGGCGAGACCGCGGAGGAGATCGCCAACACGGCGGGCATCCCGGTCGAGCGCGTGCGATGGTTCGAGGGTCCCGTGCTCCAGGAACGTGAGTACATGGCACAGCAGGCGCAGCGCTGCGCCGTGCGCCTGCCCGGCGACTCCGCTCCCGGTCCCACCCTCGGCGACCTGGTCGTCGAGCGGCTGACCCGCCGCGGCGTCCCCGCCGACGAGATCGAGTGGGACTCCGCCAAGCGGGACGACAACATGTGGCGCATCAAGCTCGGCTTCGTGTGGAACGGTCACACGCGCAACGCCGAGTGGATCTTCGACCCGCGCCGGCGCCACATCACGCCCCACGACGACGAGGCCCTGCGGCTCTCCAGCGGGGACGACGCCGATCCGGTCGAGGACAGCACGGTCACGCCGTTCGTGCCGCGCGTGGCCAAGCTCGCCCCGGTGCCGTCGCTGGCGTCGGAGTCGCTGCACCAGCCACCGGTGGCCTTTCCCTCGGTCCTGCGGCACGAGCCGCAGGCCCCGGCCCGGCCCGCCTACGCCCAGGTCGAGCCCCCGACGGCGCCGGCGACCCCGGCGCCGGCCCCCGCCACGCCGCCCGCGGCCTATCAGCAACCGCCCATGCCCCCGCTCCCGGCCGGTTACGAGGCGCCGAGGGTCTCGGTGCCGCCGCTGCGCGCCCCCGACACCGCCGGTCAGCCTCCGGACAGGACCGCGGAGCACGCCTCCGCCGCCGCCCAGGGCACCGACGCCGTCACCCAGGTGCGGCCCCCGGAGCCGGTGCTGCCCGAGCCGGTCGCCCCGCCCGAGCCCGCTCCGTACGAGCCGGCCGTGTACGGGCCGCCCGCGTCCCCGGAGCCGGACCTCACGCCGCCCGTTTCCCCACCGTTCGTTCCCCAGGCCGCCGTGACGGCGGCCGAGCCGTCTGTGGCCGAGCCGTCCGTGGCCGGGCCCTCCCCGGCCGCGCCGCCCGCGACCGCACCGCCCGCGGCCGGCTCGCCCGGACCGTCACCGGTGGCCGGGCCGTCCACGGCGTCGCCCGTGACCGGTCCGCCCGCGGCGGCCACCCCGCGGGACGTCGTCGCGCCCGCCCGGCCTCCCGTGGCCGAGGCGCCCGCAGCGCCGGAGCCGGTACCGGCTCCGGCCGTCACGCCGGAGCCCGCGACCCGCCCGGTGACGGAGGCCCCGAAGCAGGCGGAGACGCCGGGACGGGAGGAGGCTCCGAAGCGGGAGGAGACCGTCCGGGGCCCGGAGGTCGCCGGGGACGCCAAGGCCACCGGGGGCGCCGACGACGCGCCCTCCCCCGCGGTGACCCCGGCGGAACAGGCCGCCCCCTCCGAGCTCGCCGCGTCCGAGCCTGCCGCGTCCGAGACCGCCGTGTCCGGACCCGCCGCGTCCGCGCCCGCCGGGGAGCGTCCCGGCACGTCCGGGGCCACCGCGTCCACCGCGTCCACCGCGTCCACCGGGCCCTCCGCGTCCGGCTCTCCCGCGCCTCCCGCGTCCGAGCCCGTCACGCCCGAACCCGTCACGCCCGGACCTGTCGCATCCGAACCTGTCGCATCCGAACCTGTCGTGTCCGAACCTGTCGTGTCCGAACCTGTCGTGTCCGAACCCGCCGCGGAACGTCCCGCCACCACGGAGGACTCCCCCGCACCGGCCGGACCGGCCGTCCAGGAGGGGCCGATCGCCGTACCCGCGGCACGCGTCAGTGTGGACGAGCCGGCCAGGACCGACCCGGAGACACCGGAGGCGGACCCCGCGGGAACCCAGGAGACGAAGGCCGACAAGCCCGCCGCGGAGAAGCCCGTGGAGCCGCCCAAGCCCGCGGAGCCGCCGAAGCCGGCCCCGGCACCGGCACGACCGGCCAAGAAGTCCCGGGGACGGCGCGCCTCGGTGCCCACCTGGGACGAGATCATGTTCGGCGCCCGGCGCCAGGACTGACGCGTCGCGCGAGAGGGGGTGGCCGGGGTCCGGTCACCCCCTCTCGCGTACACCGGCCGTTCCGGGGACCGCCGGACGGCGGCGGGAGCGGCGTGGACGGTCGGCACGGACGGTCAGCGCGGTCCGGACGCCCCGGTCCGCTCGGCGGGCGACGGCGTACCGGGAGCGAGGAACGGGGTGATCCAGGCGGGGGTGACCTCGGCGGCGAAGGCGGGACCCTCGGCCTCCCCGACGTCGATGGCGGCATAGCCGCCGCTGCCGGCTCCCACGCCCGCGGTCACGGTCAGCAGGCCGACGCGGCGCTGGAACCAGGTCTGGCTCAGGGTCCAGCCGACCACGGCCCGCTCCTCGATCACCGCCTGGGAACGGCGCAGCGACCCCGATCTGACCGACAGCCGGGTACCGTCGTAGGTGTGGCCGAGGGAGCGGTAGCGGTCGAGGCCGAGCGGGACGCCCAGCACCGTGAGGATCAGCGCCGGCACCGCGAGCACCCACCAGAACCCGGACCAGAGCACGGCGGCCGTCACCGCGCAGGCGGCGATCACCAGCCAGGGGAAGATCGCCCGGAACAGCCTGCGCCTGCGCGCCGCGACCGGGTGCGGCCGCAGGTCGGTGGTGATCGAGCCGATGGCCTCGCCCACCACGTCGAGCACGATGTCCTTCGGTGCCACCGGCAGCAGCTGTCCCCGGGTCTCCGAGTCGCCGAGGCCGGTCACGATCGCCCACGCGCGGGCGAGTCCGGCGCCGCGCTCGGCCGGCCCTTGGACGAACTCGAACCCTCGCACCCTGCGCCGTTCCAGCGACACGCTCCGGCGCGTGATCAGGCCGCGGCCGGCGACCAGGTACCCCTCTCTGGCGCGGAGGCTGAAGTCCCAGTTGAACACCGCGTACATGATCACCCCGACCACCGGCATGGCCAGGACGAGCAGGACCAGGGCCGCGATGAGCAGGGGCGGATGCTCCCAGAGCCACTCCCCCGCGCCGACCACGACCCGCCTGTCGACCCCGAACTCGGTACCCCACTGGAACGCCAGGCCCACGGCACCGGCCACCAGCGCGAAGGGGGTCAGCAGGTAGGAGCCGGAGAGCGGTCCGTAGACGAGCCATTTGCGGGGCAGGACGAAGAAGACCCGTTCCGGGGTGGTGTCCCCCACCTCGTGATGGACCGTCCCGGCCCCGGCGGACGTTCCCGGCCCCGCGGGCACGTCGGCCGTGAGCGCCTCCGCACTCGCCTGGCCGGTCGCCTGGACCGTCCCGCGCGCCTGGGCGCGTCTCGCCGTCCGGGCGCGCGCGTGCCAGAGCAGCACGGCCTTGAGGCGTTCCCCCTCCTCGACGGTCACCCCGTCGAGCTCGCCCTCCTGCTTGTCCTCGCCGCCCGCGCCGGTGTCGATCCGCAGGACGGAGATGCCGAGCAGGCGGTGCAGCGGCGGGGCGCTGACGTCGACACCGCGGATCCGCTCCAGCGGGATGGTCCGCACCGACCTGCTGATCAGCGACCGGGTGAGCTCCAGACGATCGCCCACGATCTGGTACGTGAAGGTCGCCCAGCGCACGGCCGCGAACGCGACGGAGCCGACGACGCCCAGCGCCGCCCACACGAACGACCCCGGCGAGAACCCGCCGATGAACAGCACTCCGGCCAGCGGCAACAGGAGCGAGGGCAGCATCCGGATGGGGTCGGTCAGCAGCACCTTCGGGCTGAGCCGCAACGGCGCGCCGGTCGGCGGTTCCAGGTTCTCCGTCTCCGGCCCCCCGGGCCCCTGCGGCCCTTGCGGGAGGCCGCCGGGCCCGGGTGCCGGAGCGAAGGCGGCCCCGGGGGGCGGGGCGGCGAGCCCGTGGCCCGCGGTGACGGCCGGGCCGGAGGACACGACCGGGGGGCGACCAGCGGTGACGTCCGGAGCGGGGTGCTCGGCCGGTGAGCGGTCAGCGGGCGCGTCCGGGCCGGGACGTTCGGCCGGGGGACGATCGGCGGGGGCGTCCGGGCCGGAACTCTCGGCCGGGGGACGGCCGGCGGGCGCGTCCGGGCCTGGCTGCCGGATCGGGGGACGGTCGGCGTCGGATCCGGTCACGTCGCGTCGTCCCTGAGCTCTTCCGCACGGCGGGCGAGCCCTTCGGCCAGTTCGGCGGCGACCGCGTAGTCGAGGCCCTTGATCGTGGACGAGCCCGCGTGCGAGGCGGTGCGGATCTCCACCGTGGCCAGGCCCAGCATGCGTTCGATCCAGCCCTGCGCCTTGTCGACCGTCTGGATCCTGCTGACCGGGACGAACACCCACTCCCTGCTGATCCAGCCGGAACGCGCGTAGACCACGTCCTGGCTGAACTCCCACCGGTGCACGGCGTACCGCCAGAAGGGCTCGATGAACAGCCCGGGGATCAGCAGCACCACGATCACCCCCGGCAGCCACCAGATGTTGTCGAGCACCCAGGCGGGCAGCCATGACCAGCGATCCCCGTCGATCCACCGGGCGAGCAGGTACGAGCCGACGGCCAGCACGACGGACCAGAACAACCCCTCCAGCAGCCACATGGCGATGGCCTTGCGCGAGACGGGATTGGCGGGATCCCGCAGGGAGAAACGGTCACGTCCGGGGCCGCCCCGGCGGCGCTCGACCGAACGCTCGGACGCCCGCGCCTCTTGCGAGGCGGTGCTGTGCTCATCGGCTCGGTCACTCACGCTGCCAGCCTAAACGGTCTTGTCCCGGTGGACGGCCCGGCCGGGTCCCGGACGACGGCCGCTGGAACGGTCCCGGAACCACGGACGCAGCGCCCGTCCGAGCGCCTCGCCTCCCGTCTCCCCGCAGGGCGGGCGGAACCGGGCGTGAACAGGCCGGGGACGGATCGGGGCCAGGGCGCGAACAGGGCAAGGGCGAACGAACCGAAGGCCGGAAAATGTCGGTGGGACGGTACATGCTGTGAGGTCCATCACGACGGAAGGGCTCAGACGATGACATATGCCATACAGGCCGAAGGCCTGGTGAAACACTACGGGGCGACCCGCGCCCTGGACGGGGTGGACATCCTCGTGCCCCCGGGGCGATTGCTGGGCGTGCTGGGGCCCAACGGGGCCGGCAAGACGACCGCGGTGCGCATCCTGGCGACGCTGCTCCGCCCCGACGCGGGCACCGCCACCGTCGGCGGGTACGACGTGACGCGCCAGGCCCACCAGGTGCGCTCGATGATCGGCCTGACCGGCCAGTACGCCGCCGTCGACGAGATGCTCACCGGCTTCGAGAACCTGATGATGATCGGCCGCCTGCTGGGCATGCCCCGTGCCGACTCCCGGGCCCGCGCGAGCGAGCTGCTCAGGCGTTTCGACCTCTCCGACGCCGGCGGTCGGGCCACCAAGACCTACTCCGGCGGCATGCGGCGGCGTCTCGACCTGGCCGCGAGCCTGGTCGGGCGGCCGCAGGTGCTCTTCCTCGACGAGCCCACCACCGGCCTCGACCCGCGCAGCCGCACCGAGCTGTGGAGCGTGGTGCGCGGCCTGATGGCCGACGGCGTCACCGTGCTGCTCACCACGCAGTACCTGGAGGAGGCCGACCAGCTCGCCGACGACATCATCGTCTTCGACCACGGCAAGGTCATCGCCTCCGGAACCTCCGACGAGCTCAAGGCCACCACCGGCGCCCAGGTCCTCGAGGTGCGCCCGTTGCGGCCCGAGCACCTGCCGCTGGTGGGGCAGGTGCTGACCGACGTGCTGGGCGAGGCGCCCGACCTCAGCGGGGGCAGGGCGACCGCGTCGGTGCACGACCCGGCCGCCGTCCCGGTGATCGTGCGGCGCCTGGACGACCAGGGGGTCGTCGCGTCCGAGCTCGCGCTGCGCAAGTCCAGCCTGGACGAGGTCTTCCTCTCCATCACCGGTCACCGGCCCGAGGACGAGGACACCACCGAGAAGGAAGAGGCCTTCGCATGACCACGCTGACGACGACCATCCCGCAGGTGGCCGCCAAGCGCGTCACCCCGCTGGCCACCCTGCAGCAGACCATGACGCTGGCCTGGCGCAGCCTGGTCCAGATCAAGCACAACCCGTGGGAACTGCTGGACCTGAGCATCCAGCCCATCATGTTCCTGCTGCTGTTCACCTACGTCTTCGGCGGTGCCATCTCCGGTTCCACCGGCGACTACCTTCAGTTCGCCCTGCCCGGCCTGCTCGTGCAGAACGCCCTGTTCTACACGCTGTCCACCGCGATCGGCCTCAACACCGACATCACCAAGGGCGTCTTCGACCGGCTGCGCAGCCTGCCCATCGCCCGCACCGCGCCGCTGTCCGGCCGGATCATCGCCGACACCGTCAAGCAGGTGTGGGCCTTCGCCCTGCTGATCGGTTTCGGCATGGTGCTGGGGTTCCGGGTCACCACCAGCGTCTTCGGCCTGCTGGGCGCTCTCGCCCTGCTGGTCGTGGTCGCCCTGGCCATGTCCTGGATGGCGGTGCTGATCGGGCTGAAGGCCTCCAACCCGGAGAAGGTGCAGATGATCAGCTTCTCCACCATGATGCCGCTGACCTTCACCAGCAGCGCGCTGGTGCCCTCGGACACGTTCCCCTCCTGGCTGAAGACCTGGTCGGACATCAACCCGGTCACGCACCTGGCCGACGCCATCCGCGGTCTGCTGATCGGCGGTGACGTCGGCAGCGCCACGCTCTTCTCGCTGCTGTGGGCCGTCGCGTTCGCCGTGGTGTTCGCTCCCTTGGCGATCCGGGCCTTCCGCAGCCACGTCTAGTCTGTTCGCGGGCGGAGCGGGGGCCGGACCCGTCCATCACAGGCGATTCTGAAGCAGGGGTGGTCACGTGCTCGTGGTTCACGGGGTGTGGGTGGACGGGTCGCTCGGGATCTGGGCGGAGGACACCTCCCGGGCGCTGGCGTCCACCTCCCGCGCCCTGCTCCGGGGGCACCCGTTCGCCGCGTCCACGACCGTGCTCGCCGCCACCGTGAACCTGATTCTGGGCGATTCCTCACAAGAATCCCCAGATGGGACGCTAAGCGAAGTTTCCGGTGGGGTCCTCCCCGGTGCCCCGGAGACACCCCGCGAGGGCGGGACGACCCCTCACGGGGCCTCCCCTGCCGTCCCGGGTTCCTCCCCCGCCCCGGCCGTCCCGGTCGCCTCAGCGATCACCGGCGGCGGGGGCGACGGGCTCGTCGCGGGGTTCACGGGCATGGCGGGCGCCGTCGAGGAGCGGGAGCTGACCGTCCTGCTCCCCGGTTCGGCCTCGGGTCCGCTCCCCTCCCCGGAGTCCGGCCTGTCGAGCAGGGCGCGGAAACCGAAGATCTCCCCCTGGCGGATCCCCGCTCTGCTGTTCCAGCCGGCCGACGCGCTCCGGCTGCTCGGCTCGCTACCGGCCCTCGCCTCGGGAAGCGCCTCCTCCCTCCCCTCCGGGGACGGGAACGACGCCGACGACCCGGTCTGGGAGCCCGCCCTCTCGCTCCGGTATCTCGCCGTGGTGGCCGAGCACGCGCGGGACCTGGTCCGGCGCGGCCGGGTGCTGCCGCAGCTCGTCATGGAGGGCGACGTGCACGCCGCCCGATGGCGGCCGGTGCTCACCGGCACCGACCGGTCCGCCCTGCCCGGCCTGGCCGCCGCGATGCCGCCGGTCTGCAGGGCGGTCGCGCACGAGAGGTCGTCGGCGCAGGTGCTGGGCGAGCTGCTGGACGGCCTGACCGACGGCGCGGTACGGCTGTCGCTGCCCGGCCGCCTGATCCTCGGTTCCCGTCCCGGACTCAGGACGGCCCTCCCCGACCGCTGGCTGTACGCGCTGACCGGCGACGACGCCCTGCTCCCCGGTGCGAGACCGGCCGAGGCCGTGGCGCTCGGCGAGGCCCTGACCGGCTGGCTCGACTCCGCGCACGAGCTGGAGGGCCCGGTGCGGGTCTGCTTCCGGCTGATCGAGCCCGCCGAGGACGAGGATTCCTGGCATGTCGAGTTCGGCCTCGCTCCGGCGAGCGAGACGAGCATCCCGAACGACACGGGCGACTCGGCCAACGGAGCCGTCGAGACCGTCGAGACCGTCGAGAACGGCGAGAGCGGCCAGAGCGGTGGTTCCCCGGCGTCCGGTGGCGTTCGCGAAGCCCCCGAGACCGGCCGGGCCGGTGGGTCCGGCGAAGGACGCGACGGGCGTGGCCCCGCCCGCCACCTGTCGGCCGAGCGCATCCGGGCCGGGGAGCGGGCGCCCTGGCTGCCCGAGCGACCCGAGGAGGTGCTCCGTACCGGCCTCACCCGGGCCGTGCGGCTCCATCCCGATCTGCACATCGCACTGCGCGCCCCCCTGCCGACCGGTCTGACGGTCGAGACCGCATGGGCGTTCTCGTTCCTCCGTCACGGCGCGCCCATGCTCCGGGCGGCGGGGTACGGCGTGCGGCTACCCGCCTGGGCCGGTCGCCAGGGGCTCGGACTCAAGCTCACCACCCGTCCGCTCGCCGACGACCACCGGCCCACCGACGGACACGACGGGGCCGGGCACGACGGGTCCGAACCTGTGAAGCACGGATCCGCTGGTGACACGGGATCCGGCCGTGCGGGATCCGGGTATGGGGAATCCGGTCTCGACGACCGGGTGAGCGTCCGGTTGGACGTCACCATCGGCGACCACACGATCGGTGCCGAGGAGCTGGCCGAGCTCGCCGCGCTCCGCGTCCCCCTGGTACGGGTCAGGGGACGCTGGGTGGAACTGGACGACCTGCAGATCAAGGCCGCGCTGAAGGTGGTCGAGCGGCACGGCGGGGAACGGACCATCGGCGAGGTGATCCGGGAGGTCGTGGAGGGCGGTGACGAGGAGCTGCCGCTGGTCGCCGTGGACGCCCATGGCCTGCTGGGCGACCTGCTCTCCGGCGAGGCCGACCGCCGCCTCACACCCGTCCCCACCCCGCGCACCCTGCGGGGGGAGCTGCGCCCGTACCAGGAACGCGGCCTGTCGTGGCTGAGCTTCCTGTCCGGGCTCGGCCTCGGCGGCATCCTCGCCGACGACATGGGACTGGGCAAGACCGTCTCGACCCTCTCCCTCCTGCTCTCCGAACGCGAGGGCGTCCGGCCGGGCGAGAGCGAACACCCGGGTAGGGGCCAAGGGCCCGGTGGGAACGAACACCCCGGCGAGAGCACCGCCCTCGGGAAGAGCGCACCGCCGAGCGGGAGCGGACGGCCCGGTGGGGACGGGGTGCCCGGGCCGACGCTGCTGGTCTGTCCCATGTCGCTGATCGGCAACTGGCAGAAGGAGGCGTCCCGCTTCGCCCCCTCGCTCCGCGTGTACGTCCACCACGGTGGCGCGCGCCGGCGTGACGAGGAGCTGGCCGCCGCGGTTCGCGAGGCAGACCTGGTCATCACCACGTACGGCACCGCGCTGCGGGACCTGGGCGCGCTCGCGGCGCTCCGGTGGGAGCGGGTGGTCTGCGACGAGGCGCAGGCGATCAAGAACAGCTCGGCCCGGCAGTCCAGGGCGGTGCGGTCCATTCCCGCCCGTACCCGGCTGGCGCTGACCGGCACACCGGTGGAGAACCACCTCTCGGAGCTCTGGTCCATCATGGAGTTCTGCAATCCCGGGCTGCTCGGCCCTGCCAGGCGGTTCAGGACGCGCTACCAGGAACCGATCGAGACGCGGCGCGACCCCGACGCCGTCTCGGCGCTGAGACGGGCGACCGGCCCGTTCGTGCTCCGGCGGCTCAAGACCGACCGCTCCATCATCACCGACCTGCCGGAGAAGCAGGAGATGAAGGTCTGGTGCACGCTCACCCCGGAGCAGGCCGAGCTGTACCGGGCGGTGGCCGGGGAGATGCTGGGGAGGATCGACGGCTCCAGCGGCATCGAGCGGCGCGGCAACGTCCTGGCCGCCATGACCCGGTTGAAGCAGATCTGCAACCACCCCGTCCAGCTCCTGCGGGACGGGTCCGGGCTGGCGGGCCGCTCGGGCAAGCTGGCCCGGCTGGAGGAACTGGCCGAGGAGATCGTCGAGGAGGGCGACAAGGCGCTGGTCTTCACCCAGTACGCCGAGTTCGGCACCCTTCTCCAGCCCTACCTGGCCGCCCACCTCGACCGGCCGGTGCTCTGGCTGCACGGCGGGCTGTCCAAGAAGCGGCGCGACGCGCTGGTGGAGCGGTTCCAGACCGACGACGAGCCGATGCTGTTCCTGCTCTCGCTGAAGGCGGCCGGAACCGGGCTCAACCTGACCGCCGCGGCCCATGTCGTGCACGTGGACCGGTGGTGGAACCCGGCCGTGGAGGACCAGGCGACCGACCGGGCCTTCCGGATCGGCCAGACCCGGAACGTGCAGGTGAGGAAGTTCATCTGCCTCGACACGCTGGAGGAGCGGATCGACGAGATGATCGAACGCAAGAAGACCCTCGCCCAGAGCGTGGTGGGCACCGGCGAGGACTGGATCGCCGACCTGTCCACCGAACGACTGCGCGAGCTGTTCCGGCTCGGCCCCCGGGCGGTGAGCTGAGATGGGCACTCCGGGGTCCGGCGAGACGGGCGTTCCCAGGGCGGGTGACGTGCCCGCTCGCGGGTCCGGCGATACGGGCGTGCCCGAGCCGGGTGACGTGCGCGCTCCCGGGACCGGCGATACGGGCGTGCCCGAGCCGGGTGACGTGCCCTTCGACGAGCGGGTCGGGGACTTCTACTCCCCCGGCGTCCCGCTGAGCCGGGTGCGGCCACGACCGCGCGCCACCGCGGTCCCCGCGGACCTGCTGCTGCGGATCCTGGAACCCCCGGCGGTCAAGGTACGGCACATCCCCCTGGTGGACCTGCTCAGAAAGCCCTACCGGGAACTGGGCGGGGACTGACCGACCCGGAGCAGCGGACGCCGGCGACCGGCCATGGGCCGCCGGCGTCCGGTCGCAGGACAGGCCGGGAACACGGGACGACGAAATTCGTTGCGACGTTCACTCCCACCCCTTCTGTCCCTTGATTTCGTCTGTTTTCACAGCTTTTCTTCAGCGCGGAACCTCGCGATCCGGTCTGCGCATCTTCCAGACCCGCGTAGCATCATCGGGCATGGGGCAGCCGAACACGTCTACGCGTCGCCCGCGGCACACCTCCACGGTGGCGGTGGTCGCGGCACTCGCCGTCTCGTCATCGGGGTGCGGGCTGGCGAGCGGCATGGCCTCCTCGGAGCGGTTGCAGCTGGAACCGATCAGCGTCTCCAGCCCTCGGGTCAGGGACGGCGGCCCCCTGCCGTCCGACTACTCGTGTGACGGTTCGGCCGGTAACCCTCCGCTACGTTGGTCACGCGTTCCTGAGGGTACGGGGTCCGTCGCGATCGTCGTGGACAACAACTCCCGGACAGGTGGCGAGGTGAACTGGGTCGTGTTCGACATCGATCCGCGCACCAACGAGCTTCCGGAGGGTAGCGTGCCCACGGGGGCCGTCGAGGGGAGCACGACGAACGGCAGGGTGGGCTACAACCCACCGTGCGGAGCCCAGGAGAACTATCGTTTCACCGTCTACGCGCTGAAGGACCGGGTCCGTCTCCGCAAGGGGGCGCCGCTCAACGAGACCCTGAAGAGCATCGCGGACAAGACGATCGCCTGGGGACGGCTCACCACGGTTCACGTCGAGTGACCGGCCGAACACCGGAGGTAGTAATGGTTACCAATTCTTCACTTAGGGTGTGACAACGCTCATAGTGGTCCGACACAATCAGATCCAATGTCCGAGCGCAGGTGATGCAGGGGGGCAGGTCGCGTCGATGGCCGCGCGATCTCACCGGCGCCGCTGTAAGGCCATGGCCTTGAGGGTGGTGCAATGATCGCGGTCGTAGTAAGCCTGGTCGCCGTCGTGCTCCTCGTGCTCGTCGTCGTGGCACTGGGAATGCGGTCGATGAACCGCAGGGAGAGCGCACTCCCCGCGGAACGTCTGCGGGAGATGGCGGAGAAGGAGGCGCTGGCGCCGACCACGTCCAGCGACGACTTCGCCACCAGAGAACCGAAGATGAACCATTTCACCCCCGACCTCACCCCGTTCGACGAGCCGAAGCCCCCGCGCCAGCCGCGGCCGCCGAGCTCCCGCGGCAAGCGCGGTCTGAACGAGTTCGGCCAGGTGGACGACTACGACGACGACTACTGGACGCGGCTGCAGGCCGACGAGGGTGGTTTCGGGGGATCCCTGGCCGCCCGGATGGGCGCGAGCCGTCCCGTCGAGCCGGACGACCGCAAGGTCGACGCCGAGGCCACGACCGTGCAGGCGCCCCTGCCGACCAGGCCCGTGTCCCGTGACGCCTCGCAGCGTCCCGCCGCCTCGCCGCCGCGGCCTGCCACGGAACCGGCCATCGCCTCCGCCTCCCTGCCCTCCGGCCTGTCCGACCTGGTGGCCCCGGTCCAGCCGAATCCGGCCCCCACGGCGGCCTCGCTCGCCGAGCAGAAGACCGTGACCTTCGCGGCGCCGGTCGCGGGCTCCTTCGGTGAGAACCGTCCCTCGCGGGCGAGTTCCCGCCGGGCCGGCAACCGCGCCGCCTCGCAGCAGGCGGCCCAGTCCGCGTCGAGCGCTCCCGCCCGCAGGCCCGACCCGCTGAACGACCCGCTCGTCGGCGGCTCCTACCCTTCCCGTCGCGGCGCGACCGCCCCCGCCGGCGGTGCCGGCTCCCGGGCCGGCGGCCCGGCCTCTCCCGCGGGCACCCGGCCGGGACACGGCGGCCCGCTCGCCCCGATGCCCCCCATGGGTCCCACGACCAGCGGCGGTTTCCCCGTCACCTCCGCGGCCGACCCGCTCGGCGTGTCCTACGGAGGCGCGTCGCAGCCGTCGCAGCACCGCCCGCAGCCGCAGCCCTCCAAGAACGACGTGACGGACAACCCGTGGGCGCAGGCCACCACCCCCTCCTCGGGCGGCTGGCCGGCGGCGAACACCGCCGACATCCTCGACGACGCGGCCCCGCCCTACTCCTCGTACCAGACCCCGGTGTACGGCGCTCCGGCCTCGGGCTCGTACGAGGTGAACTCGGGCTGGGCCACCATCGACGACGACGCCGTCACCGGCCCGAATCCTGCGGTGCCCGCCTCGGCCGGGCCCTCCCGCGGCGGCTACTCGCCGACCCCGGCCCCGTCCCGTCCGGCCGACCCGCGGGGCGGGTCCCGTCCGGCCGAGCCGCGGGGCGGCACGCAGGGGGGGTACGGCTACGAGTCCAGGCCGGCCACTCCCGCCACCCCGGCCGCCTGGCCGGAGCCCGGCACCCCGCCCGGAAGCGACGGCGCGAGCTGGCCGAGCTACGGCGAGCTCTACGGGACGGCGGCCCCCGAGACCACGCCGGGCGGCCGTACCGAGGAGCGGGCCAGGCCCGGTTCGCGGGGTCACCACCGCGTCCAGGAGCCCGACTACCCCGACTACTACCGCTGATTCTCTCCGTCCTGCGTAAAAGGCTCGGGTAAAACCCCGGGGCGAGAGGGTGCGGACCCGTAGGGTCGGCCCCATGGCGACGGACACGAAGAGTGACGAGAAGGTGACGGCGGGTGGTCTCGCCTCCGTGCTGAGGCATGACCTGCCCGCTTCCGTGGTGGTCTTTCTGGTCGCTATGCCCCTCTGCCTGGGCATAGCGGTCGCCTCGGGGGCGCCGCTGGCCGCCGGGCTCATCGCCGGGGTGGTGGGCGGCGTGGTGGCCGGCCTCCTCGGGGGCTCCGTCGTCCAGGTGAGCGGGCCCGCCGCCGGCCTCTCCCTGGTGGTCGCCGACCTCGTCATGAGGTACGGCTGGCGGGCCACCTGCATGATCACCCTGCTCGCCGGGGCCCTGCAGCTGCTGCTGGGCCTCTGCCGGGTCGCGCGTTCCGCGCTGGCCGTCTCCCCCGCCGTGGTCCACGGCATGCTCGCCGGGGTGGGCGTGGTGATCGCCCTCGCCCAGCTGCACGTGGTGCTCGGTGGCAGTCCCCAGCGTTCGGCGGTGGAGAACCTGGTCGAGCTGCCCCACCAGATCATCCACAACCACACGCACGCGGTCTTCGTCGGCGTGCTGACCATCGCGGTCCTCATCGCCTGGACCCGCCTGCCCCAGCGGGTGCGGAGCCTTCCCGCCCCGCTGGCGGCGCTGCTCGTCGCCTCGGTGACCGCCTGGGCGGCCGGCTGGCAGGTCACCCGGATCGACCTGTCCGTCAGCCTGGACTCCTGGGTCGGGCCGGTCTGGCCGAGCGGCGACTGGCACGGGATCGTCGCGGCGGTGCTGCTGGTGGCGTTGCTGGCCGGGGTGGAGTCGCTGCTCTGCTCGGTGGCCGTGGACAAGCTGCACCGGGGCAGGCGCTCGGACCTGGACAGGGAGCTGACCGGCCAGGGCGTGGCCAACATGATCACCGGTGCGCTGGGCGGCCTGCCGGTGGCGGGGGTCATCGTCCGCAGCACCACCAACGTCCGGGCCGGGGCCCGCAGCCGGTGGTCCACGGTCATGCACGGTTTCTGGCTCCTGCTGTTCGCCCTGGGGTTCGGCTGGATGATCGCCCTGATCCCGATGGAGGCGCTGGCCGCGCTGCTGGTCTTCATCGGCGTGCAGATGGTCAACATGGGGCACCTGCGCAACCTGCGCGGCCACAACGAGGTCCCGGTGTACGTGGTCACCATGGGCGGGGTGGTGCTGCTCGGCCTGGCCGAGGGCGTCCTGGTCGGACTGGGGCTGGCCGCGCTGCTCGCGCTGCGCCGGCTCACCCGGGTGACCGTGCGGGCCACGGCCGAGCCGGACGGCCGCTGGCACGTGGTGATCGGCGGGTCGCTGACCTTCCTCGGGGTTCCCACGCTCACCTCGGAGCTGCGGGCCATCCCGGCGGGGGTGACGGTCGACCTGGACCTGAACATCGACTTCATGGACAACGCGGCGTTCGAGGCCATCCACGACTGGCGCCAGGAGTACGAGCGCGGCGGCGGGACCGTGAACATCGACGAGATCCACGACGAGTGGTACGCCATGGCGGCCAGCGGCGTGCGGATGTTCCCTGCCAAGACCCCGCCCCGGGCGCCGGACCGCTGGTGGCTGCCCTGGTCCCACCGCCGGCGCGGACGCCGGGTGGCGCCCTCGCCGCTGACCACCCGGCGCCCGGACCGCGACGACAGTCCCGCCGTACCGGACCTGCTGGCCGGGGCCCGGGAGTTCCACCGGCTCACGGCCCCCTTGGTCCGTCCCCTGCTGCACACGATGGCCCGCACCCAGGAGCCGTCGCATCTCTTCATCACCTGCGCGGACTCGCGCATCGTGCCGAACCTGATCACCGCGAGCGGCCCGGGAGACCTGTTCACGGTCCGCAACGTCGGCAACCTGGTGCCCCGGCTGGGGTCGGAGCCGGAGGACGACTCGGTGGCCGCGGCGATCGAGTACGCCACGGAGGTGCTCAACGTCCGTACCATCACGGTCTGCGGGCATTCGGGGTGCGGGGCGATGGCCGCGCTGCTGAGCGGCGGGGAGAAGGTCACGGGTCAGCCCGCGCTCTCCCGCTGGATGCGCCACGGAAACCACACGCTGGCGCGGTTCATCGCCGGTGACAGCGCGGGCGAGGACCACGGGCCGCTGGACCGTCTCTGCCGGGTCAACGTCATCCAGCAGCTGGAGAACCTGCGCACCTACCCGCAGGTGGACCGGCTGTTCCGCAGCGGGGACCTGGAGCTGGTCGGCCTGTACTTCGACATCGGCACCGCCCGGGTGCACCTGCTGGAGCAGCACCCCCAGGTCGCGAGCGGCCCGGCCTGAACTCCGGGCACGGGCGGCGCGTCCCGTGTCAGGATGATCGGCATGACCGGTCGCGCACTGAGCTTCGGGGAGATCGCGGAAGCGTACGAACGGTTCCGGCCCGGGTATCCCGAGGAGCTCTTCCACACGGTGGCGGCATACGCGGCCCGGCCGATCCGGACCGCCCTGGAGATCGGCGCCGGGACGGGCAAGGCGACCCGCCTGTTCGCCCGGCCGGGGATCACGGTCACCGCGACCGACCCCGACGAGGCCATGCTCGCCGAGCTGCGCAGGCACCTGCCGGCCGTCAGGACCGTGCGGGCCGCGTTCGAGGACCTGCGGCCGGACGAGAGGCACGGGCTGGTCTACGCGGCGGCGGCGCTGCACTGGACCGACCCGCAGGACCGGTGGTCACGCGTGGCGGCGCTCCTGGAACCGGACGGGGTGTTCGCCTCGTTCGGCGGGCCGATCCAGCCCGCCGATCCGGCCGTGCGGGAGGCCGTTCGCGCGGCGCGGGCACCGTTCCTGGAGAGCGACGACATCCCGTCCCCCGACGGGACGCCTCCGGAGCACGACATGCAGTGGCCGGGTACGGAGCTCCGGCGCTCCGGACGGTTCACCGACGTCCGGCAGTGCGTGCTCGAACGGCGCCTGACGATGACGGCTCACGACTACGTCGGACATCTCTCGACCGTCTCGGCCTACCTCATGGTGCCGGCCGCGGAGCGGAGGCAGGTGTTCGACCGGATCACGCGGGTCCTGCCCGCGACGGTCGAGATCACCGCCGACGTCACCGTCCATCTCGCGCGCCGGTGCTCCGAGCGGTAGCGGGCGTCACGGGGAGCGGCCCGCTCCCGCCGTGCGCCGGTGGCCCCCGCGGGATCCGCTCTGAGCGGACGGCTTGCGCCCCGGGTGAAAGTCCATGGCCTTCCGGTGGCCCGGCGCCCAGAATCAGGCGCCATGAGAATTCTGATCATCGGTGGCTCGGTCTTCGTGGGACGGGCGATCACCGAGGAGGCGCTGCGGCGCGGACACGAGGTCACCACGTTCAACCGGGGACGCAGCGGTGTCGACCTGCCCGGGGTCGAGGCGATCAGGGGCGACCGCGAGGTGGCCGAGGACCTGGACCGCCTGGTCGAGGGCCGAGAGTGGGACGCCGTCATCGACGTCATCGGCAGGGTCCCCAGACTCGTCGACGAGTCGGTGCGCAGGCTCAACGGCCATGCCGGCGTGTACACGTTCATCTCCAGCATCTCCGCGATCAGCGACTTCCCCGAGAAGCCGTGCGACGAGAACTCACCGATCTACGAGTGCGCGCCGGACGCCGGCCCCGACGACGGCGACTACGGAACGCTCAAGGCGGGCTGCGAGCGTGCGGCGGAGGCGTTCGAGGGCGACACCCTGATCATCCAGCCGGGTCTCATCCTCGGCCCGTACGAGGACGTGGGCCGCCTGCCCTGGTGGCTGGACCGGATCTCCCGGGGCGGGCGGGTGCTGGCCCCGGGTGACCCGGACCGGGCCATGCAGGTCATCGACGTCCGGGACCTCGCCACGTTCGTCCTGGACCGGACCGAGGCCGGGAAGACGGACCGCTTCCTGGTCAGCGGGGTACCGGGCAACACCACCTACGGCGACTGGCTGGCCGAGTGCCGGGCGGCGACCGGTTCGGACGCCGAGTTCGTCTGGGTGGACGACCGCTTCCTGCTCGACCGCGAGGTGGCGCCGTGGACCGAGTTCCCCCTCTGGACCCCGGGCGATCCCGAGTTCGCCGGGGTGTGGCTGGCGTCCTCGGCCAAGGCCCTCGCGGCCGGGCTGACCTGCCGCCCCGTCGCCGAGACGGTACGCGACACCTGGGCGTGGCTGCGCGAGGTGCCGCCCGCCGAGCGCTCCTTCAAGTGGCACGGCATCGACCCGGAGAAGGAGGCCAGGATCCTGGCGGAGTGGGAATAGCAATCCCCATGGACATTCAGATCACCTTCGACGCGCACGACCCGCGGAAACTCGCCTCCTTCTGGGCCGAGGCCCTCGGATACCGGATCCAGCCGCCTCCCGAGGGGTTCGACAGCTGGGACGCCTGGGCGGACTCCAAGGGCATTCCCTCCGAGCAGCGGTCCGACTGGGCCGCGCTGGTGGATCCGGACGAGGGACGGCCGAGGATCTACTTCCAGCGCGTACCCGAGGCCAAGACCGTCAAGAACCGCGTCCACCTGGACGTCAACGTGGGCGGCCCGTCCGGCGCGCCGATCGAGGAGCGGCGTCCGCTGGTGCAGGCGGAGGTGAAACGGCTGGTCGGCCTGGGCGCCACCGAGGTCCGTACCGCCGAGGAGAACGGGGAGTACTGGACGCTCATGACCGACCCCGAGGGGAATGAGTTCTGTCTGCAGTAAGGGTGTATTTCTACGCATACATCGGACGGGTGGATGCATAGATTCATGGCTGTCCGGCTCCGTCCCCCGAATGCCGGACAGCGGTCCACGCTCCCAGGGCCGGAGGTGGGGGGCGGGTGACATCCCGCCCCCCACCCGCCCCGCCCCCTTTCCCGTGCCGGTCCCGGCCCTTCTCCCGCCGGGCATTGCGTGGCGCCCGCGAGCGATATAGCGTCACGCCCCCTGGCATCCGCATGGATTTGTCCGATAAGGGACAGCCAACAGCGGCGCGCCATGGAGGTTCACCATCCACGGGGGCATATAACTCAGGGCACCAGGTACGCATACGGCACGGAGGTCGAGATGGCTGAGTGGCACGCGTTACGGGAAGATCTGGTCTCTCAGGTCCGCGTACGAGGAATCAGCGACGCCGTGACCGGCGCGCTGCGGACGGTGCCGCGGCATGTCTTCCTGCCGGATCTTCCGGCGGAGACCGTCTACCAGGACGACGCGATCGTGACCAAGCGCGACGAGCAGGGGCGGCCGATCAGCTCCTCCTCCCAGCCCGCGATCATGGCGTTGATGCTCGACCAGCTCGGCGTGGCGCCGGGGCAGCGGATCCTGGAGATCGGGACGGGGACGGGGTACAACGCCGCCCTGCTCGCCCACCTGGTGGGGCCCGAGGGGCTGGTGGTGAGCGTCGACATCGACCCGGACCTGGTGGCGCTGGCCGGTGAGCACCTGGCGGCGGCCGGTCATCCCGAGGTGAGGCTGGTGTGCGCCGACGGGGCCGGGGGGTTCCCGCCCGAGGCGCCCTACGACCGGGTGATCGCCACCGTCGGCGTGTGGGACCTGGCTCCGGCCTGGCTGGAGCAGCTCGGGCCGGACGGCCGGCTGGTCGCCCCGCTGGACCTGCGGGGGGTGCAGCGTTCGGTGGCGATGGAGCGCGACGACGGGCACTGGACCAGCCGCTCGGTCCTGCCCTGCGGGTTCATGCGGATGCGCGGCCCGTTCGCGGGACCGGAGACGACCGTGGTGCTGGACCGGGAGTCCGACCTGATGATCTCGCTGCCCGAGGCCGGTGAGATCGGCGACGTGCTGGGGGCGCTCGACGGGCCCGTGGTCGAGCGTTCCACCGAGATCAGCGTGGGCCCCTCCCAGCTCCTCGACGGGCTGAGCCTCTGGCTGGCGGTGCACGAACCCCGCTGGTGCACGATCTCGGAGGTGCGGCCGGGGTGGCTGGCCTCGCCCCCGCTCGACCTGACGGGGTTCAGGATGGCCGTAGGGATCGTGGAGCGCGACAACCTGTGCCTGCTGGAGCCGTCACCGGACGGCACGCTGATCGCGCGCGGTCACGGGCCGGACCGGCTGCGGCTGGCCTCCGAGCTGGTCGCCCACGTCCAGGCGTGGGACATGGCGGACCGCCCCATGACGACCGGGCTCCGCATCGACGCCTACCAGGGCGAGGCCCCGCGTGACGGGCTGCTCATCCCCAAGCGCCACACCACCCTGGCCCTGTCCTGGAAGGACGTCTGAGCCTGTCCGCAGGGGACGGGCGACGCGACCGCGTGCCCCCGCCGGGGGCGCGCGGCCTCCGGGGCGGGGTGCCCGGCCGGTCTCCGGCGGCCACGAACGGACGTCCGAGTGGTCTTCGGGCGGTTTCCCGACGGGTCTCCGGGCCGTGACCGCGCGGCCGGGAGAACGGGGAGCACGAATGGAACGCGCCATTCACAGGACAGTTGAAAGTTACATCAAGTCATCAAATAGAACAGGTATTGCTCAAACACCCCGATACCCCGCCCAACTGCTTCTTTCATACTGAACTGGATCCATTCCAAACAGCGTGTTTTTTCGAGGCCGGACACCACATCCGCGGTCACCTACCATGACGGGGAATCTGACGCCCGGTTCACCTGGAGGTAGAAGTGGTCGCGTACATGAAACGTGACGGTGCGAAAGCGGAGGTACGACCCCCGCGGCATCGTACGGGGACGACGGACGGGTCCCTCCGGGAGAAGACAGGGGTGGTCCGATGAAAGTCGAGCGTCTGAGCGGCCCGGTCCTCTCGCTCTTCCGCATGGTGACGGGTCTCCTTTTCCTGTTCCACGGCCTGGCATCGATGTTCGGGCTCTTCGGCGGCAACCGCGGCACCGGCCAGGCCGTCGAGTTCGCCGTCTGGCCCGGCTGGTGGGCCGCGCTCATCCAGGTGGTCTGCGGACTGCTCGTCCTGGCCGGGGTCTTCAGCCGCTCCGCCGCCACGCTCGCGTCCGGCTCGATGGCGTACGCGTACTTCGTGGTGCATCTTCCGCAGGACTTCCTGCCGTTGCGCAACGGCGGCGAGCTCGCGGCCCTGTTCTGCTGGTCGTTCCTGATCATCGCCGTGCTCGGCCCCGGCCCCTGGGCGCTCGACGCCCTGTTCCGCCGTCGCGGTGACGGCGCCCCCGGCGTCCTCACCGATCCGCTTCCGGCCCAGCCGCAGTTCGGGAAGACCTGACACCATCCGCTCCGGGTCCCCTCGGGGCCACGAGAACTCCGGGTGCCCACGGGCGCCCGGAGTTCTTCGCTGTCCGGCGGCGTCCGGTGGCGCTCACCGATGACGTCCTGCGACGATCCCGGCCGGGCTCGAAAGACCCCCGGCGCCGCTCCGCGCAAGCCCGGATCATGAAAAATCCGCATTCTTTTCTCGCTGTCCGGCCGCTGCAGGGAAAAGCCCACGTCAGCGCGGTCGGCGTCCCCGGCGCGACCGGCAGGACCTCCCGTCCCGCACCCCGGACGGAACCGCGTTTCCGCAGGTCAGACAGAACATGAACACACCTTTCACGTTTGCCATCCCCGGATCACGTGGGTGAGGATGAGGCATCTCCCGACGAGCCCCCGCAGGGGTCTCTTCGGCATGCCCCCGTATCCCACACCCCGAGGAGGGGACGATGATCCACGCCCGAGGACTGACCCGCCGATTCATGATCAAGAAGGAGAGCGTCGACGCCGTACGCGGCCTCGACATCGACGTGGAGGCGGGCCAGCTGGTGGCCTTCCTCGGCCCGAACGGCGCGGGGAAGTCCACCAGCCTGCGCATGCTCACCTCGCTGCTCCCGCCGACGTCGGGGACCGCGACCGTGGCGGGCTGCGACGTCGTGGCGGACCCGGCCGGGGTCCGCGCCCGGATCGGCTACGTCGGGCAGAAGAACGGCGCGGGCGAGAACTTCCGCGTCCGCGACGAGCTGGTGACCCAGGGACGCTGCTACGGCCTCACCCGGCGGGAGGCCGGCCGCCGGGCCGACGAGGTGCTCGACCGGCTGGAGCTGCGACCGCTGGCCGACCGCAAACCCGGCACCCTCTCGGGAGGCCAGCGCCGCCGCCTCGACATCGCCCTGGGGCTCGTCCACCGGCCCACCCTGCTGTTCCTGGACGAACCGTCGACCGGCCTGGACCCGCAGAGCCGCGCCAACATCTGGGAGCACATCCTGCGGCTGCGCGAGGACCACGGCACCACCCTCTTCCTGACCACCCACTACCTGGAGGAGGCCGACAGCATGGCCGAACGGGTGGTGATCATCGACCACGGCCGGGTCATCGCCGACGGGACGGCCGAGGGGCTGAAGAGCGACCTGGCCGGTGACCGCGTCACCGTGACCCTGCACGACGCGTCCGGGACCGCGCGGGCCGCCGAGATCGCCGAGCGGATCGCCGGAGCGGGCGCGGTGACCGCCGACGGGACGACCGTGTGGCTGCGGGTGCCCCGCGCGGACGCGGCGCTGCCGGAGTACCTGCGCCACCTGGAGGCGTCCGGCGTGAAGGCCGCCACCGCCGAGACCTCCCGGCCCACGCTGGACGACGTCTTCCTCGCGCTGACCGGCCGCAGCCTGCGGGAGTCCGACGAGGCCGCCCCCGGCGTCCCGGCCGGTGGGAACGTTCCCGAGACCGTCGCCTGACCGCGCGCACCGCGGCCCTCCCTCTCCTTGCGGCCGGGCCGCCCCGCCCCCTGTCACCCCCGCCTCCCTCGCTTCCCCTGCTTCCCCCGATCCCGCAGAGAAGGTCCCCATGAGCGTTCCGTTCCTCCGTGACACCGCGACCGTGTTCTCCCGCGAGGTCGCCCCCATGTTCCGTGAGCCCCTCGGCCTCCTGTTCACCATGGGGCAGCCGCTGCTGTTCCTGTTCCTGTTCGGCCCGCTGCTCGGACAGACGCAGAGCTTCGCGGGCCAGGGCTCGCACTGGCAGTGGTTCGTGCCCGGCATCCTGATCATGATGTGCCTGTCCGGGCCGATGATGGCCGGGTACATGCTGCTGGTGGAGCTGATCGGCGGCTCGATGGAGCGCATGCTGGTCACCCCGCTGGACCGCACGGCGATGCTGGTCGGCCGGACGCTGAAGGAGTTCGTGGCCCTGCTGGCCCAGGCCGTCCTGATCATCGCCCTGGCGGTGCCGCTGGGTTTCCGCCTGTACCCGGCGGGAGTGCTGGCCGGCCTGGTGATGCTGGTCGTGTTCGGCGTCGGCCTGGGCGCGCTCTCCTTCGTGCTGGCGATCGCGTCCAGGCCGGGAGGAGATCTCTTCTACGGGGTCACCCAGCTCGTGCTGTTCCCGCTGATGCTGCTGTCGGGCGTGCTGCTGCCGATGGACTCCGGCCCGCAGTGGCTGCGGACCGCCGCGGCCCTGAACCCGGTCTCCTACATCGTCGAGGCGGAGCGGTCACTCTTCTCCGGCCGCTTCGCGGACACCTCGGTGCTGTACGGGACGCTCGCGGCCTGCGCGATCGCCGTGATCGGCCTGGTCATGGGCACCAGGGCGATGCGCCGCGGCATCTGACCTTCCGCCACCGGACCGGCCCGGCTCGCAGGCCGGGCCGGTCCCCCCGCGCCCAGCGTCTCAGACCCGGCTCGCGGGACCGACGTCCCGTCCGGTACGGGCGGCGCGGCGGCGGACGCCCCGGAGCCAGACCCGGCGGATGAACCCGCTGCCCGCCCGGATGACGAGCCAGTACGCCCCGAACAACCACCGGGAGCGGCGGTCGGTGGCGTACACCCGGGTCTCGGTGCTCAGCACGCCGCCGGCGCAGTGGAAGTTGACCGCCAGCTTCAGGTGACCCGGCGCGTCGAAGGCGTGGAAGACCTCCGGGGTCGTGCCGGGTGCCAGCGGCACCACGGGCCGGTTCCGGGAGACGCGCTCGATCCCGCCCACCAGCAGTTCGTCCTCACCGCGGTACAGAACCGCGAACCCGTTGCCGAGGAACAGGTCCAGCACCGGGGTGTCCGCCGGGAGCCGGGTCCTTCCCAGCCCCGCCGCGGTCATCACCGCCCGGAACAGCGGGACCTCCCCCCAGGTGACCTCGGCGGCGGCGCGTATCACGGCGGGGGCCGGTAGATCGACCGGCAGCCGGTGCCGCTCCCTCCGGTGCCAGCGTGGCAGCGCCTCGTCCAGCGTCATGGGCTCGGGTCGGCTCATCTCGTCCCCCCGTGGGATCGTCGTCATCACCCGTACGGCCCGGTTCCCCACCGCCGGACACGAGGATCATCGTCGCATCCGTATGGCCCGCCCTCCCGGGCGGCCCGCGTCCCGGCGGAGCAGGGCCACGACGAGCAGGACGACGCCCGCCATCAGGGCGGCGCTGATCGCGGCGGTCAGGTGGAAGCCCTCGACGAACGCGGCGCGTGCCGCGGCGAGCAGTTCGGCACCGGGACGCGGCGGGAGGCCTGCCGCCACGGCCACCGCGGCGCCGAGGTTGTCGCGGGCCGCCTCGGGGACGGCGTCCGCCGCGAGCCCGGCCCGGTAGGTCGCGGTGATGACGCTGCCGAGGACCGCGATCCCGAGCGCGCCGCCGAGCTGCGGCGCCGTCGAGGAGATCGCCGCCGCGGCGCCGGCCCGGTGCGGAGGCGCGGAGCCGACGACCAGGTCGGTGGCGAGCGCCATCATCGGTCCCAGGCCCGCGGAGACGATCACGGCACCGGACACCAGGACGGCGATCCCCTCCGTTCCCTGGGTGCGGGTGAGCACGAGGTAGCCGACGGCGGACACGGCCAGCCCGGCGGCGATCACCGCGAAGGGCCGGATCCTCCGCGCGAGCCGGGGGGCGACGGTGGACCCGACGATGACGCCCACCGCCGAGGGTGCCGTCCACAGACCCGCCTCCAGGGGCGACATGCCGTGCACGAGCTGCAGGTACTGGGCGATGGCGTAGTTGGAGCCCCACAGGACGAAGATGCCGAGCGCCAGCGTGCCGGTCGCGGTGCTCAACGTGCGGTCGGCGAACAGGCCCAGGTCGACGAAGGGGTCGGCCGCGGTCCGCTGCCTGCGGACGAACAGCGCGCCCGCGGCGAGCCCGGCGGCGATCGCGGCCAGGGACGTCGTCGCCGGGCCGTCGGCCGCGATCTGCTTGAGCCCGTACACCACCGGCAGCACCGTGGCCAGCGACAGCACCGCGCCGGCCGGGTCGAGCCGCCTCACGCCGGGGTCGCGGTGCTCGGGCAGCAGCAGCGGCCCGACGACCAGCAGCAGCAGCATGAAGGGGACGGCCAGCAGGAACGCCGACCCCCACCAGAACCGCTCCAGCAGCCATCCTCCGACCAGCGGGCCGATCGCGGTGCCCGCCGAGACGCTGGCGACGACGACCCCGACGGCCACCGTCCGCTGCCGGGGGTCGGGGAACATGGACGTGGCCAGGGAGAGCGTGGACGGCATCAGGGTGGCGCCCGCGACGCCCATCAGCGCCCGGGCGACGATCAGGCTTCCGGCGTCGGGCGCCCAGGCGGCCAGGACCGAGACGACGCCGTACGCCGCCGCGCCGATCAGCAGCAACCGGCGACGGCCGATCCGGTCGCCCAGAGCGCCCATGGCGATGAGCGACCCGGCCAGCAGGAAGGCGTAGACGTCCACGATCCACAGTGACTGGGTGCTGCTCGCCGCCAGGTCCTCGCGGATGGCGGGCAGCGCGAGATTCGTGACGGTCAGTTCGAGGGAGGCGAGGAGCGCGGGCAGTGCCAGGACGGCGAGACCGATCCACTCCCGCCGTCCCGCCGACGCCACCGGAGTTGAGTGCGACATGGCTCCGACCGTAGAACCTCGACCTTGGTCGAGGTCAACACCGCTCGGGACTCGGGACGGGGCGAAGGATTCAGCAGGAAAGACCAGGACGAATCATATTTGATTACCTTTGCGGGAGAAATGCCGCATGTAAAGGAATCGAATCCCAGGCAGCAATATAATCAGCCAGGTCGTGATTACCTGAGTCGATGGAGGTTTCGGCCCTTGATGATCCGGCTATCCTCCTAGAGCCGTGATCAGGGTAATGTCACGACGGAAAGTTCGTCCCCCCGTTTGTTGATCCGACAGCATTTGTCGGAATTCCTGCGGGAGGTCGGTCGTGCTGCCTGGGACGTGTGCGCGCAGGATATTCCTTAAAAGCACTTTGTCTGGATTCATGGCGTGTGCGGTTGGTCTGGGAGCGACGGCGGACGCCTCCGCCGCGATGCGTACGAGAGCGGAGGCGCCGTCGTTCGAGATCACCTGCGGTTCGGGCCGGACCGGTCCGACCCTGCGGCTGACCCGTGAGGCGCGTCGTGACGGTGCCCGGACGACCGTGACGGTGCACGTCGTCAACACCGGTGAGGCCGACGCGGAAGGGGCGAGGTTCAGCGAGGACCTCTCCGAGGTTCCCGACGGCAGGACCGTGGGCGAGACGCTGGCCACCTCCGGCACGCTGACCTACGAGAAGCCCATGCTGAGGTGGACGGGCGATGTGACGGCCGGTGAGAGCATCACGGTCCGGTACGCGGTCCGGACGACCGTCGGGAGGCTGTACATCCCGACGGTCGAGGCCGACGCGGGACGCACCTGCCAGGACGCCCCGGGTCACCCGGGAGGCGTCAGGGCATCGGCGGACGGGGCCGAGGTCACGGCCGACGCCTCCCCCGACCCGTCCCGGGTCACGACCGGCGGGGGGATCGGGGAACGGCGCATGCCGGCCGGATCGGCGTCGGAGGACGCCGAGGACGTACGGGCCACGCAGGAGACGCGGGGCACCGAGGGCGCCGAGAGCACCGAGAGCAGCGAGGGCACCGGCGCCGTCCCGCCAGGATCACCCGCGCAGACCCCGGCCGACACCGGCACGGGAGCCGGGACCGCCCCCGGAACCGGGACCGGAACCGAGACCGACACCGGGACCGCCCCCGGAACCGGGACCGGAACCGAGACCGACACCGGGACCGACACCGGGGCCGACACCGGGGCCGAGAGCGGGACCGGACCGGCCCGCCCGGACGAGAAGGCCGACGCGAGAGCGGACGAGAGGCCCGATCAGCAGCGGGCGGGCACGGACGCGGCCCTGCTGGCTCCGCTCCCCTTCGTCCAGCGCTACGTGAACAACTTCCGTGGGGCGATCACCCGGGCGGCGAACTCGGTCGTCACCTGCTACCCCCCCTCGGTGCCCGACTGTGCCGCGCGCCGGACCGGCTCGGGCAACAACAACGTCGACGCCACCTTCATCGACGTGGACGCCGACACGGCGACGTTCAACTCCAGCACCGCCAACCTGACCCTGTCGGCCGGCGCGCAGGTGGCCTACGCCCGGCTGTACTGGGGGGCGCGCAGCCAGACCTCGACCAACACGGCGGGCCTGCCGGCCGGCAACCGCCTGGCGCCCGACATCGCCCTGCGCGGGCAGGTGTCGTTCAGGACCCCGGGCAGCACGGTCTACCGCACGATCGTGGCCGCGGCCGGTGACATCGGCGACACCCCCGACAACATCACCGCCAACGGGATCGTCTACGGCGCCTCGGCGGACGTCACCTCCATAGTGACGGCGGCCGGCGCCGGCACCTACACGGTGGCCAACGTCCAGGCCGCCCGGGGCAACGACAGCCTGGGCGCCTTCGGCGGCTGGTCGCTGGTGGTGGCCTACCGCGACGTGACCATGCCGTTGCGCAACATCACCGTCTTCGACGGCTTCCTGGAGCAGCAGAACGCCAGCCCGGACACCGCGATCACCCTGTCGGGCATCCGCACCCCCACCACCGGCCCCGTCAGCGTCCAGATCGGTGAGATCGCCTACGACGGCGACAACGCGATCACCGGCGACTCCCTGAGCATCGACACCACCAACGGCCCCCTGACCGTGCTGAGCGACGCCCTGCACCCGGCGAACAACTTCTTCAACTCCACCATCGCCACGCTCGGCGGCCAGGTCACCGACCGCAACCCGGCCTACACCAACACCCTCGGCTACGACTCCAACATCGTCGACGCCTCCACCGCGTTCCGCAACAACGACACCTCGGCGCGGTTCGTCTTCAGCACCGCGGGAGACGCCTACTGGCCCCAAGCGATCTTCGCCCAGGTCGCCCTGCGCCAGGCCAGCATCCAGGTGACCAAGTCCGCCACGGTGGTGGGCGGGGGCGACCCCGAACCGGGATCCGTCCTCGAGTACACCGTCACCGCGACCAACACCGGGGACGACACCGCCATCAACGTGGCGCTCACCGACCCGATCCCCGCCAACACCGTCTACGTCCCGGGGAGCATCTCGGTGGTGACGGGGCCCAACATCGGGTCCAAGACGGACCGCACCGGAGACGACCAGGGGGATTTCGTCAACAACCAGGTCCAGGTGCGGCTGGGAACCGGGGCCAACGCCGTCAGCGGCGGCAGCCTGGCACCGGGCCAGTCCACCTCCGTGAGGTTCCGCGTCACGCTCGGGGCCAACTCCCCCGGCACGACGGTGAACAACAGCGCGACCGTCGAGTTCTCCAACGCCGACACCCCCACCCAGACCGGCGTGACCACCGGGGGCACCTCGACGGTGGTCCCCGTACAGGTCTCGTCGCTGGCGATGCTGAAGACGGCGTCGCCGAGCACGGTGACGGCCGCGGGGCGGAGCATCACCTACTCCTACCTGATCACCAACACCGGCAGGACCACCCTCACCGGTGTGAGGATCACGGAGACGGCCTTCTCCGGCACGGGGCCGCGCTCCGCGGTCACCTGCCCCACGACGACGCTGGCGCCGCAGGCCTCGACGACCTGCACCAGCACCTACGTCACCACCCAGGCCGACATCGACGCCGGGGGCGTCACCAACACCGCCACCGCCACCGGCACCCCGCCCACCGGCCCCGCCGTGACCTCCGACCCGTCGACGGTGACGATCACGGCCACGCCGGCTCCCAGCCTGTCGCTGCTGAAGACGGCCTCGCCGACCACGGTGGTGGCGGCGGGCCGGACCGTGACGTACTCCTACCTGATCGTCAACACCGGCAACACCACGCTGACCGGGGTGCGGGTGACGGGTACGTCCTTCTCGGGAACGGGAACGCCACCGGTGGCCTCCTGCCCGGCGACGACGCTGGCGCCGCAGGCCTCGACCACCTGCACCGGCACCTACGTCATCACCCAGGCCGACATCGACTCGGGGAGCATCACGAACACCGCCACCGCCACCGGCACGCCACCCACCGGACCGGCCGTGACCTCCGCCTCCTCCACCGCCACGGTCGCCATCACCTCCGCCCCCGCCCTGGCCGTGCTGAAGACGGCGACGCCGAGCACGGTGGTGGCGTCCGGACGGACCGTGACCTACTCGTACGCGATCGTCAACACCGGCAACACCACCCTCACCGGGGTCAGGGTGAACACCATCGCCTTCTCGGGGACGGGGCCGCGGTCCGTGGTCACCTGCTCCGCCACCACCCTGGCGCCACAGGCCACCACGACCTGCACCGGCACCTACGTCACCACCCAGGCCGACATCGACGCCGGATCCATCACCAACACCGCCACTGCCTCGGGCATACCCCCGTCGGGACCGGTCGTGACCTCCGACCCGTCCACCGCCACCGTGGGCGTCACCTCCGCCCCCAGCGTGGCGCTGCTGAAGACGGCCTCGCCGACCACGGTGACCGCGGCCGGACGCACCGTGACCTACTCGTACGCGGTCATCAACACCGGCAACACCACGCTGACCGGGGTCAGGGTGACCGACACCACCTCCGGCACCGGCGCGCACTCGGCGATCACCTGCCCGGTCACCACGCTGGCACCGCAGGCGACGACGACCTGCACGAGCACCTACGTCACCACCCAGGCCGACGTCGACGCCGGGGCCGTCACCAACACCGCCACCGCCTTCGGCACACCCCCCACCGGACCGGCCGTGGCCTCCGATCCGTCCACCGCCACGGTCACCGCCACCCCGGCTCCCGGCCTGGCACTGCTGAAGACGGCCTCGCCGACCACCGTCACCGCGGCCGGACGCGTCGTGACCTACTCCTACCTGGTCGTCAACACCGGCAACACCACGCTGACCGGCGTGAGCGTGGCCAGCACGTCCTTCTCGGGCATAGGGGCACGCTCCCTGGTCACCTGCCCCGTCACCACGCTGGCGCCACAGGCCTCGACGACCTGCACGAGCACCTACGTCGTCAGGCAGGCCGACGTCGACGCCGGAGCCGTCACCAACACCGCGACCGCCACCGGCACACCACCCACCGGACCCGCCGTGACCTCCAACGTCTCCACCGCCACGGTCACCGCCACCCCGGCTCCCGGCGTGGCGCTGCTGAAGACGGCCTCACCGACCACGGTCACCGGGGCCGAACGCACCGTGACCTACTCCTACCTGGTCGTCAACACCGGCAACCTCACCCTGACCGGCGTCAGGGTGGCCACCACCGTCTTCACCGGCACCGGAACCCCCACCGCGATCGTCTGCCCGGCCACCACGCTCGCCCCGCAGGACTCGACCACCTGCACGAACACCTATGTCACCACCCAGGCGGACATCGACGCCGGAGCCGTCGTCAACACCGCCACCGCCTTCGGCACACCCTCCACCGGACCCGCCGTGGCCTCCGCCTCCTCCACCGCCACGGTCACCGCCGTCGCCGCTCCGGCCATCGCCATGCTGAAGACGGCCTTCCCGGTGACCGTGACGGAGGCGGGCCAGACGATCACCTACTCGTACGCGATCGTCAACACCGGCAACACCACGCTGACCGGCGTCAGGGTGACCACCACCGCCTTCACCGGCACCGGGACCTCCAACGCGATCGTCTGCCCGGTCACCACGCTCGCCCCGCAGGCCACCACGACCTGCACGAACGTCTATGTCGTCACCCAGGCCGACATCGACGCCGGAGCCGTCACCAACACCGCCATCGCCACCGGCACACCACCCACCGGACCGGCCGTGACCTCCGCCCCCTCCACCGCCACGGTCACCGCCGTCGCCGCTCCCGGCCTGGCGCTGCTGAAGACGGCGGCACCGACCACGGTCGTGGCGGCGGGACGGGCCATCAGTTACACCTATCTGATCTTCAACACCGGCAACACCACGCTGACCGGCATCAGGATCACCACCACCGTCTTCACCGGCACCGGCACCCCCACCCCGATCACCTGCCCGGCCACCACGCTCGCCCCGCAGGACTCGACCACCTGCACGAGCGTGTACGCCATCACCCAGGCGGACGTCGACGCCGGGGGCATCACCAACACCGCCACCGCGACCGGCACCGCGACCACCGGCTCCGCCGTGACCTCCGGCCCGTCCACGGCGACGGTCACCGCCATCGCCGCTCCCGCCATCGCGGTGCTGAAGACGGCGTTCCCGGTGGCCGCCACGCAGGAGGGCCAGACGATCGCCTACTCCTACGCGGTCGTCAACACCGGCAACACCACCCTCACCGGGGTGAGGATCACCGACGTCTCCAGCGGCTCGAACACCCCGGCCGCGATCACCTGCCCGGTCACCACGCTCGCCCCGCAGGCCTCGACGACCTGCAGTGGAACGCGCGTCATCACCCAGGCGGACGTCGACGCCGGGACCGTCGTCAACACCGCCACCGCCACCGGCACACCACCCACCGGACCGGCCGTCACCTCCGATCCCTCCACCGCGACGGTCACCCTCACGGCCGCTCCCGCACTGGCCCTGCAGAAGACGGTGTCGCCGAACGTGGTGGTGGGGGCCGGGCAGACGGTGACGTACTCCTACCTGGTCCTCAACACCGGCAACACCACCCTGACCGGTCTGACCGTGACGACCACCGCCTTCACCGGCACCGGGACGCCCACCGCGATCACCTGCCCGACCACCGTCCTGGCCCCGGGCGCCTCGACGACCTGCACCAACACCTACGTCACCACCCAGGCCGACATCAACGCCGGAACCATCGTCAACACCGCCACCGCCACCGGCACACCACCGTCGGGACCGGCCGTCACCTCCGACGCCTCCACCGCGGCCGTCACCGCCACCGCCGCTCCCGCACTGGCCCTGCTGAAGACGGCATCGCCGACCACTGTGGCCTCGGCCGGGCGGACCGTGACCTACTCCTACCTGGTCCTCAACACCGGCAACACGACCCTGACCGGTCTGACCGTGACGACCACCGTCTTCACCGGTGCCGGGACGCCCACCGCGATCACCTGCCCGGTCACCACCCTGGCCCCGCGCGCCTCGACGACCTGCACCAACACCTACGTCACCACCCAGGCCGACATCAACGCCGGAACCATCGTCAACACCGCCACCGCCACCGGCACACCACCGACCGGACCCGCCGTGACCTCCGACGCCTCCACGGCGACGGTGACCGCCATCGCCGCTCCCGCCATCGCGGTGCTGAAGACGGCGTTCCCGGTGGCCGCCACGCAGGAGGGCCAGACGATCGCCTACTCCTACGCGGTCGTCAACACCGGCAACACCACCCTGACCGGGGTGTTCATCACCGACGTCTCCACGGCCTCCGGCACGCCGGGCCCGGTCACCTGCCCCCTGACCACGCTGGCGCCGCAGGAGTCGGTGACCTGTAACGGGACGCACGTCATCACCCAGGCCGACATCGACGCCGGGACCATCACCAACACCGCGACCGCCACGGGCACACCGCCCACCGGACCGGCCGTGACCTCCGCCCCGTCGGCCGCGACGGTCACCCTCACGGCCGCTCCCTCGCTGGCCCTGCAGAAGACGGCGTCGCCGAACGCGGTGGTGGCGGCCGGGCAGACGGTGACGTACTCCTACCTGGTCCTCAACACCGGCAACACGACCCTGACCGGGGTGGGCGTGACGACCACCGCCTTCACCGGCACCGGAACGCCCACCGCGATCACCTGCCCGACCACCGTCCTGGCCCCGGGCGCCTCGACGACCTGCACCAACACCTACGTCACCACCCAGGCCGACATCAACGCCGGAACCATCACCAACACCGCCACCGCCACCGGCACACCACCGTCGGGACCGGCCGTCACCTCCGACGCCTCCACCGCGACCGTCACCGCCACCGCCGCCCCGGCACTGGCCCTGCTGAAGACGGCATCGCCGACCACGGTCGTCGCCGCCGGACGCGTCGTGACCTACTCCTACCTGGCCGTCAACACGGGCAACACCACCCTGACCGGTCTGACCGTGACGACCACCGCCTTCACCGGCACCGGGACGCCCACCGCCATCACCTGCCCGACCACCACCCTCGCCCCGCGCGCCTCGACGACCTGCACCAACACCTACGTCACCACCCAGGCCGACATCAACGCCGGAACCATCACCAACGCCGCCACCGCCACCGGCACACCACCGACCGGACCCGCCGTCACCTCCGACCCGTCGGCCGCCACGATCACCGTCATCGCCGCCCCGGCACTCGCCCTGCTGAAGACGGCCTTCCCCACGGCCTCGACACAGGCGGGCGAGACGATCACCTACTCGTACGCGATCGTCAACACCGGAAACCTCACGCTGACCGGGGTGACCGTGACCACCACCGCCTTCACCGGCACCGGCACCCCCACCCCGATCGTCTGCCCGGTCACCACGCTCGCCCCGCAGGACGACACCGTCTGCACGAACACCTACGTCACCACCCAGGCCGACGTCGACGCCGGGACCATCGTCAACACCGCCACCGCCACCGGCACGCCCCCCACCGGACCGGCCGTGACCTCCGACCCGTCCACGGCGACGGTCACCGAGGAGCCGGCTCCCCGCCTGGCGCTGCTGAAGACGGCGTCGCCGAACGCGGTGACCGCCGCAGGACGGACCATCACCTACTCCTACATGGTCGTCAACACCGGCAACGCCACCCTGACCGGGGTGACCGTGACCACCACCGCCTTCACCGGCACCGGCACCCCCACCGCGATCACCTGCCCGGTCACCACGCTCGCCCCGCAGGACATGACGACCTGCACGAACACCTACGTGACGACCCAGGCCGACATCGACGCCGGGAGCATCGTCAACACCGCGACCGCCACGGGCACGCCGCCCATCGGACCGGCCGTGACCTCCGACCCGTCGACCGCGACGGTCGCCGCTCCTCCCGCTCCCACGCTGGCGCTGCTGAAGACGGGGACACCGAACACGGTGACCGCGGCCGGGCAGACGGTGACCTACGCCTACCTGGTCTCCAACACCGGCAACACCACCCTGACCGGGGTGGACGTCACCGAGACCGCCTTCACCGGCACCGGCACCCCGACCGCGATCACCTGCCCGGTCACCACGCTGGCACCGCAGGCCAGGACGGTCTGCAGCAACACCTACGTCGTCACGCAGGCCGACATCGACGCCGGGACCATCGTCGACACCGCCGTCGCCACCGGCACCCCGCCCACCGGACCCGCCGTCGCCTCCCCGCCGTCGACCAACACGATCACCGCCGTCGCCGCTCCCGCCGTGGCGCTGCTGAAGACGGCCTCACCGAACACGGCGACCGCGGCCGGGCAGACCATCACCTACGCCTACCTGGTCACCAACACCGGCAACACCACCCTCACCGGCGTGGACGTCACCACCACCGCCTTCACCGGGACGGGAACCCCGACCGCGATCGTCTGCCCGGTCACCACGCTCGCCCCCCAGGACTCGACGACCTGCACGAGCACGTACGTCCTCACCCAGGCCGACGTCGACGCCGGGACCGTCGTCAACACCGCGACCGCCACGGGCACACCGCCCACCGGACCGGCCGTGACCTCCGATGCCTCCACCGCGACGGTGACCATCACGGCCGACCCCAACCTGGCCCTGCTGAAGACGGCCTCACCGGCCACGGTGACCGCCGCGGGACGGACCGTGACCTACTCCTACCTGCTGGTCAACACCGGCAACACCACCCTGACCGGCGTGGACGTCACCGACACCTCCTTCTCCGGCACCGGACCCGCCCCGGTGATCACCTGCCCGGTCACCGTCCTCGCCCCGCAGGACCTGACGACCTGCACGGGCACGTACGTCACCACCCAGGCCGACATCGACGCCGGGACCGTCGTCAACACCGCGGTCGCCACCGGCACGCCGCCCACCGGGCCCGCCATCGCCTCACCGCCGTCGACCGCGACGGTCACCGCTCCCCCCGCTCCGACCCTGGCGCTGCTGAAGACCGCGTCACCGTCCACGGCGACCACGGCCGGGCAGACCCTGACCTACTCCTACCTGGTGGCCAACACCGGCAACACCACCCTGACCGGGGTGGACGTGGCCACCACCGCCTTCTCGGGCACCGGAACGCCCACCGCGATCACCTGCCCGGTCACCACCCTGGCACCGCAGGGCAGGACGGTCTGCAGCAACACCTACGTCGTCACGCAGGCCGACATCGACGCCGGGACCATCGTCAACACCGCCACCGCCACCGGCACGCCCCCCGTCGGACCGGCCGTGACCTCCGACCCGTCCACCGCCACGGTCGCCGTCATCGCCGCTCCCGCCCTGGCCCTGCTGAAGACGGCGTCACCGGCCACCGCGACCGCCGCCGGGCAGACCGTGACCTACGAGCACCTGGTCACCAACACCGGCAACACCACCCTGACCGGCGTGGACGTCACCACCACCGCCTTCACCGGCTCGGGCACCGCCCCGGTGATCACCTGCCCGGTCACCACCCTCGCACCGGGCGACAGCACCACCTGCACCGGCGCCTACGTCCTCACCCAGGCCGACGTCGACACCGGAACCGTCACCAACACCGCGACGGCGTCGGGCACGCCGCCCACCGGACCGGCCGTCGTCTCCGATCCCTCCACCGCGACGGTGACCGCCACGCCCGACCCCGAGCTGGCCCTGCTGAAGACGGCGTCGCCGACCACGGTGATCGCCGCCGGGCGGACCGTGGTCTACTCCTACCTGCTGGTCAACACCGGCAACACCACCCTGAACGGGGTGGACGTGACCGAGAGCGTCTTCTCCGGCACCGGCACGCCTCCCGTGATCACCTGCCCGGTCACCACCCTCGCCCCCCAGGACACCACCACCTGCACCAGCACCTACGTCGTCACCCAGGCCGACGTCGACGCCGGGGCCGTCGTCAACATCGCCACCGCGACCGCCACGCCTCCCGGGGGCTCCCTCATAGCGGCCCCGCCGTCCACCGCCACGGTCACCATCACCCCGGCTCCCGACCTGGCGCTGCTGAAGACGGGGACACCGAACACGGTGACCGCGGCCGGGCAGACGGTGACCTACTCCTACCTGGTCTTCAACACCGGCAACACGACGCTGACCGGCGTGGACGTCACCGACACCACCTTCTCCGGCACCGGGCCCGCCCCGGTGGTCACGTGCCCGGCCGTCACCCTGGCACCGCAGGACACCACCACCTGCACCGGCACCTACGTCGTCACCCAGGCCGACGTCGACGCCGGGACCGTCGTCAACACCGCCACCGCCACCGGCACCTCCCCCGGCGGGACGGCCGTGACCTCCGCCCCGTCCACCGCCACGATCACCGCCACACCGGCTCCCGGCGTGGCGGTGCTGAAGACGGCGTCACCGACCACGGTGGCGGCCGCGGGCCGCACGGTGGTCTACTCCTACCTGGTGGTCAACACCGGCAACGTGACGCTGACCGGCGTGGACGTCACCGGCACGTCCTTCTCCGGCACCGGGCCCGCCCCGGTGATCACCTGCCCGGTCGTCACGCTCGCCCCCCAGGACACGACCACCTGCACCAGCACCTACGTCACCACCCAGGCCGACATCGACGCCGGAGGCATCGTCAACACCGCCGTCGCCACCGGCACACCGCCCACCGGACCCGCCGTGACCTCCGACCCCTCCACCGCGACGGTGACCGCCACACCGGCTCCCAGCCTGGCCCTGCTGAAGACCGCGGCACCGGCCACGGTGGCCGCCGCCGGACGGACGATCATCTACGCCTACCTGGTCGTCAACACCGGCAACGCGACCCTGACCGGCGTGGACGTGACCGACACCACCTTCACCGGAACCGGCCCCAACCCGGCGATCACCTGCCCGGTCACCACGCTCGCCCCACAGGAAGCCGTCGTCTGCAACAGCACGTACGTCATCACGCAGGCCGACATCAACGCCGGGACCATCGTCAACACCGCCCTCGCCACCGGCACTCCTCCGGAGGGCCCGGCGGTGACCTCCGACCCTTCCACCGTGACGGTCGTCGTGGAGGCCGCTCCCGGCCTGGCGCTGCTGAAGACGGTGTCGCCCAGCACGGTGACCGCCGCCGAACGGCCCCTGACCTACTCCTACACGATCATCAACACCGGCAACGCCACGCTGACCGGCGTCGGCGTCACCGACACCGCCTTCTCCGGCACCGGCACCCGCCCCGTGATCACCTGCCCCGTCACCGTCCTGGACCCCCAGGACACGACCGTCTGCACCGGCACCTACGTCACCACCCAGGCCGACATCGACGCCGGATCCATCGTCAACACCGCGGTCGCCACCGGCACACCACCCACCGGACCCGCCGTGGTCTCCGAGCCGTCCACCGCGACGGTCGGCGGGGAGGCGGCTCCCGGCCTGGCGCTGCTGAAGACGGTGACACCGAGCGTGGTGACCGCGGCGGGACGGCAGGTGACCTACTCCTACACGATCGTCAACACCGGAAACGCCACGCTGACCGGCGTGGACGTCGACGACACCGCCTTCTCCGGGACCGGGACACCCCCGGTGGTCACCTGCCCGGCCGTCACGCTGGCACCGCAGGACACCACCACCTGCACCGGCACGTACCTGGTCACCCAGGCCGACATCGACGCCGGCGGCGTGGTGAACACCGCGGTCGCCTCGGGCACGACGCCCGCCGGGGTCGTCGTGACCTCCGAGCCGTCGACCGCGACGGTCGTCGAGGTGCCGGCTCCCGGCCTGGCGCTGCTGAAGACGGCGTCACCGAGCACGTTCACGTCCGCGGGACGGACCGTGACCTACTCCTACACGATCGTCAACACCGGCAACACGACGCTCACCGGGGTGGACGCGACCGACACGTCCTTCTCCGGCAGCGGACCCGCCCCGGTGATCACCTGCCCGGTGACGACGCTGGCGCCGCAGGACATGACGACCTGCACGGGCACCTACGTCACCACCCAGGCCGACATCAACGCCGGTGTGATCGTGAACACCGCCACGGCGTCGGGCATCCCGCCGTCGGGCCCGCCGGTGACCTCGGCCGCCTCCACGGTGGCGATCACGGGTGAGCCCGCCCCCAGCCTGGCGCTGCTGAAGACGGCGTCGCCGAGCACGGTGGCGGCGGCGGGACGTGAGGTGGTCTACTCCTACGCGGTCGTCAACACCGGGAACCTGACGCTGACCGGGGTGACCGTGGCGGACGTCAGCTTCTCGGGCACCGGGACGCCCGGCGTGATCGTCTGCCCGGTCACGACGCTCGCCCCGCAGGAGACCACCACCTGCACCAGCACGTACGTCACCACCCAGGCCGACGTCGACGCCGGCGCGATCGTCAACACCGCGGTGGCCGCGGGGGTACCGCCGGGTGAGACCGTGCTGACCTCCGCGGTGAGCCTGGCGGAGCCCTCGGTGGCCGCCGTGGTGACCTCGGACCCGTCGACGGTGGTGGTGACCGCCGAGCCCGCCCCCAGCCTGGCGCTGCTGAAGACGGCGTCGCCGAGGACGGTGGCGCGGCCGGGAGAGGCGGGCACCGTGACGTACTCGTACGCGATCGTCAACACCGGCAACACGACGCTGACCGGCGTGGGTGTGACCACCACCGCCTTCACCGGAACCGGCACGCCCCCGGTGATCACCTGCCCGGTGACGACGCTGGTGCCGCAGGCCACGACGACCTGCACGAGCACCTACGTCACCACCCAGGACGACGTCGACGCCGGATCCATCGTCAACACCGCGGTCGCCTCGGGCACCCCGCCGGTGGGTCCCCCGGTGAGCTCCGAGCCGTCCACCGCGACGGTCGCCGCGGAGCTGTTCGCGACCCTGACGCTGTCGAAGTCGGCCTCCCCGTCGGTCGTGTCGCAGGCGGGACAGACGATCACGTACTCGTACGCGGTCGTCAACACCGGGAACCGGACGCTGACCGGCGTGAACGTGACCGACACCTTCTTCTCGGGCTCGGGGGGAGCTCCCGCGATCACCTGCCCGGCGGTGACGCTGGCGCCGGACGGCTCGACGACCTGCACGAGCACCTACCTGGTCACCCAGGCCGACATCAACGCCGGAACGATCACCAACACCGCGGTCGCCTCGGGCACCCCGGTCGGGGGCTCCCCGGTGACCTCTCCCCTGTCCTCGACGACGGTCGCCGTCGAGGTGATCACCGGCCTGATCCTGTCCAAGACGGCGGAGCCGGGCACGATCACGGCACCCGGGGTGAACGTGACCTACACGTACCTGGTCACCAACGCCGGCAACTCGACGCTGACCGGCGTGGAGGTGCGGGAGAGCTTCTTCTCGGGCTCCGGCACGCCCCCGGTGGTCACCTGCCCGGTCACGACGCTCGCGCCGCAGGGCTCCACCGCCTGCACGAGCACCTACGTCACCACCCAGGCCGACGTCAACGCCGGAACGATCGTCAACACCGCGACCGCCACCGCGACCTCCCCGGGAGGCCAGGTGCTGATCTCCAACCCGTCCACCGCGACGGTCACGGCCGCGACGGCTCCCGGCCTGGCGCTGCTGAAGACGGCCTCGCCGGCCACCGTGGCTGCCGCGGGACGGACGGTGGTCTACTCCTACGACATCGTCAACACCGGCAACTCCACGCTGACCGGCCTGAACGTGACGGACACCTCCTCGGGATCCGGCGCGCCGACACAGATCACCTGCCCGGTCACGACGCTCGCGCCGCAGGACACCACGACCTGCACCGGCACCTACGTCACCACCCAGGCCGACATCAACGCCGGATCCATCGTCAACACCGCGATCGCCACGGGCACGCCCCCCTCGGGGCCGGCGGTGGCCTCCGGCCCGTCCACGGTGACGGTCGCGGTCGAGCCCGCCCCCGACCTGGCGCTGCTGAAGACGGCGGACCCGACGGCGCTGCTGGGACCGAACCAGACGATCACGTACTCGTACCGGGTCCTCAACACCGGCAACGCGACGCTCAGCGGCGTGAGCGTGACGGACACCTCCTTCTCGGGGTCGGGCACGCCCCCGCAGATCACCTGCCCGGCGACGACCCTGGCGCCGCAGGACACGATGACCTGCACGAGCACCTACGTCACCACCCAGGCCGACGTCAACGCCGGGTCCGTCGTCAACACGGCGGTCGCCACGGGCACCCCGCCCGTCGGCCCCGTCATCACCTCCGAGCCGTCCACCGCGACGGTCGCCGGGGGGCCGGCTCCCAGCCTGGCGCTGCTGAAGACGGTGTCGCCGAGCGTCCTGACGGCAGCGGGACGGACCCTGATCTACTCCTACCTGATCGTCAACACCGGCAACACCACGCTGACCCAGGTGGACGTGCGGGACACGGCCTTCTCCGGTACGGGAACACCGGGAGTGATCACCTGTCCGACGCGGACGCTGGAGCCTCAGGAGGCCACGACCTGCACGAGCACCTACGTCTCCACCCAGGAGGACATCGAGGCCGGGACCGTCGTCAACACCGCACAGGCCTCGGGCGTCTCGGACACCGGTCCCGTGGTGGCCGCCCTCCCCCGGGCGGCCGTGGTGGTGGCCTCGGCCCCGTCCACGGTGGCGGTGACCGTCCTGCCGGTGGTCAGCCTGGCGCTGCTGAAGACGGCCGCACCGAGCACGCTGACGGCGCCGGGGCAGACGATCACCTACTCCTACCTGGTCGTCAACACCGGCAACACGACGCTGAACGGGGTGGACGTGACGACCACCGTCTTCACGGGGACCGGAACGCCCTCGGCGATCACCTGCCCGGTGACGACACTCGTGCCGCAGGACTCGACGACCTGCACGAACACCTACGTCACCACCCAGGCCGACGTCGACGCCGGCGCGATCGTGAACGCCGCGACGGCCTCGGGCGTCTCCCGGCTGGGCATCGTGGCGACCTCGGACGTGTCGGCCGCGACGGTCACCGCCGTGCCGACCCCCGCCCTGACGCTGCTGAAGAGCGCGTCGCCGAGCACGGTCAGGGAGGGGCAGACGATCACCTACTTCTACCTGGTCGTCAACACCGGCAACTCGACGCTGAGCGGGGTGGGCGTGACCGACCTCTCCTCGGCGTCGGGAACACCGCCGCAGATCATCTGCCCGGTGACGAGGCTGGCGCCGCAGGACTCGACGATCTGCACGAGCACCTACGTGGCCACCCGGGCCGACATCCGCTCCGGTGCGATCGTGAACACCGCGACGGCCTCGGGCAGCCTGTTCCCCGGCGCGGTCACCAGCTCCAACCCCTCGGCCGCGACGGTCACGACGACCGCTTCGGGGGGCGGGGGTGACGGTGGCGACGCGACGGGCCGCAGGGCCGAGATCCGCTCCGACTCGTCGACGTGCACCACGGTCGAGTTCCTCGGCGAGCGGCGGGTGTGCTGCGGACGGGGACCCGGACCGCGCCTGCACCGGGACCACGACCGGCAGTGCCTCGGCCAGGGCCCCCACGCCCGATCGGCCACGAAGGAGCGCCGCCGTGACGCCGTCCTCGCCGAAGCCCCCGCCACGCGGGCGGGCGGCGGGCACGGGTGGGGAAAGAAGCGGTCGAGCGTGAACATTGCCTCAAAAGGCGGTCAGTGACGGACAACGAAGAATGTCGCCCGCCGGGAGCGTCCGCACCATCGTGCATGATATGAGATATCACCTTTCATAAAAATCGAGAATAAACGGTTCCGGCGGTCATCGAATGCGTCGCACCAGGTGGCACCGCGTTTCCGGAGCGGCCGACGGACGTTTCCGGCCCGGCGCCGTGGTGCCGCGCCCGCCGACGAACCGAACGACAACAAACCAATCGATATGGCGGGAGCCGGTCGTGAACATGAAATGCACGTCATCTTCGACGGTGAAAGTCTCTGCGCTGATAATGGCCTCCATGCTGGCCGCCGGGTGTTTCGCGGACGAGGAGGCCATGCGCAAGGTCGCGGCGGTCTCCGAGGAGAAGCCGGCCGCGGTGCCGACCCCCGAGGAGATCGTGGCGAATCCGCTGCCGACACAGCTGGCCAACGAACCCCGCGTCCGCCAGAACGTCGTGCAGACCAAGTGCGCGGCCGTACCGGGCGGCTGGGGCGCCCAGGGAACGGCGAGGAACCCCGGGAAGAAGCCCGTCACCTACAAGATCGTCGTGTACTTCACCACCACCAAGGCGACGACGCTGGACTACGCCCAGGCACTCGTGACGGTTCCCCCGGGCAAGACGGTCCCCTGGACCGCGAAGAAGGAGTTCCAGGCGAAGAAGGAGATGCTCTGTCCCATGCCGGGGATCAGCCTCGTGTCCTGAGACGTCCGGTGGGCCCCGCTCGGTGAGCCCGTCCGATGAGTCCCGTTCGATGAGCCCCGTCCGGTGAACGGACGGGGCCGCGGCCGCTCTGGGTAGGGTGCGGTGATGCAGACCCGCTCCCCCGCAGGCCAGGCCCTGCCCGACCCGGACGAGAGGCTCCGGCCGTTCCTGGACGCCCTTGTCGCGGCCGGCGTCGTCGGGCTGTTCTGGGTGCCGCCCGCACTCGACGCGGACCGGCCGCTGCCGGTGGCCGGGCTGGTGCTGGCCGCGGTCGTGGGCGCGGCGATGGTCCTGCGGCGGCGCCTGCCCGCCTCGGCGACGGCGGCCGCGGGGATCGCGACCGTCGTGGGAGCCGTCCTGGGAGTGTGCGAGGACCCCATGCTCGCCACGGCCTGGTGCCTGTACTCCCTCGCGATCGCCCGCGCCCGTCGTACCCGGGCGTTCGTCCTGGTCCTGGTGTGCGTCATCGCGGGGCTGGCGACGGTGACGGGCGTCCCCGAGGAGGGCGTGGGCGGTGCCGGGCAGCGGCTGCTCCTCGCGTCGGCCGCGCTGAGCGTCGCCTGGCTGCTCGGCGCCACCGTCGCCGGGCGGATCGCGGCCGCCCGGGAGGCGGAGCGGGCTCGCGTGCAGCTGGAGGTGGCGCGCGAGGTGCACGACGTGGTCGGTCACGCGCTCGGGGTGATCGGCGCGGAGGCGGGCGTGACCCGGGCCCTGCCCGACGCGGGTGAGCAGGAGTTGCGCGACTCGCTGGCCGGCATCGAGGCGCACGCCAGGAGCGCGCTCGAGGAGATGCAGGCTCTCGTACGGACGCTGCGTTCCTCTCCCGCTCCCCTCGCCGGGCGCGAGGACGCGGGCGGCCGTGACGCGGTCTCCGTCCCGGACGCGGAACCGCGCGGGACGGGTGCGACCTCCCGGGGAGTGGACGCGGGAGAGCGGGAGGCGGTCGCCGGTATCGCGCAGCTGCCGTCGGTGGTCGCCGCGACGCGCGGCGCCGGGGTGGGCGTCGACGCGCGGATCGACGTGAACGGGCACGTCGATCCCGCCATCGGCGCGGTGGTCCTCCGGATCGTCCAGGAGGGGCTGAGCAACGTGGTGCGGCACGCGGGCGGCGCGGGATGCGCGGTGGACGTCCACCGGGACGGTGACGTGATCGTCGCGAACGTCCGCGACCACGGCCCGGGAGCCCGGCCGGACGGGGGCTCCGGGTTCGGGCTGCTGGGGATGCGGGAGCGGGCCCGCCTGGTGAGCGGCACCGTGACCTGGCGGAACCACCCGGAGGGCGGGTTCGAGGTCACCGCGCGCCTGCCCCTGCGGGAGGTCTCGTGACCGGGACGGAGGGCGGGTCCGGGACGGAGGGCGAGGTGATCGGCGTCCTGCTCGCCGACGACGACGAGCGCTTCCGCGGCGTGTACCGCAAGCTGTTCGACCGGACCGCGGGGTTCCGGGTCGCCGGGGAGGCGTCCGACGGGGCCGAGGCGGCCAGGCTCGCCGGGGCGCTGAGACCGGCGGTGGCGCTGCTCGACGTGCAGATGCCGGGCACCGACGGGCTGGAGGCGGCTCGCCGCATCCTGCGGGACACGACCACCCGGGTGATCATGCTGACGACCTTCGATCTCGACGAGTACGTGTACGAGGCGCTGACGCTCGGGGCGTCGGGGTTCCTGCTGAAGAACGCGTCCCCGCCGGAGGTGCTCCAGGCGGTCCGCACCGTCCGGGCGGGCAACGCCGTCCTCGCCCCGGAGGTCACCGCGAGGCTCCTGCGGCGGTTCGCGCCGCACCGGCCCGAGCGCGGGCACGCGTTCGCCGGCCAGGTGCTCTCCGAGCGGGAGACGCAGGTCATCCGGTTCGTCGCGCGCGGGTACACGAACCAGCAGATCGCCGACGAGCTGTTCCTGAGCGTGGAGACGGTCCGCACGTACCTGCGGCGCATGTTCGCCAAGCTCGGCGTGAACGACCGCACGCACCTGGCCGTGCTCGCCTACGAGGCGGGGCTGCTGCACGAGCCGCGAAGCGGGTGACCGCACACCGCCGGGAGCGGTCCCGCCGGCACCGGTCCGGCAGGTGTCTACTTTCGGGTGACGCGGGCCGGGGTCCTCGCGCCGCAGGCTGAAGCCGTCCATCCGACGAGACGGCGAAACGGCGAGGCAGGCGATGATCGAGGTTGTTCGGCTCAGCAAGCGGTACGGGGACAAGGTGGCCGTCGACGACGTCGGCTTCACCGCGCGTCCCGGCCGGGTCACCGGTTTCCTCGGCCCGAACGGAGCCGGCAAGTCCAGCACGCTGCGCATCCTGCTGGGACTGGACGCCGCGACGAGCGGCACCGCGTCGATCAACGGGAAGCGGTACCGCGACCTGGAGTACCCGCTGCGCACCGTCGGGGCGCTGCTCGACGGGGCGGGCCCGGTGCCCGAGCGCCGGGCCGTCGACCACCTCGCCTGGGTCGCCCGGTCCAACGGGATACCCCGGCGCAGGGTCGGTGAGGTGCTCGACGTCGTGGGCCTGGCCGACGTCTCCCGGCAGCGGGTGAGGAAGTACTCGCTGGGGATGGGGCAGCGGCTCGGCATCGCCGTGGCGCTGCTCGGCGACCCGGAGATCCTCGTCCTCGACGAGCCCGCGAACGGGCTGGACCCGCAGGGGATCCGCTGGATCCGCACCCTCCTGCGCGACCACGCCGCGTCCGGCCGCACCGTGCTGCTGTCCAGCCACCTGATGGCGGAGATGGCCGGCACCGCCGACGACGTGGTCGTCATCGACCACGGCCGCGTCGTCGCCCAGGGCCCCGTCGCCGAGGTCACCGCGGGGCATCCGTCGCTGGAGGCGGCGTTCTTCGCGCTCACCGGCGACCGCCCGGGACCGGGACGGTGAGCGCCGTGCCGCGGACGTCCCCCGCACCCACCGGCCGGCCGTCCCGGACCGGGGCGGCGGGCGCCGTGCTGCACGCGACCCGGGCGGAGCTGTCCAAGATCCTGACCCTGCCGGGCGTGTGGATCGTCACCGGGATCATCCTCGCCCTCGACGTGCTGGTCATGTCCGCCTCGGCCGGGCTCTACGCCGAGGCGGTGGCGAACATCACCCCGGACGGCATCATCGAGATCTTCATCGGCGAGCCCCAACCGGCGACCGGGGCGGTCCTCGACATGCTCGTCGCGGCCTCCCTGCAGATCGGCGTGTTCCTGCCGATCCCCGCCGCGGTGATCGCCGGGCAGGAGTTCCGCTCGCACCAGCTCGGGCTGACCGTGCTCGCGGTCCCGCGCAGGGGCCGACTGCTGGCCGCGAAGGTCCTCGCGACCACCGCGTACCTGCTCGCCGTGGCGGTCCTGATCGCGGGGATCAGCACCGCGTTCACGTACGCCGCCGTCAAGGACTGGAACCCGGGGCTGCTCCTGACCGGCGACGCGTTCCTCGGCCAGGGGAGGTTCGTCGTCTTCGCGGTGCTGTTCTCGCTGACGGGTTTCGCGGTCACCGTCATCGCCCGGAGCACCCTGATCGGCATCGTCGTCACCGTCGTCCTGCTCGCCCTCACCATGATGCGTTCACCGGATCGGACCGGGCCGGGCCTGGACGCGTTCCTCCCGGCCGGTGCCGGGCGGAACCTGCTGCTGGACGCCGGGGCGAACCATCTCAGCGCCGGGCCGGTACACGGCCTGCTCGTGCTCGTCGGCTGGGCTCTGGTGACCACGCTCATCGCCGGGATCACGCTCGGCAGGAGGGACGCGCGATGAGCACCGGGAGGACCGTCAGGACCGACGGGCCCGGCGATCCCGGAAGACCCGGCGGGTCGGCCGGGTTCGGAAGGTCCGGCGATCCCGGCGATCCCGGCGATCCCGGCGATCCTGGAAGGCCCGGTGATCCTGGAAGGCCCGGTGATCCTGGAAGGCCCGGCGCGCTCCTCCGGTCCGGTGAGGCGTCGCGGACCGCCCGCGCCCCACGGTTCGGCGACGTGCTGGCCTCGGAGCTCCTCAAGATCCGTACCCTTCCCGCCACCTGGATCGCCCTGGCCCTCGCGTCGGCCGCGAACCTCGTCCTCTCCGTCCTGGCCACCACGGACGCCGTGCGGATCGCCGGTCAGGACGGGCCGGTCGCGATCGAGCGGCTGGGCACGCTCATGCTGTCCCCGGCCTACGTCCTCATCGCGATCGCCGTCCACGCGGCGGGCGGCGAGTACCGCACCGGGCAGATCCGCGTCAGCCTCGCCGCCGTCCCCGGCCGGAACCGGCTCCAGGCCGCCAGGCTCGCCGCGACCACGGTGGCCGTTCTGCTCGCGACGGTCCCCGCGGTCCTTCCGGCCCACCTCGTCCGGTACGTCCCGCAGGTCACCGGCGGGCACCTCGGGACCGGTGCCGCGGCCCGTGACCTCGCGGCGCTCCTGGCCGTCCATCTCCTGCTCGGCCTGACCGCCCATGGTCTCGCCGTCGTCACCAGGAGCGTCGTCATCCCGCTGACCGTGCTCGTCGTCACGCCGGTCCTCATCTCGCCACTGCTGCGGGGAGGCCTGCCGGAGCTGGTGAGGCTCCTCCCTCACGAGGCGGCCCTCGATCTCCTCGGCACGGCGGACGACCCGGGCACCTCCCTCGGCCGGACCGGTGGTCTGCTCGTCCTCACCGCCTGGGCGCTCCTGCTCACCGCGACCTCCTGGACGGTCTTCTCCCGGCGGGACGTCTGAGGGTCCCTACCCGGAGCCGGAATCTCCCGTACCGGCCGAGAAGACCCCGCCCTTCCCGGAGCCGAGGTCTCCCGTACCGGCGTCACCCGCCGGCCGGGAGGACCCACACCCGCAGGGGCCCGATCGGCCGGCAGCCGTTGTGGATCGCGGCGCGCAGCGCGTCGTCCCGCTCGTACCCCACCACCGGCCGGTCGGGGGCGATCCGGGCCGCCGCGTCCAGCAGGCCACTCCACACCTCGTCGGGGTCCCGCTCGCCGCAGAACACGTTGGAGACCCCGACGGCCCGCTCGGACAGGTTCACCATCGCGCCCGCGACGACGCGCCCGCGGACACGACCGGCGACGACCCTGCACTCCGGGCTCTCCAGCAGGCTCGGCAGGAAGACGTCGGCGGCCTCGTCCGCGCAGGCGGATCTCCAGGCGTCGAGTTCCTCCGCGGAGGTGACCTCCTGCCAGCTCAGGGGGCCTCCGGCGGGCCGGTCACGTCCCGCCGGACGGTGGATCCAGGTCGCCTCGAACAACGGCTCGTACCCGGCCGGGCCGAGGTCGAGGGTCGCGAAGCTGTCCTTCACCCCGGTCCCCGGCACGGGAGCGCCGAGGGCCCGGAGGACGTCCTCCGCGCTCGTCTGCGGCGACAGGGTGACCAGGCTCGGGTAGTACGCCAGGCGGTGACGCCGGTTCACCCAGAACCCGGGGCCGAACTCACCGGGCAGGCCGTGACCGCGGCACACGAGGTCGCACCATTCCGCGTTGTTCCGGGCGGCCACGGCCACCGGCCCCTCCGACATGAAACCTCCTCGTCACGCCCTCACGGTGCCCGCCCGGCCGGCCGGCCGTCACACGACCTGCGCCGCGGCGCCCCACGATACGGCCGGACCCGGAGGTTCCACATCATGTCCGCCCGGTCGGCACGTACCACCCCGGCCGGTAGCATCGGGCGGAAGATCTTTCCCGTACGAGCCCGTTGGACGTATCGAATGAACGCGCACACTCACGGTTCCGAGGGCCGCGGCGACGACCCGCGGGGTTCGGCCTGGGACGTCCTCGCGAAGCCCTACCACGGTGAGGTCGGGGCGGCTCCCCCGTGGATCGTCCAGTACCTGGACGGCTCCAACGTGCCGGGTGACCGCATACGCCTGGGCGACCCGGCGACCAGGACGTACGTCATCCTGAGCAAGTTCATGGACAGGTACGTCTGCGCGGAGATCTTCGAGGCGCGCGGGCTCTCCGACGTCCAGCGGGAGCGGCTTCACGCGCTGGGCTGGAGACTGGAGGCCACCGGGACCTCGCAGATCCGTCCCACCTGGACCGTCAGCTGGACCTGGTACGAGAGGGACGTGGAGTTCCTCCTGGGTCGCGCCGAGGCCGTCATCGGCGCGTTGCGCGACGTGCTCGCCGTGCCGCCGGAGCGGCTGCGCTGCTGGACGTGGGGCGAGGACGGCCCCCTCGACGCCCCGTTCCGTTTCAGGGATCGCGACGAGCGGCCCACGGCCACCGGCGCTCCCGCCCTGTGCACCGACTGGGAGGACCTGCGACGGCGCCTGGACTGGGTGCTGCAGACCCTCCCCACCGACAGCGCCGTGATCCTGACCGACAGAGATCGCGGCGGGGTGCAGTTCATGAGCGATCGCCTCGGCTTCATGGACACCGGCGCGCTCGACTACCGGCCGGTGTCGGGGGAGCTCCCGGATCGGGACGCCCCCGGCAACGACCGCGAGCGGCGGCTGTTCGAGCTCGGCTGGACGCCCGAGACGGCCGGCGCGAGATCGGTCAGCTGGACGATCGGCAGGCCGGTCGTCTGGGCGGACATCGGGCCGCTGGCCACGCAGGCGGTCGAGGTACTGCGGGCGCTCGGTTTCCACGACCCCTCGGAGCTGGCCGTCAAGACCTTCCGCAACGGCATGGGCGACGAGCACGTGAAGCACGTCGCCGAGGAGCTGGGCATCCGTCCCGAGAAGACCTGACCCGCGGCGGAAGACCTGACCCACGGCGCCCCCTCACCGACGGCGTCTCCTCACCGGTGGCGTCTCCTCGCCGGTGGCGTCGCGGACGGCGGCTCCCGGGCCCGGCGTCCCGGACGGCGATCCTCCTCATGAAGGGACCGGATCCGCACCGGCCCGGAAACGACTGCCCGGGGATATGAAAGGCCCGGGAAGGACCCTTCACAGGGACCTATCCCGCCCGTCCGGAAACCCGCCGCATTCATGTCCCTAAAACCAGCGATATTTTCATTCGTTTGCCCACGTCATGCATTTCCAGGATGATCTGCGTATATTGCGGGACATATCAAGGGGCGACGATGAAGGCATTGCTGGTTCTCCTGAGCGTCGCCGTCGTGGGCGCGCTGGTCGCCGTTCTCCTGGTGTTGCGAACTCCGGCGGACGACGGCGCGGAGGTGAACCGCGTGGCCTCGGCCTCCACCGCCACGCCCCCGGTCTCCCCCTCCGCCGCCCCTGTCCCCCCGGCGGCCCGGAAAAGCGTGCTGCTGGACGTCGAGGGCGCCGTCATCGAGGAGTTCTCGGGCGACTGCGCGAACAGCGGGCACCCCTACCTCTGCCGGTACGTCGGGCGAGAACTCGCCGCCGTGGACCCGGGACTGCCCGCCCGAAGCGGCCTGACGATCCGCACGACGATCGACCAGCGGCTCCAGCGGGCGGCCCAGCGGGCCGTCGACGCCCGCGTCCACCGCGACGACCCCCAGGTCGCCGCCCAGGTCATGATCGTCCCAGGAGAGGGCGCGATCAGGGCCATGGTGACCAGCAGCGGGAACGGCGACGTGCCGGGCTTCCAGCAGGGCACGACGGCGATGCCGTACACCCTGGCCGCGGCGTTCGCCGCCGGTCTGCGCTTCGACGACGGCCTCCTCGTCTCGGACGAGTACCAGGCCCCGAGCCTCTCGTCGTTCAGGAACTGCGCGGACCAGCAGGTCGCCGATCCGGCCCACTCCATCGTCAACCGGGAGAGGAAGGGGGAGCGCTTCGTCACCCTGCGGTCGGGCACCGTGGAGGCGGTGAACACCTTCTTCATGCGCCTGGAGGAGAAGGCCGGCCTGTGCGAGACCGTCCGGACGGCCGAACGGCTCGGGCTCCGGCGTACCGACGGCCGTCCGCTGCAAGAGTTCGAGACGTTCACGCTCGGCATCAACGAGACGGATCCCGTCTCGGTGGCGAACACCTACGCGACCCTCGCCGCCCGCGGCCGCTTCTGCGAGCCGACGGTGATCACGGAGATCCGCGACGCCTCGGGGACGCCACGTTTCTTCCCGCCGCGGTGCCGGGAGGTCCTGGACCCGGCGGTCGCCGACGCGGTCACCGCGGTGCTGTCGGACGCCCTGGCGGGGAGCGTGCCGCAGGGCGTCGGCCGTGAGGCGGCGGGCATGCCGGGCACGTCCGACGGCTACATCGCGGCCTGGTACGCCGGCTACACCCCCGCCCTGGCCTCGGCCGTCAGCCTCGGCGACCCGCGCGGCGCGTTCAAGCACGCGCTGCTGGACGTCACCGTCGGCGGCCGGCACTACGAGCGGGTGGACGGCGCGTCGATTCCCGGCCCGATCTGGAGGGAGACGATGACCGAGGCGTTACGGGGAACGCCGGAGACCGGCTTCACCCGGCCGGACGAAGGCCGCTTCGGCGCATGCCGCGAAGCCTGCCCGGGCTGACCGGCCCCGGGCGGCGACCCGGCCGCCTCACGCGGAGCGGCCGGGCACTCCCGCACCGGTCCGGGATCCGGGGCCGGTCACCCGACGAGCCGGACCTCGCCGGGGGCGGTCGTCTACGTCGTCGGTGTCAGCCGACGCTGGCGATGACGGCGAAGCGCGCGCCGTGGGGGTCGGAGAGCACGGCGAAACGTCCGACGTCCTCGATGTCCACGGCGGGTGCGACAAGGCCGCCGCCGAGCTCCCGCACCCGGGCGACGGACGCGTCACAGTCGGCCACCTCGAAGTACGACAGCCAGTGCGGCCTGTCCCCCTCCTGGAGCGCCATGACGCCTCCCAGGTCCTGGCTGTCGTCACCGGCGGTCGACAGCAGCAGGTACGGCATGTCGCCGAACGCGATGTCCTGGACCTTCCAGTCGAAGACGGCCTGGTAGAAGGGACGGACGACGTCCAGCCCAGGGACGTACAGCTCCAGCCAGGCCAGGGAGCCGTTCTCGGTGACGAGGTCCAGACCCTTGGTGGTGCCCGGCTGCCAGACGGCGAACTCCGCACCGCCGGGATCGGTGAACGCGGCCATCCTGCCCTTGTCGAAGACGTCGTCCGGCGCGATGCGCACGGTCCCGCCCGCCTGCTCGACCGCCTTGGCCGTGGCGTCGGCGTCGGCGGTGTGGAAGTACGGCGTCCACGCCGGAACCGCCCCCTCCTGGGTGAGCGGCCCGACGGCGGCGACGACCTTGCCGTCGAGCTCGAAGAAGCCGTAGCCGCCCGCCTGCGGACCGGCCGACCGGAAGTTCCAGCCGAGCAGGGAACCGTAGAAGGCGGCTGCGGCCTCGACGTCGGGCGTGCCCAGGTCGATCCAGTTGGGGGCGCCGGGGACATAGCGGGTGGTGAGCATGGGCCTCTTCCTTGATGGGGGCACGGGCCGGTGACCCGTCCTGCGGATTGCCGGACTTCCGGACTTCCGAGCTTCCGGGACTCCGTGCGCGGGGGCGGAATCGTCGAACCGATCGCCCGCCAGCCTGACAGACCCCACCGACAGTTCCTCGATCACCCGCACCCGGGCCCGGGCCCACACCGGCCGTCGAACCGCGGCACGCGGCACGCGGAAAAGAAGCGGATGAGAGGCGGGAAAGAAGCCGCCCGCGGGAGTGCCGGGACGCTCACCCCGCGGCGTCGCCCCCTCCGCGCACGCGTCGCACGAGGTCGTCGGCGGCCTCCGGCCACCGGGGGTGGCCGAAGGCGAAGCCCGCCTCGAGCAGGCGGCCGGGGACGACCCGGCGGCTCTTCAGCAGGAGTTCGGTGTCCGAGCGCAGCGCGAACGCGCCGATCTCGGCCATCCACCTCGTCGCGGGCAGGCCGATGCGGGCACCCCACGCGGCGCGCAGCACGCGCATGAACGCACGCTGCGGCAGGGGCTCGGGGGCGGCGAGGTTCACCGGCCCGGCGAGGTCGTCCCGGCCGGCCAGGAACTCGACGGCGCGGACGAGGTCGCGGTCGTGGATCCAGGACATGTACTGCGCACCGCCCGCGACCGGGCCGCCGAGGCCGAGCCGAGCCATCCGCGACAGGACGTCGAAGACACCGCCGCGGTCGGGACTCATCACCATGGCGGTGCGCAGCGCGACCTTGCGCGTGTGCGGGGTGTCGGCCCGTTCCTGTTCCCGCTCCCACGCCTTCGCGATCTCGACGCTGTAGGCCCAGTAGCGCGGGACGCCGGGTTCGGTGCCGCCGAGCACGCCGGTCGCCTCGTCGTTGGGGGCGTCGAATCGATGGGCGTAGACGGTGGCGGTGCTCATCTGCAGCCAGACCCGGGGCGGCCGGGCGGCGGCCGCGATCGCCTCGCCCACGACCCGGGTGGAGTGCACGCGCGAGTCCATCATGGCCCTCAGGTTGGCGGGGGTGTAGCGGCAGTCGACGCTGCGACCGGCCAGGTTGACCACCATGTCGCTGCCGTCGATCTCCTCCGCCCAGGGTCCCGGGGTCTCCCCGTCCCAGCGGACGTCGCGCTCCCGTACCGGCCGCCGGGTGAGCACCACGACGTCATGTCCCGCGGCCGTCAGCGCGCGGTCCAGGATCGCACCCACCTGGCCGCTTCCTCCGGGTATCACTATCTTCATCGGACCCCCCAGGATCGGTGGGACCAGCCTAGAGCAGCGCACTGAACGCGTTCAAAAGAGGGTGGCCGTCCATGCCGGAGACAGCGGAGGCCTTGGCGTGACATGAGGACGCCGGCCGCCTCGATGTCTCGAAGTCATCGGTTTCCGGTGCCCCCGGCACCGCGCCGAAAAAGGCCGGCGGTTTCACCCGGCCGATGATGAGCAACGGTCACCTTTTCCCTGCCCGGGACCTATTCCCGGCGAACTCCGCGACCCGTGACCGAATGGCCTTCTCCAGGTTCACGACCGTGTCATCCGGATCGAGATCGGGCCACTCCTAGAATTATTTAACACGTTTTTTCGCCTTTCTCTACACTGTAACTGGATAACGTCGGACAATCATGAGACGTCTCCGGCCCCGCCGACGCGGCCGGCCCCGTACGACACGCTCATTCGTCCGATGGAAGGAGAGATTCGCGGTGGCGACGGCAGAGGTGGTGCCGAGACGATGGTCCCTGGTGGGCCGTGACGCGGAGCTGAAGGCGTTCGAGGCCGTCCTCGACGGGACCGGTCACAACGGTTTCTTCATCTTCGGTGAGCCCGGCGTCGGCAAGACACGGCTGGCGGAGGAATGCCTCGCCCTCGCCGGCCTGCGGGGACACCCCTTGGGCCGCGCCGCCGCGACCGGCGCGGCGGCCGGGATCCCGCTCGGGGCGATGGCCCACCTGCTGCCGGACGGGGTGAACCTGTCGGATCCCGTCGCGGGCTTCGCGACGGCGGTCCGGCTCATGTCGCGGGCCTACACCGCGACGGCCCGCCTCGTGCTGCTCATCGACGACCTGCACCTGCTCGACTCCGCCTCGGCCCTGCTGCTGCGCCAGCTCATGGAGACCGGCGCCGTCTTCCTGGTGGGCACGGTGCACTCGGACGCCTCGTCCGAGGAGAGCGTCGTGACGCTCGGGCGGGGCGACGCCGTCCATCACGCCGACCTCAGGTCGCTGACCTGGCCGGAGGTGAACGAGCTCCTCCGGCGCACCCTGGCCGGGCACGTGCACCGCGAGACCGTCGACCGGCTGCACGCCGCGAGCGGAGGCAACCCGCTCTACCTGGGCGAGCTGGTACGCGGCGCGCTGACCGAGGGCAGGCTGGCGAACGACGGAGAGATCTGGCGGCTGTCGGCCGCCGAGTCCCTTCCGGTCACCCGGCGCCTCACGGACCTGATCCGCCACCGGCTCGCGACGGTGCCCCCGTGCGGCCGCCGCCTCCTCGACGTCCTCGCGCTGTGCGGCCCGGTGTCCGCCGCCGACCTGGAACACGACCCCGGCACCGGCGTCCTGGACGAGCTGGAGCGGGCCGGACTCGTCACCGTCGTACAGGAGGGCCGGCGCACGTACGCCCGCCTGGCGCATCCCCTCTACGAGGAGGTGCTGCCCGCGGACATCACCGAGCTGCGCCGCCAGGAGATCCTGCGCGAGCGGGCGGACAGGCTGGAACGGACCGGCTCTCGCCGCAGGGAGGACGCCATGCGCCTGGCCTCCTACCGGCTCGCCGGCACCGGCACCGCCGATCCGGCCCTCCTGCTCCAGGCCGCCCGGCTCGCCGCGTACGGCGGCGACCACGCCCGCGCGCTCGCCTTTCTCCGGGCGATCCCCGAGGAGGACCTCACCTTCCCGGCGCTGCTCCTGCTCGGCCGCACGCTGTCGGAGGCCGGACGGCCGCAGGAGGCCGAGGACGTGCTGCGCAAGGCGGACGGGCGGGCCACCACGGAGAGCCGCGCGCTGTCGGTGGCGCTGGCACGCACGCACAACCTCATGTGGTGCCGGGGCGCCTCCCGCGAGGAGGCCGTCGCCGCGAACGACGCCGCGCGCGACCGTGTCACGAGCCCCGCGGCCCTGTGGGCGCTGCGGGTGAACGAGGCCAACATCCTCTCCAACCTGGGCCACCACGCCGAGAGTCTCCGCCTGCTCGACTCGATGCCGGACGAGGAGCCGCCGGTGGACGACATCGCGGGCGCGGCGGCGTGGACGGCCGCCGCCGCGACGAGGGCCAGTGCGCTGTCCTTCCTGGGCCGGGGGGAGGAGGCGGTGCGGTGGGCCGAGCGGGCCCTGGCCCTGTGCGCGAAGGCGCGGGACGAGAGCAGGGGTCAGCCCCCGCAGGAGGCGGCCGCGCGGTCCGCCCTCGTCCTGGCCCTGACCGAGAGCGGACGCCTGGAGGAGGCCCGCGTCGCCGGTGAGCGCGCCTACACCGACCCGGCCGGGGCACCGACCGGGTGGCAGCGCACGCTCCTGGTCTTCCCGCTCGCCCGCAACGCCTGGCTTGCAGGGCGTCCCGCCTCGGCGCGCCGCTGGTACGCGGAGATCGCGCACGACACCCGCCCCCAGGGAGTGATCATCCGTCCGCTCGCCCTCGCCGGGCTCGCCGCGGCCGCGGCGCTGCAGGGCGACGTGCGCGCGGCGGAGACCGCCCTCGCCGAGTACGCCGGCCTCGCGGTGCCGGTGCACGTACCCGAGGAACGGCTCGGCGAGGCGTGGACGCACGTGGCGCGGGGAGAGCAGGAGGAGGCCAGGACGGTGCTCAGGGCGGCGGCGGCCGAGGCCCGCGAGCGGGGCCAGTTCTCCTCCGAGACCGTGTTCCTGACCGACCTCGCGCGGCTCGGGGGCGCCGCCGAGACGGCGGGGCGCCTGGCGGAGCTCGCGAGGACCGGAGGACCCTTGACGGCCGCCCGGGCACGGCTGGCGGCCGCGCTGGCCTCGCACGATCCGGCCGGCCTGTCGGCGGTGGCCGGGGACCTCGACCGGATGGGGGCGAGCCTGCTCGCGGCGGAGGCGGCGAGCGCGGCGGCGGAGCTGTGGCGCCGCTCCGGGGATTCCCGCCGGGCCTCGGCCGCCGCGGCACGGTCGGCCGCGAGCGCCGCCCTGTGCGAGGGCGCCCGGACGCCCGTGCTGCGGACGGCCGGCGCGGCCGTGCCGCTCACGGCCAGGGAGAGGGAGATCGCGATCCTGGCCGCCGAGGGGATGTCCAGCAAGGACATCGCGGCCAGGCTGACGATCTCCGTCAGGACGGTGGACAACCACCTGCAGCGGGTCTACGCGAAGCTGGGCGTCTCGGCCCGCCGGGAGCTGGCCGACCGTCTCGGCCGCACGGGCGCGTGACCCGGCGGACCGCCCCCCCCCGGGCCCCGGGGCCCGGGGGGGGGGGGGGCGGGGGCCGCCGGGCCCGGCCCGGGGTAGCCGCGCCGGGCCCCGGGCCGGCCCG
>NZ_JBITFY010000003.1:170688-548064 GCF_044456585.1 Streptosporangium sp. NPDC050855
CCGCCCCCCCCCCCCCCCCGCCCCCCCCCCCCCCCCCCCCCCCCCCCCCCCCCCCCCCGCCCCGCCCCCCCGCCCCCCCCCCCCCCCCCCCCCCCCCCCCGCGCCCCGGGCCCGCGCCCCGGCCCCGCGGCCGGAGACGACGGTCCCGGGACGGTGATCGCGGCCAGGGCCGCGGCGCCGGCCGTCACCGTCGCTTTCTCGGCGGCGTTCCTCGCGGTGTCGTCCTTCCGAACCTGACGGGCGTCCTCACAGTGCGGACGCGAACGCCACCGCGACGCCGTCCCGGCCGATGGTCAGCTTGCTCTGCGGCAGGTTGCTGGCGTAGCAGGCGAACTGGGCGAAGCAGAGGTTGACCGAGCGCGCCATGTGGGAGAAGAAGCGCGAGCCGACCCCGGTGGTGTCGGTCCCGATCACCCCGTTCACGGGGGCGTTGAACACGTCGGTGACCAGGCCCTGCGGGTAGACGACGGAGCTCTTGTCGGTGAGGTAGTCGCCCCGGTTGTACAGGCCCACGCTGATGACACGGCTCGCCTCCCGGCCCGGGGTCCGGTTCGCCGTGCAGTAGGAGAAGGCGTGGTGCCAGGTGTAGATGGTGGTGCCCGCCCAGGACGTGAGCGTCAGCGGGACGTCGACGTTCACGCACACCTGGTCGTACAACAGCAGCGCGGCGCGCGACGCGGAGGAGTCCCGGCCGGCGGGCCTGCGGGGCGGGTCGGCCTTGGTGACGACCGGATCCCCCGCCTTCACCGACATCGGCACCGTACGGGCCAGCTCCGGATCGTTCTTGATGATCTCAAGGTCCGCGGCGGTGGCCTCGCCCGAGACGGCGCGCTGAACGGCGGTCCTGACCTCGTCCTCGGAAGGATCGTCCGCGGCGTTCACCGGGCCCCCTGCGGCCATCACCGCCACGGCCGCGACGGCGAGTCCCGCGGAAACGGTACGGAGCCTCATTCTCATCATTCCCTTCGAAATGGATTTCTTTCGGCAGGAGAAACTCTGGCAGCCGCGGAATCCGGGAAGCAGAGCAATGACTACTCATTCCTGGGTGGGCCATTCCTCATACCGGCGGTGACCGGCTGGCCTAGCGTTCACGACGGGACGGCCGGAGAGCCGTCACGTCCCGTCGGAAGGCGCCGACCGGCTCGAAGCCGTCCGGCCGGCGTCAACGCAATTCAGACGGCGGTCTCTCCGTAGTTCATCCGGGTTTGCCACACCGATACCGGATCGCCTTACTCCGTCCGCCACCGTGGGTTCGAGGTTGAGTAAACACCGCGGGCGCTGTTAGCTTCACCCGGTGGACGACATGCCTGTACGGACGGAGACGATCGAGGACTTCGCGGCGACGTTGCGCGAACTTCGCAAATCTGTCGGAAACCCACCTTTCCGGGAAATGTCCGGCAGGTCGGGGGCGATCTCGCACACGACACTGCACGAGGCCACGAAGGGCAACCGGCTCCCGAGCTGGGAGACCACCGTCGAGTTCGTCAGGGCCTGCGGCGCGGACCCGGCCGCGTACCGCGAACGCTGGGAGAGGGCGAACCTCGCGGTCAGATCGGCGGGCGCCGGAGATCCTCCGGTCCGCGCGGACACCCCGGCGGCCGATCCCGGTGAGCCCGCAGCCGCCGCTCCGGGCGTCGCTCCGGGTGCCGCCCCGGGCGTCACTCCAAGTGCCGCCCCGGGCGTCGCTCCAGGTGCCGCCTCGGGCGTCGAGGAAGGCCGTACCGCGCACACCGCCATGGGGTCGCAGACGCCACGGCTCGCCGGTGAGCCCCCGGCACCCGCGCCCCCACCGCCCACACCGCCGCCACCGCCCGGTGAGGGTCCGGGCGACGTCCGCCCGGCCCCTCCCGCGCCGGGCGGCCGGGGGCGGTTCCGGACGGCCCACCTGGCCGCGGCCGCGCTCGCGGCGGCGGTCGTCGGCATGGGGGCGGCGGCCCTGATCACGGCCGCCGTCGATCGTGACCCCGGGACCGGCGGGCACGGCCCGAGCCCGTCCCCGGGCCCGTCGAAGACCTCGTTGTCGGCGGCCGACTGCCCGGTACGCGCGGCCAACCCGCCGTGGGGCCCGCCCGCGCACAAGGGGGACTCGGCGGTGTTCATCGGGGACATCACACTCCCCGACTGCACGCGCGTCGGCCCCGGCCAGACCAGGACCAAGGTGTGGCGGCTCAAGAACGCCGGGACCGTGCCGTGGAAGGGGTACTCGCTGCACCGCCTCGACCCGCAGCAGCCCGACCAGTGCCGGACCGCCTCGGATGTTCCGATCAAGGACACGCGTCCCGGGAAGATGGTCGACGTCCGGACCGACGTCACCGCGCCGGGGAACCGGGGCTTCTGCTACGTGCGGTTCAAGATGATGGACGGTGCGGGGCGGGTCGCGTTCCCCGGAGGTCGGCCGCTCAACTTCCAGGTCGTCGTCGAGTGACGCCTGTTCCCCGCCGTGCGTCACACGACGGGGAACCGGGGGCGGACGGTCCGCGGGGGGCAAGGGATCAGGGGATCAGGGGGTCAGGCCGCGGGGACCGAGGGATCGAGGGGTCAGGCCGAGGGGGTCAGGGGGTCAGGGCGATCCCCCTGTAGTAGGCCCTGAGGATCCTGGAGAAGCTCCAGCCCGCCCTGGCCTTGTCGCGAGAGCCGTTCTGCGACATCCAGTCGCCGGTGACCCAGTGGCGGCACGACGTCGTCGTTGAGCAGTACTGGGCCTTGAAGATCTTCCCGCCGCGCGTCATCCGGGTGCCCCACGTCGCGTCCACCGCGGCGTTCGTCGCCGCCGTCGCCGAGCCCGGCCTGTACACCTGGCTGGCCGTGGTGTCGGCGACGTCGTAGCACCGGCCGTTCGGCGTCTTGCTCGCCGACCTCAGCGCCCAGTACCAGCCGAAGTTCTTGACGGCGATCGCCCCGGCCTTCAGGGACTCCCTCGGCCAGTACGACGGCCACTCGTTCGGCAGGACGTTCTTGATGTAGGTCTTGAACGCCACCCGCTCCACGCGGTCGAGGGAGGTGCGGTAGACGAGGATCGTCGTGGGCGGCCTGCGGTGCGTGCCGTCGGTCTTGCACCCCGTCGGCGGTGCGGAGCTCAGGAGCCGGTGGGAGGCGTTCTGGTTCTTCAGGCCCGGTTTGAGGTTGCCCCGGGCCCCGGCTGCGAAGTCCTGGTGGACGCTGCCGCCGTAGTTGCTGTTGAAATGGACGCGGACGGTCGCGGAGGTGCGGTTCCACACCGAGGCGGCGGCGTTCTTGACGCACTTGCCCTTGCCGTTGCCCGGCCCCTTGTAGTCGAAGCAGGAAGGCTGCCTGGTGCCGTAGTCACCGACCGATCCGGGAAAGTCGGAGACCGATCCCTGGTTGTTGCTGTTGAAGTAGTAGCAGAACTCACCGGCCTCGCACACGCCGTTACGACCGGCCGCCGAGGCGGGCGGGACGGCGCTCAGCACCGTCCCGCCGAGCACCATCGCGACGGCCGCCGCGGCGAGCCGCGGGACCGGCCGTGCGGTTCGTGGGGACATGGTCGCCCTCCTTCTCATCATGGGCCGCGGTGTGTCAGCGGAGGTTGTAGCCCTGGGAGATCCAGAACGAGGCCGGGTTCGGGTTGAGCAGCGTGTAGTCGCCGACGCTCCTGGTGGCGCGCTTGTGCCATCCGGGACGCATCTCGACGTGGGTGTGGGCGGCCCCGCTGGACGACACCCCGCGCCACGCCTCGGTCCCGATGAGCTGGCCGCGCGCGATCTGCCGGCCCACGCGCAGGGACGACTGCGGAGCGACGTGCAGGTAGATGATCGTCTTCTTCAGGGAGGCGTGGTAGACGGCGATCGTGGAGAGCCCCGAGCGGCCGTTGCGTCCGCGCGCGACGTTGATGACCTGACCGCTCACCAGGGCGTGGACGGGCGCGCCGACCCTGCGGGTGAAGTCGATGCCCTCATGCTTGCCGGGCGTGTTCCGGTAACCGTCGAAGCCACAGCTGATGCGGCCTCCACCGGCCTTGTACAGCGCGTACGTCATGTTGACGCGCGTCGAGGTCGGCGGCGGTGCGGAGCTCAGGAGCCGGTGGGAGGCGTTCTGGTTCTTCAGGCCCGGTTTGAGGTTGCCCCGGGCCCCGGCTGCGAAGTCCTGATGGACGCTGCCGCCGTAGTTGCTGTTGAAATGGACGCGGACGGTCGCGGAGGTGCGGTTCCACACCGAGGCGGCGGCGTTCTTGACGCACTTGCCCTTGCCGTTGCCCGGCCCCTTGTAGTCGAAGCAGGAAGGCTGCCTGGTGCCGTAGTCACCGACCGATCCGGGAAAGTCGGAGACCGATCCCTGGTTGTTGCTGTTGAAGTAGTAGCAGAACTCACCGGCCTCGCACACGCCGTTACGACCGGCCGCCGAGGCGGGCGGGACGGCGCTCAGCACCGTCCCGCCGAGCACCATCGCGACGGCCGCCGTGGTGAGGATCCTGTTGCGCGTTCTCATGGTGTTCTCCCTGTGTCCGTGCGGTCCGGGCCTCGGAGGATCGGCGACGCCGAACCCTCCTCCCGGGTGCGGATGGTCACCTCGGGGGCGTCGTCCGGGCCACGGCCGGCGAGCCCGTTCGGGCCCGGGTGACGGTCACCGGTCCGGCTCCGTGGCGGGGTCCACGGTTCCGGATCGCACCCCCTGTCCACAAGAAGATCGTGTTGTCAGCCTGTTCGACGGGGTCCCGTACAGGCGTACACGCCGCCTGACAGGCGATCCGACGGCGAGCGGGACGCACGGACCGGGACATGCCGGGACCGTCGACCGGCCCCTGCCGGTACACGTCCCGCTCCGCGTCCGGTGGCCGGCCGGACGGGACGGCTACCCGATGACGACCACCCGCGCCCATTCGGGCGGTGCGTCCGGCACGTGGTCGGGATCGTCCTCGTCCCACGACCCGGACAGGTCACTCCGGCGGAACAGTCCCACCACCGTCCGGCAGGGGGCCGCTCGTCCGGCCAGGGGGTCTGGCCGTCGGTCAGGACCACGATGACGTCGGGCCGCGGCCTCGTCCGCAGTGCCCCGGTGAAACCCGTCCGCAGGTCCGTCCCGCCACCGCCCACCAGGGAGATCCCCTCGGCGCGGCACAGCGGGCCCACGGCCCGGGCCGCCGCGTCGCACGACAGCACGCCGACCAGGTCGCGCCGGCCGCCCACGGCCCGGACGATCGCGGTGACCTCCAGAAGCGCGCTCCCCGGTTCGGCGTCGCTGACCGACCCCGAGGTGTCGATGATCACCGAGACCCGGGGCGGTCTGCGCCGCAGGCTCGGCAGGACGACGCCGGGCAGGCAGGCGGACCGACGCGACGGCCGGCCGTAGACGTGGTCCTCTCCCGCGCCCGGCCCCGAGGCCGCCGAGCGAATCGCCGAGCCGAGCAGTTCCCGCCACGGCTGTGGCGGGTGGAACGCCTCCTCCGCCCACCGCCGCCACCCCTTCGGGGCGTTCCCGGGGCGGGCGTTGATGCCCTGCGCCACCCGGAACCGGACCGCGTCCCGGAAGGCGATCCGGGTCGAGCCGTGGCAGCGATGCCCGCGGCCAGGTCCCGCCGAGGCCGCGTACCACGACGTCGTGGTCGTGAACCCACCGCAGGTGGACGAACCGGTTGGCCAGGGGCGCGCTCAGCTCCCAGCCGTCGGCCGCGGAGGAGCGCGGGTTGGCGGCCGCCACGATCCGGATCCCGGGCGGGAGCCACAGCGCGCCGTTCCGTCCGCCGCCGAAGCGGACCGGGCAAGGCAGGTGATCCCGCAGAGCCTTTAACGTGCCGCGCGGCCGACAGGACTCGAACCCCTGATCTTCCGATCCGCAGGGAAGGGCACCGGGCTTGTCGGGGGCGTCCTGCCATGCTCAGACGGTGGAGGCCGGACCCTTCCGGTGACCATCTCGGTCAGACGAACATCCAGCAGTAGAGCAGCTGGTCGTGCTCCTTCGCGCGGCGAGCCAGCCCGACAAGATCCCTGACCAGGGACAGCAGGTACTCCCTGTCGTCCGAGGAGTGGAAAGAGAACTCCTCGATCTTCGTCCAGCGTTCCGCCACCGCGGGCAGGGACGAGTCGTCCGCGCCGGCGAGGATGTCGCGCGCGTTCACCGACAACTCGTAGATTGCCGCCCCGCCCAGGTAGGGGGAGTCCTCGGGCAGGGCGTCCCATTCCTCGTCGGTCTGCGGGGCCGGATCGGGATACGAGGGGTACAGGGGCACCGCATCGACCAGGCCGAGAAAGAAGTCGACCTCGCCGGCGAACGCCACGAGCCGGCCCAGGATCACCTGAGGGTCGATCCATTTGGTCTCCACGGCGTCGAAACCGGCGACTCCGTACTCAGGATCGTCGATCACACGGGAAAGGTCCGGTTGGACCATCGCCGCCGCACGATCCGCGGCCCGGTAGTACTCACAGAAGACGCTCATGCGAGCGATCCTGGCCCGGCGCGCGCACAACAGGGCAATCACTCGGGCATACCTGCCGAATACCAGACCACCGAGGCAACCTCGCCGAGGCGACGTCAACAGGTTCACCACCTCGACCCTGGACGCCCGATGGAAAAGCGCGATGGTCGCGAGGCCACCGAAGTGAGCACGATGAGCAGGCCGGCTCTCAGGACGTTGCCGAGGCGTACCCCTGGGGTATCGGTATTCGGTGCCTGGGCGTGAGCCGTCGTCCTTCCGGGTTTGTCGTCGTCGGACGTTACGCTGCCCCGCATGAACCCGACGGCCGCGATCGAGACCTGGCGTCGCCTGCTGGACCCCGCCAAGTCCTGGGTACTGTTCGGCCATGGAACCTGCGTGATCCTGATGGAACCGGCCGGAGACCTCGCGCAGCAGGCGACCTCCCTCCTGAGGGAGTACGGCCCCGTCCGCGCGGGCACACCGGCCGGAGACTTCACCACCGTCGACCTGGACGACGCACCCGGCTGGGCCGTGACCGGCCATCACCCGGACATCCTCACCTATGTCGATCCCGGTGAGCTGGAGAACCACGACGACCTCACGGTCGGCCTCTTCGGCCGCGGCAAGCGCGACCGGGACGGCCACGACCTGACCGTCGTCCACATCGAGGACAGACGCGCCTCCTGAACCAGGGCCATCACCGCCCGACCCGCGGCCGCTCGGTCGTGACCAGGGGGCCGCGTCCTCATGAGTGGTACCGGGTCGGCCGAAGTCGCGTCCTCGTGAGTAGTGCCGGGCCGGCCGGATGAGTAGTGACTGCTCTACCTGCACGGGTCGCCGAATACCGATGCTGAGGGACGTAAGAGTCGGTTCCCGATCGGGAGGAGGCACCGAGATGACGGTGCAGGACATGGCCAAGCAGGTACTGGAGATCTCCGACAGCGAGGGGCGGGAGCTGCTCGAGGAGTGGGCCACCGTGGAGAACGCCACGTTCACGGCCTACGCGAGCAGGTACCTCACCACCTTCATGCGCCCGTGCTCGAAGACGCACTGCTGAGGCCGTAGCGGAATCCGAACACACCTGAATCCGGGCGTGCGGGCCGGCGGGACTCCCGTCGGCCCGCACGCGCTTCGTGAACGGAGCCGTTGATGGCGGAGACCATCTCCCCCCTTCTGCTGAGAAGGCAGACGTTCAGGACCGCGCTGTCCGCGCAGTCCCTCGACTTCCAGTCGCTCGTGGGCCGGCCCGCGCGGTACGACGACGACTGCGTACCGTGCGTCCTGATCCTCACGCGTGCCGACGACCGTGAGGCCGACCACATCTCCCTGCGCCTGGCGGCGGCGGGGATACCCATGCTGAGAATCGACAGCGACCGTTGTGCGGGAACCGAGCTGGTCTGGGACGTCTTCCGCGGGATCGTCCGCGTGGGAGGCGAACGGTTCCGGCCCAGGGTTCACTGGTCGCGGTACTTCTCGGCGAGTTCCATCGCCGCTCCGGAGCCGGGTGGAATCGCTCACTACGTGCGGGAGCAGTGGGGAGCGTGGGCGGAGGGCATGCGGCCGCCCGCGGACGTCGTCATGGTCAACCGCTCGGCCGGACGCTGGCAGCCGAGCCGGACGGCGCAGCTCACGGCGGCGCGGGAGGCGGGGCTGCGGGTCCCGGCCGGCGTGGTCACCACGTGCCCGGGCCTCGCGCCTGATCTGATCCCGGGATCCGGTGACCTGGTGGTGAAGAGCCTGGGCGAGCACCTGATCGAGGAGACTCCCGGCAACGCGATCGGGCTGTTCCCCCGGAGGGTGAGCCGCGCCGAGCTGTCGGGCGACCGGACGGTGGAATCCGCCCCGGTGCTGATCCAGGAGTTCGTGCCGTCCAGCGGGGAGCTGCGGATCCACTGGGCCGACGGCGAGTTCATCGCCTTCCGCCTGGGCAAGCGGTCCATGGACGTAGAACGGCTGGACGTCTCCCAGGTGTCGATCGAGCAGGTCCCGATGCCGCTTGAGCTGGCCGGGCCGCTCACCCGGCTCAGCGAGCGATGGAACCTGCAGCTGGCTGCCTTCGACGTTCTCGACACATCGTCGGGGTACGTGTTCCTCGAGGTGAATCCCGCGTTCGACTGGTTGTGGCTGGAGAGTCGCGCCGGGAACAGGCCCGTCTCGTCGGCCGTGTGCACGTTCCTGATCAACGCTTTCGAGGGGACCTCGTCATGAGGGTGCGGGTCGCCGAGCACGCGGTGCTCTACTGGGACGACGGGAGACTGGTCTGGGACGACTACCTCCACCAGCAGCAGTTCGCCCTGACCGAGGACAGCTCGCGCGTACTGTGGTGGTTCCGGGAGTGGCGCGAGCTGAGCAGCGTCGGACGGCTCGGCGCCGCGCTCGTCCCGATCGCGGAGCGGCTGCTGGAGTCCGGGCTCCTCATCGCCGAGGGCTCCGACCGGCACGAGCGGCAGAACGAGCTCAAGAACCGATGGGGAACGTGGGGCCCACCGGCCGCGTACTACCATTTCGCGACCCGCGTACGGTCCGGCGGCAGGATCCTCTCCGCCGGAGAGGACAGGGCCAGGACACGTGAGAAGGTCGGTCTCTCCCCTGTCCCGCCGCCGTTCAAGCCGACCGGCGACCGGCCGCTGGTCGCGTTCGGCAAGCGGCCTTCCGGTGACGCCGGCTGGCCCCACCCGCGCCTGATCGACGCCCTGTGGAGACGGCGCTCGACGCGGGCCTACCTCGACAAGCCCGTCGATCTCGACGACCTGGCGACCGTCCTGACGGTCGCCGGCGGCGTCGTCGCCTTCCGCGACGATCCGGAGTTCGGCCACGACGTCTTCAAGACCAGCCCCTCGGCAGGGGCACGTGACCCCATCGAGATCTACGTGTACGCGGGCGACGTGGAGGGTGGTCTCGAACCGGCGATGTACCACTTCTCGCCCTCGGCCCACGGGGTGACGCGGACGGGGGACGCGCCTTCCCGCGAGAGGCTGGTGTCGGCGCTGGGCGACCAGGCCTGGCTGGCCACGGCTCCCGTGCTGCTCGTCTACACGGCGATGATCGAGCGGAGCCAGTGGCGCTACGAGGCCGCTCGCGCCTACCGGGACATCTCACTCGGGCTCGGTCACGTCAGCCAGACCGTGCTGCTGACCGCGACGGCGATGGGCCTGGGCGCCGTCTTCGCCACGGCCGTCCGCGACGAGGAACTCGAGGCGCTCGTCGGCTGTGACCCCATGTCCGAGATCGTGCTCGGCGTCACCGCGCTCGGCCATCCCCGCGGCGCGACACCGTCGATCCCCGACGACACGGCTCCGTGACCGGCGGGCTCCGGGAAGAGGCCGTGCGGGGTGAGCCGCGGAACACGGCCGCGTCCGGGCCTCCCCGGGGCCGGCCGGTCCGGGGAGGTCCGGGCACGGGCCTGATCCCGCGACTGCCGCGATCCGCCTGGACGACGCTCGTCGCGCACGCCCTGTCCGCGGTGGGCACCGGCATGACCATGCCTTTCCTGATCGTCTATCTCCACGACGTGCGCGGGATCGCCGTCGGGACGGCCGGGCTGGCGGTGTCCATGGTGGGCGTCGGCGCCCTGGCGGCCACCATGGCCGCGGGGGTGGCGATCGACCGTTTCGGAGCGCGTGCCGCCCTGATCGGCGGCTGGTCGGTCGCCGCGGCCGGGACGGCGTTCATCGCCGTCGCGGGCGCACCGTGGCAGGCCTTCACCGCCGCGGTCCTGGCCGGGATGGGCGGGGCCGTCGCGTCCCCGGCACAGGACTCCCTGCTGGCGCGGTTGGCGCCCTGGGCACGTGCCTCGGTCTTCGCGGTGCGGTACGCGATCACCAATGCGTGCACCACCGTCGGGGGTCTCCTGGCGGCCGTCCTCGTCTCGGGTGGACGGCCGGCGTCCTTCGTCCTGCTCTACTGCCTGGACGCGGGCACCTACGTCCTCGCCGCCGCGCTCGTGGCGTGCGTCGCCGTACCGTCGCTCAGAGGGGTGTCCCGTTCCCGGCCGGCGCCACGCCGGCGCCTCGGCGAGGGGTACCGCGAGGTGGCCGAGGATCGCCTGTTCCGGAGGATCTGGCTCCTGACCGTGCTCCTGGTCGTGGCCGGTTACACTCCCCTGTTCTCGGTGTTCCCGGTGTACGCCACCGAGTCGGCCCGGCTCGGCCCGCACGTCGTGAGCATCGCCTTCGTCGCCAACGCCCTGACCGTGGCCCTCGTCCAGCTGGTCGCGCTCCGGCTGCTTCGCGGATGTCGCCGGACCAGTGTGATCATCGTCGCGTGCGGCTGGTGGGCCGCCTCCTCGTGCCTGGCCCTCGCCGTCGGCGGGCTCGGCACCGGCCTGGCGATCGCCGCCTGCGTGCTCGCGGCCGTGATGGTCGGGATCGGCGAGACCGTACTCTCCCCGGCCCTTCTGCCCCTGGTGAACGATCTCGCCCCGGAAGGCCTGTCAGGCCGCTACAACGCCGCGATGTCCCTCGCCTTCACCGCCGGGTTCACCGCCGGGCCCGCGCTGGCCGGATCGATGCTCCAGTACGGTCTGGGCGCTCACCTGATCACGGGACTGATCGTCATGTCCGGCGTGGCCGCGTTCCTCGCCCACCGGCTGGCCCCCCGGCTGCCCGCGTCCGCGAACCTGGCGGCCCGGACTCCGCCCGCGCACGCCACCACCGGTGACGCCGTGAGCACGCCGGGGCATGCCTGAGTCAGGGCGGCGGGGTTGAGGGGCCTCGTCCACCGAGGGGGACGGGGCCGGGCAAGGCGGGGGACGGGCCGGTGGCCTGCGTGAAGATGCGTTCCATCTCGGCGGCCTTGGACCACGCCTTCTCGGCGGGCTCACCCGAACGTGCCCCCACTGTGCCCCTCCGGCCGCTTCGACCTTGTCCGATCACGGTCTCACCGCAGGTCAGAGGAGGAAAGGGCGGACGAGTCGGCCTGTAGGCCGGGTTCTGTCCTTCACTCGCGTGAAGGGGCGACCATCCATCTAGGGCCGTCGTTGCCGGCGGCCTCAAGCGGTCTACCCGCGCGGCTCGGGCGGGCAGCCCTCGAACGTCGCGCGCGGGACGCTCCGGGGAGCGCCCCTTCTTGACCTTGCTCCGGGTGGGGTTTACCGAGCCGCCCACGTCACCGTGGGCGCTGGTGGTCTCTTACACCACCGTTTCACCCTTACCCCGTCTCGCGACGAGGCGGTCTGTTCTCTGTGGCACTTTCCCGCGGGTCACCCCGGGTCGGCGTTACCGACCACCCTGCCCTGTGGAGCCCGGACCTTCCTCGGCGGGCCTCCGGAGAGGCCCGACGCGGCCGCCCGGCCGGCTCGTCCGCCGTGATCCAAGCCTATCGGCTCCCACGTGGGCTCCAACCGGGTGGCGAGTGCTCCGCCCTGGAGACGGGACACGCGAGGACGGCGTGCCGCCCCGCGCCGGGTCCGAGAAGAACAGGACCCGGGCCGCCGGTTCAGCACAGGTGCGAGGTGTCGTTGAAGGTCTTCACCACCGCCGGGCCGTCGGCGTAGTACTCGATCAGGGACAGGGCCGACAGGTCGAGGTGCATGCGGTACAGCGCGGCGAGGGGGGCCAGCAGCGCGAACCGCACCAGCATCTTGATCGGCGTGACGTGGGAGACGACGAGGACCGTCTTCCCCTCGTAGCGCTCGATCAGCAGGTCCCTGGTCGCCTCGACCCGCCGCGCCGCCACCCCGAAGCTCTCGCCACCCGGCGGCGCGGCGGACGGGTCCGCCAGCCAGGTGGCGAGCTCGTCGGGCCAGCGGCGCTGGATCTCGGTGAAGGTGTGGCCCTCCCAGTCGCCGAAGTCGGTCTCCCTGAGCCCTTCCTCGACGACGACGTCCAGGCCGGTCCTGGTCGCGACGGCCTCCGCGGTGGCGCGGGCCCGCTTGAGCGGGGAGCTGACGATCACTTGGAGGCCGTACGACTCCTTCGCCAGTTTCGCGGCTGCGGCCTCGGCCTGGGCCATGCCGTTGGGGGTGAGCTCGGGGTCGCCGAGCCCGGAGAACCTGCGCTCGACCGAGAACGGCGTCTCGCCGTGCCGGAGCAGGTACAGCGAGGTCGCGACGGAGGTGGGCGGGCGCCAGCCGGTGCCGGGGCTCGTCCCGGTGGCCTTCGGTTCCACCTGCGCCCGCGGTTCCGCGACCTTCCGTTCCTTCTTCGCCGACAGCTCCGCGACCTCGCGGAGCTCGGTGACGGTGTCGAAGAGGAGCAGGTCCTCGGCGGGCCCGCCACCGGTGGGGGTGGTGGACGTGGCCCGGGTGGCGGGCGCGGCCGGGGCGACCGGCGTTCCCGCCACCGCGCCCGAGGCCCCCGAGGAGGCCGACAGCGCCCAGGGGCGTCCCTTAGCGGCGGCGTCCATGGCCTCGTTGGCCAGGCGGTCGGCGTCCTTGTTCTTCTCCCGGGGGATCCAGCGCCAGGTCACCTTGAGGCGCCTGGCCAGGGCCGCGGCCTCCAGGGCGAGCGGGCGCAGGCCCTCGTTCTTGATCTTCCAGCGGCCGGCCATCTGCTCGACGACCAGCTTGGAGTCCATCCGGACCTCGACCCTGGCACCGTCCCCGGCCAGGGAGAGCAGGGAGGCCAGGCCCGCGATGAGCCCCCGGTACTCGGCGACGTTGTTGGTCTGGGTACCGATCGCCTCGGCCGTCTCGACCAGGATCTGGCCGTCGGCGGCGTCCTTGACGACGGCCCCGTACCCCGCCGGTCCCGGGTTGCCCCGGGAGCCGCCGTCGGCCTCGATGACGTACGAGGTCACGGGCGAGGTCACAGGCCGGACTCCGCGGTGCGGACCAGGATCCGGCGGCACTCCTCGCAGCGGATGACCTCCTCCTGCGAGGCGGCCCTGATGCGGTTGATCTCGGCGATGGACAGGCTCGTGCGGCAGCCCTGGCAGCGGGCCCCCTGGAGCATGGCGGCACCCACCCCGAACTGCTCGCGGAGCTTGCCGTAGAGGGTGAGCAGGTCGGCCGGGATGTCGCCGGCGACCTCCTCGCGCCTGGCCTGGAGCTCGCCCCTCTCCTTGTCGATCTCGGCGAACGCGGCGTCCCTGCGGTCCTCGGCGGTGCCGCGGGTGCCGGCGAGCTCGTCGCGCTCGGCCACGAGCCTGGCGACCTGCTCGTCGGCCGTCTCGCGGCGCTCCATGATCTCCAGGACGACCTCCTCGAGGTCGCTCTGCCTGCGGCTCAGGGAGGCGATCTCGGACTGGAGGCTGGCCAGGTCCTTGGGAGAGGAGACCTGGCCGGAGTCGAGGCGCTTCTGGTCGCGCGCGGCGCGGCTGCGGACCGAGTCGACGTCGGCCTCGGCCTTGGCCTGCTCGCGGGCGAGGTCCCCGGACTCGGTCTCGGCGGCGATCACCTGTGTCGCGATGCGGGCGATACGGGCGGAGAGCTCGTCGATCTGCGCCAGCTCCGGCAGGGTGCGGCGGCGGTGGGCCAGCCGGTCGAGGGCGGAGTCGAGTTCGGCCAGGTCAAGCAGACGCTTCTGGGCCGCAGGGGCTGCTTTCACGTGAAATCCTCGCACTTTGCTGTTGTGTTCCAGGCGTCCGTGACCGTCTCGGATACGCGCGTCTCAACATTAATCCCCCGGGCGGCCATCGCGGACGTGAGATGGCCCGCCGCGTCGGCGAGCCAGGGCCACTCGGTGGCCCAGTGGGCCGCGTCGATCAGCGCGGGGGCACCGGGGTCCTCGACGAACTCGCTCGCCGGGTGGTGGCGCAGGTCGGCGGTGAGGAACACGTCCACACCGGCGGCGCGGGCCGTGCCGAGCAGCGAGTCCCCGGCTCCCCCGCTGACCGCGACCCGCTGCACGGGGCGGGCGGGGTCCCCGGCGACCCGCAGGCCGCCGGCGGTGGCGGGGAGCCCGCGGGCGGCCTGCCGGGCGAACTCGGCGAGCGGTAGGGGGGCGGGCAGCGAGCCGATCCGGCCCAGGCCGCGGCGGGGGTCGTCGTCGGCGGGCCTGAGCGGGACGAGCGGGCCGGTCAGGCCGACGGCGCGGGCCAGCGCGTCGGAGACCCCGGGGTCGGCGACGTCGGCGTTGGTGTGCGCGGCGAAGAGCGCGACGTCGTTCCTGATGAGCGTGTGGACCAGCCGTCCCTTGGGGGTGGTGGCCGCGACGCTGGTGGTGCCGCGCAGGTAGAGCGGGTGGTGGGTGACGATGAGGCCGGCGCCCCAGTCGAGGGCCTCCTCGGCGACGGCGGCCGTCGGGTCGACCGCGAACAGGATCCGGCGCACCTCGGCGGCGGGGTCCCCGCAGACGAGCCCGACCGCGTCCCACGACTCCGCCCAGCGCGGGTCGTAGCGGGTCTCGAGCTCCGTGACGATCTCGGCAAGCGTAGGCACCTGCGCAGACTACCGGCCTATTCCCCGATCCCGGCCGAGCGCCTAATGTAAGTGGATGCTGACCCCCGGAGGGCACGCGTGAGCCCGAACATCGCGATCATCGGTGCCGGATTCGGCGGGCTGTGCATGGCCGTCCGGCTGGAGAAGGCCGGCATCCGCTCGTACACGATCTTCGAGAAGGGGCCGGACGTCGGGGGCACCTGGCGGGACAACACCTATCCGGGGGCGGGCTGCGACATCCCGTCGCACCTGTACTCCTTCTCGTTCGAGAAGTACTCCAGCTGGACGCGCCGCTATCCCGGACAGCCGGAGATCCTGGACTACCTGCGACGATGCGCCGACGCCCACGGCCTGCGCCCGCGCATCCGGCTGAACACCGAGGTCGTCTCGGCCACCTTCGACGAGCCGTCGGGCCGGTGGCGGGTGCGCACCACGAGCGGCGCCGGGGCCGGGGAGGAGGTGTTCGACGTGGTGGTGTCGGCCATGGGACAGCTCAACCGGCCCCACCTGCCCGACATCCCGGGAATGTCAGACTTCGCCGGGGCGGCCTTTCACTCGGCCCGCTGGGACCACTCCCAGGACCTGGCGGGCCGCCGGGTGGCCGTGATCGGGAACGGCTCCTCGGCCGCGCAGTTCGTCCCGAAGGTGGCCGAGGTCGCCGCTCACCTGGACGTCTTCCAGCGGACCCCGAGCTGGGTCATCCCCAAACCGGACGCCGTCTTCGGCCCCCGTATGCGGGCGGCCCTGCACCGCGTGCCGTTCCTGCAGCGCGCCTACCGCGAATGGGTGTACCGCTACGGCGAGCACACCCTGTACCCGGCCCTGGCCGGGGGGTGGAGCGCCGACCTGGTGCGCAGGCGCGCCCTGGATCACCTGCGCGCACAGGTCCCGGACCCTGAACTGCGCGCCAGGCTGACCCCGGACTACCCGGTCGGCTGCAAACGGGTCGTCATCGACAGCGGGTTCTACCCCGCGCTGACCCGCCCCGACGTGGACGTCGTCACCGACCCGATCGTCCGGATCGTCCCGGAGGGTGTGCGGACCGTCGCCGGGCTCCGCGAGGCCGACGTGATCGTCTACGCGACCGGCTTCCGGACCACCGAGTTCCTGGCCCCGGTCCGGATCACCGGGCGCGGCGGGCGGGTGCTGGCAGAGGAGTGGAGGGAGGGCGCCGAGGCCTACCTCGGCATCGCCGTCCCGCGTTTCCCCAACCTGTTCCTGCTGTACGGGCCCAACACCAACCTGGGGCACAACTCGATCGTCTTCATGATCGAGTGCCAGGTCCGCTACATCATGGGGTGCCTGCCGCACCTGGCCGAGCGCGGGCCCATGGAGGTCAGGCCGGAGGCTATGGCCACCTGGCGGCGGAGCCTGGACCGGGCCATGAGCCGCATGGTCTGGCAGGCGGGCTGCAGGAGCTGGTACAAGAACGAGGCCGGCCGGGTGACCGGTAACTGGCCGGGGACGACGATGCTCTACCGCCGCATCACCAGGGCCCCGCGCCCGGACGCCTTCCGCTTCGCCCGCTGACCCCCGACCCCCGACCCCACGGTCCGCCGGCCACCGATCCACCGGCCACCGGCCACCGGCCCGCCGATCCTCCGCCCCGGCCCGCCGGACGGCCGGGGACGCGGCGATGCCGGTAGCGTCGGGACGGACGAGAGCCGTCCACCCAGAAGGGCCCGCCCGTGTCCGCCGACCTGCACCTCGGCCCCCCGGCCGCCGACCTGCACCGCGACTCCGTGGTCGCCGACGCCCACAACGACCTGCTGATGGCCGTCACCGCCAGGCCGCCGCGGCGGTGGGCGTCGTTCTTCCGGGAGCGGTGGCTGCCCCAGCTCGTCGAGGGCGGGGTGAACCTGCAGGTGCTGCCCGTCTTCATCGACGACGCCTACCGGCCGGAGGGCGCGCTCCGGCAGACCCTGCGCATGATCGAGTGCGCCCACGTGCTGGCCGAGGCGAACGCCGACGCCGTACGGCTCTGCCTGGACGGGGCACAGGTCGACGAGGCGCTCGCCGAGGGCAGGATCGCCCTCGTCCTGGCGATGGAGAGCATGCCGGGGCTGGACTCCGCCGTCGAGCTGGTGCCGACGCTGCACCGGCTGGGCGTGCGCGTCGCCTCGATCGCGCACTGGGGACGCACGGCGCTGGCCGACGGCAGCGGGGAGGACGCCACCGGCAGCAGGCTCACCGCGGCGGGGGTGGAGACGCTGCGGGAGATGGAACGGCTCGGCATCGTCTTCGACGTCTCCCACCTGGGCGCGAGCGGGGTGGAGCACGTGCTGGAGCTGACGGTCCGGCCGGTGATGGCGACCCACTCGTCGGCCCGCGCGCTGCGCGACCACCACCGCAACCTCACCGACGAGCAGTTGCGCGGGGTGGCCGCGACCGGGGGCGTGGTGTGCGTGAACTTCCTGGCCGCCCTGCTGTCCGCCGATCCCGCCGAGTACACCCTGGACCGGCTGGTGGACCACATCGAGCACGTGGCGAGCGTCGCCGGGATCGACCACGTCGGCCTGGGACCGGACTTCGTCCGCGAGGTCCTGCACGACGTGACCCCGCCGTGCTGCGAGAGCGACTACGACGTCGACCCCTACGCTGCCGTGCCGGGACTGGCCGGCCCGAGCGGGCTGCCGCTGGTCACCGAGGCGCTGCTCAAGCACGGCTTCGCCGAGGAGGAGGTCGTGAAGATCATCGGCGGGAACGTGCACCGGTTCTTCCGCGCCGAGCTGGGCAGGCCCGGCGACCGGTGACGGGCCGTCACGGCCCGCGCGACCGGCCGGGTCCGGTCCGTTCCGGCCGCCGTCGCCCGCCCGGACCGAGGACCGCCGGGCCCGGCGGCGGGAGCGTCTAGCGGGCCAGGTACTCCTCCCTGACCCGGGAGCGGGAGAGCTTCCCGGTCGGGGTCCGGGGCAGCTCGTCGCGGAACTCCACCACCCTGGGGTGCTTGAAGCGGGCGATGCGCGGGCCGAGGTGGTCGAGCAGGTCCTGCGGGTCGGGGGCGGAGCCGGGCACCGGCTGGACCAGCGCGACCACCCTGTGGCCCCACTCCTCGTCGGGCACGCCGATCACCGCGACGTCGGCGACCGAGGGGTGCTCCAGCAGCGCCGCCTCGATCTCGGCCGGGTAGATGTTGACCCCGCCGGAGATGATCAGGTCGGTGCGCCGGTCGCAGAGGAACAGGAAGCCGTCGTCGTCCATGTAGCCGATGTCGCCCGGCGCGTACCAGGCGCCGCGCATGCTGGCGGCGGTCTTCGCCGGGTCCTTGCGGTACTCGAACCCGCCGGTGGCCGACCTGACGTGGATCATGCCCGGTTCCCCCGGGGGGAGCTCCTTCCCGTCGGCGTCGAGGATCCTCGCCTCGACGCCCGGGACGGGGCGGCCGACCGTGCCGGGGCGCTTCAACCAGTCGAGCGGCTTGACCGCGAAGGCGATGGAGGACTCGGTGGAGCCGTAGTACTCGTACAGGACCGGGCCCCACCAGTCCATGACGCCCTTCTTGACCACGACCGGGCAGGCCGCGCCGGTGTGGACCACCTGCCGGAGCGAGGAGACGTCGTAGCGCTCCCTGACCTCCGCCGGGAGCTGCAGCATCCGGTGGAACATGGTCGGGACCATCAGGGCGTTGCTCACCCGGTGGCGGTCGACGAGCTCCAGGACGGTCTCCGGCTCGAACCTGGCGGCGATCACCACGGTGTGCCCGAGGTGCAGGGCGAACACGGTGTGCGCGCACGGCGCCGAGTGGTACATCGGCGAGGTCACCAGGTGGACCTCGTCGCCGGGCCGCAGGTCGCAGACCTCCCCCATGAACCAGGTGTAGAGCGGGACGGTCTCCTCGGGCTCCTTTCCGGACAGCGGGCGCTGCACGCCCTTGGGGAACCCGGTGGTGCCCGAGGTGTACCACATGACGGTGCCCGAGGTGCGGTCCGCCGGGGCGGTCCCCGGCTGCCCCTCGGCCAGGGCGGCGACGCCGTCCAGGGCGCCGTCGACCGGGAGGGCCGCGCCGCCGGCGGGGCCGGTCACCACGAGGCGGGCGTCGCAGTCGTCCAGGATGTAGCCGATCTCGGCGGGGGTGAGGTGCCAGTTGACCGGTACGTGGTACAGCCCGATCTGCCCGGTGGCCATCAGCATGACCACCGCGTCGATGCCGTTGGGCAGCACCCCGGCGACCACGTCGCCCGTCGTGAGCCCGCGCGCCCGCAGTCCGTGCGAGACCCGGTTGACCAGGGCGAGCAGCTCGCCGTACGTCGTCACGGTGCCGTCGGTGTCGATCAGGGCGCGGCGTCCCGGGTCGGCCTCGGCGATCCGGTAGAAGCCGGGCAGCCCGCTGATGTCGGCCATGCCCCTCCTCAGAGCTCCAGCAGCTCGGCGAGCCGGGCCCGGTGCGCGCGGGGCGGCCCCAGCAGCACCTCGTCGGCCTTGGCCCGCTTGTAGTACAGGTGCGCGTCGTGCTCCCAGGTGAACCCGATGCCGCCGTGCAGCAGCAGGTTGTCGCGGGCCACCTCGAAGCAGGCCCGGCCGGCGTAGGCCTGGGCGAGCGCGGCGGCCGAGGGCAGCTCGCCGGGCGCCTCGTCGGCGGCCCAGGCGGCGTACCGGACGATCGACTCGGCCTGTTCCAGCTTGCAGTGCATGTCGGCGAGCCTGTGCTTGACGCCCTGGTAGGAGCCGATGAGGCGGCCGAACGTCACCCGGAGTTTCGCGTAGCCGACGATGGCGTCCAGGCAGGCGCGCAGCACGCCGAGCTGCTCGGCGGCCACCGCGACCGCGAACAGGTCCCTGGCGCGCGCCACGCCCTGCGGGGAGAAGGCGATCTCCTCGGCGCCGGTCAGGTCCACCCGGGCCTGCCTGCGGGTGATGTCCAGGGTGGTCAGCGGGGTACGGGTGCCGTCGCGCGCGGCCAGCACGCGGGGCCCGTCGAGCGCGAGCACCACGTCGGCCTCGGCGCCGTTGAGCGCGCGGTCGCCGTCGAGGACGACGGTCGCGACCGTGGTGCCCGCGGCGATGCCGGGCAGCAGTTCCTTCTCGCCGGTCTCGGTCAGCAGGATCGTGGCCAGTGTGCCCGCCAGGAAGGGGCCGGGCAGCAGCGCCGCGCCGGTCTCGGTCAGCACGACGGCCAGCTCGGCGTACCCGGCCCCGGCTCCGCCGTGCTCCTCGGGGACGACGAGGCCGGACAGGCCCAGCTCGCCGTTGAGCCTGCGGTAGACCTCGGGGTCGTGACCGGTCCCGGATTCGGCGGCCCGCCGGACCGCGGGCAGCGGTGAGGCCGAGGCGAGGAAGGAACGGACCGCGTCGCGCAGCTCCCGCTGCTCCTCGGTGAGCACGAGTCTCATGTGTTTCGCCCTTTCTGCACCGACCGGCGGGTCACCCGTTCACCGTGAGGTCCTTGAACGGCACGTTCTTGTCCAGACGCGGCTCGGGCGGCAGGCCGAGCACCCGGTCCCCGACGATGTTCCGCATGATCTCGTTGGTGCCGCCGCCGAGGGCCATCGCCGGGGCCAGGGAGAGCGCCTCGGCCAGGCCGCCGCCGCCCTCCTCGTAGGCGACGGCCTCGGGCCCGGCCAGCGAGGTGGCCAGGTCGGCCTGGAACATGGTCAGCTCGGCCAGCAGCAGCTTGGCGGCGCCGCCCCGGGCGCCGGGGAAGATCCCGGCCTTGGTCTCCTGGGAGAGCCGCTGGTTGAACAGGGCGAGCGCGCGGGAGCGGACGTACAGCTCGACGAGCGCGTCCCTGACCACCGGGTCGGAGGTGTCGGCGGTGCGGCGCAGCGCGTCGAAGGCGACCGGGTTGTCCTTCTGTCCGCCCATGCCGACCCCGCTGGAGATCGACAGGCGCTCGTGCAGCAGGGTGGTGACGGCGCAGCTCCAGCCGTCGTTCACCTCGCCGACCAGGTTCTCCTCGGGGATGTGCACGTCGTCGAAGAAGATCTCGTTGAAGTGCGCGCGGCCCGTCATGTCCCGCAGCGGGCGGACGGTGACGCCGGGGGCGCGCATGTCCACGATGAACATCGTCAGGCCCTTGTGCTTGGGCACGTCCACGTCGGTGCGGGTGAGCAGCAGGCCGTGGGAGGCGTGCTGGGCGACGGAGGTCCACACCTTCTGCCCGGTGACCCGCCAGCCGTCCTCGACGCGGACGGCCCGGGTCTGCAGGGCGGCGACGTCGCTCCCGGCGCCGGGCTCGGAGAAGAGCTGGCACCAGATCTCCTCGCCGCGCAGCAGCGGCCGCAGGTGGCGGGCCTTCTGCTCGGGGGTGCCGAGGTCGACCAGGGTGGGGCCGCACATGCCGAGCCCGATGGAGAAGACGTAGGTCGGCAGCGTGAAGTCCTTGGCCTCCTCGGCGAAGGCCCGCTCCTCCGCCTGGGTCAGCCCCTGCCCGCCCCACTCGCGGGGCCAGGTGATCCCCGAGTAGCCCGCGTCGTACATGCGCGCCATGAAGTCCTTCGCGGCGGCGACGCCACCGGGGTCCGGGGCGGCCTCGACCTCGGCGTTCCCGGCGTTGGCCTCCAGCCAGGCCCTGGCCTCGCGCCGGTACTCCTGAAGATTCATGTCCGCTCCAATCAGTGCTCACTTACTCTAGCCAGCGCCGGATGGGTCGTACAGAGCAATGCTCTACTGAGGAGCTTGGGAGATCTTTATCCCTTCTTGGCAGGAAATGCACTGAAACGCGGGCCGGGGGCGCCCGGGAGATCGCCCTCGCGCACGGCGGCACCCCGAAGCCGCAGGACGGCTCCGCGGGAGCGCGCTTCGTGCCGCGCCTCCCGCTCGCCCGCGAACAGGGGGACGATCCCCCCTGAGCCGGACGGGTCACGGCTCACGAAGGGTCCCGGCCGGGCATCAGGGGCCGCGTCCCGCGTTCGCGGGGCCCGGACCAGGGGTACCCCTCACCTGGGGTCACACCCCCCTGACCTTCACCCCTATCCCGAACGGCCGGACTTGACCCGCTAGTGTTCCCTTGTGGCAAGGGGATTTGGGCGATTACGTCGTGAAGATCTGCTCCGGACCGCCTGTGATGTCATCGCGACCCAGGGGTTCGCTCACACCCGAACCGCTGACATAGCCCAGGCGGCCGGGGTGAGCCAGGCGCTGCTCTTCTACCATTTCGAGACCAAGGAGAAGCTGTTCGCCCAGACGTTCTCCTACGCCGCCCAGCTCGACCTGGACGCGCTCGCCGCGGTGGAGGAGGCGGGCGGCTCCCCCCTCGACCGGTTGCGGGCCCTGCTGAGGCTCTACTCCCCCATCGGCAAGTCCAAGTCGTGGGCCCTGTGGATCGACGCCTGGGCCGAGTCGATGCGCAACCCCGACCTGGAGGAGATGTCCCGCAGGATCGACCTGCGCTGGAGGCAGTCCCTGCGCGCGATCATCGAGGACGGCGTCAGGGCGGGGGTGTTCACCTGCGCCGACCCCGAGGGGGCGACCTGGCGGATCATCTCGCTGATCGACGGCCTGTCCACGCAGCTGACGGTGCATCGCCGGGTGCTGCCCCGGGCCCGCCTGACCGGGTTCATCCGGACGGCCGCGGCGGCGGAACTGGGTCTGTCACCCGACGAGCTGGACTGAGCGGCCCGCCGGGCAGCACGATCAGCAGCATGGCGAGGGCGATCAGCCCTCCCCCGAGGAAGACGCCCACGGTGAGCGGCTCGCCGTACAGCGCGACGGCCAGGGCGGTCACCCAGAGCGGCTGGGACGACAGGATCACCGCCGCGGACACCGGCGGGACGTGCACCTGGCCCCACGAGCGGGCCAGGAAGCCCAGCGCGCACGCCACGATCGACAGGTGACCGAGGGCGGCCCAGTCGCCCGGGGTGGCGGGCAGGGTCAGGCCGTCCGGCGCGGCGAGGAGGCCCGTCATCACGGCGATGGTGCCGAGCTGGATCACCGTGACCGCGTAGGCGTTCCGCCGGGCGGCCGGGGAGTTGCCGAGCGCCAGCGTGTGGCCCGCGTACAGCACCGCCGACAGCAGGGTGACGAACAGCGCGGGCGGCGAGACGTGACCGCCCTCGGTGCCGCGCAGCACGGTGAAGACTGCCATCGCGGCCATCGCCAGCGCCGCCGCGGCCCAGACCCGCGCCGACGTCCTTGCCCCCAGCAGGACCAGCCCGAGGACCGGGGTGATCACCACGTACGAGCCGACCGTGAACCCGGAGACCGACGAGGGCAGGTCGTGCAGCGCGACCGCCTGGACCGTCTGGCCCAGGCCGAACAGCAGGCCGAGCAGGATGCCGGTCGGCCAGGTGCCCTCGGGCAGCCCTCGCAGATGCCCGGGACGGAGCGCGGCCAGTGCGAGCGCGGCGATGCCGTACCGCTCGGCGAGCAGGTCCGCGACGGGCACGCGGACGATGAGGTCCTTCATCAGCGGGAAGGCCGATCCCCAGGCGGCGCTGACGAAGATCAGGAGCATGATTCCCACGACGGGCCGGGGAGCTACCACTGCCATACCGGAAGGGTGACATCACCCAACGCGACGGTCCCGTCACCGAACGGATCGGGGATGGCCCGAATACAACGCTGAGTGAAGGACGCCACACCGGCACGCGGGACCTCATACCCTCGGAGACCTTTCCGTCTTATTGGATTCTTCGCACAATCAGGGCGAAAAATCCGACGGGGGTACGGCGCCGACAGCCGCTCCGGGCACCACCGCGATCCGGGCCGGGCATGACGAACACCGTGTGGAGGGTGACGGGCATGCGGGACGCTCCGGCCGGGAGGGCACGACCGGGTCCCCGGCCGACGAGGCCCGGCCGGGGACCCGGTCGTCGGGGTTCAGGAGTCGGCGAGCAGTTCCATGGCCTCCTCGTCGGACAGCGCCTCCAGTTCCTCGATCAGCAGCTCCTCCAGCGCCTCGGCGAGGCCGGCCACCGTGCTCCGGGCGAAGACCGTGCGGATCGGCACCTCGATCCCGGTGGCCCGCCTGATCCGGGCCGCCACCCGGGTCGCCAGCAGGGAGTGCCCGCCCAGCGCGAAGAAGTCGTCGAAGACGCCGACCGGACCCGCGCCGAGCAGCTCGTCCCAGATCCCGGCCACCAGCCTCTCGGCGTCCGTCCGCGGCTCGACGCGCCCCGCGGACGGGACCGGTGCGGCCGGTTCGGGAAGCGCGGCCCGATCGACCTTGCCGCTCGTGGTGAGCGGCAGCGCGTCCAGCGTCACCCAGGAGGTGGGGACGAGCTGGTGCGGCAGCGACCGCTCCAGGTGGGCCCTGAGCTCTGCCGGGTCCGCGGTGCCGGTGACGTAGGCGACGAGCTCCTCGCCCCGGCCGGTCACGAAGGCCTGCCGTACCTCCGGGTGGGCGAGCAGGCGGCTCTCCACCTCCCCGGGTTCGATCCGGAAGCCCCTGATCTTCAGCTGCGCGTCGAACCGTCCAAGGAACTCCAGCCGCCCGTCGAGACGCCACCGCGCCCGGTCGCCGGTGCGGTAGCGGCGCGCTCCCGGCGCCCCGTACGGGTCGGGGACGAACGCGCCCGCCGTCAGCGCGGGCCTGCCGAGGTAGCCCCGGGCCACCCCGGCCCCGCCGATGACCAGCTCCCCGGCCGCTCCGGGCGGCAGGGGCTCTCCCCGGCCGTCGAGCACGCGGACGGTGGTCTCGCCGATCGGCGTCCCGATCGGCGGGCGGCCGGCCACGTCCCCGGCCCCGAGGTCGGCGGCGGTGGCGATCACCGTCCCCTCGGTGGGGCCGTAGGTGTTGACCAGCCGGACGCGGTCGCCGAGCAGGCCGCGCCAGCGTTCCACCGCAGGTGCCGCGACCTGCTCGCCGCCCAGGACGACCAGGCGCAGGGCGGGTGGCCAGGCCGTCTCCTCCGGTTCCTCGGTCAGCGAGTGCCAGTACGCGGTCGGCAGGTCGAGCACGGTGACGGTCCGGCCCGCGGGCGAGGACAGCAGGGCGGGCAGGGACGTCGCGCCGTCGGGGAGCAGGACGAGCCTGGCCCCCGCCGCCAGCGTGGGGAAGATCTCCTCGACGTGGGTGTCGAAGCCGAGCGAGGCGAACTGCACGACCTCGTCGGCCGGGGTCAGGCCGTAGTCCGCGCGCATCCAGCGCACCCGCGCCGCCACCGCGCCGTGCTCGACCAGCACCCCCTTGGGCACGCCGGTGGAACCCGAGGTGGTGATGACGTACGCGGCGTCCGGCGGTCCGAGCGCGATCCGGCCAGCGTCACCGTCCCCGGTGACACGTGCCGTCCCGTTCCCGGTGAAGGCCGCGTCCCCGGTGGAGGCACCGCTCCCGGTGGAGGTCGCGTCTCCGGTGGAGGCACCGTTCCCGGCGGAGGGGGCGACGGCGACACGGCCCGGGGGCGGCTCGCGCAGGGTGATCAGGCAGGTGGCCGAGGCGTCCGCCATCGAGAAGGCCAGCCGCTCGTCCGGCACCTCGGGATCGAACGGCAGGTAGGCGGCCCCGGCCTGCCAGGTGGCGAGCAGCGCGACGATCGCCTCCACCGAGCGGGGCAGGCAGACGCCGACCACGTCGCCGCGCCGCACGCCGCGCTCGCGCAGGACCCCGGCGAGCGCCCGCGCACGGGCCAGCAGCTCGCCGTAGGTGACGCTCTCCCGGCCGCAGACCACGGCGATCGCCCCGGGGGCCCGCCGCGCCGCCTCGGCGATCATCCCGGGGACCGTGACGGTGTCCGTGACGGTGTCCGGGGCGGTGTCCGGGGCGGACGGCGCCGCGTACCCGGCGGGCGGGACCGGTCCGGCCGGCAGCGTGCGGATGTCGGAGTGGTCGGCGTCGGTCCAGACCGGCAGCGCCGACAGCGGGGTGTCCGGGCGGGCCGCGACGGATCCGAGCAGGAGGGCGAACCTGGCGGCCAGGCGGCCGACCTCCTCCGTCCCGAACAGGCCGGTGTCGTGGCAGAAGGACAGCTCCAGGCCGTTCTCGTCGGACCACGCCTCCACCAGGAGGTCCACCTTGGCCTGCCGGAAACCCGCGTCGGCGTCGGTCACGGTCAGGTCGCCGAAGGGCCGTCGCGGACCGGCGTCCTGGGTGTGCAGGATGAGCATGGAGGGCAGCAGCGACTCGGCCGGGTGGCTGAGCTGCTCGAAGGGGACCGCGGGATTGCCCAGCGCCCCCAGGACCTCGCCGCGGGTACGGCCGATCAGCGCGGTGAACGGCGGATCGCCCGCCAGGTCGCCGCGCAGGATCAGCGTCTGGGAGACGTACCCGACCATCGGCTCCAGCTCGACCCGGTCACGGCCCGCCACGACGGTGCCGACCAGGACGTCGTCCTGCCCGGTGTGCCGCAGCAGCAGCGTCTGGTAGGCCGCGACCAGCACCGTGAACAGGGTGGTGCGGTGCTCGGCGGCCAGCGACTCCAGCCTGCGCGCCGTGGCCGCGGGCAACCGGACGCGTTGCGTCTCGCCGCGCCCGCTCCCCTGCCCCGCGCGCCGGAACGGCAGCTCCGACGCGGGCGGGGAGGCGAGCTTCTCACGCCAGTACGGCACGGCCCGCCCGGCCCTGCGCCGCTGCCAGCGGGCGTAGTCGCTCGCCTGCACGGGCAGCGGGCGCAGCCGGGGTTCGGTCCCGGACAGCCGGGCGGTGTAGCAGTCGGCCAGGTCGTCGAGAAGGACGTTGAGCGACCAGCCGTCCGCGACGATGTGGTGCATCGTGAGGCAGAGCACGTGCTCGCCCGCGTCGACCCGGATCACCGCGGCGCGCAGCGGCGGCCCGGCCTCCAGGTCGAACGGGGCGTTGACCCGCTCGGTCACCAGGCGTCCGGCGTCACCGCGGTCGCCGGCGTCCAGCCATTCGACCGCGGGCGGGTCGTTCTCCACCACGGCCCAGGGCACGCCCTCCTCCTCGGTGAACCGGGTGCGCGGGCTCTCGTGCCGGGACAGGACGTCGGTGAGCGCGAGCAGCAGCGCGGACCTGTCCAGCGGGCCCTCGAGCCTGCGGACCAGGTACACGTTGTAGGAGGCGTTGCCCGGGTCGAGACGCTGCAGGAGCCAGAGCCGCTCCTGCGCCGGGGACAGGGGCGCCTTCACGAGCCCGGCGCCAGTTCGTCGAAGATGGCGGCCAGCTCGTCGGCGTCGAGCCCGTCGAGCCGGTCGCGCAGCGCGGCGATCTCGGAGAGGTCCAGGTCGTCGTCGTCCAGGTCGTCCAGGCACCGGGCGAGCCCCGCGACGGTCGGGTTCTCGAAGAGGACCACGATCGGCACGGCGGCCCCGAAGCGCGACTGGACCCTGGCGATGATCCGGGCCGCGGTCAGGGAGTGCCCGCCGAGCTCGAAGAAGTCGTCGTCGACCCCGATCGGCCGGTCCACCCCCAGCACCTCGGCCCACATCGTGGCGAGCTCGTCCTCGGCGGGGGTCGAGGGTGCCCGGTAGGGGGTCGCCGGCGACGCCGTCCAGTCGGGCGCGGGGAGCGCCGCGCGGTCGAGCTTGCCGTTGGGGGTGAGCGGCAGGGCGTCGAGCGTGACGAGGTGCGCGGGGACCATGTACTCGGGCAGGCTCGCGCGCAGCCGGTCGCGCAGCGTCTCCCACAGGTCCTCCGGCGCCGGTAGCCGCGCCGGGGTGGGCGCGGGGACCACGTACGCCACCAGCCTGGGCAGGCCGTCCGGCCCGTCGCAGACGCCCGCGGCGGCCCGGCGCACCCCCTCCACCGAGTGCATCACGGTCTCGATCTCCCCGAGCTCGACGCGGAACCCTCTGATCTTGACCTGCCGGTCCGCCCGGCCGAGGTACTCCAGGCGCCCGTCCGGGGCGTTCCGGACCAGGTCGCCGGTGGCGTACATGCGGGCCCCGGGACGGCCGGCGAAGGGGTCGGGCAGGAACCGGGCCGCGGTCGGGCCGGGCATGCCCCGGTAGCCGCGGGCCAGCCCGTCGCCGCCGATGTGCAGCTCGCCCGCCTCGCCGTCCGGCACCGGAAGGCCGCGCTCGTCGAGGACGTACAGGAACGTCCCGGCGATCGGCCCTCCCAGGCCGATCCCGGCCGGGGGCGGCTCGACGATCCCGGCCGTGGACCACACGGTCGTCTCGGTCGGCCCGTAGACGTTCCACAGGTCCGCGCCGGGCGCGAGGAGCGCGTCGGCGAGGTCGCGGGGCAGCGCCTCTCCCCCGCAGAGCCGCAGGCGGACCGTCTCCGGTACGCCCCCGGCCTCCAGCAGGATCCGCCACGTCGCCGGGGTGGCCTGCATGACCGTGATCCGCTCGGCGACCGCCAGCGCCCGCAGTGCCGGGCCGTCTGCGGCCTGCTCGGCGGAGGCCACCACGACCCGCGCCCCGCACGCCAGCGGCAGCAGCAGTTCCAGCACGGAGATGTCGAACGACAGGGTCGTGACGGCCAGCCAGCGGTCCTCGGGGAGGAGTCCCGGCCGGTCGGCGAACGACGCGAGCAGGTTCGCCACCGCCCGGCCGGGCACCTCGACGCCCTTGGGCCGCCCGGTGGAACCCGAGGTGTAGAGCACGTACGCCAGCCCGCTCCCGGCCGGGCCGGAGAGCCCGGGAACGGGAAGACCCGGCGCGGAAAGGCCGGGGGTGGCAGGGACGGCAGGGACGGCACCGGGCGCGGGCGTGCCGCCCGGCACCGGCGGGATCTCGCCACCGGCCGTGAGGGAGAGCACGTCGGGGACGCCGGCCAGCAGCCGCCGGTCCACGCCGGGCTGGGTCAGCACCAGGCCGATCCCGGCGTCCTCGCGCATCAGGGCCAGCCTGTCCTCGGGGAAGGCCGGGTCGAGGGGCACGTAGGCGCCGCCCGCGGCCCAGACCGCCAGGAGCGCGACGACCATCCCCGTGGTCCGTTCCATGCACAGCCCGACGGGTGTCTCCGGGCCCACCCCCCGCTCGCGCAGCACGGCGGCGAGGTCGCCGACCCGCCGGGACAGCTCCCGGTAGGTCAGCTCGCCCCCGGGGCCGCTGACGGCCACCGCGTCCGGTGCCGGGGCGGGTGAGCGGTGCGCGGATCCGGCCCGGGATCGTCCCGTCCCCGGCTCCCGCACGGATCCGGCGTCCCCGCCGGGTCCCGGCACCGGCTCCGGCTCCGGCGCCGGGGCCGGGGCCGGGGCCGCGTTCGGGGACGGGCCCAGGAACGGGTTCGGCGTCGTCGGCACGGTCGTCACCACGGTGTTGCACCTCTCAGGTCGGACAGCCGGAGATCCGGGTCGGCCCCGGCGCGCTCCACCACGCCGGTGAAGGACCGGGTCAGGCGCCGCGCGGTCTCGGCGGAGAACAGGTCACTGCTGTAGTCGAGGACGCCGCCGAGGCCCTCGGGCCCCCGCCAGGCGTCCACGGACACCTCGGCCTTGGTACGGCCGGCCGTGGGGACGGGACGGAACTCGGCCGACAGGTCGCCCATCGTGGTGTTCAGCAGGTGGCCCTTGGGCAGGTTGTGCAGGTTGAACATGGCCTGGTAGAGCGGCGGCCTGCCCAGGTCGCGGGGCAGGCGCAGCGCGCCGAGGATCCGCTCGAACGGCGTGCCGGCGTGCTGCAGCCCCCGGAAGAGCGTCAGCCGGGTGCGCTTGAGCAGCTCGCGGAAGGTGGGGTCGCCGGACAGGTCCGCGCGCATCACCATGGTGGTCGCGAAGTAGCCGATGAGCGGCTCGATCTCGGTGCGGTCCCGGCCCGCGACCGGCACGCCGACGCAGAAGTCGTCCTGCCCGCAGGCCCCGCCCAGGGTCACCTGGTAGGCGGCGAGCAGCGCGGTGAAGAGCGTGCAGCGCGCCGCCCTGGCGACCTCCTCCAGCCGGGTGATCGTCTCGTCGGGCACGAGCAGGCTCTCCTGCCCGCCGCGTCCGCTCCAGCGGGCCGGGCGGGGACGGTCCGGGGGAAGGTCGAGGGTGGGCACCCCGGCGAGCGTCCTGGTCCAGTACTCCAGGTGCGAGGCGTCCTCGTCGCTCTCGGCGCGGCGCCTGTCCTCCTCGGCGACTCGCGGGTACTGGGTGGGAAGCTCCTCCAGCCGTGGCGGCCTGCCCTCCCGGTGGGCGGCGTAGCACTCGGTCACCTCGCGCATCAGCACGTCCAGCGACCAGCCGTCCACGACGATGTGGTGCAGGACGATGCAGAGCAGGACGTCGTCCTCGCCCAGCCGCAGCAGCGCGACCCGCAGCGGCGGGCCGTGCTCCAGGTCGAACGGCCGGTCGACGAACTCCACCACGGCGGGGTCGGGGTCGCCGGTGACGTCCACCGACTCCACCGGCACCGGCGCGGCGGGCACGACGACCTGGACGGGACGGTCCCCGTCCAGCCGGTAGCGGGTGCGCAGCACGTGGTGCCGCTCGACGACGCGGGTGAAGGCCGCGGCGATCGCGCCGGCGTCGACCGGTCCGCGCAGCCGCACGCACCAGGGGGTGTGGTAGGTGGTGTCGGCCGGGTCGAACCTGCCGAGGAACCACAGGCGCTCCTGCCCGAACGACAGCGGCCAGACCTCACCCTCCCCGGCCGCGCCGTCGTCCGTGCCCGCGTCCCGGCCGGTCGCGTTCCCGGGGGTCTCGGCCGCGCTCCCGTGCGTGTTCCCGGCCGTGCCCCCGGACGTGTCCCGGTCCGTCGTCCCCGCGGGGCCGTTCCCGCCCCGCTCGCGGATCTCCCGCAGCAGCGCCTCGCGCCGTTCGGGAGGCAGCCGCAGCAGCCGGTCGAGCAGCGCCGCGCGCGAGCCCGGCGGCGCCTGCTCCTCCGCGGTCACCGGCCACCTCCCGGTGTCGCGGGCACGGCGGCGCCCTGCCCGGCGAGCCGCCCGGCCTCCATCGGACCCGCGTCCACCGGGCCGACGCCCATCGGAACGGCGTCGATCGGAGCGGCGTCCATCGGGCTCGCGCCCATCGGAACGGCGTCCACCGGAGCGGCGCCCACCGGATCCGGGTGCTCCAGCGTCGCGGCGGGACGCTCCACCGGCGTGATGCCGCACAGCTCCGCGACCCCGTCCAGCGGGACGTCCCCGGCCACCGCGGCGACGAGCAGCGTCTCCATGCCGAGCAGCAGCGCCTGGGTCGTGGAGCGCGGCACGTAGGCCGTGTCGACCATCAGGTAGAGCTGGCAGACGTCGGTGGCGGGGCCGGTGGAGAACATGGCCGTGGCGTCCACCTGCGCCCAGGAGGCGACGTGGAAGACCCTGGTCCGCCCGGTGAGGGCGGCGATCGCGGCCGGATCGCCCGGCGGGTCCACCGCGGGCAGGTGCGGCCAGTCGGTGATGGTCCTGGCGTCGTTGAAGTAGGCCGACAGGTTGATCGGCCCGCCGCGCTCGCGGCCGACCTCCTCGCGCAGCGCCATCATCCGGTACGCGTCGTACTGGGCGTTCCGGTAGGCGGTCAGCGCCTGCCGGTGCCCGGCGCGGGTGGCGTCGGCGAACGTCCCGCCGGGCAGGTCGAGGACGAAGAGCCCATCCTGCGCCGCGGTGCCCGCCATGCTCGCGACCCGGGGGTCGTGCCGGTTGGCCACGATGAGCTGCATGACCACCTGGCGGTGCCCGGTGAGCGCGCTCAGCAGCACCGCGCTCGCCGTGGTCAGCACGGTGGACGCGCTCACCGACCAGCGCGCCGCCAGCGTCTCGGTCGCGGCCGCCGCGGCGACCGACTCCATGCCGAGCCGGATGAACCGCGGTTCCTCCGGCTCGGCGGGGGGGAAGTCGAACATGGTCATGGGCACCCGCTCCAGCTGCGCGCGCCAGTGCCGCAGCGCCCGCTCGCCACGGGCCGCGCCCGCCCCCTCCTGCTCGAAGGCGGCCTGGTCCATCGGCTGCCACACCGGCCCCGGCGGCTCGGCCCCGGCCAGCAGGCTCCGCCAGTCGCGCGCCAGCACGTCCAGCGCGCCACCGTCCACGGCCAGGTGGCACAGGGCGAACGCGACCATCCTGGGGCGTCCGTCGACCGTCACCACGGCGCAGCGGAACGGCAGCTCGACGGCGTACTCGAACGCCCTGGCGGCCATCCCCGCGGCCAGTTCCCTGGCGGCGGCGAGCGGCTTGACGTTCGTGTCGAACACCTCGACGGTGAACCGGCCCCGGCCGGCCACGTGCTGCACCGGTCCCTCGGGCGTCTGCTCGAACGTCGTCCTCAGCGCCTCGTGCCGCTCGACAAGCGCGCGCAGGGCGGACAGGACGGCGTCGAGGTCGCGCCTGCCGTAGACCGGCAGCACCCAGGACATGTTGTAGAACGGGTCGTCGTCGTCCAGCCACCGGGTGAGCCGCCAGAAGGCCAGCTGACCCCAGGTGAACGGCGCGTCGCCGCCTCGCGCGCCCGTGAACTCCACCGTCTCGGAGGACAGCGGCACCAGTCCGTCCGCCGTCGCCGTCATCGGGACCTGCCGATCTCCTCGACGACGCCCGCGACGGTCGGGGTGTCGATGAACACCTCGAAGGAGAGCTCGACGCCGAGCCGGTCCCGGACCCGGGCGATGATCTGGGTGATGGTCAGCGAGTGCCCGCCGAGGTCGAACAGGTCGTCCTCCGGGCCGACCTCGTCCGTCCCGAGCGCCTCGCACCAGATCTCCGTCACCACCCGCACGAGTTCCGCGTCCCCGGCGTCCGCCCCCTGCGTGGCGGGCGCGGCCACCGGGGACGCGACCGCGACGGAGCCCGCCGCCTCCGTGCCTCCTGCGGCCTCCGCCGGGACCGCGCGGACGACCCGGGCGGGCAGGGGGAGCTCGTCGATCGGGGTGCCTGGACGGGCGGCGACGCCCTCCAGCAGCACGCGCAGGTCCTCGGCGACGCACTCGCAGGCGGCGCGGCCGATGGCCTCGGGGTTGAACCGCAGGTGGGCCCGCATCCCGTCCGGGCCGTCGACGATCTGCAGGTGCAGGGTGTTGCGGACCGCGCCGTTGGAGGCCGACCAGTCGACCGAGGCGTCCAGGCCGTCGAAGGAGGGGTCGGCGCCCGAGCGTCCCCGGTAGCTGAGCGAGACCGGGGTGAGCGCGGCGCGCGGGCTGATCCCGCCCAGGGCCCTGGCCAGCGGGACCTCCCGGAAGCGGTAGATCGCCCGCACCTCCTCCCGCACCGACCGGGCGAACTCGGCGAACGTCCCCGCCGGGCGGGACACCACGGGCAGCTCGTTGACGAACGCGCCCACGTGCTCGCGCGTCTCCTCGGTCCTGGTGGACAGGTCCACGGCCACCGCGACCGTGGTGTTGCCGTACCCGTACAGCAGCGTGTGCAGGACGGCCAGCACCGTCTCGAAGCGGGTCAGGCCCAGCGGCCCGGCGACCGCGGCGACCTCGTCGCCGAGGTGCAGGTCCAGGGTGTCGCCGGGGGCGGCGCGCAGCGAGGGACGGGCCGGGCCGGGCAGCGCCACCTCCTGCTCGTCGTGCCAGCGCGGGCGCCAGAACTCCGCGGCCTCCTCCAGCGCGGCGGCCACCCGCTCCTGTTCGGCACGGGCCGCCTCCCCGTACGAGATCGGCAGGGGGGCCTGCGCGGACCCCGCGTGGGCGGCGGCGAGGTCGCGGAGCAGGACCTCCTTCGACATGCCGTCGAAGACGGCGTGGTGGGCGACGACCTGCAGCAGGTGACGGCCGGGGGCGAGCCTGAACAGGGTGAACCTGGACGGCGGGCCGGTCTCCAGGTCGAAGGGGCGGGCCACCTCGGCCTCGAGGGCCTGGTCGATCGCGGCCTCGTGGGCGGCCTCGCCGGAGGGCCCGGACAGGTCGGTGAACCGGATCGGCGGCGGCGCCTCGCCGGTGAGCAGCCGGATCTCGCCGTCCCGCTCCGCCAGGACCGCGGCGAGCACGGGGTGGCGCCCGACGACGGCCGCGCAGGCGGCGAGCATCGCGTCCACGTCGAGCGGGCCGTCGAACCGCACGGTCAGCGGCATCGCGTAGGCCCGGCCGCCGGCACCCGTCCGCTCGGTGATCCACATCCCCTGCTGGGCGAAGGACGCCCTTTCCCATCCGTCTATCAGCGGCAGCGACATTTCAGGTGCCCTCCGTCCGGCCTGCCGCGGCGGCCTCGAACAGGCCCCGCAGCTCCCTTTTGATGACTTTTCCCGACTGGTTCCTGGGCAGGGCGTCGACCACGAGCACCCGGTCGGGAAGCTCGTGCCCGGCCAGGCGCTCCATCAGGAAGGCGCGCAGCTCCCCGGCGAACCCCCCGCCGGGACCCCCGGGACCCGACGGCTCCCCGTCCGGCCGCCCGGACCGGGTGGGGCGCAGCACCACCGCGGCGGCCACGACGGTGCCGAGCACCGGGTGCGGGACGCCGACCACCGCGGCCTCGGCGACGTCCTCGTGCTCGTGCAGCGCCGCCTCCACCTGGATCGTCGAGACCTTGAACGCGCCCGACTTGACCACGTCGCCCTCCCGGTCGACGAGGTGGAGGTAACCGCCGTCGTCCAGGTAGCCGAGGTCCCCCATCCGCACCCAGCCGTCGCGGAACGTCTCGGTACCGTAGCGCTCGTCCCGGTAGTAGGAACGCGGCGCGGTGGGCGAGCGCAGCCACACCTCACCGGTCTCGCCCCTGGGCAGCGCGCGGCCCTGGGCGTCGGCGACGCGCAGCGCGGCTCCGGCCGCCGGTCTGCCCAGCGCCCCCGGCCGGGACGGATCGAAGATCATGATCGTCTGGGCGGGGGCCGCCTCGGTGGAGGTGTAGTAGTTGGTGATCGTCGCCTTGGGGAAGGCGGCGGCCAGCCGTACGGCCACGGCCGGTGGGAGGGCCGAGGCCGCCGAGCCGAGCAGCAGGACGCTCGACATGTCGTGCCGCTCGTGCAGGCCCGCGTTGAGGAACTCGATCGCCATGGCCGGGACCACGAACACGGTCCCCACGCCCCGCGACTCGATCAGCCTGGCGAAGCGGGCGGGGGTGAAGCGCGCCAGGGTGAGCATGGCCGGGCGGGCGTCCAGCGCGTTGATCAGCATCGTCTGGCCGGCGTTGGTGCCGATCGGGAAGGCGTGCAGCAGGTGGCGCGAGTGGCCGAACCTGCGCCGGTTCGGCCGGGTCTCGCAGCCGTACGCCAGGTTCGCGTGGCTGGCGCCCACCCCCTTGGGCAGGCCGGTGGTGCCGGAGGTGTAGAGGATCTGGGCCAGGTCGCCGGGTGAGACCCGGACGTCGGGCGGGGTGTCCGTGCCGTCCTCCAGGTCCGCGACGGCCGCGCTCCACCGGTCGCTCCCGCCGGGGGGGACCAGGCCGGTCCCGCACAGCACCGCCGAGGCCGAGCAGTGCTCCAGCATGTGCCGGACCTCGGCGGGGGCGAGCCGGTCGGAGACGGGCACGGCGACCGCCCCGGCCTTGAGGACCGCGCAGTAGGCGACCGAGAAGTCGGCCCAGTCCCGGCTGCCGAACAGCAGCCCGATCCGGTCGCCGTGCCGCACGCCCCGCTCCAGCAGGCCGTGCGCGACCGCGTCCGAGCGGCGTTCCCACTCGCCGAAGGTCATCTCCGGGCCGCCCTCGACGATGACCGCCGCCCGTTCCGGCTCCTGCGCGGCGCGCAGCCGGAGCATCCCGGGAACGGTCGCCGGGGCCGGGACGGGAGCCGGCCTCGCCGGGACCGGCGAGACCGTCGGCGTCGTCGGGGTCGTCGGGGTCGTCGGGGTCGTCGTCACGGTCGCGGGTGTCGGCGGGGTCGCCGGGGAGGTCACGGCGTCCTCTCGTTCACGTATCCGACCAGCAGCGGGAAGCTGTCCAGGTAGGCGGCCTCGCCGTCCAGGTCGAGGGTGACGTCGAACTCCTCCTCCACCGCGTCGATGAGCCGGAGCAGCGCCAGCGAGGTGACACCGAGCGCGGACAGCGAACCGTCCGAACCGAGGATCTCCTGAGCGGTCGGCCGCCCGTCGCAGGCGGTGGAGATCATGCCGGCGATCCTACGGGCCAGCGGGTCGGTCATGCTCTGACCTCTTCCGTTTCTTTTTCCGTACGGTTTCTGTTGCGGGCGCGGCTCTGCAGGGTCTCGAAACCGACCAGGTCGTCGGGGAGCGCGTCGGGGACGTCGACGTCGAAACGGGCCAGCACCCGCACCCGCATGGCGACCAGCGCGATGAGCGCGATGGCCAGCCCGAAGCACACGTACATGAAGCCGATGCCGCGTCCCTCACCGGTGCCGAGCACCAGGCCGACCGTGCCGGCCAGCGGCCCGCCGGGCGCCATCAGCGGCTCGAACACGGCGCTGCCGTACGGGGCCACCAGGCCGAAGCCGATCGGCAGGGTGGACCAGGCGACGAGCGTGTTGAGCGCGATGACCCGGCCGTGGAAGCGCTGCGGCACCTTGACCTGGATGATCGTGGCGTAGACGCCGTTGAGCATCGTCAGGCAGAACGACATCCCGAAGGCCCCGGCCCCGATCACGACGAGGTTCTGCTGCAGGCCGGTGAGCACGCAGAACACCGCGAGGGTGAGCGTGGCCAGCAGCACCCCGTACAGGCGGCGCCTGCGGGGGCCGCCCCAGACGGTCATGGTCAGGCCGCCGAGGAAGACGCCGAGCCCTCCGGCGAACGCGATCGCGCCGACGTCGTCGAGCGTGGCGAACGACAGCACCAGCGGCGAGACCATCAGGAAGAGCGGTGACAGGAAGACGTTCAGCACCGCGAAGAACACGAGCATGCCGCGGAAGCCGGTGTTGCCCCAGGAGTAGCGGATGCCGTTGGCCATCTCGGCCAGGACGCTCTCCCTGCGGCGCCACGGCATGGCCGACGGGAAGCGGACGAAGAGCAGGACCAGCGTGGCGACCGCGTAGCTGACCACGTCGATGATGAGGATGCCCTCCAGCCCGATGGTGGCCATCAGGCCCGTCGCGATCAGCGGCACGATGAGCTGGGCGGTGCCGGTGGCCATCTGGACCACCCCGTTGGCGTGCCCGAGGAACCGCTTGGGGACCAGCTGCGGGATCGCCGAGCCGTACGCGAACCGCTGGAAGGTGAGCGCGACCGACAGGCAGACCAGCAGCGGGTAGATGTGCCAGATCTGCAGGTTCCCGGTCCAGAGCAGCACGCCGAGCGCGAGCTGCGTGCTCCCCGCGGCGACGTCCCCGCAGAGCATGACCTTGCGCCGGTCGTAGCGGTCCACGATCGCCCCGGCGAGCGGCGCCACGAGCATGCCCGGCACCAGGCCGAGCACCGCGAAGAGCGCGAACCTCACCAGCGAGCCGGTGTTCAGGTAGATCCAGATCGGGATGGCGAACTCGGTCAGCGCCGATCCGGTGATCGAGACGAGCTGTCCGACCGAGACCAGCAGGAACCGCCGCATCCCGGGCGGGGGTCCCGTCGTCGCGGCGGGCCGGTCCGGCCCGGTCACGGACGCCCCTGAGCCCCCGGCGCCCCCGGAGTCCGGGGACGGGTCGGGGACCAGGGACAGCGCCCGGCCCGGAGACGATCCCGGGACCGGGACCGGGACCGGGGACGGCGCGGGGACGGGCGGCGGCCCGGAGACGCCCTGGAGCCACCAGGTGGAGTCCTCGGTGCGCTCCAGCGGCGCCGTCCGCCCGGAGGCGATGGCCAGGTGGGTGCCGGTGAGGATGTCGGCCAGCTCGCGGGCGCGGTACTTCACGAAGAAGTGCCCGGCCTCGTCGAGCACCACGCAGGCGGCGGTGCCGGACAGGTGCCGCCACTCGCGGTAGCGCTCCTGGTAGAACTCGGTCGCCGGGTCCCGCTCCCCCACCACCGAGATGATCGGCGCCTGGAACGGGCGGGTCTCCTCCTCGAACAGCTGGGTGAAGTAGCGCTCGGCGGTCCGGGTGCCGTTGCGGCGGTTCTCGATGATCAGCTTGAGCTGGTCGCGCTCGAACTCCTCGACGTCCAGACCGGCCGCGGCCAGGGCGTTGATCCTGCCCTGGTCGCTGGTCAGCCGGTCCATCAGGGTGCCGAGCCGGCCCAGGCCGCGGCCGGGACGGGCGAAGGGGAACACCCCGCCGAGGTAGATCGCGTCGACCGGGCGGCCGGCCTCCTCCAGGTGGCGGGCGATCTCGGTGACCAGCATGACGCCGAGCCCGCAGTGCCCGTACAGGACCAGCGATCCCTTGATCCCGGCGAGGATCTCGTCGGCGCACTCGCGGGCGACCTCGTCGAAGGGACGGGACCGCTCGCCGAGCTCGTGCCCGGGGACCGCGACCGAGTACAGCGCCCAGTCCGCGGGCAGCTCGTCGGCCAGCGGCTGGTAGACGACGGCGCTGCCGCCGCCGAACGGGACGCAGACCATGGTGGCCGAGGCCGTCCTGGCCGGGGTGAGCCGGTGCAGCAGCCCGGCCGCGCCCTCGTCGCCGCTCTCCAGCAACCGGGCCAGGTCCCTGACCGTGCGGTTCTTGAACAGCTCCAGCACGGTCGGCACCCGGCCGGGGACCTCCTTGCGCAACCGGGCGATCACCCGCATGGCGAGCAGCGAGTGGCCGCCCAGGTCGAAGAAGTCGTCGAGCGCGCCGACCCGTTCCACCTCCAGGACGTCCGCCCAGATCGCGGCGACCGTCTCCTCCAGCGGGGTCTCGGGCGGTACGGACCCGGCGGACGGCGCCTCGACGCCGGGGTCGGGCAGCCTGGACCTGTCGACCTTGCCGTGCGACTTCAGCGGCAGCTCGTCCAGCCAGAGGTAGCGGGCCGGGACCATGTAGTCGGGGAGCCGCTCCGCCAGCCAGGACCGCAGCTCCGCACCGCCGGGGACCGCACCGTCCGCAGCCGCCTCACCGTTCGGAGCCGCACCGTCGGCGACGGCACCGTCCGGAACCGTGCCGTTCGGGGCCGTGCCGTTCGGGGCCGTGCCGTTCGACGCCCGGCCACCCGCGGCCGGGGCGACCAGGTAGGCGACCAGCCGCCCGCCGCGCAGCTCCACGACCGCGTGCGCCACCCGGGGGTGCTCGGCGAGCACCGCCTCGATCTCGCCCGGCTCCACCCGGTAGCCGCGGACCTTCAGCTGCAGGTCGCGGCGGCCGAGGAACTCCAGCTCCCCGCCGGGCAGCCACCGGCCGAGGTCCCCGGTCCGGTACATCCGGGTGCCGGGGGCGCCGTACGGGTCGGGCAGGAAGCGGTCGGCGGTGAGAGCTGGGCGGTCGAGGTACCCGCGGGCGAGCCGGTCGCCGCCGAGGAAGATCTCACCGGGCACACCGGCCGGGACCGGCCGCAGGTCGTCGTCGAGCACCCGTACCAGGGCGCCGGGCATGGGAGAGCCGATGGGCAGGACCGTTCCGGCCCCCACCGCGCCCCCGCCCGCGACCGCGTCACCGGGGACACCGGAGACACCGTCGGGGGCGCCGGGGGCGCCGTCGGGGACGACGCTTCCCGGGACGACCCGGTAGGTGGTGACACCGACGGTGGCCTCGGTGGGGCCGTAGTGGTTGACCACCCGGCACCGCCCGGTCGCCGCGAGCCCGGCCGCCCAGGCGCGGGGGGCGGCCTCGCCGCCGAGGATCAGCAGCCTGCGGGGGAGCAGTTCCTCGGGGGTGGCGTCGGCCAACAGCGCCGCCAGGTGGGACGGCGTGATCTTGAGGTAGTCGAGGCCGTTCCGGCGGAAGTACGCGGCCAGCTCGGGCCCGGCCGTGCGGGAGGGGATCAGGTGCAGCGCGCCCCCGCTCATCAGGCAGAGGTAGAAGATCGTGACCCCGAAGTCGAACGCGAGGGACTGCAGCAGCCCGTACACCCCGCCGGGTTCGATCTCCAGCCGCTCGCGCACCCCGGCGAGGTAGACCATCACCTGCCGGTGCTGCACGGCCACGCCCTTGGGCCGGCCGGTGGTCCCGGAGGTGTAGATGACGTAGGCCAGGTCGTCGGGGGTGACGCCGGGCGCGGGTTCCCCGTCGTGTCCGTCCGGCCCGTCCTCGTACTCCGCCCCGCGCCCGTCCGGGCCCGCGGCCAGGACCGCGGGCAGGTCGCCCGGCACGCGGTCACGCAGTTCCGGGGTGGTCACGACCGCCCTGGCGCCGGCGTCGGAGAGCACGTACGCGAGCCGCTCGGCCGGGTGGTCGGGGTCCAGCGGCAGGTAGGCGGCGCCGGCCTTGAGCACGCCGAGCACCGCGACGGCCGTCTCGGCCGACTGCTCCAGCAGGACGGCCACCCGGTCGCCGACGCCCACGCCCCGGTTCCGCAGCAGGCGGGCGAGCCTGCCGGCCCGCAGTTCCAGCTCCGCGTAGGTCAGTGAGACCTCGCCGGCGACGACCGCGACGGCGTCCGGGACGAGCCGGGCGCGTTCGGTCACGGCCTCGTGCAGCAGGCCCGGGCCCAGCGGCGTCACCGGGCCGGACTCGCCGAGCGCCAGCACCCGGCGGCGCTCGTCCGGCGGCAGGAACTCCAGCTCGGAGATCCGCGCGGCCGGGTCGGCGACGACGGACCTCAGCAGCTGCTCGAAGCAGGCCGCCATCCGCTCGACCGTGTCGGGGCGGAACAGCGCGGTGGCGTAGGTGAAGTGCCCGACCAGGCCCTCGGGGGTGTCGAACAGGTACAGGGCGAGGTCGAAGCGGCTGGCCGTGACCGTGACCGGGAGCGGGGTCATGGTCAGCCCCGGGGTGTCCAGCGGCTTGGACCGGTAGTTCTGCAGGGCGAACATCACCTGGAACACCGGAGAGCGGCCGACGTCCCGCTCCACCCCCAGCTCCCCGACCAGCCGGTCGAAGGGGAGCTCCTGGTGGGCGTAGGCGTCCAGCGCCGTCTCCCTGACCCGCTCCAGCAGCCCGGCGAACGTGGGGTCGCCGGACAGGTCGGCGCGCATCGGCAGCGAGTTGACGAACACCCCGACCATGCGTTCCAGCTCGGGCAGGTCCCGGCCGGAGACGGGCGAGCCGACGGCGAAGTCGCGCTGTCCCGAGTGGCGCCAGAGCAGCACCTCGAACGCGGCCAGCAGCGTCATGTACGGGGTGGCGCCGCAGGAGCGGCCGAGCGCGGTGATCGCCTCGGTGAGGGCGGGGTCCAGGCTCACGCCGCAGGCGGCGCCCCGCCAGCCCTGCTCGGCCGGCCGGGGGTGGTCGGTGGGCAGCTCCAGCGGGGCCAGCCCGTCCAGGCGCCGCCGCCAGTACGTGACGTCCTCGGCGTGCTCGCGCCCGCGCTGCCAGTGCGCGTAGTCGCCGTAGCGCACCCGCACCGCAGGCAGCCCCGCCTCGCGGTCCTCGCGGTAGGCGGCGTGCAGGGTGAGGAGTTCCTCCATGACGATGTCGCACGACCAGCCGTCGGTCACCGCGTGGTGCATGGTGAGCAGCAGCACGTGCTCGGCCGGGCCGCGCCGCACCAGGAGCGCCCGCAGCAGCGGGCCGGTGGCCAGGTCGAAGGGCCTGGCCGTCTCGGCGTCGATCTCGGCGGGGTCGTCGGTGATCCGCAGTTCGGTCGCGGGCGCGTCGTCCACGACGATCGCGGGGCCGCCGTCCTCGGTGGTGACCACGCGGGTGCGCAGGCTCTCGTGCCGCAGCGTCACCTCGGTCAGTGCGCGGCCGAGGGCCGCCTCGTCGATCTCCCCCTCCAGGGTCGCGGCGAAGGCCACGGTGTACGCGGCGGTGCCCGGGGCGTACTGCTCCAGGAACCACAGGCGCTCCTGTGCCGCCGAGAGCGGCGGCGCCGTGTCCGCCGGACGCGGCGGGATCGACGTCGCGACGACGCGACCGCCCAGACGCTGGGCGAGCAGTGCTTTCTTGGCCGGTGAGAGGCCGGTTCGCGTCACGACACCTCCGTGCTGGCGAGGAGGACCACCCGAGCCCCCTCGCGGTGGTTGAGAAGCAGGGCCGCCCGAGTGGGCGGTCCCATGGCGGCCGAGCGGATCGGCGCGTCCCAGACGGGACGAACCGGTTCGATGGCGTGATGATCGGCGCGGATGTTCTCCGCCGCCGGGTGACGCTGGTGCGGCCGGGATGATTCCACCCGTCCGAGCGCGTCGTCCGCCGTGCGGGCACGGCGACGTGGGAACGCTCCCACGAAGGAGGCTAGGGATGACACGCCAAATTCGTCAAGGTTTCAGCATCGTTTTCGAGTCTAATAAAGCTGAATAAACCCCCTGTTAGAGCCTTTACGCAGATAAATCCGACTTTTTCGCTTTCCTGATTTTCTGTCATCTTCCCAGTCATTGACACACCGCCCCTGGCCTCCTACGCTCCCCGGTGGGAGCGCTCCCATGCCGTCCTTTCGCGCCCGGCCGAGCGTGGTCCCTGTCACCCGATGCCAGGAGCACACGTGGTCTCCACCGTTTCACCCCGTCATGACCTGCGGCGATCGCCGCTCGCACCGCCCCCGGAGGACCTGGAGCGCCTGCTGCTGATCCGGCACTTCGAGCTGACCCTGCTCAGGCTCTTCGAGACGGGCGAGCTGAGCGGCACCACCCACACGTGCCTGGGGCAGGAGTACATCCCGGTCGCCCTCGCGCCGCTGCTGCGCGAGGAGGACTTCGTGCTGAGCAACCACCGCGGCCACGGTCACTTCCTGGCCAGGTACGACGAGCCGGACGGGCTGCTCGCCGAGATCATGGGCCGCCAGGGCGCGCTCTGCGCCGGGGTGGGCGGCAGCCAGCACGTCTACCATCGGCGTTTCCTGTCCACCGGCGTCCAGGGCGAGAGCGTGCCGGTCGCGGTGGGCGTGGCGCTGAAGCTCGCCGGCACGGGCGCGCTGGCCTGCGTGTACGTCGGCGACGGCACCTGGGGCGAGGGGTCGGTCTACGAGGCGCTCAACATGGCCAGGCTCTGGCGGGTCCCCCTGCTGGTCGTCGTGGAGAACAACGGCATCGCCCAGTCCACGCCGACGTCGACGCAGATGGCCGGGAACGTCGCCGACCGCGCCGCCGCGTTCGACGTCCCGTACCACCGGGTGACCTCCACCGAGGTGGAGGAGATCCGCGCCGGGCTGGCCGCGCCGGTCGAGGCGGTCCGCTCGCGGCCGGGACCGCTGGTCGTCGAGTTCGTCACCCACCGGATCGGCCCGCACAGCAAGGGCGACGACACCAGGAGCCCCGAGGAGATCGCCCTGGCCGCCGGTCACGACTGGTACACCCGCTACGCCCGCGCCTTCCCCGACACCTTCGCCCCGCTGGACGCTCGCGCCCGCGAGCGGGTCGGCCGGATCGCCGCCGAGGTCACGGCCCGCCCCCCGTCGGTGTGGGAGCGCGGGTGAGCAGGGTCTCCGAGCACCTCAACCGCGCCCTGCACGACCTGATGGAGGCCGACTCCCGGGTGCACCTGCTCGGCGAGGACGTCTCCGACCCCTACGGCGGGGCCTTCAAGGTCACCCGGGGGCTGTCCACCCGCTTCGGCCGGCGGGTGCGGTCCACCCCGCTCAGCGAGGGTGCGATCACCGGTGTCGGCGCGGGCCTGGCGCTGGCCGGGGACCGGGCGATCGTCGAGATCATGTTCGCCGACTTCGCCGCGCTCGCCTTCGACCAGCTGGTGAACTTCGCCGCCAAGTCCACCTCCATGTACGGCAGGCCCGTCCCGATCCCGCTGGTGGTGCGCTGCCCGTCGGGCGGCAACCGGGGGTACGGCCCCACCCACAGCCAGAGCCCGCAGAAGCACTTCATCGGCGTCCCGGGGCTGTCGCTGTTCGAGATGACGCCGTTCCACGACGCCGGTGAGCTGTTCGCCGAGATGTTCGCGCAGGAGCGGCCCTGCCTGTTCTTCGAGGACAAGGTCCTCTACACCCGGCGGATGTACACCGGCGGGACCGTGGACGACCTGTTCGGGTACGAGGTGCGCGACGGCGTCGCCCGGGTCTTCGTGGACGGGGTGACCGAGCCCGACTGCGTGCTCGTCACCCACGGCGGCATGACGCACCGGGCGCTGGAGGCGATGCGCGCCCTGCTCCTGGAGGACGACCTGGCCTGCGAGCTGCTGATCCCCGCCCGGCTCTACCCGCTGCCCGAGCTCGCCGGGCTGGAGCGGGCCCGGCACGTGTGCGTGGTCGAGGACGGCTCGGCGGGCGGCACCTGGGGCGCGGAGGTCGCGCGGGTGCTCTACCCCCGGCTCTGGCCGGCCCTGCGCCGCCCCATCGGCCTGGTCAACGCGGCCGACAGCGTCATCCCGGCCGCGCCCCACCTGGAGCGCGAGGTCCTCGTCCAGGCCGGCGACATCCGGAACGCGATCGTGGAGGCCCTGTCGTGACCGAGATCCGGGTGCCCAAGCTCAACAACAACGACGCCACGTACGTGCTGGTGGAGTGGGTGGCCAAGGACGGCCAGGAGGTACGGGCCGGAGAGGTGCTGGCCGAGCTGGAGACCTCCAAGGCGGTCGAGGAGCTGACCGCCGAGCAGGACGGGACGCTGCGGCACCTGCTGGCCGCGGGCGCCGAGTGCGCGCCGGGCCAGGTGATCGCCCTCCTCCCGGCCGACGGGACCGGCCGGGACGCGGACCTCGGGCCGGGTCTCGCGACGGACCTCGGAACGGACCCCGGGACGGGACTGGGGACGGGCCTCGGGACGGACGTGACGGCCGGACGGCCCCCCTCGGGCCCGTCGAGTGAACAGAACGGGCACGCGGCTCCGGTCGCCGACCCGGGCGGACTCGTCATCACCGAGCCGGCCCGGCGGTTCATGGACGAGTCCGGCATCTCCATGGAGCGGGTGCGCGCCCTCGGCAGGAAGGTGATCCGCCGGGCCGACCTGGAACCGCTCCTCCCGTCCCCCTCCGGGACAGGGGAGCCCGGGAAGTCCGGGGAGTCCGGAAAAGCCGGGGAGGCCGGGAAAGCCGGGGAGGCCGGCCTGATCGAGCCGTCCAGGGCCCAGCGCCGGACGGCCGAGGTGGTCGAGCGGTCGCACCGGGAGATCCCGGCCTCGTTCACCGCGATGCGGGTGGACGTGACCGACGCGCTGCCGTTCACCCGCGCCGAGACCAAGCGGCTGCGCGCCCTGATCGGCCTGCCGGAGCTGCTCGTCCAGGCGACCGGGCGGCTGCTGGAGGACTTCCCGGTCTTCTTCGCCACCCCCCTCGACGGCTACCGCGCCCGGCGCGCCACGACGGCGGAGGTGGGCGTGACCGTCGACGTCGGCAACGGCATGTACGTGCCGGTGGTGCGCGACGCCGGACGGCGCCCGCTCGACGAGATCGCCCGCGACCTGACCCGGTTCCGCGCCACCGCGCTGAACGGGTCCTTCAGGGAGCGGGACCTGGTCGGCGGCAACATCATGGTGACCCTGCACACCGACGCCTCGGTGACCATGGCCGTCCCGATCGTCTTCCCCGGCCAGATCTGCGCGCTCTCGCTCACCGCGCCGCGCCCGGAGACGGTGCAGGCCCGCGACGGCTCCTTCGCCGTCCGCCGGGTGATCTCCCTCGGCCTCTCCTACGACCACCGCTACGTCAACGGCCGCGACGCCGCCGAGTTCCTCGGCGCGCTCAGGACGGCCCTGGAGAAGCCGGGCCCTGCGACCGCGTAGGACAGGGGACCACCGCGACGGCCGGGGATGGGACCATGGCATGGTCATGACGAACTCAACGGAAGGCCACGACCGGTGAGGCGGCTACTCACGGTCCTGCTCCTCGCGGTCACCGCGTCCCTCGGCGCGGTCACCCCGGCGCAGGCCCACAACGTGCTGATCGGCAGTGATCCCAAGGACGGGGCCGAGCTGGCGCGGGGCCCCGCGAAGATCACGCTCACCTTCGACCAGCCCGTCCGGCAGGGGTACGCGCGGATCAGCGTGACCGGCCCGGACGGCGCCCGGTGGGAGCACGGCACGACCGCCGTCGACGGCGCGCGGGTCGGCATCGGCGTGAGACCCCTCGGCCCGGCCGGGAAGTACGTGGTCGGCTACCGCATCCTCTCCGCCGACGGCCACCCCGTCTCCAGCGCGATCTCCTTCACCCTGACCGCGCCGGGACCGGGCGCCGCGGGCCCCGCCACCCCCGCCCCCGCGGCCTCCGCCGCCGTGCCGCAGGAACCCGGCCTGGGCGCCCAGGCCGCCGAGGCCGCGCAGAACGGCGGGGCCGGGATGGCCGTGCTGTGGATCGCCGGTTCCATCGTGCTGCTGGGCGGGGCCACCGTGGTGGCGATGCGCCGTACCAGGGAGCAGGAGGGGGCCCGATGACCGTGACCGCCGAGCGGGTCCCGCCGGAGACCGCCGCGACCAGGAGGCTGCTGGCCGGCGGTCTGGTGTCGGGCGCCGTGGCGGCCGTGCTGGCCGCGACGGCGTTCACCGCCCAGGAGGCGGTGCCGGGCATCGCCATCCCCGGGCCGCTGGTGGAGTACGGCCTGCCGGTGCTGCGGGTGCTGCTGGACCTGGCCGCGGTGGCGGTGGTCGGGCTGAGCCTGCTGCCGAGACTCCTCGGGTTCGACGACCCGGAGCGGACCGAGCCGGTGATGCGCCGGGCGCGGCCGCTGGCCGTGACCTTCGCCTGGGCGTGGGCGCTGCTGGCGCTGGCCGTCATCGTGTTCCAGACGGCCGAGCTCAACCCCGGGACGCTGCCCACCCCGGGCATGATCGCCGCGTACGTCGACGGGGTCGGCGCCGGTCAGGGCATGCTCTTCAGCGCCGCCTGCGCCCTGGCGGCGGCCGCGGTCGGGCTGCTGGCCGTCCGCTACGGCGAGAAGGTCCCGGCCGAGCTGCGGATCGTGGTCGCCTTCTTCGGCCTGCTGCCGATCCCGGTGACCGGCCACGCGGTCGACTCGGCCTGGCACGACCCCATCATGATCTCGATGGAGCTGCACGTGATGGGCTCGGCCGCGTGGACCGGCGGGCTGGTCGCGGTCGTCGCCCTGGTCGCCTCGGACCGCGGGCTGCTGGCGCGCGTGCTGCCGGCGTTCTCCCGGCTGGCGACCCTGGCGCTGGTGGTGGTGAGCCTGTCCGGGGTGGTCAACGGCCTGGCCACGATGGCCCTCACCCCGGGGGTGGAGCTGCCCGGGGCGCTGCTGAGCGGCGAGTACGGGCCGCTGCTGGTGGCCAAGGCCGTCTGCGTGGCGCTGCTGATCCCGCTCGCCGCCCGCATCCGCTTCCACCTGATGCCGCACGTCGCCCGGGGACGGGCGACGGCGGTCGTCGGGTGGGCGGCGGCCGAGCTGATCGTGATGGGCGTGGCCTACGGGGTCGCGGTGGCGCTGACCACGGCCTCCCTGGCCTGAGCGTGCAGGACGTGGCGGTCGAACGACCATTCGGCCGCCAGCCAGAGCACCGCGAGCCCGGCGCCGCCGATCAGCATGGTCGTGGGGGGCACCAGCGGTGGTGACATGAACATCGCGTTCTGGAAGCGCAGTGCCTGGTCGAGGAGGAGGACCGCGCCCGCGGAGCCGGCCAGTGCCCTGACCACGGGCATCCTGATCAGGAACGCCAGGTCGACGGCGAGCGCGGCGGCGATCAGGAAGACCGGCACGGCCGAGCGCGGGAAGTCGGCGACGGCCAGCAGGGGCCAGATCAGCGTGCGGAAGGCGACGTAGACGCCGACGACGGCGGTGGCCGAGAACATCCGGCCGATCATCGCGCGGGCGTAGACGGCCACCAGCACCGCGGCCATCGCGGCGTAGAGGGGGTAGAGCGCGTCGGGCACGGGCAGCGTGAAGTGCAGCGCCACCGCCCTGTCGTCCACGGGCAGGCCGATCTGGTCGGCGGCGAACTTGATCAGGATCGGTTCCGCGTCCGGCTCGCCCCGGTCCCACGCGGCCAGGCCGTACACGCCGTACTCCTGGTGCTGTTCGGGGAACCAGACGTTCTCGAAGAGGAACACGAAGAGCCCGCCGAGGACGAGCGTGCGCATCCGTCCGGGGACCGCCCGGACGAACCAGCCCCGGATGACGCCGCAGATCATGAAGAGCGTGCCGATGTAGAGCATCAGGTGGGACGGGCTCCACGAGGTGATGTCGAGCCCGTTGACCCGGTGGTTGATCAGGTCCAGCGGCACGGCCAGCAGGAAGATCCCGGTACCCCAGGCGATCAGGCGCTGCGCGAGCCGGTCGACGCCGTAGCCGGTGTAGATGTGGATGATCGTGAGCGCGAGCGCGATGGCGGTCCCGACGCTGTTGAGCAGGTGCGGCGGGGCCAGGTCGTCGCGGAGCCACTTGAAGTGCCAGGAGACGTCCCAGGAGGCGCCGAGGACCTTGAACGAGAAGGCCACCAGCCATCCGAGGTAGAGGAGCCTGAACAGATCCTCCGGGGTCTGTCTGCCCGCGCTCCCCCGTGTCCAGTACGGCAGGGCCCATTCGATGACGGGGGTCGCTCTTCTTCGTAGGCTCTCTACTGGCTTCACGCGCGAAATGATGCCGCCCCTGCGCCTCGCTCCGCAATCGGGGACAACCCTGAGACATCGGGGCGACCGCGCCTGTTCGCCCACGTCGCCACCCACGTCGCCACCCACGTCGCCGCCCGCGGCGGACGGCCGGCGCGGGCGTCCGGTGCCGCGCCGCCGCGCTGACCGGCGGACTTCCTCCTGAGAACGGTCTCAGGAGAAGTCCGCGGGGGTCAGTAGGCTCACGTCATGAAACGTGGGGGAAGGCGGGCCGTCTGGGTCGCGGCGGTCACGGTGCTGGTGATCGGCGTCGCGGCCTGGCTGGTGTGGCCGTCCGCGCCGCAGGTGCGGGCGTTGAACCAGATGATCACCGTGGTGGACGGGCCGCGCGACGATCAGCGCGTCACGCTGGACACGAGCTTCTTCCCCCCGGCCGGGGGCGGCCGGGCTCCGGTGGTGCTGCTCGCGCACGGCTTCGGCGGCAGCAAGCAGAGCACCAGGCAGTCCGCCGTACGGCTGGCGCAGGACGGGTACGCGGTGCTGACCTGGTCGGCCCGGGGATTCGGGCGCTCGTCCGGGCAGATCGCGCTGAACTCCCCCGACTACGAGGTCAAGGACGTGCGCCAGCTCGTCGACTGGGTCGCCAGGCGTCCCGAGGTGCGGCTGGACGCGGCGGGCGACCCCCGCGTGGGCATCGCGGGCGGCTCCTACGGCGGTGCCATCGCGCTGATGGCCGCCGCCCACGACCCGAGGATCGACGCGATCGTCCCGCAGATCACCTGGTACGACCTGGCCGACGCGTTCTTCCCGAACGCCACCGGCCAGGGCCCCGAGAGCGGGGTGTTCAAGCGCATGTGGGCCGGGCTGTTCTTCAGCCGGGGCGGTTCCGCCGCGGGTCCGGGCGGCCTGGCCGCCCTCGGCGGCGCGAACGCGGGCGCGGGCGCCGACACGGACGACGCCGACGACTCCGACGGCGCCGACGGCGCGGAGGGGCCGCAGGGGGCGAGCGAGCGGGCCGGCGCCGGTGACGCCGCGCGCCCGGGGGCGGTCCGCCCGCCCACCCCGCAGGAGGTCCGGTGCGGCCGGTTCCTGCCGGAGATCTGTGAGATGTACCAGCGGATCGCCGAGAGCGGCCGGGCGACGACCGAGGCGGTGCAGACGCTCCGCAGGTCCAGCCCGGTCTCGGTGACCGGGAGGATCAGGATCCCGACGCTGCTGCTCCAGGGGCGGCGCGACTCGTTGTTCACCCTGGGCCAGGCCGACGCCAACGCCAGGGCCGTCGCCGCCACCGGCGCCTCGGTGGAGGTCGCCTGGTTCGACGGCGGGCACGACGGCGGGAACGGCGAGGCCGACTGGCTGCACGACAGGACGCTCCGCTGGTTCGACCGCCACCTGAAGAGGACCGGCGGGGAGGGTGCGGGCGAGGCCTTCACGGTGACCCGCGACGGCGGGCGCGACCCCGGCACCCGCCGTCCGGTCCAGCTGCACGCCATGGCCGCCACCTATCCGGGGCTGTCGGGCAGCGGCCGGGTCTCGGTGCCGCTCAGCGGCCCCGACCAGCCGGTGGCCAACCCTCCGGGCGGCTCCCCGGCCTCGATCTCCGCGGTCCCCGGCCTCGGGGGCCTCGGTGGTGCCGGTGGACTCGGCGGCGCGGTGAACCTCTCGGCCGACATGGCCGGGCAGAGCGCGGTCTTCGACTCCGCCCCGCTGACCGCCCCGCTCCAGGTCACCGGCAGCTCGACGGTACGGGTCCGGGTGACCTCCCCGTCCGGCTCCCCCGGGGCGGGCGCGGCCGGATCCACCGAGCGGGCGGAGAACACCGCAGACGCCGGGGACGCCGGGAACGGGGCGGACACGACCGGCGGGGCGGGGTCCGAGGTGACGCTGTTCGCCAAGCTGTACGACGTCGCGGGCGCCGCCCAGGCGCCGATCCTGCCCGAAGGGCTGGCCGCCCCGGTGCGGATCACGCTCGGCGCGGACGGCTCCGGCGAGGCCACGGTGGCGCTGCCGGCCATCGACCACGGGTTCGACGTCGGGCACCGGCTGAGGGTCGCGTTCACCACCACCGACCTGGGGTACAGCACCTCCGCGGTCCCTGCCGTCCACACGGTGGGCCTGGCCTCCCCGGCGGTGACCGTGCCCACTCACGCCGCCCTGCGCACTCCCTCCACCGGGCCCGCCTGGTGGATCTGGGCGCTGCCGCTGGTCGCCCTGGTCGCCGCGACGCTCCTGCTGCTGGCCGGGCGCCGCCGCGCCGTCGACGAGCACGACCCGGAGCTGGCCTCGGTGCCGCTGCGGATCAGCGGCCTGACCAAGGCGTACCGAAACGGCGAGCTCGCGGTGAACGACCTGTCGTTCACCGTCGAGCAGGGCCAGGTGCTCGGCCTGCTCGGTCCCAACGGCGCGGGCAAGACCACCACTCTGCGCATGCTGATGGGCCTGATCAGGCCGGACGGCGGCGAGGTGCGGATCTTCGGCCACCGGGTGGTGCCCGGTGCCCCGGTGCTGTCGCGGCTCGGCTCGTTCGTCGAAGGGCCGGGGTTCCTGCCGCACCTGTCCGGCCGCGACAACCTGGAGCTGTACTGGAAGGCCACCGGCAGGCCGGCCGAGGACGCCCGTCTCGCCGAGGCGCTGGAGATCGCCGGGCTCGGCAAGGCGCTGGACCGCGCGGTCCGCACCTACTCCCAGGGCATGCGCCAGCGCCTGGCCATCGCCCAGGCCATGCTGGGCCTGCCCGACCTGCTCGTCCTGGACGAGCCCACCAACGGCCTGGACCCGCCCCAGATCCGGGAGATGCGCGAGGTGCTGATCCGCTACGCCGCGCAGGGCCGTACCGTCATCGTCTCCAGCCACCTGCTCGCCGAGGTGGAGCAGACGTGCAGCCACGTGGTGGTCATGCATCGCGGGCGGCTCGTCACGGCCGGGACGGTGAGCGAGCTGCTGAGCAGCCGCGCGCCGGTCAACGGTTCGGGCACCCGCCTGGAGGACGTCTTCCTGGACCTGATCGGAGAGAAGGCATGAGCGACGTCTCCCCCGCACCCGTCCCGTCCGGCACCCCGTCCGGCACCCCGGTGGGCACCCCGGTGGGCACCGCGCCCGCCGCCGTGCCCGCTCCCGCCTCGTCCGGCGCGGCGCGCGGGTACGCGCCGGGGCGGACGCTGCCGCTCGGCGTGGAGATCGTCCGCCAGCTCAAGCGGCGCCGCACGCTGGTGATGTTCGGCCTGCTGCTCGCGCTGCCGTGGATCCTGGTGATCGCGTTCACGTTCGGCGCCGGGTCCGGCCAGCCCAGCGCCACGCTGCGCATCTCCGACCTGGCCACCGAGGGCGGGCTCAACTTCGCGGCGTTCGCCCTGTCGGTGTCGGCGACCTTCCTGCTGGTGGTCGCGGTGGCGCTGTTCTGCGGCGACACCGTGGCCGTCGAGGCGAGCTGGTCGTCGCTGCGCTACCTGCTGGCCGCCCCGATCCCGCGCGACCGGCTGCTGCGCCAGAAGCTGATCGTCGCGCTGGGCTACTCGGCGGCGGCGGTGATCTGCGTGCCGGCCATGGCGCTGCTGGCCGGGACCCTGGCCTTCGGCTGGAACGACGTCCGGGTGCCCGGGACCGGCGAGACGATCGCCGCCCTGGACATGCTCCCCCGGTTCGGGGTGGTGGTGGCCTACGCCATGGTCAGCCAGCTCGTGGTCGCCTCCCTGGCCTTCCTGCTCTCGGTCGGCACCGACGCCCCGCTGGGCGCGGTCGGCGGGGCGGTCGGCCTGGTGATCGTCAGCAACATCCTGCAGGCGGTCGAGGAGCTCGGCGTGCTGCGGGAGTTCCTGCCGACGTTCTGGAACACCGCGTGGCTGGACGCCCTGGCCCCGCAGCCCCAGTACGACGGCATGCTCAAGGGGGTCGCCGTGTCGGTCACCTACTCGGTCATCCTGATCGCCTTCGCCTTCCGCCGCTTCCGCGCCAAGGACGTGGTCTCCTAGCGGTCCCCCGTCAGGCCGGCCAGTTGCGCAGGGCGGCCTCGGCCACCGCCTGGAGCTCGTCGCGGCCGACACCGCTCGCGGCCTGCACGGCGATGTCGAACGCCAGGGTGGTGACGTGGCGGGCCAGCAGCCCCGGATCGGTCCCCGGGGGCAGGTCGCCCTCGTCGGCGGCCCGCCGGAACCGCTCCCGTATGCGGGAGTGGCCGTCGTTACGCCAGCCGACGAGCAGGTCGCGGACCTCGCGACCGGAGTCACCGGCCGCCAGGGCGCCCTGGACGCCCATGCATCCGCGGGGATGGGCCGGGCGGGTGGTGGTCCGGACGGTGCCGGCCAGGATCGCGGTGGCGACGCCGAGGGCGGTCGGCTCCTCCAGGGCCTGGGCCAGGTACGCGCTCGGGCCTTCGGTGTAGCGCTCCAGGGCCTTGCGGAACAGCTCCTCCTTGTTGCCGAAGGCCGCGTACATGCTGGTGGTGGAGATGCCCATCGCCTTCGTCAGGCCGGCCAGGCCGGCCCTCTCGTAGCCACGCTCCCAGAAGACCAGCAGGGCGCGCTCCAGGGTCTCGTCGGCGTCGAATCCTCGCGGCCGGCCGACGGGGCCGCTCTTTCTCGTCTCCACCACCCGGCACCACGGCCGCGTTCCCGCGGGCCGTTCTCCCCGACAGCACCAGCGCAAGAAGATGGATAAGTAACGCAGAGATGTAGCAACGTTACGAAATTATTTCACAGATCTCTTGTGGAACGGTCGAGGCGAGTTCTACTGTCACCTCACCCTCATGGCGTCACGCCCCCCCGAGCGCCCTCAGGTGTACCGCCCCCCGAGAGAAACGAGCGTCCGATGTCGCGCAGCATCACAGGAGCCATGGCGAGGTGGTCCGGCAGGTCGGCGCGGAGAGCGGCGGTGGCGGTCACGACGCTGACCGTCACCGTCGCCGGGCTCGGCGTCGCGCCCGCGGGGCCCGCCCTCGCCGACCGGGTCGCGGACGGCACGGGCGGCACGGGCGGCACGACCCGCGCCGCCGCCCCCGTCGTCACGCGCGCCGCCTTGGACCCGGCGCTCGTCGCGGGCCGGGGCGCCGACGTCCGCTTCGCCGAGCAGGAGGCCGAGAACGCCGTCACGAACGGCACCGTCATCGGCCCGGACCGGACCGCGTACACCCTGCCCTCGGAGGCGTCCGGGCGCAGGGCGGTCAGGCTGACGCCGGGACAGCACGTGGAGTTCACGCTGCCGGCCGCGGCCAACGCGATCACGGTGCGCTACAGCATCCCGGACGCGCCGGGCGGCGGCGGCATCACCGCGCCGCTCGACGTCACGGTCAACGGCGGCGGCAAAAGGGCGATGACCCTCACCTCCGAGTACGCCTGGCTGTACAACCAGTATCCGTTCACGAACGACCCGGACGCCGACCTGCTCCACCCCGACTGGTGGATCACCGAGTGCGGCTGCGTGCCGTCGGCCACGACACCGGCCCCGGTCATCACCAAGCCGTTCCGCCCGACCCACTTCTACGACGAGCAGCGCCTGCTGCTCGGCCGCGCCTACCGCGCGGGCGACCGGGTGCGGCTGACCGTCCCGGCCGGGAGCAGGGCCGCGTGGACGGTCGTGGACCTGCTCGACTCCGAGCTCGTCGGCGCGCCGCGCGTCCGGCTCGTCGCGGCGAACGTGCTGGCGTTCGGGGCCGACCCGTTCGGCCGGCGCGACTCCGCCGGCGCGTTCGACAAGGCGATCGCCTTCGCCAAGCGCAAGAACCTCAAGGTGTACGTCCCCCCGGGCGTCTACCGGGTGAACCGCCACATCATCGTCGACGACGTGACGATCGAGGGCGCCGGGAGCTGGTACACGATCATCAAGGGCGAGCAGGTCACGCTCCCCTCCCCGGCCCCCGACGGCTCGGTGCACACCGGCGTCGGCTTCTACGGCAAGAACGCCGCCGACGGCGGCAGCAGGAACGTCCACCTGTCCGGCTTCGCGATCGAGGGCGACGTCCGCGAGCGCATCGACACCGACCAGGTGAACGGGATCGGCGGGGCGCTGAGCGACTCGACCGTCGACGGCCTGCACATCCGGCACACCAAGGTCGGCATGTGGTTCGACGGGCCGATGACGAACCTGAGGATCACGAACAACGTGATCGTCGACCAGATCGCCGACGCCCTCAACTTCCACGGCGGCGTCACGAACTCGGTCGTGTCGAACAACGTCATCCGCAACACCGGTGACGACGGCCTGGCCATGTGGTCGGAGAAGATCGCCAACACCGGCAACACGTTCGACCGCAACACCGTGCAGACGCCGACCCTCGCCAACGGCATCGCCGTCTACGGCGGCACCGACAACACCGTCTCGAACAACCTGGTGGCCGACCCGGTCCGCGAGGGCAGCGCGCTGCACGTCGGGTCCCGCTTCGGCGCCGAGGCGTTCGCCGGGAAGCTGTCGATCAGGGACAACACCACGGTCCGGTCCGGCACGTTCGAGCTGAACTGGAAGATCGGCCTGGGGGCCATCTGGTTCTACGCCCTCGACAGGAGCATCGACGCGGACGTCCGGGTGACCGGGAACCACTTCCTGGACAACACCTACAACGCGATCATGCTGGTCAGCGACTGGGGCGTGAAGGACCTGTACTCGATCACGAACGTCCACTTCAAGGACACCAGGGTGGACGGTACGGGCACCTCGGTGGTCAGCGCCCGGGTGAAGGGGTCGGCCACCTTCGAGAACGTGGACGCCCGCAACGTCGGCGCGGTCGGCGTCAACAACTGCGGGGCGTTCGGCTTCCCGCCCACCGGCTCGGAGTTCTCGCTGACCGACCTCGGCGGCAACGACGGGGGTGGCGCGACCGGGCCCTGGCTCGCCCCCTGGCTGCTGCCGAACACCATCACCTGCGACGACCGCCCGCCGGTGGTGGCGCCGCCGGCGCCGTCCCCGTGGTGATCGGCCGTCCCGGGTCGTCCCGGGCCTGATCCGTCCCCGGAGTCGTCTCCGGCCGGTGCCCGCGCGGGAACGGATCCCGCGCGGGCACCGGCAGGGGCGGGCCCGTCACCAGTGGGGCGGGCGGTCCTCGATCAGGCGGGCGTCGTCGTCGGCCTCGCGCCACTCGCTCCAGCCGAGGTCGGTGTCGTCGACGGTCTGGTCGGGCAGGATCGGCAGGCCGTCGTCGGCGAGGTCGACGGGCCGCAGGTCATCGGGTTCAGGCACTGTCACAGGCCCCATGCTAGCCACCCGGGCGGGCGCCGTTCCCTCCGCAGGGCGAAACTCCGCGCCCTCCGCTCCGCCGTCCGATCCTCTGCCCGAGGGGTCCCCTCTCGCGGCGGGATGCCCCGGAACGCCCCTCCGGGCCCGGTGACGCCGGGGACAGCCGGGAAACCAGGCGGTACGATGCGGGAGCAGGTTTCAGCTACCCCCGTGAGGCGCCATGACAACGCCAGCAGGATGGCGGCGAGACGGCAATCTCCCCAACGAGCTGACCAGCTTCGTGGGGCGTACCAGGTTGCTCACCACACTCCGGCAGCGGCTGGGCGAGCACCGCCTGGTCACCGTGACCGGCATCGGGGGCGTCGGCAAGTCCCGCACCGCCCTGCGGATCGCGCACGAGATGCGGACCCGTTTCAAGGACGGCGTCTGGTTCGCCGACCTGGCCCGCCTGCAGGACTCCGGCATGGTCCGCCACACGATCACCTCGGCCCTCGGCATCGCCGACCAGTCCGCCCGCTCGGCCGACGAGACGCTGATCGAGTGGCTGGGCGACCGCGAGCTCCTGCTGATCATCGACACCTGCGAGCACCTGGTCGACGCGTGCGCCGCGCTCTTCGAGGACCTGCTCGCCGGCGCCCCGGGGCTGACCATCCTGGCGACCAGCCGCCAGTCGCTCAACGCCAGGGGCGAGCACACGGTCTCCATCCCGCCGCTGGCCGTCCCCGGCGACTCCCCCGGCGAGGACGTCTTCACCAACGAGGCGGTGCAGCTGTTCGTCGCGCGGGCGAGCGCGGTGGTGCCCACCTTCATGCTGGACGAGAACAACGTCGGGCCGGTGGCCGAGCTCTGCCGCCGTCTCGACGGCATCCCGCTCGCCATCGAGCTGGCCGCGGTCCGGATGCGCGCGCTGTCGGTGGAGCAGATCCTCGGCCTGCTGGCCGACCGGTTCAGCCTGCTCGCGGGCGCCAGCCGCACGGCGCTGCCCAGGCACCAGACGCTGCGGGCCGCGATCGGGTGGAGCCACGAGCTGTGCGAGCCCGCCGAGCGGCTGCTGTGGGCGCGGCTGTCGGTCTTCGCCGGGGACTTCGAGCTCGACGCCGCCCGCTACGTCTGCTCCGGGGACAACCTCCCCTCCGAGGACATCATGGATCTCATCTCCAGCCTGGTGGAGAAGTCGATCCTGCTCAGCGACGGCACGCCGTCCGGGCACCGCTACCGGCTGATCGACACCCTGCGCCAGTACGGCGAGGAGTGGCTGGACAAGCTCGGCGAGAGCGCCACGATCAGGACCAGGCACCGCGACTACTACCTGCAGCTGGCCAAGCGGAGCGAGGAGGCGTGGTCGGGCGCCCGCCAGGTCTACTGGTACGTCAGGATGCGCCACGAGCACGACAACATCCGCGTCGCGCTCGACCACTGCCTGCGCACCCCCGGCGAGGTGCAGGCCGGGCTCAAGCTGCTGTCCTCGCTGTGGTTCATGTGGGTGGCCTGCGGCCTGGCCCGCGAGGGGCGGCTGTACCTGGAGAAGACCCTGGAGCTGGCGACCGAGCCGACCCCCGACCGGTGCAAGGCCCTGTGGGTGCTGTCCTACATCCACAGCGCGCAGGGCAACATCGGCGGCGCCATCGAGGCGGCGGAGCAGTGCAGTTCCGACGCGGTCAGGGTGGGCGACTCCGGCGCGGTCATCCTGGCCACCAAGATGCTCGGCACGGCCGCGTTCCTGCAGAACGACCTGCAGAAGGCGAGCGCGCTGCTGGGGGTGGCGATCGAGTTCCACAAGAGCGGGCGTGAGCTCAACCCGGGCCTGCTGCCCTCGATCGTCGAGCTGTCCATGGTGCTGCTCATCCAGAACGAGCCCGCCGAGGCCGAGGTGCTGCTGCGCGACTGCATCGCGGTCTGCACCCAGCGCGGCGAGCTGTGGCTGCGCTCGTACGCCATCTACGCGCTCGCCAGCGTGTACCAGGCGATGGGCCGGTCGGCCGAGGCCATGTCGAACGCCCGCGAGGCGCTCCGCCTCAAGCGCTACTTCCACGACGTGCTCGGCATCGGCCTGGCGATCGAGGTGGTGGCCAAGCAGGCGCTGGAGGAGGGCCAGCCCGAGCTCGCCTCCCGGCTGATGGGCGGCGGCCAGGCCAACTGGCGGACCTTCGGGATGCCGCAGATGAGCTCGCCGTTCTTCAACGTCGAGCACGAGCGCTGCGTCAAGGAGTGCAAGCGCCTCCTCGGCGACGAGGCCCAGGAGGAGGCCTTCGCCCAGGGCAAGAAGCTGAACCTGGAGGAGCTGATCATCCTCGCTCTCGGCGACCACGAGGACGACCGGCCGCTGTAGGGCCCGGCCGCCGGTGTCCCGGAGCGGGTCCACCGGCGGCGGGTCAGCCGGCCCCGGGCCGGTCGGCGGGGGTCTCCGCCCGTTCCCAGGCGGTCGTGTAGCGGGAGCTGGTGAGCGAGTAGTCGACGCTGCCGCTGACCCAGAACTCCAGGCCGCGCACGTACGCGAGCACCGCCTCGGAACCGAGCGCCTCCAGGGAGGGGCGCAGCTCCACCATCTCGGCGATGGCCCGGTTGCGCATGGCGCCGATCGCCTCCATGGCGTGCTGCCGGGAGTGGCCCCGGTGCGTGGCCAGCACGTTCACCAGGTTGTTGCGGGCGTTGGCGCCGTCGCTCTCCTTGGCGTACGAGATGAGGTCGTTGTCCCAGACGACGACGTCGTTGGCGTTGTCGGTGATCGCCTTGACCGCGGGGTGGCGCCACTCGTCCGGGGAGAGGCGACGGCCGCTGGCGACGTCGATGAGGGCGAAGACGGTGAGCATGGCGCCGGTGCGCCGCCGCATGAACAGGTAGTCGCCCGGCGGGGGCACCACGTCGGCCTCGCGGTTGGCGGCCTCCCACACCTGGGCGAAGAGGTAGTCCTTGGTGACGGCCCTCCAGCGGTCGAGCTGGTCGGGGTCGCCGTACCTGGCGATCCTGGTCTTGATCTCCAGCAGCGCCCTGGCGAAGGCGTCCTCGACCTCGGCGTCCTCGTCCAGGTCGTCGAGGACGGCGAGGAAGCGGGGAAGGAGGCGGCTCATCTCGGCCGCGCCGCGGTTCTCCTCGCAGAAGGCGTCGTCGAAGGCGAACAGCCACACGCACCAGTCGGTCACCAGGCGGAGCGTGTGGTGTTCGGCGTAGGGATACGTACGCGCTCCGAGCCAGCCGTATTTCGCCTGCCGGTAGCGCTCGACGGTCTCGCTGTCACGCACCAGGCCCGTCTCCACGAGCCAGTCGAGGGTCTCGGTGTTGACCCTCTCGACGTGCGGGTTCACCTCGCTGGGGAAGGGACAGGGAAGGGGAGGAATGCGAAGAGGTAGGCTGGACCTACGCGTAGTAGTAGTTCCCACTCCCCCAGAATGGCCGAACAAGGGCTGATTTCCTATAGGTCACCGATCAGGTGGATATCCGATTCACCCATATAGCGACCGCCCTATTCTGGGAATACGTGCCGACCGGACGTCCGGGTCGCGCCCGTCGCGGAGGCGGACCGAGGCGGACCGAGGCGGTCGGGGCAGGCCGGAGGGGTCCGGAGGCGGCCCTGAGGCGGGACGGGCCGGAACGCGCCCCGGCCCGTCCGGTCCCCGCGGAGCGGACGGACGGTCGCGGACCCCTTACGCCCGGGTCAGGCTGCGTGCGATCCATTGTGCCCCGGTAGGGTTCCCAGTGATCGACGAAGGCTCGCGGAATTCGGCGGACCCCCGGCGGGTTGAGCTGAAGAGAAGACCGACGAAAGGCTGGAAACGGTGTCCGACCCGACGGATCTCTACCGGCTCAGCGGTGACGTCCCTGAGCTGACCGATCCGGTGCTGCTCTACCACTTCGACGGGTTCGTGGACGCTGGTGGTGCCGGACGGCTCGCCATCGCCCACCTGCTCGACGAGCTGGAGCACCGGGTCGTGGCGACGTTCGACGTGGACCGCCTGCTGGACTACCGCTCCCGGCGTCCCGTGATGACCTTCGACACCGACCGCTGGGTGGCCGTGGAGAGCCCCGAGCTCGTGGTGCACCTGCTCCACGACACCACGAGCACGCCGTTCCTGGTGCTCACCGGCCCCGAGCCGGACCGCGAGTGGGAGCTGTTCGCCGCCGCGATGGAGACGCTGGCCGCCCGGCTGGGCGTCGGCAGGCTGGTGACCACCCACGGCATCCCGATGGCCGTCCCGCACACCCGCCCGCTGGGCGTCACCGGCCACGCCAGCCGTCCCGAGCTCGTCGCCGGCCAGACCAGCGCCTTCGGCAGGGTCCAGGTGCCGGGCAGCGCGGCCGCGCTGGTGGAGTTCAGGCTCGGCGCCAAGGGCTACGACGCCCTCGGGTACGCCGTGCACGTCCCGCACTACCTGGCCCAGGCCGAGTACCCCACGGCCGCGCTGGCCGCCCTGGACGCGGTGACCAGGGGGACCGGCCTGGTGTTCCCGCTGGAGGGGCTGCGCGAGGCCGCGGAGAAGACCGACGCCGAGATCGCCGAGCAGATCCAGGCCTCCCAGGAGCTGTCCACCGCGATCACCGGCCTCGAGCAGCAGTACGACGCGTTCGCCGCCGGTGCCGAGCGGGAGAGCCTGATGGCCGAGAGCTCGGAGATGCCCACCGGGGAGGAGCTCGCCGCCCAGTTCGAGGCGTTCCTGGCCGAACGCGACGAGCAGCGTGGTGACTGACCTTCGGGTCGCCCTGATCGGGTACGGGGTGGCCGGGGCGTTCTTCCACGCCCCGCTGATCTCCGCCACCCCCGGCCTGCGGCTCTCCGCGGTGGTCACCCGTGACCCCGCGCGGGCCGCCGAGGTGACCGCGAGGTACGGCGCCCGGGCGGTCGCGGACGCCGGCGCGCTCTGGGACGCGTCCGACGACGCCGCAGCCGACGCCGTCGATCTGGTCGTGATCGCCTCCCCCAACCGCACGCACGTCCCGCTGGCACGGGCCGCGCTCGGCGCGGGCCTGCCGGTCGTGGTGGACAAGCCGCTGGCCGCGACCGCCGGTCAGGCCCGCGACCTGGCGGTGCTGGCGCGGGAGCGCGGCCTGATGCTGACGGTCTTCCAGAACCGGCGCTGGGACGGTGACTTCCTGACGCTCGGACGGCTGGTCCGGGCGGGCGAGCTGGGCGAGGTGACCCGGCTGGAGTCGCGCTTCGAGCGGTGGCGGCCCGTGCCCAAGGGCGGCTGGCGCGAGACCGGCGGCGCCGAGGAGATCCCCGGGCTGCTCTACGATCTCGGCAGCCACCTGGTCGACCAGGCCCTGTGCCTGCTCGGCCCGGTCGTCGACGTCTACGCCGAGTGCGACGTCCGGCGGGACGGCGTGAGCGCCGACGACGACACGTTCGTCGCCCTGTCCCACGAGGGCGGGGCCCGCTCCCACCTGTGGGCCGGAGCGCTGGTGCCGCGGCTCGGCCCCCGCTTCCGGGTGCTGGGGACCCGCGCGGGCTACCTGAAGTACGGCCTGGACGTGCAGGAGGAGCAGCTGCGGGCCGGGCTGACCCCGGCCTCGCCGGGCTTCGGCGAGGAGCCCGAGGAGCGCTGGGGCACCCTCGGCGCCGGTGACGACGGCCGTGCCGTGCCCACCGAGCCGGGCGGCTACGCCGGTTTCTACCCGGCCGTGCTGGCCTGCCTGCGCGACGGCGCCCCGCCGCCGGTCGAGCCGGAGGAGGTCGTCCGGGCCCTGGCCGTCCTGGAGGCCGCCCGGCTCTCGGCCGCCGAACGCCGGGTCGTCACCCTGTGAGACCGGCCGCCACACGTCCGCTGCGGCCGGAGACCCGGTGCCCCGGGGCCTTGCGGGCCCTCCCGGAACCGGCCGCCGCCTGACGACGGCCGGCCGCGTGAAGGCCCTCGGGGGTCAGTCGCGCAGGCGGGCGCGCAGCAGCCGGGAGTCGGACTCGGTCCAGCCCTGCGAGGCGAGCCAGCTCAACGGCCCCCCGAAGCGCTCGTCCATCACGCGCAGGAACTGCTCCATGTACTCGGCCCTGGGCCGGTGGTCGTCGGCCGGCCGGGTGTCGAGGTCGGCGCGGTAGGTCTCGCTGGCGCGCAGCCGGACGAGGATGTCCTCCAGGCGGTCGCCCGTGGCGACGTAGTCCTCGACGATCGCCTCCCGGGTGGCCCCGGCGACCTCCAGCGCCAGGGCGCTGAGCACGCCGGTGCGGTCCTTGCCCGCGGCGCAGTGCACGATCACGGCGCCGTCGTCGCGGGCCATGGCCCGCAGCGCCGCCAGCACCGAGTCGGGACGGTCGCGGACGTAGCCGTAGTAGTAGCCGGTCACCCGCAGCTCGGCCGTGCGCTCGTCGTCCCGCTCGGTCCAGGGCAGCACCTTGTCGGCCTCGATGGTGTCGGCCTCGACGTCGGTGTACCGGCCGCCCTCGGCGAAGAGCGTGAGGTGGTGGATGCTCACCTCGGGCACGGCGGTGAGCGGCCCCGGGCCCTCCAGGCGCACCTCCGGCCCGGAGCGCAGGTCGACGACGTGGCGGAGCTCGCGCTCGCCGACGAGCACGCGCACGTCCCGCTCGGTCAGTCCCTGGAGGTTGTCGGCCCGGTAGATCCGGCCGAAGCGTGTGGTGCCACCGTCCACGGTGGCGAGCCCACCCAGGTCACGGACGTTGACGGCACCTTCGAGTTCGATCCAACGCGTGAAGTCTCTCATCGCTCCCGAGTTTATACGCCGCTTTACGTACGGGCCGTTAACAGGAGGCGGTTGCTTCCGTAATTACCGTCATATTTGAACGTTGCCGACAAATGCGTCTTAACTCATATGAGGCCCGAGGACGGGGCCGGCCGTGCTTCGCCGCGAGGAGGTCGCGTGAGCCCGAGGAGACGTCCCCCTCACCTTCTGATCGATCCCTCCCTGCCGCCCGCCGTCGCGTCGGTGCTGCGCGCCGACCCGCAGGCGCTGCGCGCGGCCCGGAGGGGGCAGGCTCCCCCGCCCAAGCTGCCCAGCGCCTCCAGGGTGTGCGCGACCCTGCTGTTCCTGCTGTTCCTGATGGGGCTGAGCCTCACCGCGGGCCTCGTGGTCGTCAGCGTCGTGATCTTCCTGTCCTCGATGTCCCGGCTGAGCGGCGACGTCAGGGGCCACCGGGCGTGGCGCCGCTTCCGCACGGCCGTGCGCCACCGCGACCGGTTCATCCTGCCCGAGGAGCTCGACACCGACTGCGGCGACCTGCTCCGCCGCACGCAGGACGCCACCGAGACGGTGCTCGACTCCGAGGTCAACCGGGCGAACCTGCTCGACACGATCGACAACGCGGTGACGCTGCCCGATCAGACCTGGCAGATCGCCTCGAAGCTGAAGCGGCTCTCGGAGTTGAAAGCCGACCACCGGCGGCTGGTGCCCGATCCGCTCCCGCCCGAGATCGCCGGGGCCTTCGCCCCCTACGCCGCGGCCCTGGAGACCGCCGAGCGCTCGCTGGACGCGCGGATCCGCGTGCTGGAGGAGTACGCCGGGCAGGTCCGCAGGGCCGACGACGTCTACCGCGCCCACCGGCGGCTCCAGGAGCTCGCCGAGCAGGCCCCGCGCTACGAGGCGCTGGTCGCCGAGACCACCGAGGACGCGCTCGCCGCCCCCGGGCTCGGCCGGCTGACCGAGCAGGCGCGGCAGGTGGAGAGGCTCTTCCAGGAGAGCATCGACGAGGCCCGCCTGACCGCCCGCCACCTGCTGCCGGCCGCCGGTCCCTGACCCCGCGCGGCACCCCCGAGCGGCACCCCGCGCGGCATCCCGCCCGGCACCCCCGCGCGGCATCCCGCCCGGCACCCCCGCGCGGCTTCCCGCCCGGCACCCCCGCGCGGCTTCCCGGCCGGCACGCCCCGGACCGGCACGGACCGGCACGGTGGGGCTCAGCCTCCCGCGCGGCGCAGCAGTTCCAGGGTGCGGTCCATGCCGGACCGGTTGCCCAGGCTGCGGTAGATGTCCTGTGCCCGCCGCAGGACGTCCACCGCGGCCCGGTCGTCCCCCGCCTCCAGGTGCGCCTCCCCCAGATAGCGCAGGCTCCTGGCCATCCACCAGCGGTCGCCCAGCTCCTCGAAGGCGCGCACGGCCCGCCCGAGACAGGTACGCGCCTCACGCGTACGGCCCAGCCTGCCCAGGGCGCGCCCGGCCGACAGCTCGGTCCTGGCGACCCCCCACGTGTCGCCGAGCGCGACCAGGATCTCGTCGGCCCGGCGCACGTAGGTGAGCTCGCGCAGCGCGTTGGCCGGGTCGCCGACCTCGCCGGCCGCGCGCAGGCACCGGGCCTCCTCCCACAGCTCGCCGCGGAGCCGGAACATCTCCGCGGCCCGGTCGAGACTGAAACCGGCCCTGGCGAAGTCTTCCCCGGCGGCGCGGTCGTCACCGGCGGCGCGCAGCGCCCTGGCCGTCGCGCCGAGCACCTCGCCGTAGGCGCGCAGCGTCTGCGCCTCGGAGTAGCGGTTGCGGTCGCGCTCGAACACCCGCAGCGCGTCCTCCAGCAGTTCCCGCGCCTCGGCGGGCCTGCGCTGGGCCAGCCGGAGCTCGGCGAGGTTGCGCCGGGTCCTGGCCGCCCACCACCGGTCGTCCTCGTCGGTGAAGACGGTGATCGCGTCGATCAGGTGGCCCTGTCCGCGGTCGAGGTTGCCGTCGTTGAACAGCGTCATGCCGACCGCGCGCATCGCCCGCGCCGCCCACCAGGACTCGCCGAGCCCCTCGAAGATCTCCAGCGCCCGCTCGGCGTCCCGCAGGGCGCCGCGGTGATCGCCCTGCCCGCCCGCCACCGCAGCCCGGTCCAGCAGCGCGATGGCCAGGGCCCGCGGGTCGCCCGTCCGCTCCGCGGCCTCGCACAGGATCTCGGCGACCGCCCGCCAGTCCGACCAGTAGGCGCGCAGCGAGTGGCACAGCGAGCAGAAGGCCCTGCCCAGGCCCCAGGCCAGCTCCCACATCTCCATGCTCCTGGCCTGGCCGATGACCGCGACCAGGGTCAGGCGCTCGGCGTTGAGCCAGTCGGCCGCCGAGACCTCGGCCCGCGTCACCGGCTCCGGTCCCGGGTCCTGCCCGGCGGGCCTGGCGCGCCCCCAGTCCTGGGGCCAGCGCGCCACGGCCGCGGCCTCGGCCCGGCGGCGGTAGCCGGACAGGACCCGCTCGATGGCGGCCCGGCGGCGGGCCTCGTCGTCGGCGAGCGCCGGCTCGCGGGCGAAGATCTTCACCAGGTCGTGCAGCCGGTAGCGCATCACCCCGGACAGGTCGGTTCCCGAGCACTCGGCGAGCTGGGCGTCGATGAGCGCCTCCAGCTGGTCGGCCCCCTCCACCTCGGAGGTGGCCAGCAGCTCACCGGCCACCCAGCCGGGCACGTCCGGGGCGGCGACCAGGCTGAGCAGGCGCAGCAGGCGGCGCTGCAGGCCGGTGCAGTCGTCGTAGCTGAGCTGCAGGGAGGCGCGCACGCTCTTGTCGAGGCTGCGGGCGATCTCCAGCTGGTCCAGCCGCCTGCGCTCGTCCAGCAACCGGTCGGCGAGCCGGCGCAGGGTCCAGTTCTCCCTGGTGGCCAGGCGGCCGCCGCAGATGCCGATGGCCAGCGGCAGGTGGTCGCACATCCGTACGATCTCCCGGGCCGCCTCCGGGTCGGCGGCGACCCGGTCGTTCCCGGCCAGCCTGGCCAGCAGTTCCACGCCCTGTGCCTCGTCGAACACCGACAGCTGCTTGTCGTAGGTGTTGAGCAGGAAGAGCGGCTGCCGGGAGGTGACCATGACCGCGCAGCCGGGCTCGGCCGGGATCAGGGACTTGACCTGGTCGCCGTCGCGGGCGTTGTCCAGGCAGATCAGGATGCGCCTGCCCTTGGTCCAGGTCAGCCAGAGGGTGCGCAGCTCGGCCAGGCCACCGGGGTCGGTGGTGAGCCGCACGCCGAGCGCGCGCAGGAAACCGATCAGCACCTCGGCGGGGTCGACCGGGGCCTCCACCTGGCCGCGCAGGTCGGCGTACAGGCGGCCGTCGGGGAAGTCGTCGGCGACCTCGTGGCCGAACCTGGCGATGAGCGCGGACTTGCCCACCCCGCCCCTGCCGTACACCGAGACGACCAGGGGGGCGGCGTGGGCGCGGTCGCGGGAGCGGCGGCGCGCGGTGAAGACCTCGCGCAGCTCGGCCAGCGACGCGGTGCGGCCGGTGAAGTGCGCGGGGACCGGCGGCCACTGGTCGGGCGGGCGCCACACCGTCCCGGCCGAGGCGCCCCGCTCCTCGGGACGGCTGCCGGCCGTCGCCCAGGTGAGCAGGCCGACGAGCAGGCCGGCGACCGCGGTGACGCCGACCTTGGCCTGCAGGGGAAGCTCCCACACGTCCAGCGAGGTGGCCAGGATGCTGGCCATGGCGGCGGCCAGCCCGGCCGCAGCGGGCGCGGCGAGCCGTATCCGGCGTCCCGGCCGCCGGGCGGGCGACCGCAGGTCAGGCTGATCAGGCACGTTCGGCGCCCCGGTCATCCACACCCCTCGTACGAGGACCACGGCACGCCCGCGACCCCCCGCGCCGACCGGCATGTCCTTCGATTCCTGGAAATTGAATCAGACGTCCGGCCCGCGGCGCCGCGTCACCCGGGCATCCGGCCCGGGTGACGCGGGCCCTCAGCGGCCCAGCACGTGGCAGGTCGCCGTGGCCGTCCTGGACGGGTCGCTCTCGGAGACCGCGGTCAGGGTCACCGTGCCGAGGCGGGCGCCTCCCGGGGCCCTGCGGGCGTCGACCGTGACCCGGGTGCTCCGGCCGGCGTCGGCGGTGGCGAGCTCGTTGGGCAGCGAGACCGTCCAGCCCCGTCCCGCGACCTTCGCCGAGAGCCGGTAGACGTCACCGGAGAGGTGGGCGCTCACGTCCTCGGGGTGCGTCCCCTGGGCCGGGGCGGTCCTGCCGGTGTTGAACAGCGGGAAGCGGCACGCCGAGCGGCCGTCGCGGGACGGCAGGCCCAGGGTGGGCAGCACCTTCACCCCGCGCCGGTTCGGCCCGGCGCCGTCCAGGGAGCGGACCGCCACCGTGTAGGAGAGCACGCCCTTGCGGTCGCGCTCGAGGTCCAGCACGTAGAAGTGCAGCCGGTTGGCCTGGTCCACGTACTCGAACTCCGATCCCGAGCCGGTGCCGGCGTGGAACAGCGCGTCCGAGAGCTGGCGGTAGTCGCCGATCGTGATGGGCACGGCGGTGCCGTCCGGCAGGACGTAGTCGGTCATGCCGATGTCCTGCGGGTTGGCGTCGATCACCCACTCGAAGGGGGCCTGGTCGACGTTCTTGGTCTTGGCCAGCAGCACCCCGGAGTCGGGCGTGAAGGAGTCGGCGCCCATCCGGTCCACGACCTCGACGGTGTAGTTGTCGTAGCCGCCGCCGTCGCAGAACGGGTCGGTGTTCACGTCGCAGGCCGGGGCGCGGTCGCCGCCGGTGAAGGCGACGTTGACGCCGGACAGGTCCCCGGGCCCGGGCTGGACGACCCGGGCGGTCACCTCGGCCACGACGATCCCGGACTCGGCCAGCGCGTCCCTGGACAGGCGCAGCACGTTGGCCTCGTCCACCATCTCCAGCTTGATCTTGTTGCGGAGCATGTGCTGGGCGCCCATCGAGGCGCCCGCGGTGGGCGGGATCAGCCAGCGGCTGTGCGGGCCGCCGGGGCCGTTGAAGCTGCCCCGGCTGAGCATCTCCCAGATGCCGGTGTAGGCCCGGCGCGGCGGCACCCCGAACGGGTTGTTGTAGTTGTCGCCGATGCCGAGGATGTGGCTGAGCTCGTGGGCGTAGACGCCCTGCCCGGAGCTCTCGGCCTGGGTGGAGGAGCCGCCCCCGGCGTTGGGCCAGATCGAGGAGGCCGAGGCCCAGGAGGTCCACTCCACGTAGCGGGTCCTGGCCCAGTTGGGCAGGCTCTCGTCGGGCGGGCCGAAGGCGTCGGTCACCGCCTCCTTGGTCGGGAACTTGATCGGGCCGAACTCCTGCCAGGTGGCCGACTCGTCCTGGCCGGCGCTCAGGTAGAAGACGAAGTCGAAGCCCGCGGGCACCTCGGGGCCCTCCGCGCCGGTCCAGGCGGCCCGCGCGTCGGTGCGCAGGTTGCGGTTGCAGGTGTCACCGGCCGGGCAGGCCGTGCCGCCCTGGAACTCCATGGCGTACTCGTGCGACTTGCCGGGCATCTCGTACGGCCCGAACGCGGTCAGCTCCACGCCGTAGCGGCCCCCGGAGTCCTCCATCCAGTACTCGTGGATGGTGTGGCCCCGGTTGAGGGCGCCGGGGGTGTTGAGGAAGTCCCGGTAGAAGCCGGCGACCCGGTCGCGGGGGATGTCGTGGGCCTCGGCGCTGGGGTTGCCGAAGACCGTGGACCCCTTGGGCTGGGTGACCACGAACGGCCGTCCGGGGTAGTCGGCCAGGACCAGCGCGCCGCGGAAGGTCCGCTTGGAGCCCTTGACCGCGGGGTCGGCCCAGTTCGTGCCGGGGGGCTTGCGGTAGTCGGCCCACGTCATGTGGTCCGGGTTCTTCCAGTTCTGCGGGTCGATCGGGGCGGGGGCGCCCGGCTCGGCGCGGCGCGCGGCGCCGGCGTCGGGGGTGGCGGGGGCGTCCTGCTGCCAGGGCTGGGTCCTGGGCCACTGCTCCAGGCGCCAGGGGTGCTCGGGGTCCGGGACGGGGTCGGCGGCGGCGGGGAGGGAGGTGGCGAGACCGGCGAGAATCAGCATGACCGCGGCGATCGATGCTTTCATCAGCCTAGGGGGACGAGTCACGATAAATGACGCTATAGATCGCTTACAGCGGGATCAACAACCTGCTGTCAGGAAGCATGGAGGAGAGACCCGCCGGAGACCCATTTGAGATCGGGGGCCACTCCCCTTAACCTCTCCGAAGGGGACGAACACACAGGAGCGCCTATGCCCACCCGTGCCGGTCGGACCATCGGCACGCGCGCCAGGGCCACCGTCTCCGTCCACTGCGCCCCCGTCGTGCTCCCCGTCTGCGGCCCGCCGGTCAGGGACGGCGCGATCGTCGTGCGGAACGACCGGATCGCCAGGGTCGGCCCGCGCGCCGAGATCGTGGCCGCCCACCCCCTGCTCACCCCGGTCCACTGGCCGGGAATGATCGTGCCGGGCCTGATCGACGCGCACCTGCGGCTCGACCGCGCCGCGGCCCCGGTCTCGGCGTACGGCGTCACGGCCGCCGGGGGCATCGCCGCCGACCTCGACGCGGCCTCCACCCTCGGCGAGGCCGGGCTGGGCGGTGTCACCTACCTGGAGACCCGCTGCGAGGACGAGGACCGCTGGGAGGACGAGGCACGCGACCGGCTGATCACCGCGATCCGCGAGGTCGACCACCCGGGCGTCATCGGCATCGCCGCCCACTCCTCGGACCCGGTCGTGATGGAGGACCTGACCGTCCTGTCCAGGACCTTCGGCCTGCGGCTGCACGTCGAGCCCGGACGGCACACCGTCGCCTTCCTCGACGAGGTCGGGGCGCTCGACGCCGGCTGTCACATCGCGATCTCCCGCCCGCTGGACGAGGCCGACCGCAAGCTCCTGCGGGCCCGCGGCACGGTCGTCGCCATCTCGTCGCCGTTCGCGGCCGACGGGCTGCTCGACGGCGAGAGCGCGATCGCGATCGGCACCCGTACCGGCGGCGACCCGCTGGCCGTCGCCCGCGCCCTCTCCCGCGCGCCCGGGCACGACCGGCTCCTGGTCGAGGCCGTGACGCTGGGCGGCGCGCGGGCGCTGGGGATGGACGAGGGTCCCGGCCGCCTGGGCTGCCTGGACCGGGGCGGGCGCGCCGACTTCGCGGTCTTCGCGGTGGAGGCCGGCGAGCGGGACCCGTACACGGTGCTGCTGCACGAGGGGCCGGGCCGGTGCGTGGCCACGTTCGTGGGCGGCAGGGCGAGCCCGCGCCCCGGCGAGACCGCCCGCGGCGACACCGGCGACACCCGGGGCACCGGTCGGTCCGGCCACCCCGATCGTTCCGGAGCAGCCGGGAACACCGGAAGCACCGGGGGCACCCGGAGCACCGGGGGCACCCGCGGGGGCGGGGGCGCCCGTGACGCCGGGGACGCCGGGGACATTGGGGACACCGACGCGAAGAGCAGACGCCTCGCCTGAACCGCCCCCGCTCCGTGTCGCCCACCCGCGCCCGCCCTTCCGTTCTCCGGCCGGACATCCTGTCATCCCATGTTTCGCCGCCGACTTCCGTCTTCCCGGGAAGATCGGCCGCCGCCCTTTTTCAAATCATCGCGAGGATGAAACAATGGGTCATGGCGGAAAACACGGCTCATGCGGTGACCATCAAGGAAACGCCCATCATGATGAAATTCATGATGCGCCTCTTCAACCCCCTGATGCGCGTTCAGGTACGCAGGGGAAAAGCACGCTCCGTCGGCGGCGTGATCCTTCTTCATTTCACCGGGAGAAAGACCGGTAAGCGGTACGAGGTTCCCGTCATGAAGCAGGACGAGGGCGGCAGGTTGTGCGTCTACACCGAGGCCCGGTGGAAGGCGAACCTGCGCGGCGGCGCCGACGTCGAGGTGACGGACATGGGCAGGCGCACCCCCATGCGCGCCGAGCTGATGGACGACCCCGACGCCATGGCCGCCGAGATGGAGGGCCTGGTCCAGAAGATCGGGCTCAAGGAGGCGAAGGAGCGGCTCGGCATCGTCGTCCACGTCGACCGCATGCCGACCCGCGAAGAGCTGGCGGAGGCGATCCGGCGGCGCAACCTCGGGGTCGTCTACCTGACGCCGCGCTAGGGACCCGCGCACGGGGCCGCCCGCCGCGCCGGAGGGCACGGCGGGCGGCCCCTTCGATCAGCCCGGCTGGCCGAGCGAGCGCAGGTTGTTCGCGTGCCTCGGCGACACCCTGGCGGGGTACTTCTTGGGCTCGGCCCTCAGCTTGCGGGAGCTCTCCGAGCGGGGCTGCGGGGGCAGCGAGGGCGAGGCCCCCGGGAGCCGGACCGACAACGCGTGGTTGAACACGTTCTTGGGGTCCCACTTGGCCTTGACCTGCTGCAACTTCGGATAGTTGTCCTTGTAGTACAGCGTGTGCCAGGGCACCCCGGAGGTGTTCAGCGCCGGGTCGGCGAGGTCGTTGTCGGGGTAGTTGATGTACGCGCCGTCGTAGGCGTCGCCGGGCACGGGGACGCCGCCGGTGTCCGCGTGCACCTCCCGGTAGACCTCGCGGATCGACGTCAGCCACTTCTCGTCCTCGGCCGGGTCCCACCAGCCGATGTCGAAGAAGCCGATGAGCGGCGCGGTCCGGTGCGGGTTGGCCGTGGCCGCCGGGTCCACGGCGTTGATCTTCCCGCCGAGCGACATCAGGTAGACCGACGCGCCGACGTCACCCTCGCCCTCGGTGAGGAACCTGTAGATGATCTTGAGCTGCGCCGGGGTCCAGGGCTTCTTCAGGTAGCCCGCCTTCGACTTGAACCTGAGCGCGTAGGCGCCGGCCCCGGAGTCGTAGGACAGGGTCACCTTCATCCACGGCGCCACGCTGAAGTAGTCGAAGGTCGGCTCGATGCCGACGCCCTCGCCGACGGTCTGCACCAGCGTCCACAGGATGCCGTCCGCGCCGGGGACGTCGCCGTCCATGGCCGCGAACAGCTCGATCCTGCCGCTGGAGCGGTGGTACATGGTCAGCGAGCTGTCGATGCTCTCGAAGGCCGGCTCGGCGTGGTTCTGCTGCTGCCAGCGGGCGTAGTTGTCGGCCAGCCGCGACAGCGACTCCTCGGTCATGTTCTCCCAGCTCCAGCTGGCCGAGACCACGTACTGCTGCGCCGGGGGCTTGGGGAGCAGGGTCGCGGGGTCGTTGCCCCTGACGTTCGGGGAGCGCATCAGGTAGCGGGTGACGATGCCGAAGTTCCCGCCGCCGCCTCCGGCGTGCGCCCACCACAGGTCCCGGTTGGGGTCGCGGGCCTCGCGGGTGGCGACGACGATCCGCGCCCGGCCCGAGCGGTCGACCACGACGACCTCCACGCCGTAGAGGTGGTCGATCACCAGTCCGTGCCTGCGCGACTGGGGACCGTACCCGCCGCCGGCGATGTGGCCTCCCGCGCCGACGCTCGGGCAGCCGCCGGCCGGGACCGTGACGCCCCAGCCGAGGTAGAGCGAGCGGTACGCCCTGCCGAGCGTGGCACCGGCCTCGATCGCGAACGCCTTGTGGTGGGGGTCGAAGTAGACGTCGTTCATCTCCGAGATGTCGATGATGATCGACACCGAGGGGTCGTCCACGAAGTTCTCGAAGCAGTGACCGCCGCTGCGCACGACGATCTTCTTGTTCGCGCGTACGGCCTCGTTGACCACCTGCACGATCTGCTGGGCGGAGTGGACGACGCGGACCGACTCCGGCTGCGCGAGGTAGCGCGCGTTGTAGCCCCTCGTGACGAGTTCGGCGTAGCGCGGGTCGTCCGGGCCCACGGTCGCCGCGCCCGTCGTCGGCGGGCAGCCGGCGGAGCCGCGCTTCGCGGTGGCGCTCGCCTCCGAGTCACCGGCGGCCAGCCCGACGGCCGCCCCTCCCGCGACGGCCATCACTTCCAGGAATCCACGGCGTGTTGCTTTGGCCACCGTATTTACCAGACCTTTCGCATTTCACGTTCTCATGAGCGTTCCCCCGGGGGGAGGAACGCCTTTCCGCCGCCGGGGCGAGCCCCGGCGTCCTTCTTTTCCCGCGGGGAGTCCGGTCCCGGGGGGATCACGTCCCGGACGGGAACCGGGATTCCCCGGAATTCCGGTTCCCCGAAAGGACCGGTCCCCGCGAGGATGTCATTCCTCGCGGGCGAGCAGGCTCTCCGCGGCCTCCTGCAGCAGGCGGCTGGCGGCGCGCACCTCGGCCGCGAGCGGCCGGTCGGCCTGCAGCGGAGGCGATATCCGGGCCAGGTCGGCCCACAGGCCGGTGGCCGTCTCGTTCCGCCCCGCGAGCGCTCCCCGCTGGGCCACGCCGAGCGCGAGGGAGCCGACGACCAGCCACGCCAGCTCCACGGCCTCGGCCACGGAGTTGGCCCCGTTGAGCGCCATCGGCACGTGGTCCTGGTTGCCGCCGTTCGTCGGCAGCGCGGTCAGGGAGGCCGGGTAGGCGAGCTGCCGGATCCTGGAGACGAACGAGGTGGCGCTGAGCTGCACCCCGGCCAGGCCGCTCCCCGCCCCGGGACGGGGGGTGAGCATCGGCGGCGCGCCGCCGTTGTAGGACGGGTCGCACAGCAGGGCGAGCTGCCGTTCGGCGAGGAAGGCCACCTGCTGCAGGCACAGGCCGATCTGGTCGGAGCACAGGCCGATCGGCATGGCGTGGAAGTTTCCGCCGTGCAGCAGCTCGCCCTCGTAGAAGACGGGGTTGTCCGTGCAGCCCATGGCCTCGCGGACGAGGATCTCCTCGGCCCCGTAGAGCTGGTCGAGCACCGCGCCGAGGACCTGGGGGGCGCACCGGAGGCTGTAGGGCTCCTGCAACGGCCGCAGGGGGTTGCGCTCCATGTCGGCCGGCAGGTCCTCGCGGATCCACCGGGCCACGGTGAGCTGCCCCGTCTGGCCCCGGACCCGGCCGATCCCGACGTGGTAGGCCTCCGGGTTGGAGCCCAGGATGTCGGCGATCCTCGCCGTGAGGATGCCGACGGCCCGTACCAGCCTGAGCACCGCCTGGTGGTTGAGGATGCACACCGCCAGGCTGACGCTGGTCCCGTTGACGAAGGCCAGCGCCTCGCGGGCCGACCACTCGACGGGTTTGGCGTCCATGTCGGCCAGGGCCCGCGAGGCGGGCACCACCGACCAGCCGTCGTCACCGCGCACCCATGCCTCCCCATTGCCCGCGTGGGCCAGCGCCGCGTGGGCGAGCGGCTGCAGGTCCCCACTGGCACTCACCGTGCCGTCGCGCGGGATCGACGGCGTGAAGCCGTCGTTCCACAGGTCGGCCAGGGTCTGCCAGAAGTCCGGCGACACGGCCGAGTGCCCCTTGCGCATGCTGCTGAGACGGAGCCAGACGATCAGGCGGCACACCTCGGGGTCCAGCGGCCTGCCCTGGGCGGAGCCCAGGTGGGCGATCAGCCCGGCGCCCTGCTCCATCGGGGAGTCGGACGCGGAGAACGCCACCAGGGGGCCGAAGCCGTGGGTGACCCCGTACACCGACTCCGAGCCGGAGAGCCGCTCGGCCAGCAGGTCCACGCTGGCCCGCATGCGGCGGACCTCCTCGTGGTCGCAGGGCTCCATCCGCGCGTCCCAGCGCGTGCTCCTGACGATCGAGGCCAGGTTGTCGGTGGAACGTCCGTCGATCAAGGCTGTCACGTGTCTGCTCCCGCGTCGGAAAGGGAAGGTCGCTGTAGTCGCCGGAGCTTGCCGGTGTCGGAACGGTCGATCCGATCGACCAGGCGCACCTGCCGGGGGCGGGCGTCGAACCGTCCCACGGCCGCGCGCACCTCCGTGACCGACAGGGCTCCCTCGCCCTCCGGGACCACGAGCAGGTCGAAGTTCTCGCCGCTGAAGGCGTCGGTGACCGGGAGGAAGGCCAGGTCCGCGCAGCGCAGCACCGACCTGACCGACTCCTCCAGCCGGTCGAGGTCGACCCGGCGGCCGTTGATCTTCACGAGCCGGTCGCGCCGCCCGTCGAAACGGAACCGGCGCGCGTCGAGCCGCCGTACGTAGTCGTCGGTCCGCCAGACGTCGGCGGGCGCCTCGCCCGGCCGGAACGCCAGCCGGGGGCTGCGCACCACCAGCGGCGTCTCCTCGCCGGGCGCACCGTCGATGTCGCCGTCGATGTCGCCGTCGGGGGCGCCCGTGGTCACGTCGCCGGGCGCACCGGCGGACGCGCCGTCGGAACCGGCGGGGATCTCGGCCGGTGTCTCGGCGTGGGTCTCGGCAGGGGTCTCGGCGCGGGGGGCGAACTCGACGTCCTCGAACAGCTCCCACGGCGGCCGGTCCGGGCCCCAGGTGCGGGAGGCGATGCCACCGGCCTCGGTCGAGCCGAAGACCTCCACGACGCGTATCCGCTCCCGCCCGGTCTCCTCGACGAGGGACTCGGCCGCCAGCGGGAGGGTCGCGGTGCTGTGCAGCACGCTCAGGTGCTCGGTGCCGCCGACCCAGGAGGAGTGCCTGCGCAGGATGGAGAAGGTCCAGGGCACCGCCACGATCGCCCAGCGCCGGTCCTGCGGGGCGGGCATGGCGCCGAAGTAGCGGGGGCGGTACCAGGCGGGCAGGCGCAGGCGGGCGGGCACCAGCACGCTCGCGAGCGCGCCGTACACGTGCTTGGGCGGCGCGAAGGACAGCAGCGCCTGCGGGCGGTCCCGCTCGACCAGCGCGGCCAGCAGGCCCGCCTCGGCCCACATCTGCTCACGCGTCCGCCGCCAGCACCGGCTCGGGCCGGTGCTGCCCGAGGTCTCCAGGTCCACGGTCTCGGCCAGGCGGTCCAGGACGAACGCGTCGACGTCGGTGCCGGGGCCGAGCAGGTCCCAGCGGACCAGCCAGGGGTCGTCGTTGATCCGCGGTGCCGCGAACCCGGAGCCGAGCAGCTCCTGCGGCGACACCTCGGTGTAGACGTCGGCGGTGTGGGAGGAGGCCACGCCGCCGTGTTCCGGAACGCGCTGGGAGGTCAATTCCGCTCCGCGGAGTGCTCGACGAGGTCGAGGAAGTCCTGGACCGTTCTTATACGTGCCAGGTCCTCTTCGGGAATGTCAATGCCGGTGTGCTCCTGCATGGAGAAGGCGACCTCCACGACGGCCAGGGAATCAAGGGCCAGGTCGTCGGTGAATGATTTCTCCGGCAATACCCTCTCTGCGGGCACGCCCGCCACCCTCTCCACGATCTCGGCCAGGCTGGAAAGCATTTCCTGTTGCTCTGCGGACATTTTCCGATATCCCTTCACGATCACATTGGACGGCTTTCCCGACTTTCCGTGCCGGTCAGGGTGACACATCCCGCGGGCGGCGCAGCACCAGGACCGCGTTGTGGCCGCCGAACCCGAAGGAATTGCTGACGGCCACGTCCGCCGCGTGTTCCTGGGCTCGGTGCGCCACGAAGTTCATCTCCGGGTCCTCGGGGTCGTCGCAGTTGACCGTGGGCGGGGCGATCCCGGTGCGGACGGCCTCCAGGGCGATCATCGCCTCGACGGCGCCAGCCGCCCCGAGCATGTGGCCCGTCATGCTCTTGGTCGAGCTCACCGGCATCGACGTGGCCCGCTCGCCGAACACCCGGCGGATCACCTTGATCTCGGCGGTGTCGTTCATCCGGGTGCCGGTGCCGTGCGCGTTGACGTATCCGACCTCGTCCGGGGTGACGCCGGCGTCCTTCAGGGCCAGGCGCACGGCCCGCTCCACGGCCGTCCCCTCCGGGTGCGGGCTGGTCAGGTTGTAGGCGTCGGTGCTGGCGCCGTACCCGGCAACCTCCCCGTACACCCGGGCCCCGCGCGCCGCGGCGTGCTCCTCGCTCTCCAGCACCAGGACGCCGGAGCCCGCGCTCATCACGAACCCGTCGCGGCCGGTGTCGAAGGGCCTGCTGGCGGCGCCCGGGTCGTCGTTGCGCCGGGAGAGCGCCCTGGCCCTGGCCGCGGCGGCCAGGTCGAAGGGGGTCAGGGCGTCGTCGGCCCCGCCGGCCAGGACGACGTCCGCCTCGCCCCTCCGGATCAGCCTCATGGCCTCGCCGACGCAGGTCGCCCCGGTGGCGCAGGCGGTCGTGATGCAGGCGGAGGGGCCCTGGGCGCCGACGTGCAGGGCGACCTCGGAGGCGACCGTGACCACGCCCGTCGAGGTGAAGGTGTAGGGGCTCAGCGCCATGAAGCCGCGCGCGGCGAACGCGGCGCCCGCGTCGACGAGCACGCTGCTCGCACCGCAGGCGCTGCCCACCGTCACCCCCACCGCGGGCGCGAGGGCGGCGTCGACCTCGAGGCCGGCGTCCTTGAGCGCGAGCACCGCGGCCACCAGCGCCAGGTGCGCCGGTCTCGTGGTGCGCCGCACCAGGGAGGCCGGCAGCCACTCCTCGGGGTCGAAATCCACGATCTGGCCGCCGATTCTGACGGGAAGACCGGAGACGTCCATTCCGGAAATCTCGCGAATGGCGCTCGTTCCCTGAATCAGATTGGACCACGTGGTTTCCCAGCCCACCCCGAAGGGCGAGACGACCCCATAGCCGGTGACGACCACCCTCCTGGGCGGAGCACCTCGCGGAGAATCAATGTCGTCGATGGCCACCAGCGCCTCACCGGGAAGTTCGGGAATCCCATGCCGGGCTCGACGGTAACCGAGGGCCAGGGGGTTCGTCACCGCCTCGGATACGCTTTTCCGTACGAGCCGGGAACAGATCTTCTATTACATGCGGGCACCGGTTCACAAGGGTCGTGCCGGTTTTTCCGGCTCCCCGGCCGTCGTCACCGCGAGCCTGCCGGACGGCCTTGCCGTTGATTTCTTCTTTTTTCCCGCGCTTTCGGGCGGTGGCCGTGGCGGCCCGCCGGAGCGGGTCCGCGTCACCGTCCGGGACGGGTCCCGGGCAGGTCCGGGACGGGTTCCGCGCGACCGGCCGGGGCGGTCCCGGCGCGGCCCCCGGGACGATCTCCTGCACCGCCCGCGCACGGGCCGGGGTGATCTTCAGGAGCGTCCGGGAACGGCCCCCGGGGCACCCGCGTCCGGCCGTCCGGCGCCCGCCGGGGGCGCCTCGGCCCGGTGTCCCGTCGCCGGGCAGGGGGTGTCCCGCCAGCGAGACAGCCTCTCACCGGCTCTCACCGGTGAACCGGGGGACGGGAGGGGTTCGCGTGACAGAGATAACAATAACGTCACCCAAGGAACCTGACTTGCTCATGGTTCGTTGCCATAGGTATGGCTATATGCGTAGGTCCGAGCATTTGATCCTGAGCGCGCGCTCAGGTGACCTTCCACCGCATCTCTGCTCGGGCTGAGATTGGGAGAGCGTCGTTGAACGACCAGGTGCAGGTACGTCTCCTCGGGCCCGTGCGCGCGACGAGAGGCGATCATGAGCTCGACCTGGGATCGCCTACGCAGCGTAGCCTGTTCGTGGCGCTGGCGACACGTCCGGGAGCCTCGGTGAGCCGGCAGGAACTGATCAACGCCGTCTGGGGAGGGAACCCCCCCACAACTGTTGAAAGCAGCATTTACACATACATAGCACGCCTAAGGCGCATTTTTGAACCATTGAGGCCGCCGAGGGCGCCCTCCGAGATGCTGGTGGGCGACGGCACGGGCTACATGCTCGCGCTCGACCCGCGCAGCATCGACGCCCAGATCTTCGAGCAGCACCTGGAGAGCGTCCGGCACCTGCAGCGCTCCGGCCCCTGGCCCCAGGTGGTCGAGAGGCTGGACACCGCGCTGTCGCTGTGGCGCGGACCGGCGCTGGGCGGCGTGGTCGGCCCGCTGGCGGACGCCGAGCGGACCCGGCTGGAGGAGCTGCGCTTCACGGCCATCGAGGACCGCGCCCAGCTCCTGCTGGAGGCCGACCGCGCGGGCGAGATCATCGGTGACCTGTCCGGCCTGGTCCGTACCCACCCGCTGCGGGAACGGCTGCACTACCTGCTCATGGTGGCCCACTACCGCTGCGGTCGGCGGGCCGACGCGCTGAAGCAGTTCCACAGCGTGCGGCGCCTGCTCATCAGGGAGCTGGGCATCGAGCCGGGCGAGGACCTGCGCAGGTGTCACGACCAGATCCTGAACGGCACCCTGCGCGCGCCCATGCCCCCCGCCGACTCCCCGGCGACGCTGAGCTCCCACGGCAGTGGCCCCTTCCCGACGCTGACCTCCCACGGGAGCGGCCCCTTCCCGACGCTGACCTCCCATGGCAGCGGCTCCTTCCCGACGTTCGTGGTGCCCGCCCAGCTCCCCCGGGACGTGCCGGGGTTCACCGGGCGGCGCGAGGAGCTGCGACGGCTGGAGGAGTTCGTCTCGGCGGCCGAGGTCCTCGGCGAGGCCGGGGTCATCCTGGTCAGCGGCGCCCCGGGCGTGGGCAAGTCGGCGCTGGCCGTGCGCTTCGCCCGCGGGCTCACCGACCGGTTCCAGGGCGGCCAGCTCCACCTGGACCTGCGGGGCTTCTCCAACGAGGCCGAGCCGATGGAACCGGCCGAGGCGCTGCGCCACCTGCTCGCCGGGCTCGGCAGCGTCCCCGACCCGTCCGAGGACCTGCAGGCCCTCTCGTCCCGCTACCGGAGCCTGGTGACGGGCCGGCGGATCCTGATCGTGCTGGACAACGCCAGGTCGGCCGAGCAGGTGCGTCCCCTGCTGCCCGGCGACCCTTCGTGCCTGGTGCTGGTCACGAGCAGGAACAGGCTGTCGGGGCTGACCACCCGCGACGGGGCACTGCGCGTGACCCTTGACCTGATGCCCAAGGACGACGCGGTCACGCTGGTGAAGAACGTCATCAGGCAGGCCAGCGGGGAGGCCGAGCGTCCCCTCGTCGACCGGCTCTGCCTGGTGGGCGACTACCTCCCGATCGCGCTGCGGATCGCGGCGGAGCGGATGACCAGCCGGTTCCACGGCGGGATCGCCGTCGCCACCCGGACGATCCCGGAGCGGGAGGAGCTGCTGGAGAGCGCCGACACCGAGTGCGACGAGCAGTCGTCGATGCGGTCGGTGTTCTCCTCCTCCTACCGCGCGCTGTCCGCCGACGCCGCGGAGATGTTCCGCCTGATGGGCCTGCACGGCGGCTCGACGTTCGACCTGGTGACGGCCGCGATCATGGCGGACGTGGACCACGACCGCGCCAGGCGGGTGGTCGACTTCCTGCTGAGCGGGCACCTGCTGCGGATCACGCCGTGCAACCGGCTCAGGTTCCACGACGACATGCTGCGCGCGTACGCCAAGGACCGCGCCATGGCCGAGATGTCCTACCGGACGCGGCGGGCGGCCGTCTCCCGGCTGGTCACCCACTACCTGCGCACCGCGGACGCCGCGATCCGCCTGCTGTACCCGGCGCGCTACCCCCTGCCGCCGCCCCCGCTGGCACCCGACGGGGTGGCGGCCCTGCGCTTCGGCAGCGCCGAGCAGGCCAGGACCTGGTTCGAGATGGAGTTGCCCAACCTGAGCGCGGCCGTGCGCCAGGCGGGGGCCTACGGCGTGTGCCCGGTCAGGGAGCGCCTGCCGTCCCTCATCCAGAGCTTCCTGCGCGGCCGGTCGGAGGGTCAGCCGAGCGTCCCGGCGAACAGTCCCCGCCCCGAGGGGCCGCCCTCGATGTAGTCCACCTTCAGTCCCGCCCCGGTGAACGCGGTCTCGTACTGATCCCGGGTGAACAGGGTGTTCACGTGGGTGACGGTGAAGTGACGGGCGGGCGAGGCGGCGTCGGCCACCACGTAGTGGACCTCCATGACGCTCGCGTCGCCCTCCCGTACCGTGCGCGAGACCCGGGCCAGGGTGCGGCCGTCCACGGTGACCACGTCCCCGGCCACGTAGCCGGGCAGGAACGACTCGGGGAACCACCACGGCTCGATGACCAGGACGCCCCCGGGGACGAGGTGGGCGGCCATCGTCCCCACGGCGGCCGCCAGCTCCCCCTCGTCGCGCATGTAGGCGATGGAGCTGAACATGCAGGTGACCGCGTCGAAGGTGCGCCCGAGCGCGAAGTTGCGCATGTCGCCCTCGTGGGCGGGCACCCCGGGCATCCGCGTCCTGGCCACGGCCAGCATGTCCGCCGACAGCTCCAGCCCCTCGACGTGGTCGAAGAGCCCGGCGAAGTGCCTCAGGTGGGACCCGGTCCCGCAGGCCACGTCCAGCAGGGACGACGCCCCGGGGAGCCGCTCGCGGACCAGCTCCGCGACGGTCGCCGCCTCGGCCTCGTAGTCCTTGCCACGCCCGGCGTAGATCGCGTCGTAGACGTCCGCCAGCTCGGCCTCGTACATGGTGCCCTCCTTCAGCGACCGGCGGCCGGGACGGCGGCGCGGTAGGTCTCGACGAGGCCCGCGATGCCGGCCGCCACCTCGGCGGGGGTCGGCATCGCGTTCATCTCGTCACGGATCCTGCGTGCCTCCCGGGTGAAGGACGGCTCCGCCAGCAGCCGCAGCAGGGCCTGCCTGACCCGGGCTCCGGTGGCCTCGCTGCTGTGCATCGTCAGACCCGCGCCCTGCTCGGCGAGGTAGCGCGCCCGCAGCGGCTCGTCGAACAGGTTGGGCAGCACGAGCTGGGGCGCGCCACTGGCCAGCGTCGTGAAGAACGTGCCGCTCCCGCCGTGGTCGATCACCGCCGTACAGGTCGGCAGCAGCGCGTGCAGGGGCACGAAGCTGACCAGCCTGACGTTGTCCGGCACGCGTTCGAGCTGCGCCTGGTGCTGCTCGGGCAGGGTGGCGACGATCTCCACGTCCAGGTCGGCGAGGCCGTCGAGGATCTCCTGGACCGGCACCAGGTAGCCGTCCAGGTTCTCCACCGACGTGGTCCCCAGCGTCAGGCAGACGCGGGGCCGCTCGGGCGGGACGCGCAGCCAGGGCGGGATCACCGCGCGGTCGTTGTACGGGACGAACCGCACCGGGACGCGGTGCGGCTCCGGGCCGGCTCCCGGGTCGGGCGGCAGCTGCAGGGAGGGCGGCGTGTAGTCGATCGTGAAGTGGCCGTGGGTCATCTCCTCGGAGAACTCCACACCGTGCCTGCGGGCCTGCGCGGTGATCCACGCCTGCAGCGGGTCCTGGCGCTCGTGCGGCGGCTGCTGCTCCTTGACGCGCAGGTAGTGGCCGCGCATCCGGCCGAACAGGTCCAGGGTCCACATGAACCGCGCGTGGACCGCGCCGCACGCCTTGGCCGCGATCGGGCCGGCGTAGGTCACCGGCTCCCAGATGACCAGGTCGGGTTCCCACTTCCGGCAGAACTCGGTCAGCCCGTCGATCATGGGGTCGTTGACCAGCCTGCACCACCAGGGGACGAACTGGGCATACCCCCGCTTGAGCTCGTCCCAGGTGAGCCGCTCGGGGTTGTTGTCCGCCTGGTCGAAGAGGGGCACCGCCCGCTTGTGCTCGTCACGGGGGTCGAAGAAGCCGAACGCCCTGTTGGCCCGCCAGAGGCTGTGGTCCTTGCCCACCGGCACCGCGGTCAGCCCCGACCGGGTGATCACGTCGGTCAGGTCGGGCTGGCTGGCGACGCGGACCTCGTGCCCCTCGGCCTGCAGCGCCCACGCCAGCGGAACCATGACCAGGAAGTGTGACTTCTCCGCGTAGGTGGCGAACAGAATGCGCATGGTCGTCCTTGCCGTCCTTCCGGGTCGTCCTTCCGGACGTACGGGCGCTTCCGGGCGTGCGAGCGTGACAGGGCGCGGCGCGGGTGGAGCGGCCGCCTGCTGCGCCCCCGCCGGGTCCGGCCACGGCCGGGACACGCCACAAGCCTTATCACATTCACTCCGCCGAAAGGCAATACCCTTTCGCGGGGCGGCGGGGGTTGATTTCCCGATGTGCCCGAACAGTAGTCTCAGGCACCGCCGCAGACGAAAACGCAGGAGCTCCGATGAAAGGCATAGTCCTTGCCGGAGGAAACGGGACGCGTTTACATCCGCTGACCCTCGCGACCTCCAAGCAGTTGCTTCCCATCTACGACAAGCCGATGATTTACTACCCGATCTCGGTGCTGATGCTGGCACACATCCGTGACATCCTCATTATTTCCACGCCGGACACCCTTCCGTCGCTGCAGGCGCTTCTGGGTGACGGATCCCATCTGGGCGTGAACTTCAGCTACGTGCCGCAGCCGGAGCCGCGCGGGATCGCCGAGGCGTTCCTGCTGGGTGACGCGCACATCGACGGGGACCCGTGCGCGCTGGTGCTGGGCGACAACCTCTTCCACGGCGCGGGCTTCCCCGACCTGCTGCGCAGGGCCCGGGAGGAGCTGGACGGCTGCGTGATGTTCGGCTACCCGGTGAGCGATCCGGAGCGGTACGGCATCGGCGAGCTGGACGCCGAGGGCCGGCTGATCTCGATCGAGGAGAAGCCGAGCCTGCCCCGCTCCGACCAGGCCATCACGGGCCTGTACTTCTACGACAAGCAGGTCGTGGACATCGCCAGGGAGCAGCGGCCCTCGGCCCGCGGCGAGCTGGAGATCACCGACGTGAACCGGGTCTACCTGGAGCAGGGCAAGGCGAACCTGGTCCCGCTGGGCCGGGGCTTCACCTGGCTGGACGCCGGGACGCACCAGTCCCTGCTGGAGGCGAGCCAGTACGTGCAGATCCTCGAACGCCGCCAGGGGGTACGGGTCGCCTGCCTGGAGGAGATCGCCCTGCGCATGGGGTTCATCGACGCCGACGCCTGCTACCGGCGGGGCAACGAGATGAGCCAGTCGGTATACGGCCGATACGTCATGGACATCGCTCGATCACTCGCGTGACTGACAGCAAAGGTGCAGCCAAATGCGGATCCTGGTCACCGGCGGTGCCGGGTTCATCGGCTCGAACTTCGTGCGGCGCACGCTCTCCGGCGCCTACGAGGGGTTCGAGGACGCCCGGGTCGTCGTCGTGGACAAGCTGACGTACGCCGGGACCATGGAGAGCCTGGCGTCCGTCGCCGACGACCCGCGGCTGGAGTTCGTCCAGGGCGACATCTGTGACGCCTCGCTGATGTCGAGACTGACCAGGGGTGTCTCCCTGGTCGTGCACTTCGCGGCCGAGACCCACGTGGACCGGTCGATCGACAGCGGTGCCGACTTCGTCACCACCAACGTGGTGGGCACCCAGACGCTGCTGGAGGCCTCGCTGGGCGGCGGCGTCGGGAAGTTCGTCCTGGTCTCCACGGACGAGGTGTACGGGTCCATCGAGACGGGCTCCTGGGTGGAGGGCCACCCGCTGGAACCCAACTCCCCGTACTCGGCCTCCAAGGCCGCGGCCGACCTGCTGGCGCGGGCTTTCTCGCGCACCTACCGCTTCCCCGTCTCGATCACCCGCTGCCCCAACAACTACGGGCCGTACCAGTTCCCCGAGAAGGTCATCCCGCTGTTCGTCACCAACCTGCTGGACGGGGAGCGGGTGCCGCTGTACGGCGACGGCCTGCACGTGCGCGAGTGGGCGCACGTCGACGACCACTGCCGCGGCATCGCCCTGGTCGCCTGGCGGGGCAGGCCGGGCGAGGTCTACAACATCGGGGGCAACGCAGAGCTGACGAACCGTGAGCTGACCGCGGCGCTGCTCGACATCGCCGGGGCGGACTGGTCCATGGTGCTGCCGGTGGAGGACCGGCCCGGTCACGACCGCCGCTACTCCGTCGACAGCTCCAAGATCTCCGCCGAGCTGGGCTACCGGCCCCGGGTGCCCTTCGCCGACGGCCTGGCGGCCACGGCCCGCTGGTACGCCGAGAACCGCAGCTGGTGGGAGCCGCTGAAGAAGGCGCAGGCCGCCCCCGAGGACCCGGCGGGCCCCGGAAGCTCCGCAGGCTCCGCAGGCTCCGCGGGCTCCGCGATCCCGGGGGCCGGCGCCGGGACGCCGGCCGGCGTGTGACCCGCCGCAATTACCGCCGTCCGGCGGAGAAAGCGCCGGAGAACGCACACCTGTCTCGCTGGCGGGACAAACGGCCTTCCGGCCGCGGGCCGCGGGCGCTTTCTTATTCCGAACGCCGCTATATGGTGACGGGCGGAACCGATACGTTAACCTCCAGAGCTGGAAAGCGGTGCTGGGAATGGAGATCATCGGAAATGGCTTTCTCGCGAGGCACCTGCGGTCGATCGAAGACGCCCATCCGGAGGTGACGATTCTCGCCGCCGGTGTGTCGCTGTGGAAGAATTCCGATTCCGACTACGAGCGGGAAACCGCGCTGGTGGACGAGACGATCGAGAAGAGCCTCCGCCAGGACCGGACCCTCGTTTTCCTCTCGACCGCGTCGATGAGCATGTACGGCGGGGCCGGCTGCCGGGGCCGTGAGGACGAGCCCGTGGAGCCCGTCACCCCCTACGGCTGGCACAAGCTCGCGCTGGAGCGGCGCGTCCAGGACTCCGGGGTACGGCACCTGATCCTGCGGCTCGGCTACGTCGTGGGCCCGCACGTGCCGGCGAACCGGTTGATCCCCTCCCTCATCGAGCAGATCCGCTCCGACAACCTCACGATGTACCGCAGCGCGCGCAGGGACATCATCGACATCACCGACTGGATAAAGGTCATCGACCTGCTGCTGGCCACCGGCACCACCCAGGAGGTGGTGAACGTGGCCACCGGCGAGTCCGTGCCGGTCGCGCTGATCGTCGACCACCTGGAGATGCGGCTGGGCATCACGGCCCGCAGGCAGATCATCGACGAGGGGACCTCCCACCACATCTGCGTGGAGAAGCTCCGGCGGCTGGTGCCCGCGGTCGACGACATGGGCTTCGGCCCCGGCTACCACCGGATCGTGATCGACCGCTACCTGGAGGCGACCTCCCAGCTGGGGAACGCGACGCCGGAGGCGGCAGGGTCACCGGAACCGGCGGAACCGGCGGGGTCACAGCGGCACGCGGGTCCCCCGTCCCGCCGAGCCTGACCGGCCGGGCCACAGGCGAGCAGAGAGGCAGGGCAGTGCGCACACCAGAGGTCTTCGTCCGGGGAATCGGCACGTTCGTCCCGCCGACGGTCAGCGTGGAGTCGGCCGTCGCGCAGGGACTGTGCACGCCCGAGCACGCCAAGGTCCACGACATGCTCGGCGCCGCGGTGGCGGGAGACATCCCCGCTCCCGAGATGGCGCTGCGGGCGGCGCGGGAGGCGATCACGCGCGGCGGGGGCGGCACCGGCGCCCTCGGACTGATGCTGTACGCCGACGTCTGGCACCAGGGCCCCGACGGGTGGTCGCCGCAGTACTACCTGCAGCACCACCTCGTCGGCGGCGACCTGCTGGCCGTTGAGCTGCGCCAGGGCTGCAACGGCGTGCTGAGCGCCCTGGAGCTGGCCGGCGGGTTCATGGCGGGCGACCCGCGGGGCCGTGACGCGCTGATCGTCACGGCGGACAACTTCGGCACCGCCCGGATGGACCGCTGGTGCTCGGGGCCGGACTTCGTGCTCGGCGACGCCGGGAGCGCGCTGGTGCTCTCCCGCGAGCCCGGCTTCGCCCGGCTGCTCTCGGTGAGCTCGATCTCCGTGCCCGAGGCCGAGGAGCTGCACCGCGCGGGCACCCCGCTCTTCCCGCCGAGCGCCACCACCGGCGAGGCCGTCGACTTCAGCGCGCGGGCCGAGGAGTTCGGCCGGATGTGCTCGACCGACACCGACCTCGCGCTCGCCTGGGTCATCGTGCAGCAGCGGATGATGCAGGTCCTCAGCCGGACCCTGGCCGAGGCGGAGATCAAGGTGGCGGACGTCACCCGCACCATCTTCACCAGCCTCTCCCCCGAGGCCGTCGAGCACCGGTGGATGGCGGTGCTGCGCATGCCGATGTCCAAGTCGAGCTGGGACTTCGCCAGGACCGTCGGCCACCTCGGCGCCAGCGACCACCTGGTCTCCCTGGACCACCTGCTGTCGACCGGCGAGCTCGGTCCCGGTGACCACGTGCTGCTGGGCGGCATCGGCCCCGGCGTCACCATCTCGTGCGCCGTCCTGAAGATCCTCGACACCCCCTCGTGGGTCTAGGACACGTCGTCGGAAGGGGGCACGGCCCATGGAGTTCGGTCTCGGCGGCGCGCGCGGCGAGCGGCGCGACGCGATGTTCGACGGCGCGCGCAAGAGCCTGTACGAGGAGTCCGGCCCGCCGCGGGAGCCGTTCACGCGGGACCGCTGGCGGGCCGCCGCGGAACTGGGCGCCACCGGCCTGTGCCTGCCTCCCGAGCACGGGGGCGGCGGCCTGGGCGCCCTGGACACGGCGCTGTCGCTGGAGGCGTTCTCCCGGGGCGGCGGCGACACCGCCCTGGCGTTCGCGGTCTCGGCGCACCTGCTGGCGTGCTGCGTCGCGATCCGTGACAACGCGGACGAGGACACGCGCGCGGAGCTGCTCCCGGGCCTGGCCTCCGGGGCGCTGGTCGCGGCCAACGCCATGACCGAGGACGGGGCGGGCTCCGACGTGAGCAGGCTCGCCACCGTGGCCCGGCCCGACGGCGACCACTACGTGCTCGACGGCGTCAAGTCGTTCGCCAGCAACGCGCCCGCGGCCGACCTGATCGTCACCTACGCCACCACCGACCCCGGCCTCGGCTTCCTCGGCGTGACCGCCTTCGCGGTCCCCCGTGACCTGCCGGGTGTCACGGTGAGCGAGCCGATGGCCAAGATGGGCCTGGACGGCTGCCCGGCAGGCCGGGTGGAGTTCTCCGGCTGCCGGGTCCCCGCCCGGTTCAGGCTCGGCGCCGAGGGGCGCGGCAGCGCCGTCTTCCAGGGCTCGATGGCCTGGGAGCGGGCCTGCCTGCCCGCCGTCTACCTCGGGATGATGGAGGAGCAGCTCGGCCGCGCCGTGGAGCACGCGCGCGGGCGCCGCCAGTTCGGCCGCGCCCTGGGCGACTTCCAGGCCGTCTCGCACCGGCTGGTCACGATGAAGCAGCGGCTGGAGGGCGCGCGGCTGCTGCTGTACCGGGCGTGCTGGTCGCTGGACGAGCAGGACGCCGACGCCGCCACCCACGCCGCCCTGTCGAAGATCGCGGTGTCGGAGGCGGCCGTGGCCAACAGCCTGGACGCGATCCAGGTCTTCGGCGCGACCGGCTACCTCGGCGCCGCGGGCGTCGAGCGGCAGCTGCGCGACGCCGTGCCCGGCACGATCTTCTCCGGGACCACGGAGATCCAGCGGGAGCTCGTCGCCAGGGGGCTGGGGCTGTGAGCCTGCACCGGCTCCTCATCGACGCCGCCGCCCGGTTCCCGGACAACCTCGCCCTGGCCGGTCCGGCCGGTGAGATGACCTACCGCGAGCTCGACCTGCGCGCCGACGCCCTGGCGCACGTGCTGTCCGGCGAGGGCGTACGCCCCGGGGACCGCGTGGTGATCTGGGAGGGGAAGACACCGCTCGCCGTCGTGGCGATGCAGGCCGTGCTCCGCCTGGGAGCCGCCTACGTACCGGCCGGGGAGAGCGCGCCCGCGGCCCGGGTGGCCGCCCTGATCCGCGACTGCAGCCCCCGCGTCGTCTGCGCCGACGGCGACCGGCTGAAGGCGATCGAGGCGATCGCCGGCGACGCAGGCGACGCAGGCGACGCGGACGGCGACGGCGGCACCGGCGGCACCGGCGGCATCGGCGGCACCGTGGACCTCGACGGGCACCGCGCGCTCCCGGCCGGCCCGCGGCCCGTCCCGGTCGACCATCCGGCCGGTGCCGACGATCTCGCGTACGTGCTCTACACCTCCGGCTCGACCGGCGTCCCCAAGGGCGTGAGCGTCAGCCACCGCGCCGCCCGCGCCTTCGTGGACTGGGCCGCGGCCGAGCTGGACGCCCGGCCGGACGACCGGTTCGCCAACCACGCGCCGTTCACCTTCGACCTGTCGGTGCTCGACCTGTACGCGGCCTTCTCCGCCGGGGCGACGGTCTGCCCGGTCCCGGCCGAGCTGGCCTACGCGCCCGCCCGGATGGTGGAGTTCCTGCACCGTGAGCGCATCAGCGTCTGGTACTCGGTCCCGTCCGCGCTGACCCTGATGATGCGCGACGGCGGCCTGCTGGAGCGGCCCGCGCCGGGTGCGCTGCGGGCGGTGCTCTTCGCGGGCGAGCCCTTCCCGATCGCGGGGGTGCGCGACCTGGCGGCCTGGACCGGCGCCCGGCTGCTCAACCTCTACGGCCCGACCGAGACCAACGTCTGCACCTTCCACGAGGTCACCCCCGGCGACCTGGCGCGCGACCGCTCCGTGCCGATCGGCCGCGCGTCCTGCGGCGACGTCGTACGGGTGATGCGGCCCGACGGGCGGGTGGCCGGGGTCGGTGAGGAGGGCGAGCTGGTCGTGGAGGGACCCACGGTGATGCTCGGCTACTGGGGACACGAGCCGCAGACGGGGCCGTACCGCACCGGGGACATCGTGCGGGTCCTCCCCGGCGGGTCACTGGACTACCTCGGCCGCCGCGACCACATGGTGAAGGTGCGCGGCTACCGGGTGGAGCTCGGCGAGGTCGAGGCCGTCCTCGGCAGCCACCCGCAGGTGGCCGACGTCGCCGTGGTGGTCAGCGGCGAGGGCGCCGACGCGCGGCTGCGCGCGTTCGTGCTGCCCGCGCCGGGAGCCGCGCCGGGCGTGCTGGGGCTCAAGCGGCACAGCGCGGAACGGCTGCCGCCCTACATGATCGCCGACGAGATCCTGCTCGTGGGCGAACTGCCCAGGACCCGCAACGGAAAGATCGACCGGGCCGCCCTGAGCTCCGGGACCACGCCGTACGGCCAGCTGTGAAGGAGACGACCATCGTGAGCACCGACCTGTCCGAGCGGGAGATATCGGATCGGCTGATCGCCTTCATCCGGGAGCGGTTCCTGTCGGGCGACCCCGCCGGGGAACTCGACGAGGACTCGCCGCTGCTGGAGTGGGGGATCCTCAACTCGCTGAACACCGCGCTGCTGGTGGCCCACATCCGCGACGAGATGGGGATCGACGTGGCGTTCGAGACGATCGACCCGCGGGCCTTCAAGAGCGTCCGCGGCCTGACCTCGGCGCTCCTTCCGCACACGGCCCCGGCCTGACCCCCGTTCCCGGTCCCCGGCCGTGAGCCGGGGCCGGGAACGGCCGGGGCACCGCGCCGTCCCGTTCCCGCGTGTCTCGTCCCCCGGAGGACGACGTGTCGTTCCTCCGGGGGACGGTGTTCAGCTCGCGACGGTGCCGCGGTGTTCGGCGGTGAGCCTCTCCAGCTCTCCGACGAGCTCGTTGGGGGTGGGCATGGCCTCGATCTCCGTCCGCAGCCTTCCCGCGGCCTCGGCGAAGGAGGACTCACCCAGCAGGCGCAGCAGGTGCTCGCGCACCCGCGGGCCACTGGCGTCACGGCCGTGCATGACGATCCCCGCCCCCTGCTCGGCCAGCCGCTCGGCCCGCAGCGCGTCGTCGAACATGAACGGCTCGATGAGCTGCGGGACCCCCTGTCCCGCCATGGTGAGGAACGTGCCGCTCCCGCCGTGACTGATCACGGCCGAGCAGGTGGGTGCCAGGGCCTGGAGCGGGACGAAGGAGACCAGGCGGACGTTGTCGGGGACGTGGCTCAGCTCGGCCTGCTGCTTCTCCGGCAGGGTGGCCACGAGCTCGATGTCGAGGTCGGCCAGACTGGTCAGGACGTCCTGCACGCTCAGCGAGTAGCCGTCCAGGCGTTCGGTGGCCGAGGTGCCCAGCGTCAGGCAGACCCGGGGCCTGGCCGGAGGGACGTGCAGCCAGGGCGGGACGACGGCGACGCCGTTGTAGGGGATGTAGCGCAGCGGCACGTAGGTGTGCGGCAGGTCCAGCCGCAGCGAGCCCGGGGTCGGGTCGATGGTGAAGTGCCCGCTGGTCATCTCCTCGGAGAAGTCGACGCCGACCTTGGCGCCGCGGGCGCCGATCCAGGCGGCCATGGCGTCGCGCTCGCCGGGGGCCTGCTCCCGGAGGGCGCGCAGGTAGTGGCCGCGCATCCGGGCGAACAGGTCCAGGCTCCACAGCATCCGGGCGTGCGCGGCTCCGCACGCCTTGGCCGCGATCGCCCCCGCGTAGGTGACCGGTTCCCAGATCACCAGGTCGGGCTTCCAGTGCCGGCAGAACGCGGTCAGCTCCCCGATCATGGGGTCGTTCACCACCCGGGCCCACCACGGCACGAACTGCCCCCCGTACCCGTTCTTCAGGTACTCCCAGGTGAGCACCTCGGGCCGGTTCTCGGCCGGGTCGTAGGAGGGCTGCCGCGACGCCGACGCCGGCTGGTCCTTCGTCCGCCCCACCAGCCGGTGCAGGATGTGGTCCGTGCCGACGGGAACGGCGGTCAGGCCCGCGCCGGTGATGACGTCGGTCAGCTCCGGCTGGCTGGCCACCCGCACCTCGTGGCCCGCGTTGCGCAGCGCCCACGCCAGCGGCACCATCCCCAGGAAATGGGTCTTCTCCGCGTACGACGTGAAGAGAACGCGCATGACTCCCCTAACCGTTGCTGACGGGCCCCAGCGCCTGCGCGCTCAGGTAGTCGACCGCGTCGACGAAGGTGTACGGCTGCATGAAGCCGCCCGCGCGCACGTCGCGGTAGAGCCGCGCCAGCGGGTGGGAGGCGACGAAGGAGGAGCCGCCGATCAGGGTCTGGGCGTCGAAGACGATGGACGGCGCCATCTGGTTCACCATCATCTTCGCGCACTGGAACGGCGTCATCATGGCCGGCCCGCGCTCCTGCGGGTCGCCCGTGTCGTCGTAGGCGAGCCGGTCGGACGTGGCCAGAGCGGCCGCGACCGCCGACCTCATCGTGAACAGCCGGGCGTCCATCTCGGCCACCAGCGTGCGGGCCGCGGCCGCGCCGGCCGTCCCCCTGCTCAGGATGGTCGAGACGGCGATCTCGCGCGCCGACCGGGCGATGCCCGTGTAGATGCCGAGCATGGTGACGGAGCTCACCGTCTGGCCCGCGAGCATGGCGAGGTCCTGCTCCCCGGCGAGGCCGCGCAGCACCACGTCCTCGGGGGCGATGCGGCAGTTCTCGAACAGGATGTCCACGGTGCCCGAGGCCCGCATGCCGAGCCCGTCCCAGTTGTCCATCACGGTCAGGCCCGGGGTGTCCCGGGTGAGCACCGCCATCGCGTACCGGGAGCGCTCCCCGGGGACGCGCGTCTGCGCGTACACCGCGAAGTCGGTGGCGATGGGCGCCAGGCTCACCAGCGTCTTGCCGCCCGTCAGCAGCCAGCCGCCGTCGTCGGTCGGCGTCAGGGTGGTGAGGCGCCGGTCGCGCGGGATGTCCTTGACGCCGGTGGGGACCACGGACTCGCCGGAACCCATGCCGCGCAGCAGCCGTTCGGCCAGCGCCCGCGCGTGGGCCGGGCCGGTCCGCCACTCGTAGGTCAGCGTCAGCGCCCGGCTGAGCTGCATGTGCAGGGCGAGCGCCGTCGAGGCGTCGGCCTCGGCGACCTTCAGCAGCGCCAGGGAGACGTCGTGCAGGCGCTCGACGCCCAGCCCGCCGAGCGCGGAGGGCACGGTGGCGCCGAGGACGCCGTCCTTGCGCAGGCCGTCGAAGACGTCATGGGGGAACGTCCCGTTCCTGTCGTTGACCGGGGCGGCCTCGGCGATCGCCGGCCGGTGCGTCTCGATGAGGCGGAGCAGCTCGCGGCCCTCGGGCGTGATCGGCTCGAGGAGTTCTCCATGCATCGCGGCGTCCTCGGTGTGCACTGTCATCGGCCCATCCCGCTTCCCCTCGTTCGCACGTCGGCCCACTGCCTTCGCATGCACCGCAAACGACTTTTCCGCGCGCGGCCGAAGAAATCAACCGTCAAATTATCCACACCCTCGAAAAAGGCCATTCGCATGGACATCGGAACCGCCGGAGAATAGCTTGACCCACCGATCACCCGGAACTAGCATCTGTCCCGCTGGCGAGACGGGGCCACCGCTTTCAGATCGCGGACGACGACCGCCCGGCCGGCTCGAATAATCCTCCAGGTAATCCCATTCAGCCGCGACGCCGAGTTGAAGGTGGAAGAACGTGCTCTTTCCCCACACCAAGACCAGAAGGACGCTGCTGCGCCACGCCAACCCGCCGGAGGGCGTCACCGCGCACGATCTTCTCCTCAAGGCCGGGCTGAACGACCTGCCCTCGGCCGAGGTGTTCGCGGCGCTGTACACCAAGGAGGTGTCCGCGCAGTTCACCGTGGAGCGCCAGGACACCGACCAGGTCGTGGGGTACGTCTCCTTCCACCACCTGGACCTGTCGGGCCGGCACGTGCGGGCGAGCTTCTACACCGACCCCACCGCCGCGGGCACCGGCGTCGGCGCCGAGGTCATGCTCCTGACGATCAACTACGCCTTCGCGATGTGGAACGTCAGGAAGATATATTTCTGGACCGCCGAGCCGGATTTCCAGATTCTGCACACGACCTTCGACACCGATCACAAAGAGGCGACTCTTCCCGAGCATCTTTACGACCGGGGCGAGCTGCGGGACGTGCATATCTACGCCGTCTACCGCGAGTTCTGGGAGGAGCACGGCGCCGATCTCCTCAATAAGCTCGTACAGACCCCGCTCGAACGCCGGAACGCGGCGTCCACCGATTCCACCGAGACGCCGTCAGGAGAGAACAGTTGACCGAGATGTTCGTTTCCGACCAGAAGAAGGAAGTACGCGAGCGGATCGAGCGCGAGGCGCTGAAGATCGTGTTGTTCAGCTCCAACGAGCTCGCCATCCCCGAGCTGACCGACCTGGGGGAGATCACCGAACCCAGCGATCTGGGCAACCTCGACTCCTTCTCCATCATCCTCCTGATCCTCGCCCTCGAGGACGCCTACGGCGTCCCTCTCCTGGATGACATGGCCGGTTTCGGCGGCAGGAACTTCGACGACCTGGCGGACTTCGTCATCGAGCGGCTCCCCCGCCGCGCCGACGGCCAGGGATAGCGACGGGGCACGGCACGGTACCGATGAGCGGGAAGAACGGCGTTGACCTGGCGCCCGTCCCCCTCCCCGCACGCCGTCTAGATCTCGTCTAGAACTCTCCCGTGGCCTCTAGGGCAAACTCTCAGCCATCGACGGATCCGTCGAGGCGAAAGGGTGTGACAGACGTGACGACAGACGTGAACGGTTACCCGAGTCTTGCGACCACACATCACGGACAGACCAGACCCGCCCACAACGCGCGAATGGCACTGGACGCACCGGGCATGACCAGGAGAACCGCCCTCTCCCTCCCACCGAACATGTCCCTGACCGCCTGGAGCCGTCTGGGCCGGCAGATCTTCATCATCTCCGACTCGTCCGCCTGGTGGCTGGGCGACTGGCTGATCTACGGCCAGGCGCAGTACCCCGACCGTTACAAGCGGGCGATCGCCGAGACCTCGCTGGACTACCAGACCCTGCGGAACTACGCGTGGGTGGCCCGGCAGTTCAGCCTGTCCCGGCGCCGGGAGAAGCTGAGCTTCCAGCACCACGCGGAGGTGGCCAGCCTGCCCGAGCCGGACCAGGAGATCTGGCTCAACCGCGCGGAGAAGGGCTCCTGGTCCCGTAACGAGCTGCGCCGGCGCATCAAGGCGGAGCGCAACGGCGGGGTCGCCGACGAGGTCACCCACATCCAGATGAACGTCATCGCCGAGCAGAAGAAGCGCTGGCAGGAGGCCGCGGAGAGCACCGAGCAGGACCTGCTCGTCTGGATGGTCTCCAACCTGGACCGGGCGGCGCTGGCGGCCCTGGAGGCCAGGGAGTCCGCCGCCCGGTCGGACGCCCTGCCCCAGTCCGCCTGATCCCCCCGGGCCCCACAGGGCCCTCACCGGACGGAGAAGACAGCTTGAGCCCCGATCACGGCGATCCTTCCGAGGACGTCATCGAGACCGCCGTCACCACCGTCCGGGGATCGGAACACCTCCGCCTCCGCTACCTTCCCGACAGCGTCCGCCTGCACGCCCGGACCGCCGGCTCCTCCCCCGCGATCACCTTCGTGGAGTACGGGATGCGCCGGGACACCGGCCGCCGGGAGAAGAGCGACCGGACGATGAGCTACGCCGAGCTGGACGAGCGGGTCCGTGCGGTCGCTGCGGTCCTGCAACGGCGGTGCGAGCCGGGCGACCGGGTGGCGGTGCTCTGCCCGCACGAGCCCGGCTACGTCGTGGCCTTCCTCGCCTGCCTGTACGCGGGCCTCGTCGCGGTTCCGCTGTACGCGCCCGAGGCGCTGCGCAGCAACGAACGGCTGCTGTCGGTGATGGGGGACTGCGCGCCGCGGTGTGTGCTCACCACCTCCGCGGTGCGCCCCTCCGTCCAGCGGCTGCTGGACGGGATGCGGGGCACCGGCGGCACCGACGGCACCGGCGGCACTGACGACGCGGGTGGCGTGCCCGCCGATCTGCTCTGCGTCGACGAGGTCCCCGCGGACGAGGCCGGGAACTGGCGCAGGCCGCGCATGGCGCCGGGCGACGTGGCGTACCTGCAGTACACCTCGGGCTCGACCGGCGCCCCGGCGGGCGTCCGCGTCACGCACCTGAACCTGTCCGTCACCAACCACCAGATCAGGGCGCACTGGCCGTCGTCGGTGATCGCCTCGTGGGTGCCGTTCTTCCACGACTTCGGTCTCGTCTGCGGGATCACCAACCCGCTGGGCGCGGGCGCGCACTCGGTCAACCTCAGCCCGATGGCCTTCGTGCAGGACCCCTACCGCTGGCTGCGCATGATCTCCGACTACCGGGCCGACTGGAGCATCACGCCGAGCTCCAGCCTGGTGCAGTGCGTGCGCAGGGTGACCGGGGAGCGCAGGAGCGAGCTCGACCTGAGTTCGCTGCGGCTGCTGACGATCGCCGCGGAGCCGGTGTACGCCGAGTCCACCGAGGCGTTCACCTCGGCGTTCGCGGTCGGCGGCCTGTCGCCCACCGCCCCGTCCCCCTGCTACGGCCTGGCCGAGGCGACCCTTCCGGTCAGCGCCCCGCCGGTGGGCGAGGGCATGACCGACCGGTGCTTCGACCGCGAGGCCCTGGCCGCCGGCGTGGCCCGCGAGCTCCCGCCCGGCAGCCCGGACACCGTGCGCATCGTCTCCTGCGGGGCGCCGAGCCTGGGGGTGTCGGTGCGGATCCGGCACCGGGAGGACACGAGCGCGCTGCCGGACGGCCGGGTCGGCGAGATCTGGGTGAGCGGGCCCAACGTGGCCGACGGTTACTGGAACCGGCCCGACCGCTCGGCCGCCGTCTTCGCCAAGCACCTGGTCGAGGCGGACGGCGACCTGCTCCCCGGCCCCTGGCTGCGCACGGGCGACCTCGGGTTCCTGCTGGACGGGCGCGTGCACGTGGTCGGCAGGGCCAAGGACATGATCATCATTCGTGGCCGGAACCACTACCCCGACGACATCGAGGCGACCGTGCAGGCCGCGCGGGACGCCGCCTCCGAGGTCGTCTCCGAGGGGTCGGTGGCCGCGTTCTCCGCCGAGATCGACGGCGAGGAACGGCTCGTCGTCCTCGTCGAGGCCGATCCCGCGCTCCTGGCGGCCGACGGGACCGAACGGGAGGTGCTCCTGCGCGGCCTGCGCCAGGAGATCACCCGAAGTCACGGCCTGACCGCGCACGACCTCGTCCTCGTACGGCGCGGCACCCTGCCGCGGACGACCAGTGGGAAGATCCGCCGTGGTGCCTGCCGCGAGCAGTACCTCCGCGGGGAACTCGCCCACTGAGCCGAAGTGGCTTCCCATCCGGAGGTGATGTATGGCCAGGCCCCTTTACGTCTGGGACTATCTGCAGGAGTACGAGAACGAGCGGGAGGACATCCTCGACGCGGTCGACACCGTGTTCCGCTCGGGCCAGCTCGTGCTCGGCCGTGCCGTGCGGGACTTCGAGGCGGACTTCGCCGCCTATCACGGCGTCTCCCACTGCGTGGGCGTGGACAACGGGACGAACGCGATCGTGCTGGCCCTGCAGGCGCTGGGCGTCGGGCCGGGCGACGAGGTGATCACCGTGTCGAACACGGCGGCGCCCACGGTCGTGGCCATCGACGCCACCGGCGCCACCCCCGTCTTCGTCGACGTGCACGAGGACACCTACCTCATGGACGTCGGGCAGGTGGAGGCGGCGATCACCGAGCGCACCCGCTGCCTGCTGCCGGTGCACCTGTACGGCCAGTGCGTCGACATGGAGCCGCTGCGGGAGATCGCCGGCCGGCACGACCTGGTGATCCTGGAGGACTGCGCTCAGGCGCACGCGGCCCGCCATCACGGCCGGATCGCGGGCTCGATGGGCCAGGCCGCCGCGTTCTCCTTCTACCCCACCAAGGTGCTGGGGACGTACGGCGACGGCGGGGCGACGATCACCTCGGACCCGCAGGTGGACGCGGCGCTGCGGCAGCTGCGCTACTACGGCATGAAGGAGCGCTACTACGTCGAGCGGACGCCGGGACACAACAGCCGGCTGGACGAGGTGCACGCCGAGATCCTGCGCCGCAAGCTGACCCGGCTGGACGGCTACGTCGCGGCCCGCAGGGCCGTGGCCGCGCGCTACGCCGAGGCGCTGGCCGGCACCGACGTCGTCGTGCCCGCGGTCGCCCCCGGCAACGAGCACTCCTACTACGTCTACGTGGTCCGCCACCCGCGGCGGGACGACATCATCGAGGCGCTCAAGGCCTACGGCGTGTCGCTCAACATCAGCTACCCGTGGCCGGTGCACACGATGTCGGGGTTCGCGAAGCTCGGGTACCGCACCGGGAGCCTGCCCGTCACCGAGGCGGCGGCCAAGGAGATCTTCTCGCTGCCGATGTACCCGTCGCTGACCGAGAGCGACCAGGCGATGGTGGTCGAGTCGCTGCTCAAGGTGCTGGCGGCCCTGTGACGGAGCGCGGCGGGGGTCGTTCCATGCGGGTGCTGTTCGTCAGCCACGCCGAGAGGACCCATTTCCTGGGGATGGTGCCGCTGGCGTGGGCGCTGCGCAACGCCGGTCACGAGGTGCGGGTGGCCAGCCAGCCGGAGCTGACCGGCGTCATCACCGGCGCGGGCCTGACCGCCGTGCCGGTCGGCGCGGACCACATGCTGCAGCAGTTGCTCACGCACGGCGACAGCCTCGATCCGGACGCCCCGCCGCCGTTCGACATGGCGGAGGACCGGCCGGAGAGGCTGACCTGGGAGTACCTGCGCCGGGGCTACCACGACGAGCTGGTGCCGTGGTGGTGGCGGGTGGTGAACGACCCCATGATCGGGGAGCTGACCGCGTTCTGCCGGCACTGGAGGCCCGACCTGGTGATCTGGGAGCCGGCCACCTACGCGGGGGCGATCGCGGCCAAGGCGTGCGGAGCCGCGCACGCCCGCATGATGTGGAGCCTGGACCTGTTCGCCCGGATGCGCGGCCACTACCTGCGGGTCCGCCGGGAGCAGGCCCCGCACGAGCGCGACGCCATGGCCGAGTGGCTCGGGGCGCGCGGCGCCAAGGTCGGCGTCGCCTTCTCCGAGGACATGACGACCGGGCAGTTCACGATCGACCACACACCGGCCTCGCTGAGGCTGGACGTGCCGCTCCCCTACGTGCCGCTGCGCTACATCCCCTACAACGGCACCGCGGTCGTCCCGCCCTGGCTGCACGTCCCCCCCGTCAAGCCCCGCGTCTGCCTGACGCTGGGCACCTCGGCCACCGAACGCCTGGACGGCTACTCGGTCGACGTGCAGGACATCCTCACCCACCTGGCCGACCTCGACGTCGAGGTGGTGGCCACGCTGCCGGAGAAGCAGCAGGCCGAGCTGGAGAACGTCCCCGGCAACGTCCGCCTGGTCTCCTTCGTCCCCCTGCACGCCCTGGCACCCACCTGCTCGGCCGTGATCGACCACGGCGGTCCGGGCACGGTGTTCACGGTGGCCTCCCACGGCGTGCCGCAGCTCATGGCCCCGAAGCTGTTCGACGAGCCGGTGCTCGCGGAGAACCTCGCCGCGCGGGGCGCCGGACTGGTCCTGCACGGCCGTGACGCCAGTGGCCCGCGGGTGCGCGAGCACCTGCTGCGCCTGCTGGGCGAGCCCTCCTTCGCCGAGGCCGCGGGAAGGCTGCGCGCGGAGATGGAGGCCATGCCCACCCCCAACGAGCTCGTCGGAGAGCTGGAGAGGCTCACCGCCGAACACCGCGGCCGTGCCGTGAGCTGAGCGGCGCGGCCACAGGAAGGAAAGACCATGCGGGTCCTGTTCACGTCGTACGCCGAGAAGAGCCATTTCCTGGGGATGGTGCCGCTGGCGTGGGCGCTGCGCAACGCCGGTCACGAGGTGCGGGTGGCCAGTCAGCCGGAGCTGACCGACGTCATCACCGGCGCGGGCCTGACCGCCGTCCCGGTCGGTAAGAACCACGGCCTCGGCAGGCTCCTGCAGCTCGCCAAGGACACCGGTCAGGAGAAGGATTTCGACATGGCGGAGGACCGCCCCGAGATGCTCACCTGGCAGCAGATCAAGACCGGCTACCAGGGGCACGTCCTGTGGTGGTGCCGGGTGGTGAACGACCCGATGATCGCGGAGCTGACCGAGTACTGCCGTCAGTGGGAGCCGGACCTGGTGATCTGGGAGCCGCTGACCTACGCGGGGTCGATCGCGGCCAAGGCGTGCGGGGCCGCGCACGCCCGCTTCATGTGGGGACTCGACCTGACGGCCCGGATGCGCGGCCACTACCTGCGCGCCCGGCAGGAGGCGGGTGTCGCCACCGACGCGCTCGGCCAGTGGATGGGGGTGCACTCCAGGGGTTTCGGGGTGCCGTTCTCCGAGGACATGACGACCGGGCACTTCACGATCGACTACACGCCCGGCTCGCTACGGCTGGACCTGCCGCTGACGTACGTGCCGCTGCGCTACATCCCCTACAACGGTGTGGCGGTCGTCCCGCCCTGGCTGCACGTCCCCCCGGCGAAACCCCGGGTCTGCCTGACGCTGGGCACCTCGGCCACCGAACGCCTGGACGGCTACTCCGTGCCGGTGCAGGACATCCTGACCAGTCTGGCCGACCTCGACATCGAGGTGGTGGCCACGCTGCCGGAGAAGCAGCAGGCCGAGCTGAGCCACGTCCCCGACAACGTCCGGCTGGTCTCCTTCGTCCCCCTGCACGTCCTCGCCCCGACGTGCTCGGTGATGATCCACCACGGCGGCGGGGGCTCCTTCTCCACCAGCGTCGTCAACGCCGTCCCCCAGCTCATCCTCGCCGACATGTTCGACGCCCCCCTCAAGGGCGAACTCCTCGCACAACAGGGCGCCGGCCTCACCCTGCACAGCAGCCAGGCCACCGGACCCCGCGTCCGCGAACACCTCCTGCGCCTGCTGAACGAACCCTCCTTCACCCAGGCCGCCCAGCGGCTCCGCCAGGAGACCCTCGCCACCCCCGGCCCCAACCAGATCGTCCCCGAACTGGAGAGGCTCACCGCCGAACACCGCGGCCGTGCCGTGAGCTGAGCGGCTCGGCCACAGGAAGGAAAGACCATGCGGGTCCTGTTCACGTCGCACGCGGAGAAGAGTCATTTCCTGGGGATGGTGCCGCTGGCGTGGGCGCTGCGCAACGCGGGCCACGAGGTGCGGGTGGCCAGTCAGCCGGAGCTGACCGACGTCATCACCGGCGCGGGCCTGACCGCCGTCCCCGTCGGCACGGACCACGAGCTGCGGCGCATGACCCAGGTCATGCGGAGGATGAAGCCCGACGCCCCGGCCTTCGACATGGCCGAGGACCGGCCCGAGGTGCTCACCTGGGAGCACCTGAGATGGGGCTACGACGGGGTGGTTCCGTGGTGGTGGCGGGTGGTGAACGACCCGATGATCGCGGGACTGACCGAGTACTGCCGTCAGTGGGAGCCGGACCTGGTGATCTGGGAGCCGCTGACCTACGCGGGGTCGATCGCGGCCAAGGCGTGCGGGGCCGCGCACGCCCGCTTCATGTGGGGACTCGACCTGACGGCCCGGATGCGCGGCCACTACCTGCGCGTCATGGCGCAGCAGCCGCCCGGCGCCCGGCGGGACGTGCTCGCCGAATGGCTGGGGGCGCGCGCCGAACGCTTCGGGGTGCCGTTCTCCGAGGACATGACGACCGGGCAGTTCACGATCGACTACACGCCCGGCTCGCTACGGCTGGACCTGCCGTTGACGTACGTGCCGCTGCGCTACATCCCCTACAACGGTGTGGCGGTCGTCCCCCCCTGGCTGCACGTCCCCCCGGCGAAACCCCGGGTCTGCCTGACGCTGGGCACCTCGGCCACCGAACGCCTGGACGGCTACTCGGTCGACGTGCAGGACATCCTCACCCACCTGGCCGACCTCGACATCGAACTCGTCGCGACCCTTCCGCAGAAGCAGCAGGGCGAGCTGCGCCACGTCCCCGACAACGTCCGGCTGGTCTCCTTCGTCCCCCTGCACGCCCTGACCCCCACCTGCTCGGTGATGATCCACCACGGCGGCGGGGGCTCCTTCTCCACCAGCGTCGTCAACGCCGTCCCCCAGCTCATCCTCGCCGACATGTTCGACGCCCCCCTCAAGGGCGAACTCCTCGCACAACAGGGCGCCGGCCTCACCCTGCACAGCAGCCAGGCCACCGGACCCCGCGTCCGCGAACACCTCCTGCGCCTGCTGAACGAACCCTCCTTCACCCAGGCCGCCCAGCGGCTCCGCCAGGAGACCCTCGCCACCCCCGGCCCCAACCAGATCGTCCCCGAACTGGAACGACTCACCGCCCGGCACCGCGGCGGTGCGGTGAGCCGGGCGGCGCGGTAGGCCGGAGGCCGGGACCGGGGGGCGGCCCGCGGGATCAGACGACGTGCACCTCGGGCACGTACAGGATCCACCTGCCGCCCGCCTCGCGGAAGGCGCGCTCCTTGGCCATGATCTCCTCGGCGTGGTTCCAGGCGAACAGCAGCGCGTAGTCGGGGTAGGGGTCGGCGAACGCGGCCGGCTCCCGCACCGGGATGTGCGAGCCCGGGGTGAGCCTGCCCTGCTTGGCGACGGTGGTGTCGCAGATGAACGGGACCAGGTCCGGGCCGATGCCGCAGTAGTTGGTCACGGTGGCGCTCTTCGCGGTCGCCCCGTAGCCCACGACCCGCTTGCCGTCGTTGCGCAGGTCGCGCAGCAGGGCGGTGAGGTCGTCGCGGATCCGCTCGACGTTGCGGGCGAAGCCCTTGAGCGTGGGCATGGCCGCGAGGTTGCGCTTGTTCTCGTCCTCCAGCAGCTCGGCCACGGCCTCGGACGGGGTCCTCGCGCCGGCGTGGGCCAGCGTGTAGCGGACCTCGCCGCCGTGCACCGGGAGCCTCTCGACGTCGACGAGCTCCAGGTCGAAGCGGGCGGCCATGGCCTGGACCGAGCGGACGGTGAAGAAGTAGAAGTGCTCGTCGTAGATCTGGTCGAAGGAGGTGCGCTCGACGATCTCGGAGAAGTACGGGTCCTCGAAGACGAAGACGCCGGTCGGGGCCAGCAACGCGGTCACCCCGCGCAGGATGGACTCCATGTACGGGATGTGGCAGAGGGTGTTGGCGGCGTAGATGACGTCCGCCCGCCCGTCGGTGGCGAGGATGTCGCGGGCGGTCTCCTCCTCGAAGAAGGACGTGCGCACCCGGATGCCCTTGGCGTGGGCCATCGCGGCCACCCCGCCGGACGGCTCCACGCCCAGGTGCCGGACCCCGGCCTCGGCGATCGCCTTGAGCATCACCCCGTCGTTGCAGCCGAGCTCGACGACGAACGGGTCGTCGCCGGTCAGCTCGGTGGCGAGCAGGCGCCGCGCGAGCTTCTCGAAGTGCTCGCGCATGACCGCCGAGCCCGACGACACGTACGGGTAGTCCTCGTGGAACATGCGGTCCCGGGGGATCTCCTCCATGAGCTGCACCATCGTGCAGGACTCGCATATCCCGACGGCGAGCCGCACGAAGAATTCGTCCGCGAAATCCTCGGGACGGACGAACGCGTCGGAGAGGGGCTGGCGCCCGAAGTCGAAGAATTCGGCAAGGGGACCGGCGCAGACACGGCAGCGCGACTGGGAAGACATACTCGGCTCCTCGATTCGATGTGCACGGGAGGGGTGAATCAACTGAAAATCGTACGGAGATTCGCTTCGGGCATGCCGAAGAAAGGAAGCCGGGAGCGTTTGTTCAGGATACCGTGGCGTCCCCGGCCGCCACTTTCCCGGCATTTCATTGTCATATCGTTATCCGCCGTGCCCGCCGGCGGATCTCGTCGACGAGCCCGGCCTGCGCCAGGGCCTGGCCGGTGTGGGCGGTCTGGTCGCCGCCCTGCCTGACCGAGCGCGCGAACGACTCCAGGATGTTGACGAACTGGCGGTCGGCGGGAAGCGTCCGCTCCTCGACGTGGTCCTGCCGCTCCAGGCGCACGACCGGGCGCATCGAGTCTGGCGAGGTGTAGGCGCGGTCCAGGAAGAGCGACCCGAGCGACCCCCACAGCGAGTACGAGCTGCGGTAGGAGTGCTCGAACCCGAACCTGATCTGCGCGCTGACGCCTCCGGGCGAGCAGAGCAGCGCGCCGCCGTCGACGTCCACCCCGGTGGCGGCGTCGTAGCGCAGGAACGCGCCGCAGACCTCCAGGTCGCCGCCCAGGAAGAGCTGGGCGGCGCGGATCGGGTAGACGCCGACCTCGAACAGGGCCCCGCCACCGAGCTGCGGGCGGTAGCGGAAGTCGCCGGGGTCGCGCGGCGGGATGCCGAAGTCGCCGGCGAAGGAGCGCAGCTCGCCGATGGCCCCCTCGCCGAGCAGCCGCCGCACCTCCTCGTGCTGGGAGTGGTGGGGGAAGACGAGGTTCTCCACCAGCAGCAGCCCGCTCCGCTCGGCCAGGGACAGCAGTCCCCCGGCCTCCTCGCGGCTGACGGCCAGGGGTTTCTCGGCCAGCACGTGCTTGCCGGCCCGCAGCGCGCGGCCGACCCACTCGGCGCGCAGCCCGGTGGGCAGCGGGATGTACACCGCCTCCACGTCGGGGCGCTCCAGGAGTGCCGCGTACCCGGTGACGGCGTCGCAGCCGAAGCGCCGCGCGAAGGTCTCGGCCTTGGCCGTCTCGCGGCTGGCGACCGCCACCGGCAGCACGTCCGGGGTGGCGGTCATCGCGGGCAGCATCCGCCGCCAGGCGATGTCCGCGCACGAGAGCACGCCCATGCGCACCGGTGGGACCGTCAACGCTCTCCTCCCCACAGGCCCTGCAGGCAGGCGACCAGGGTGCGGGCCTGGACGTTGATGTAGTAGCTGTGCCGCAGCAGCCCGGACAGCTGGCCGACGGTGACCCAGGCGTAGTCCTCGGGCACCTCGACGGGGAAGTCGTCCTCGGCCTCGATCACCAGGTACCTGATGACCGCGCCCATGAAGCGTCCTCCCTCCTCCGACAGCATCGCCTCGAAGCGGATCCGGGACGGGTCGGCGTTCAGCACGTACTCCATGAAACGCGGGCGCCGCCCGGCGGGCACGCCCTCGTAGCTCTCGGGCGCGCACTGCAGGGTGGCCGCCAGCTCGACCATGTCCGGCAGGCCGCCCTCCATCCGGGCGTGGACCAGCACGTGCAGCACGCCGTGGATGCGTTTGACGACGAAGGCGACCACTCCCTGGCCGACCGGCACGAACAGGGGCTGGCTCCACGAGCCGACCTCCCGGCCGGCCCCGCTCACCGCGACCGCGGCGACCGTGAAGTACTTGCCCTCCTCGTGGGCGATCTCGTCGCGGGAGCGCTTCCAGTGGGTGACCTGCTCCAGGTTGATGCACCAGCGGTCGACCAGCTTGGTGCTCCTGGCCGCGGTGAACCAGCTCAGCAGGCCGGAGGTGGTGTGCAGGGCGGCCCCGCCGCCGACCACCGAGCGGCGCAGCGCCCCGCAGAAGTCGTCCTCCTCGTCGCCGCCCAGGACCGTGCCGTCGAACGGGACGCACGCCAGCACGGTGCGGGAGTCCATGTTGACGAGGTTGTCGACGCGCAGGAGCTCCTGGAGCTGGCCGATGGTGAGCCAGCAGAAGCCGTCGCGGACCTCGACGTCCTCGGTCACCTCGACGACCATGTTGCGGTTGCGCTTGCACCAGAACCACGACCCGTGCTCGGACTGCAGCACGTCGACGAGCACGCCGCCGGGCCGGGGCCGGGTGAAGTACTCCAGGTAGGGCACGCCCGCGCCGCGGTGCACGCCGACGTAGTTGCTGTGCGTGGCCTGCACGGTGGGCGACAGCTGCACGGAGTTGATGTTGCCCGGCTCCATCTTGGCCTGCATGAGGAAGTGGACGACGCCGTCGATCTCCTTGGCGAGGATGCCGAGGATGCCGATCTCGGACTGGTTGATGATCGGCTGCGACCAGCTCGCCGCCGGATCGGAGCGGGTGCTGACCCGCAGCCCCTCCACGGAGAAGAACCGCCCGCTGCGGTGGACCAGGTTGCCGCTGCCCGGCGCGAAGCTCCAGCCGTCCAGGTCCGCGAAGGGGATCCTGGTGACCTCGGCGCGCTCCGCGCGGTGGCGCTCGGCGAACCACTCCCTGAACTCGGCGAGCGGAAGGACGGCACTGTCCCTGGCCATGGCCGATTTCGTCAGGCGGGTTCTGAACTCATTATTCTCCCGGCGCAGAGAATGTGATATCTGGGGGAGGCTGGTCATGTTCCGACCCTCCGGTCTTTGGATCGCACGGCCTTCGCCGGAGAGTAATTATATAAATCCCGTTAGTCCATTGCATTCGTTCTTCCGGTACGGATCCGAGGCGCCGGGAATCGCTTGACCGCCGGGTTTTCTGAAAATAGCGTTTGTCCCGCTGGCGAGACGGAACGGGGCGGAGCGACCCCTCGTCCGAGGGAGGGTGGCAGCCCGATGAGTTCTTCTGTGAACGGCGGCGGGGACGTCATGGTCGGCAGGGTCGAACCGTGCCGCATCGTCGAGCTCCCGGAGATCGTCGACCCGCGGGGCAGCCTGTGCGTGGTCGAGTCCGGCAAGGAGATCGACTTCGACGTGAAGCGGGCCTACTACATGTTCGGCATGCCGCCGGAGACCCGGCGCGGCGGGCACGGCCACCGCCGCCTGCGGCAGCTGATCATAGCGGTGCACGGAAGCTTCAAGGTCGACGTGGACGACGGTTTCAACAGGCGCACCTTCGTGCTCGACCACCCGCGGCGCGGGCTGTACATGACCCCGATGGTCTGGCGGGACATGGTCGAGTTCGCGCCCGGGACGGTCGGCCTGTGGCTGGTCTCCGAGACCTACGACGAGTCCGACTACTACCGCGACTACGACGAGTTCCTGCGGGACGCGCGGAGCGTGAGGTGAGCGTCCCCTTCCTGGACCTGCGGGCCCCGTACGGGGAGCTGCGCGCCGAGATCGACGCGGCCCTGCAGCGGGTGCTGAGCTCGGGCTGGTACCTGATGGGTCCCGAGCTGGAGGCGTTCGAGGCGGAGTTCGCGGCCTGGTGCGGCAACGCGCACTGCGTGGCGGTGGGCAGCGGCTGTGACGCGCTGGAGCTGTCCCTGCGCGCGATGGGCGTCGGCCCCGGGGACGAGGTGATCGTCCCCTCGCACACGTTCTTCGCGAGCTGGGTGGCGGTCTCCAGGAGCGGCGCGCGGCCGGTGCCGGTGGAGCCGGACGAGCGGACCTGCACCCTCGACCCCGCGCGGATCGAGGCGGCCGTCACGCCCCGCACCAAGGTGATCATGCCGGTGCACCTGTACGGCCACCCCGTCGACCTGCGGGCCGTCGAGGACGTCGCGGCCCGGCACGGCCTGCGGATCCTGCAGGACGCCGCCCAGGCCCACGGCGCCCGCGAGCACGGCCGCCGGATCGGGTCGCGCTCCACGTCCGCGTTCAGCTTCTACCCCGGCAAGAACCTCGGCGCCCTCGGCGACGGCGGCGCCGTGGTGACGGACGACGCCGAGCTGGCCGCGCGGCTGCGGCTGCTGCGCAACGTCGGCTCCCGCGAGAAGTACGTGCACGAGGTCGTGGCGGCCAACTCCCGGCTGGACGAGATGCAGGCCGCCGTGCTGCGGGTCAAGCTCGCGCGGCTGGACGAGTGGAACGAGCGCCGCCGGGCCGTGGCCGCGCGCTACCTGGACGGGCTCAAGGGCGCGGGCGACCTGGTCCTGCCCGTGCCCGCGCCGTGGGCCGAGCCGGTCTGGCACCTGTTCGTCGTGCGCACCGCGCGCCGGCGGGAGCTCCAGGAGCGGCTGGCCGCCGCGGGGATCGGCACGCTGGTCCACTACCCGGTCGCGGTGCACCGCTCCCCCGCCTACGCCGGGCAGGGGTACCCGCCCGGATCGCTGCCGCTGGCCGAACGGCTCGCCGACGAGGTTCTGAGCCTGCCGATGGGCCCCCACCTGGACGACGACGCGGTGGACGCGGTCGTGGCCGCCACGCACGAGGCCTGCGCCTGACGGGACCGGACGGCCGTCCGGTCCCGCCGGGCCGTCAGGTGGCCGAGCCGCTGTCGGGCTGTTCCAGCCACCAGGGGTTGGCCCGCGCCCACTCGATCGTCCTGGACAGGCCGTCCCGCAGGTCGGTGGTGCTGCGCCAGCCGAGCACGGCGAGCGCCTTGGAGGTGTCGGGGACGCGGCGCGACAGGTCCTGGTAGGCGGAGCCGAAGCCGTCGCGCGGGTCCACCGGGACCGCCTTGTCCCCGTCCGTCAGCTCCACCACGAGCTCGATGAGCTCGCGGACGGACGTCTCGACCGAGCTGCCGATGTTGAAGCACTCCCCCAGCGCCACGGCGGCGGTGCCCGCCTCGACGGTGGCGGCGATCGCGTCGTCGACGAAGGTGAAGCAGCGCGTCTGCCCGCCGTCGTCGTACAGGACCGGCGGCAGGCCGCGCAGGGCGCGGTGGATGCTGCGGCTGACCACGAAGCCCGGCCGCTGGCGGGGCCCGTAGACGTTGAAGTAGCGCACGATGGTGGCGTCGAGCCCGCGCTGGCGCATGTAGGCGAACGTCAGGTGCTCGGCCAGCGCCTTGCTGGAGGAGTAGCTCCACCGGTCGGTGGCGGTGCTGCCGAGGACGCGGTCGTCGTCCTCGGCCCACGGCACGGCCGGGTTCTTGCCGAACACCTCGCTGGTGCTGGCCAGCACCAGCCGGGCGCCGGCCCGCTCGGTGAGCTCCAGCACGTTCTTCGTGCCCATGAGGTTGATGTCGATGACGTCGAGGGGACGGTCGATGTACCGGTCGACGCCGACGACGGCCGCCAGGTGGTAGACGGTGTCGACGTCGCCGGTGATCACGCCGGCGAGCGCCTCGGGGTCCCTGATGTCGCCGCCGACGTACCGCGGCGCGGGCCCGTCGTCCCGGCCGGACGGGGGCGGCCCGCCGTCGAAGACCGTGACCTCGTCCCCGCGCCGGACCAGGGCCTCGGCGAGGTGGCTGCCGAGGAAGCCGAGACCACCGGTGACGACCACCTTCGCGGTGTTGCTCGCCATGTCCCCTACCTCCCGATCCCGCGGTAGGCGTACCCGGACTCGCGCAGCAGGTCTATGGTCTCGCGCGGGTAGTAGGCGCGGCCGTCGACGACCGCGCACCCCGGGGCGACCTGCTCGCGGAGCGCGGCGAAGTCGATGTCGTGGAACTCCCGGTGCCAGGCGAGGACGGCCAGGCAGTCGGCGCCGCGCACCGCCTCCTCCAGCGAGGCGGCCTGCGGAAGCCCGAAGAGCTTCTCGGCCTCGTCGGCGTCGACCAGCGGGTCGTACAGGGTGACCTTCGCGCCGGCCTTGAGCAGTTCCTCCACGACCGGCCTGACCGGCGTCTCGCGCAGGTCGCCGGTGTTGTTCTTGAAGGCCAGCCCCAGGACCGTCACCTTCGCGCCCGCCGGGGAGCGGCCCATCCGGGCCAGCTCCTCCACGATGAGGTCGCGGGTGTAGTGCGGCATGGAGTCGTTGACCTCGCGGGCCGCGGGGATCGTCAGCAGGTCGATGCCGCGCTCGCGGGCGGAGCGCCAGACCATCCAGGGGTCCTTGGTCAGGCAGGAGCCGCCCACGCCCACGCTCGGCAGCAGGATGTTGACGTTGCCGTTGCCTTTGGGGATGGAGTTGGCCGCGGAGATGATGTCGAGGACGTCGACGTCCAGCGCCGCGCAGACCCGGGCCAGCTCGTTGGCCAGGGCGATGTTGTGGTCGATCCACCAGTTGTCGGCGAGCTTGACCATCTCGGCCGCCTCCAGGGAGGCCACCGGGATCACCTCGACGCCGATCGCCCGGCGCCAGAACTCCACCGCCGCGGCCGAGGAGTCGGCGCACCAGCCGCCGACGACGATGGGGAAGCTGCGCAGCTCGCGCAGGGCGGTGCCCTCGGAGAGGCGTTCGGGGCAGAAGGCGAGCCCGAAGTCCTCGCCGCAGACCAGGCCGCCGCGCTCCAGCAGCGGCAGCGCCAGGGAGCGGGTCACCCCCGGCGGGACGGTGCTCTTGAAGACCAGCAGCTGGCCGGGCCGGATGTGCCTGCCGAGCTCCTCGCAGGCGCCGCGGAGCTGGCTCTCCTTCATGACGCCGCGCTCGCCGGTGGGCGTGCCGACCGCGACGATCACCACGTCCGCCTCGGAGACGCTCTCGTAGCTCGTGGTGACGCGCAGCCGGCCGCCCGCGTGGCGGGCCACCAGCTCGGGCAGGCCGGCCTCGCTGAACCGGCAGTGCCCGGCGTTCAGCTCCTCGACGAGCACGGGGTCGGTGTCGACCCCGATCACGTTCACGCCCCGGTCGGCCAGGACCGCGGCCACGCACGACCCGACGTATCCCAGGCCGAGAACCGCGGCCGTGATGTTCTCCCGCTCTGGCAGGAAACGCATGTCATCTCCAAAGGTCTGGCTTTACCGGGTGAGGACACGACGCAGGCGCCAGACGCCTAGGGCGAACAGGACGGCGGCGTAGCAGCTCAGGATGGCGAACTGGGGCAGGATGTCGACGATGGTGCCGCCGTTCCTGACCAGTTCGGCGAAGGCCTCGTAGGCCCAGGCGTGCGGCGTCACATGGGCGATGGTCTGCATGGTGGGGCTGAAGGACTCCAGGGCGACCATGGAGCCGCCGAGCGCGGCGAGCCCCAGCCCGAGGACCATGGCGACGGAGATCGCCGCCCCGGGGGTCTTGAACGCCGATCCCAGCAGCATCGCGGCCCCGCTCCCGACCAGGGAGAAGACCAGCACGAGGGTACCCGCGGCGAACGGGTCCCCCCAGTCGACCCCGAAGATCACGGCCGAGCCGATCATGATCAGCAGTGCCTGGGCGAGAGCGATGATCAACCGGCCGAGGGCCTCGCCGGTGACGATGGTGCGCGCCGTGACCGGGCTGGCGTACATCCGGCGCGCGACGCCGAGCAGCCGGGTCTCGATGAGGCCGATCGCGGCGGTCAGCGAGGTCAGGAAGGTGAACATCAGCATCAGGGGCGGCGCCGAGGCGCCGAAGGGGTTGAACCCCTCGGGGAACAGGCTCCGGCCCGTGGTGGTGACGTTCACCTGGACCGTCCCGATGTCCACCCGGGCGGCCCTGGCGAGGTTCTCCTCGAAGGTCCCGCTCCCCTCCTGCTGCCCGAAGCGGGCGGCGCGCAGCAGCGCGGCCTGCTGGGGGACGACGGAGCGGATCCAGGTGCCGATCTCGGCCGCGCCCGGGTCCTCCTGGCGGGTCAGGTAGCGCAGCTCGACCTGTCCCCCGTCGCGCACCCTGGCGTCGTAGTCGGCCGGGACGATCACGCCGGTCCGCAGCCTGCCGCGCTCCACCGCGGTCCGCAGCGCGCCCTCGTCGGCGACCGGCTCGACCACGATGCGCTTGCCCGAGCCGAGGGCCTGGACCAGCTGCTCCGACAGCGGCCCGGAGCCGCTCACCACGCCCAGCGTCAGCTGCTGGCTGCCGCCGAACATCTGCCCGAGCACGAAGACCATCAGGAACGGCGCCACGATCAGGAAGAAGATGTTGGTGCGCTCGCTGAAGACCCGGCGGAGGTTGACCATTGCTATGGCGAGGGCCTTCACGCGTGCACCATCCTTCCGATGCGGAACAGGGCCAGGGCGCCTCCCAGGACGGCGAAGCCGAGCAGGGCGGCGACCGGGATCGCCACGGCCTGCAGCGACCCCCCGCCGGCCAGGTCGCCCAGGCCCTGCATGAACCACTTGTGGGGTGTGAGGTAGCCGAGCACGTTGAGCCCGCCGAGCTGCGCGCTGGGGAAGAACACCCCGCCGAAGATGCCGAGCAGCATCGCCACCACCGACTGCCAGTTCGACGCCTGCTCGGCGGTACGGGCGAAGGTGGCCAGCGCGGTCATCAGCCCGGTGGCGGCGAGCACTCCCGAGACCACCAGCGCGGCCACGCCGAGCGGGTCGCCCCAGCGGGCTCCGATCACGAGCGTGGTGACCACGACCAGGATCGTCATGCTCACGATGCCGACCAGGACGCCGCTGAGCAGCTTGCCCATCACGATCGTGGGCCGGGAGATCGGCGCGGCCAGCATCCGGGTCAGCGTGCCGCCCCTGCGCTCGTCGAAGATGCTGGTGACGCTGAAGACCACGGCGAAGAACAGGAAGAACATCGCCATGCCGGCCGAGTAGTAGGTGGTGACGTCCAGCTGGCGCTTCAGCGCGGAGGCGTCCTCGCGCAGCGAGACCGGCATGGGGAGCGCGCCGGCCCGCTCGGCCAGCTCGCCATCGGGGGCCGTCCCCTGGGGGGTGGCCACGGCGACGGCCAGCCGGACCGAGTGCAGCCCGGCGGCGTAGGACTGCGCGACCTCCCGGGCGACCTGGACCGCGACCGGGGCGCCGACGTTGCCGATGATCTCCAGTGTGGCGGGCCGTCCGGCGCGCGCGTCGGCGGAGAAGTTCGCGGGGACGACGAAGGTCGCCTCCACCTCGCGCCGCTCCGTCAGCGCGCGGGCCTCGTCGACGGTGGCCACCGGCCGCAGGGTCACGACGCCCGACGTGCTCATGGGCTCCAGCACCTGGCCGACGAAGCCGGTGTTCCCGGCCGCGCGGTCGGCGTCGACCACGGCGTAGCGGGCCTTGAACTCCTGGCCCGCGTCACCGAGGACCGCGTTGAGGATGAAGGCCATGCCGAGCGGCAGCACGACCGCGAAGACGATCAGTGTGCTGTCCTTGGCCCGCTGCCGCAGGTCCTTCACGAGTATGGTGATCATTCCGCGCACCGTGGGCCTCCGTTCCCCTCAGTTCCCGTCGGTCCCTGTCAGTCCCGAAGCGCCTTGCCGGTGAGGTGCAGGAAGACGGCCTCGAGGTCGGGTTCGCGCACCTCCGCCGAGCGGACCGCCGCGCCCGTGCCCGCCACGACCTCGAACAGTCGCGGCAGCACCGCCCTGGCCCCCTCCACGAGGAGGTCGATCCGGGAACCCTCGCCGGACACCTGGCGCACCTGCGGCGCGTCGGCGAGCGCCTGCCGCACGCGGTCCAGGTCACCGTCCACCTGCAGCAGCACCTGGTCGTTCTCGCCGACCATGTCGACCAGCTCGCGGCGGGTGCCCTCGGCCTTCATCTGGCCCAGGTCGATGATGCCGACCCTGTCACAGAGGCGCTCGGCCTCCTCCATGTAGTGGGTGGTGTAGAGCACGGCCACCCCCTCGGCGGCCAGGCGCTGCACGCTCTCCAGGATGGAGTTGCGGCTCTGGGGGTCGACTCCCGCGGTGGGTTCGTCCAGGATCAGCAGGCGTGGACGGTTCAGCAGCCCGATGCCGATGTTCAGGCGGCGGGCCATGCCCCCGGAGTAGCCGGAGACCGCCTCGTCGGCGCGGTCGGCCAGCCCGATCGTCTCCAGCACCTCGCCCACCTTGCTCTTGCCCTCACGTCCCCGCAGCCCGTGGAGCTGCGCGAAGAACCACAGGTTCTGACGTGCCGTGAGGTCCTGGTAGAGCGCGAGTTCCTGGGGTACGTAACCGATCAGCGCCTTGGTCTTCGTGTTCCGCGCGTCGTGCGGCTGCCCGTCGATGACGACGGTGCCCTCGTCGCGCTCGACGACGCCGACAATCATGGAAATCGTCGTGCTCTTTCCGGCGCCATTAGGCCCGATCAGCCCGTAGACTTCGCCCTCGGCGATGGAAAAACCGATGCCGTCGACCGCGACTATCTGGCCATAACGTTTACGGAGTCCTTCGCACACCAGAATGCTGTCGCTCATACGGCCTGATTCAACACGTCCTGTTCTCCGTGCACAAGATATCGGAGAAGGCGGTGGCTGGCTTTGCGATCGGCTCGCGAATGGCCTACGGCGTTTGCCGTCGTACGGGGTGCCCGCTCTCGGGAGAAAAAGGGCCCTGACGGGGTGCTCCCCCGGTCGCCCGGCGGGTGCGAGGGGACCGCGAACGCGGGGGGAGGCGCGAGGCCTCCCCCCGCGAACGCGGAAGGAATCAGCAGGTGCTGCTGCTGATCGTGCTGCTGGGCAGCTCGGCGTACTCGGGCGCTACGTCGATCTCCTGCAGCTCGAGAATGTTGGACAGATCCATTAAGACACCTCCTTCGAGGGCTCGAATGTCAGACCGGCCATGTGGCGGCCCCGGACGGCCGGGAGTTTCCTCCTCTTTGGCACATCGTCGTCCTCGCCGGTTTCGGAAGGTGAACCGCTCGTATTTCACGAATTTCACGGAGCCTGCACCGTGACACTCAACCGAAAAGCGATGACGAGCGAAAGAGCCATCGAGGCGTCAATCCCGGTCGCTCCGCTGACGAAACATAGTTATGGATCGCCGGAATGCGCAACGGCCTGTCCTAAAACGGCCACCCTGTCCGTGTTTCCATAAGCCGGAAACAACGGCCATGGGTCCGGGGCTTTAGCCGTGACATTATATTTTCATGCACCACGCCGAGCCGAATGCCAGCGGGGACCGGGTAATCACGCTCCAGGAACTGCGCGACGTTTTTCACCGGATGGCGGAGAGCCGGTGCCGGGAGGTCCTCGCGGTGCTCTCCGAGGACCCGCTGGGCAGGTTCCTGTCCGAGCGGGTGGGCGAGCTCCGCGCCGCCGAGAACCGCTCGGTCTCCGTCGTCCGCGCCGAGACCGCCGGTCCGGCGCCGGACTCCCCCGCGGACCGCTCCCGGGTCCGGACGCTGCCCTCGGTCCCGCTCTCGGCGCTGATCACCGACCGGCGGACGGCGCTGCTGTGCCTGCGGACCCCGCCGGGCGAGGAGGCCGGCCCGGTGGCCCTGGTGACGCGGCCCGGCCACGTCTCCACCCTGGTGTCCGTCTTCGACCACCTGTGGGGCAGTGCCTACGCGCCGCCCCCCGAGGGCGCCTCCCCCGACGGCAGGCCCCAGGGACGCTGCCGGGCCGTGCTGGACCTCCTGGCGGAGGGGCTGACCGACAACGCCGTGGCGGCCCGGCTCGGCATCGCCGAGCGCACCGTCCGGCGCGAGGTCAACGGGCTGATGCAGTCGGCGGGCGCGACCAGCAGGTTCCAGCTGGCGCTGCGCGCCCAGGAGCTCGGCTGGCTGCGCCGTCCCGCCGGCGAGACAAGACCGCAGACGGGCCCGGAAGCGGGACCTGCCGCGGGCCGCGTATCGCTTTCCCATGACCGTGGATAGCAGCGTTGACTATCCAGGAACCCCAAACCTAATGTCCAACCGTCAGCGAGATCCGACGGTTCGATCACACGGGACCATTGCGTCCCGGAACCATCACCGCCGAGAGAAATTCAAGGTGACACAGTCGTGCTCATTCCCCATGTCGAGACTCAGCGGACGACGCTCGCGATCGCGGACGTGTCGGACGGGGTCGCCCTCTACGAGCTTCTCCTCGGCCTGGGACTGCACAGCATGCCTCCGCTCAAGGTGTTCGTGGAGCAGATGAAAAAGCAGGATATTTCTGCACTTTTCGCGATCAAGCTGCGGCACACCGGAGAGACCGTGGGGTTCGGGACCCTGCACGAGATGGACCCGGCCGGGCACATCCAGGTCGGCATATTCACCGACACCGACAAGGCGCGGTACGGTCTCGGCGGTGAGGCGATGATGCTTCTCGTGAATTACGCGTTCGCCACCTGGGAGAACGTCAGGAAAGTCTATTTCGTCACCACGGACGCCAGCATCGACCGGCTCGGCTGGGTCGGAGACCTCATTCCCAAGGAGGCGACCCTCCCCGAGCACATGTTCTTCCGGGGATGCCTGTGGGACGTGCATTTCTACGCCATTTACCGGCGGATGTGGGAGAAGCAGGGCGCCGACGTCCTCACCCGGCTGGTCGAGGGACCTGACGCCCGGCCCAAGGGCCTGCGCGCGCTCGTCCGTCATCTCAGGAAGCTCGTCACGAGGCCCAAGGAGTACGCGCGGTGACCGACACCCCGACCGGCCGCAGACCACCCCCCGAGTTCGGCGGCGAACGGCTGCTCGTGATCGGTACCGGCGCCATCGCCGCGATGTACCTGCCGTTCTGGCTCAACTGGCTGACCACGGCGTACCGCGACCTCGAGGTGCAGGTCGTCCTGACCACGAGCGCGGAGCGTTTCGTCAGCGCCCAGGCGCTGAGCGTGCTCGTCCGGCGCGAGGTCGTCCCGGACCGCTGGCCCGAGGAGACGCGGCCGGACGCGCTGCACGTGCGGCTGGCCGAGTGGAGCGACAGCGTCGTCGTCTACCCGGCGTGCGTGAACTTCATCTCCAGGCTGGCCCTCGGGCTGGCCGACACCCCCGCGCTGCTGATGCTGCAGTGCACCTCGGCCCCCATCGCGGTGGCCCCCTCGCTGCCGCCGGGCGCGTTGGACAACCCGACCCTGCAGCGGCACCTGGCGACCCTGGCCGAACGGCGCAACGTCGTGGTCTCGCCGGTGCAGGCGGTACCGAGCCTGACCACCGGGCGCCGCGACGCCGCGGGGGCGCCCCCGCTCTCGACGGTGATCGGAATGCTGGAGGAACTGCGCGGCTCCCTGTCCGGCGAGGGGTCACGGGCGGCCGAGGCCGAGGCGGTCTAGCCGGACGGTCCCCCGCCGGGGCCGTACGGGACCCGCCGGTTCCGGCGAGGCGGCGAGGCGGCGGACACGGCCGGGACGGCACGCAGCAGCGGGCACGCGATAGGGAGCACCACGCATGCAGGACATGATGCAGATCTACACTCTGGCCGACCCGCTCTTCTTCGAGGAGCCCACGCGCTGGTCGGGAGGGGTGGGCTTCATCGGCGACGCCGAGCTGGCCGTGTCGCGCGCGGCCGTCCCCGAGGGCTGGGTGCGCAAGGAGCGCGGCGTCTGGGTCTCGCTGCGACCGGCCGATCAGGCCACCGCCGAACAGGGCTGGAAGGTGCATCTCTCGGCGACGCTGGACAACGCCGACCGGCTCTGCTCGGCCGCCTGGGACCACTGCGTCGAACGTGGCATCCCGTTCAAGCACCTGCGTGACCGCAACATGCTGCTCGTCTTCAACGCCAAGTACTCCCCGCGCGGCTCCAGCGGGAAGCTGGTCACGATCTACCCGCGCGACGAGGAGGAGCTGCGGTCGGTGCTGACGGAGCTCTCGGCCGAGCTGGACGGCGAGCGGGGCCCGTACATCCTCAGCGACCTGCGCTGGGGCACCGGGCCGCTGTTCGTCCGCTACGGCGGCTTCACCGAGATGACGTGCGTGGACGAGCACGGCGAGACCGTCTTCGCGATCCGCCACCCCGACGGCACCCTGCTGCCCGACCGGCGCAGGCCGGTCTTCGATCCGCCGAAGTGGGTGGAGCTGCCGGAGTTCCTCCGGCCGCACCTGGACTCCCGCCACGACGGCGCGGGCGCCGAGCTTCCCTACCTCGTACGGCGGGCCCTGCACTTCTCCAACGCCGGGGGCGTCTACCTGGCCACCCGGCGCACCGACGACAGGGAGGTCGTGCTCAAGGAGGCCCGCCCGGACACCGCGGTGGACGCCAACCACCAGGACGCGATCACCCGGATGGCCCGCGAGAGCTGGGCGCTCACCGCGCTGCGCGGCATCCCGGGGATCCCCGAGCTGTACGACGAGCTGGACGTGGCCGGGCACCGCTTCCTGGTCGAGGAGTACATGGACGGCCAGCCGCTGAACGTCTGGTGCGGGACCGCCCACCCCTGGGTGACCAGGGCGGAACCGACCGAGGAGGAGATCGCCGCCTACACCCGCAGGGCGGTGCGCATCTCGGAGCGGATCGAGGAACTGATCACCGCCGTGCACGCGCGCGGGGTGGTGTTCGGCGACCTCCACCTGGGCAACGTCATCGTCCGGCCGGACGAGTCGGTGGCACTCGTCGATTTCGAACTGGCGTTCGAGGCGACGGACGCCGACTGGCGGCCCGGGTTGTCGGCGACGGGGTTCGGCAGCCGCGACAAGAGCGGTGCCGACCGCGACCTGCACGCCCTGGCCGCGGTACGCCTGGCCATGTTCCTGCCCTACAGCAAGATCACCGCGCTTCAGCCGGACAAGGTCCACGAGTTCGTCCGGCTGATGTGCGACGAGTTCCCGGTGCCCGCGGACTGGGCCGGGACGATCCTCTCCCACCTGGCGCCCCCCGGCGCCTCCCCGGTCCCACCGGATTCCGGGAGCCCCGGGATCCCTGGGAGCCCCGCGGGGTCCGTGGCTTCCGTGACCTCCGCGGGTTCTCCGGCGCCCCTCGGCCGGACGCGGCCCGAACAGGAGCGTCCCGAGCAGGCGCGTCCCGACCTGGACGCGCCGGTCGTCGACTGGGAGGCGGTGCGCGCGTCCCTGGCGAAGGGGATCCTGGCCTCCGCCACCCCCGACCGGGAGGACCGCCTGTTCCCCGGTGACGTCCACCAGTTCCTGTCCGGGGGACTCGGCCTGGCCTACGGCGCGGCCGGGGTGCTGTGGGCGCTGGACGTGACCGGCCACGGCCGCCGTCCGGAGCACGAGCGCTGGCTGATCGACGCGGTACGGCGCACCACCCCGCGCCGCCCGGGGTTCTACGACGGCACGGCCGGCCTCGTCCACGTCCTCGACCACCTGGGGTACCCGGACGAGGCGGCCGAGCTGCTCGACCGGCATCCGGTGCCGGACCGCGCGAACATCTCGATGTTCTCCGGGTTCGCGGGCATCGGCGCGGCGCTGGCCCACCTGCCGGAGGGACGCGACCGGCTGGCGACGGCGCTGACCGTCGCCGACCGGCTGGCGGACGCCGTACGGCGCCGCGATCCCGGCACGGCCCGCGGCCCGGGACTGCCCGCCCCCACCCGCCCGGTGGAGCCCGGCCTGATGCGGGGCTGGTCCGGGGTGGCCCTGTTCCTCATCCGGATGTTCGAACGGACCGGTGACCCCGGCCACCTCGACCACGCCGCGCTGGCCGTGGGCCTCGACCTCGACCGGTGCGTGACGACCGCCGACGGCGGGCTCGTGGCCGAGGAGGCGGGGGTGCGCACGATGCCCTACCTCGACGTCGGCAGCGCGGGCATCGCCCTGGTCGCCGACGAGTTCCTCGCCCACCGCGAGGACGACAGGATCCGCGCGAGCCTGCCCGGCCTGTTGCGCGCCTGCCGGACGCGCGTCGCGCTGCAGTCCGACCTCTTCCGCGGCACGGCCGGCCAGGTGGCCGTGCTCTCCCGGCTGGGCGCCGACGACGAGCAGGCGATGGACCGCCGGCTGCGGGACCTGTGCCGGCACGCCGTCTCCTTCCGGGGACACCTCGCCTTCCCCGGCACGAACGGCTTCCGGCTCTCCATGGACCTGGCGACGGGCGGGGCGGGCGTGCTGCTCGCCATGTCGCAGGCCGCCGGGACCGGCACGTCCTTCCTGCCGTTCTTCTCTCCCCGCGGGAGGCGCTGAGATGGACGACGAAGCGGCGGTGTCCGTCAGGGGACTGCGCAAGGAGTACGGGCGGATCGAGGCCGTCAAGGGCGTCGACTTCGACGTGGCGCCCGGGGAGGTGTTCGGCCTGCTGGGCCCCAACGGGGCGGGCAAGAGCACCACGATCAACATGCTGTGCACGCTGGTCCGGCCGACCGGCGGCAGCGCGACCGTCGGCGGGCACGACATCGTGCGGCAGCGCGACGAGGTCAGGCGCGACATCGGGCTGGTCTTCCAGGAACCGACCGTCGACGGCTACCTCACCGGCGCGCAGAACCTGAGCTTCCACGCCGAGCTGTACGGCCTGCCCAGGCACGCCATCGGCGACCGGATGACGAGGGTCCTGGACATCGTCGGCCTGTGGAAGCGCCGCCACGACCGCGTGCACACCTACTCCGGCGGCATGCGGCGGCGCCTGGAGATCGCCCGGGGCCTGCTGCACTCCCCCCGCGTGCTGTTCCTGGACGAGCCCACGGTCGGGCTCGACCCGCAGACCCGGGTGGCCATCTGGGGCTACATCGCCGAGCTGCGCGAGCTGGAGAAGATCACGGTCTTCATGACGACGCACTACCTGGAGGAGGCCGAGTACTGCGACCGCATCGCGATCATCGATCACGGTTCCGTCGTGGCGCTGGACACCCCGGAGGCGCTGAAGGCCACGGTGGGCAGGGACCGGATCCGCATCCACACCGAGGACGACGAGGCCGCCGCGACGGCACTGCGGGAACGCTTCCTGGTGGAGGTCGCGCCGCGCGACGGCGGGCTCGTCTTCTCCGTGCCCAGCGGTGAGGAGTTCGTGCCGCGCCTGTTCTCCGGGCTCGGCGTGCCCATCAGGTCGGTGCAGATGACCAGGCCCTCGCTGGACGACGTCTTCCTCGCCTACACCGGCTCGACCATCCGCGACGCCGAGGACGGCGCGAGCGGCACCGACGGCACCAACGGCACCGACGGCACGGGCGGTACCGGCCCCGAGGACGGCGCGAGGGGCGTTCCCGACGTTCCCGGCGTTGCCCGCACTCCCGGTGTTCCCCGCACTCCCGACCCTCCCGGTGTTCCCGGTGTTCCCGGTGTTCCCGGTGTTCCCGGTGTTCCCGGCGGTGAGGTGAACGGCACGTCTCCCGCGAACGGCGCGGGCGGCGACGACTCCGGTGACGTCCGCGGCGAAGAGGTGACGGTCCATGGCCGCGATTGAGACTCCCCCGGCCCGCGTCCCGCTGCGCGGCGCCGCCCACAACCTGCGCGCGGTGCGGGTGGTCCTCCGCAGGGAGATGATCCGCTTCGCCACCGACGGCAAGCGCGTCACGGCCATGCTCTTCCAGGCCTTCATGTGGATCTTCATCATCGGCACCGGGTTCGGGGCCCTGATGCCGGGGGTCCCCGACGGCGTCGACCTGAAGACCTTCATGTTCCCCGGCGTCATCTCGATGACGGTGATCCTGACCGCGATGTTCTCGGCCTCCTCGATCGTCTGGGACCGCGAGTTCGGCTTCCTGCGGGAGATGCTGGTCGCGCCGGTGAGCCGTACCGCGATCGTGTTCGGCAAGGTCCTCGGCGGCGCGCTGGTCGCGACGCTCCAGAGCCTGGTGATCGTGGCCATGGCCGGGCTGGTCGGCGTCCCCTACGACCCGGTCATGATCGCCGGGCTCGTCGGCGTGATGTTCCTGACCGGCTTCACCATGTCGGCCTTCGGGGTGCTGGTCGCCGCGCGGATGACCAGCATGGAGTCGTTCCAGGGGATCGCACAGATGGCGATCATGCCTCTGATGTACCTGTCGGGGGCGCTGTTCCCGCTCACCGGCCTGCCCGGCTGGATGAACACCCTGACGCTGCTCAACCCGCTGACGTACGCGGTCGACCCCACGCGCCAGGTCGTCTTCGCCCACCTGACGGTCCCGCCCGAGGTGATGGCCGTGTACGGCCCCGGGGTGTCCTGGTCGGGTTGGACCGTCCCGGTGGCCCTCGAACTGCTGCTGGTCGGCGGCGCGGGCCTGCTGATGCTCGCCCTGGCCGTCGCCCGCTTCAACCGTACCGACTGAGAGCCGTAGCCCGCGGGAACCGCGCCCCGGGACCGGTCCTGCCACGACCGGGACCGGCGTGAGCGGGACCGGCGTGAGCGCCACCGCGCCCGGCCGGTCAGGCGGACTGGGCGTCGACCGTGCCCAGCAGTTCCCTGAGCCGGTCGCGCTGCTCGGCGGTGAGGACCGAGAACAGCTCCTCGGCCACCCGCCTGCGCTCCTCGCGTACCCGCTCGTACAGCTCGCGTCCCCCGGCCGTCACCACCAGCAGGGTGGAGCGGCGGTTGGCCGGGTCGACCTCGCGGCGGACCAGACCGGCCTCCTCCAGGGCGTCGACCACCGGGGTCACCGAGCGCGGCACGATCCGCAGCCTCTCGGCGAGCTGCACCATCCGAAGCGGCGGCTCGGACTCGACGATCACCCTCAGCGCCCGCGCCTGGCCGGGGCTCAGACCGAGCGGGCCCAGCCGCTCGCCGTACCCGCGCCGCAGCCGGCGGCCGACGCCGTGCACCAGATCGGCCAGTTCCGTCTCCACAGCGCCGAACCTATCCCAGCGCGTCCGGGAATGAATGAGAGGTAACCTCTGTTTGAGTAAACATCAGAAAGGAGTTCCATGACGGAACCAACCGGGAGTGCCCTGCGGCACGAAACATCACGTATGCACGACGAACCCCGCGCTCCCCTGCGGCGCGTCGTCGGCCTGTTCCGCCCCTACCGGGGACGGGTGGCCGTCGTGGGCGCCCTCATCGGGGTCTCCTCGCTCGTCTCGCTGGCCTCGCCGTTCATGCTCCGCGAGGTGCTCGACGACGCCATCCCCAACGGCAGGACCGGCCTGCTGACGCTGCTCGCGCTCGGCATGGTCACGGTGGCCGTCGTCACCAGCGTGCTCGACGTGATCCAGACGATGATCTCCACCGGGGTCGGCCAGCGCGTCATGCACGACCTGCGCACCGCGGTCTACGGCCACCTGCAGCGCATGTCCCTGGCCTTCTTCACCCGCACCCGGACCGGCGAGGTGCAGTCGCGCATCGCCAGCGACATCGGCGGCATGCAGCAGGTGGTCACCTCCACCGCCGCCTCGATCGTCTCCAACCTGACCACCGTGGTGGCGACGATCATCGCGATGCTGGTGCTGGACTGGCGGCTGACCCTCATCTCGCTTGCGCTGCTCCCCGTCTTCGTCGCGATCAGCCGCAGGGTCGGCCGGGAGCGCCGCATGATCACCTCCGAGCGGCAGCGGAAGATGGCCGCCCTGTCGTCGATGGTCCAGGAGTCGCTGTCGATCAGCGGCATCCTGCTCGGCCGGACCATGGGGCGCGGCCCCGAGCTGGCCGGCCGCTTCTCCGCCGCCTCCGACGAACTGGCCGACCTGGAGGTCCGCTCCAGCATGGCCGGGCGCTGGCGGCAGTCCACCATCCAGATCATCATGGCGGCCATGCCCGCGGTGATCTACTGGTCCACCGGCCTGACCTCAGCCGTCTCCATCGGCACCGTGGTCGCCTTCACCACCCTGCAGACGGGCCTGTTCCGGCCCTCCGTCTCGCTGCTGCGGCTCGGCGTCGACGTGCAGAGCTCGCTGGCGCTGTTCGCCCGGATCTTCGAGTACCTGGACCTGGAGGTGGACATCCACCCCGGCACCCGTACACCGGAGAGCGTGCGCGGCGAGATCCGCTTCGAGCACGTCGACTTCTCCTACGGCGAGACCCCGGCCCTGTCGGACGTGGACCTCACCGTCCCGGCCGGCACCACCCTGGCCGTGGTCGGCGAGACCGGCTCGGGCAAGACCACCCTGAGCTACCTTCTCCCCCGCCTGTACGACGTGACCGGCGGGCGGATCACCATCGACGGCGTGGACGTGCGTGAGCTGACCTTCGAGTCCCTGGCCGAGACGGTCGGCGTGGTCTCGCAGGAGACCTACCTGTTCCACTCCTCGATCGCCGACAACCTCCGCTTCGCCAGGCCCTCGGCCACCGACGAGGAACTCGTCGCCGCCGCGCGGGCCGCCCGGATCCACGACCACATCGCGTCACTGCCCGACGGGTACGACACCGTGGTCGGCGAGCGCGGCTACCGCTTCTCCGGCGGGGAGAAGCAGCGCCTGGCCATCGCCAGGACGCTGCTGCGCAACCCGCCCGTGCTCATCCTCGACGAGGCCACCAGCGCCCTCGACACCCAGACCGAGCGCGCCGTCCAGGAGGCCCTGGACACCCTGTCGCGCGGGCGCACCACCATCACGATCGCCCACCGGCTGTCCACGATCCGCGACGCCGACCAGATCGTGGTCCTCGACCACGGCCGCGTCGTCGAACGCGGCACCCACGACGAGCTCCTCGCCTCCGACGGCCCCTACGCCGCCCTCGTCAACCGCGACCGCTCCCTCACCACCGCCTGATCCGGGTCGTGGCGCGGGCCCTGAAAGATCACCTCTCGTTCACGCCGGAGGGGGTGGTCAAGGCGGCCTCGGCGTTCTACGTTCCGTTCGATGACCTACGGCCTGACTCGGAGGAATGATGGATCGTCGAACGCTGTTACGCGCGACCGTCGTCGGAGTGGGAGGTGCCGCGTTCTCCGGAGCGCTGTGGGGGCAGGCGTTCGGCGCCGTCGCCCAGCCGGGGCCCAGCCCGTACGGTGACCTGCGGGCCGCGGACGCGAACGGTGTCGAGCTCCCCGCGGGGTTCACCAGCCGGGTGATCGCCCGCTCCGGGCAGCGGGTCGCCGGGTACACCTGGCACCCGGCGCCGGACGGCGGGGCGTGCTTCCCCGACGGCAGCGGCTGGATCTACGTGTCCAACTCGGAGGTCCCTCTCGTCGGCGGGGCCTCGGCAGTGCGCTTCGCCGCCGACGGCTCCATCACCTCGGCCTACCGCATCCTGTCCAGGAGCAACGTCAACTGCGCGGGCGGCGCCACGCCGTGGGGCACCTGGCTGTCGTGCGAGGAGGTCCCGCTCGGACGGGTCTTCGAGACCTGGCCCGCCGGCGGGCGTTCCGCCGAGGAGCGCACCCGGATGGGCCGCTTCAAGCACGAGGCCGCCGCCTGCGACCCGGTGCGGCAGGTCGTCTACCTCACCGAGGACGAGGGCGACGGCTGCTTCTACCGGTTCGTCCCCGACACCTGGGGTGACCTGCGCACCGGCAGGCTCCAGGTGCTCTGTGCCCCGGCCGCGCAGGTGACCGGGCCGGTGACCTGGCAGGACATCCCCGACCGCGACGGTTTCCCGATCGCGACGCGCAAGCAGGTCTCCGCCGCCAAGCACTTCGACGGCGGCGAGGGCTGCTGGTACGACCGCGGCGTCTGCTACTTCACCACCAAGGGCGACAACCGGGTCTGGGCGTACGACGCCGCCGCCTCCAGCCTCGACCTGGCCTACGACGACTCCCTGGTGACCGGCGGGACCGCCCCGCTGACCGGGGTGGACAACATCACCGGCGCGCCCACCAGCCGCGACCTGTTCGTCGCCGAGGACGGCGGCAACATGGAGATCAACGTCATCACCGGCGAGGGGGTCGTGGCGCCGTTCCTGCGGCTGCCCGGACAGTCCTCCTCGGAGATCACCGGCCCGGCGTTCTCCCCGGACGGCTCGCGCCTGTACTTCTCCTCCCAGCGCGGCACCTCCGGGTCCTCGGCCGGCACCGGCGGGATCACCTACGAGGTGACCGGGCCGTTCCGCGTGCGGCCCTGACCCTCTGCCCGTCGGCGCCCGTCCCGGACTCCGGGACGGGCGCCGACGGGCTCACGGCGCGACGGCCGTCCCTCCCGGCACCGCACCGGACGCCCGGCGCACGGTCCCGCGAGCCGTCAGGAAGAGGGCGAGCGTGCCGAGAACGAGGAACCCCTGGGCGACCAGGTTGGTGACGGTCGCGACGTCGTGCAGCATCAGCAGCAGGAAGCCGAGGCACGAGTAGGTCAGCAGGGCCCCGCCCGCCGACGCGAGCCGGTGCGCCGCGCCCCAGTCCTGGTCCCACGACCATCGGATGATCACTACCGTCGCCGCGGCGAGCAGCACGACGCCCATGGCGATCCCCCACCGGTTCTCCGGCCGGGCGACGAACACGGCGGACGTGACGAACACCGCCGTCCCGGCCTGCCACGGAGCCGGTGCCCGCAGGAGCCTCGCCGGGCGGGGAGGCCCTGCGGGCGCGCCGGGAGCACCGGGAGTACCGGGACGCCCGGCGGACGAGCGGGGTCGTCCCGTCGCGAACGCGACGACGACCAGGAGGGTCACGATGACGGCGGTCGCGATCCGCTGCGGTGCCGACGCCATGAACCCGCTCTCGTCGTGAATGCCGCTGAAGATGAGCAGCGATCCCAGGACGAACACGACCGAGGTGACGGCGAGGCCGAACCTGCCCAGCCAGGGAACCGCCGCGCGACGGGGCACCAGGCTCTCGACGAGGGCGATCGGGACGCCGATGCTCCAGATCGCGTGCCCGGCGAGGAAGCCGAGGGCGTTGTTGCCGCTGATGCCCAGCGCCGGGACGAAGGTGGCGTGCGAGGCGTCGCCCTCGTACAGCGGGGCGGGGTTGAAGAGGGTCTGGTCGATCAGGCCCGCCTCCAGCAGGCCGTACGCGGCTCCCAGCAACAGGATCGTCGTCCAGCCGCGCCCGGTGCGCCGTACCGTCTCGCGGATGATGATCGCGCCACCGCCGTACATCGGCGCGAGGAGGAGCAGGCCCCACAGCTCGGAGGCGGGGACGTTGCCGAGCAGGTACTCGGCGACCAGCGGGGACAGCAGGAACAGCCCCAGGGCGGGGGCGATGCGCCGCGCCGTCCCCGGCTCGCCGCCCGTCTTCCGGCCGGGGCCGGGATCGGGATCGGAGCCGGGGCCGGGGTCGGAGCCGGGATCCAGGCCCGGTTCCCGGCCGATGCCGGTGCCGGGGTGAGGATCGGGGTCCGCCGGCCGGGGCTCCTGCCGCCGGTCGTGGGGAACGTTCGCCGTCATGGGAGCGACGCTAGGCCGCGACGACACGCGCCCGCATCGGCCGCAGGAACGGCCCCCGCCCTACTTTAGATGGATTCTCGACATATATACCTTTTAAAGGAAATATCATTCCATATCTCCTCCAGGAGATCCTCGTGAAGAACTGCGTGATAAATGCACCACAACCGGGAAAAGATAAATAAGCGACTTACGTGAGTTCGTCGTTACTTTTCCGGCGGATCGATCCCCGCGCGCAGCGACCCGGCTCGACCCGCGAAGACGTCGGCGTACGGGACCCGTGACGGTTCCTTCAGGGGCTCCCGTTCCGGAGGGCGATGATGGTCGATCTTGGTTTCGCCGGGGCGAGCAGGCCCGCCAACGACTACCGGCTGCTCGGGGTCACCGACGGGGACACCCCCACGATCGCGATGGCGATCCGGATGGTGTCGATCGACACCCCGGAGAGCGCGTACGGCGGCAGTCCTCCCACCGCGCAGGCGGCCCTGGAGCGCGCCCGGGTACGGCTGCTGGACGGCACCTACGACGCCCTGCCCGAGGACCTGCGCGCCTACCTGGCCTCCAGGATCACCCCCGACGCGGCCGCGCGGCACCAGGCCGCGGGCAAGGCCGCGGCGGCCGAGCACCAGGCCGCGGTGACCGCCCGGCTGACCCGCCCGGACGGCTCGCAGCGCAAGCTGGCCGTGATCGCCACCGGGGAGCTCATCGAGGGCAACGGCCGCCTGCTGGCCTACACCGCGCCCTGGTTCACCGGCACCGCCGCCGACCCGCTGCCACCGCGCGGCGACCCGCGCCGGCGTACCTTCAACCTCGACATGGTCGCCTCCGGCTGGGCGGCGACCTTCCTCATCTACCCCTCCCTCCCCTCGGCCGCCGACCTGAACCTGCTGCTGGCCGAGGCGGAGGCGGCCTGGGCCGGACGGCGCGGGGCGTGGGCGCGGTTCGGCGAGGACCTGCTGCTCGGGTACGAGTACCGGGCCTGCGTCAAGCTCGGCTCCGGCGATCTCCGTGACGGCCCGGAGGCGGCGATCCGGCAGGCGTTCCAGCGGGTGTGCGTGGACCTGGGGACCATGCGGGAGACCGGCCTGTACGGCTACCACCGGGTCCCGCCAGCCCGCCGCCTGTGGATCTGGGAGACCGACCTGGAACGGGCCCGCCGCGACCTTCCCCTCGTCCCCTGATCCCGGCCGGGACGCCTCATCCCGCGGGACGGTCCGATCGGGTCAGGCGCCGCCCGGGGCCTGCCCGGAGTGGTGGTCCAGCAGCCGGCCGAGCAGCGCGACCAGCAGGCGCCGCTCGTCGGCCGACAGCGGGGCGAGCAGGTCGTCCTGCACCCCGTCGAGCACCTCGTCCATCCGGCGCAGCCGCGACCGGCCCTCGTCGGTGATCGTCACCGTGTTGCGCCTGCGGTCGGCGGGGTCGGGGGCGCGCTCGACGGATCCCTGCTCGGTCAGCTCGTTGATCGCGTTCACGACGTCGCTGCGGTCGACGCTGCACCGGCGCCCCAGCACGGCCTGGCTCATCGGCCCGAACTCGTGCAGGGCGGCCAGCAGGCGGTAGTGGTACCCGCGCGCGTCCGCCTCGGCGAACCCCGCGGACACCAGCCGCCGCGCGTGCACGGCCAGCTGGGTGATCAGCCAGCTCGGCTTGGCGGACAGGCGGCTCGGAGGTGATTCCACGAACGGCCACCCTAACAGAATCGTTGGAACGACCTATGATCTCCGTCGCACCGGTCCCGCCGTCGTCGTCGGCCCTGACGGGGCCCGCGGTCCTGCCGTCGTCACCGATCCCGCCGGGACCGTCCCCGCCCGATTCCGGTCCGCGCGACGTCCGCGCGTACGATCTCGCCCATGGCGGAAGGATCGACTCCCATGAACGGCGCCTCCCAGGTCACGCGGCCCACCGTCCGCGTCGCCACCGACGAGGACGTCCCCACGCTGGTCTCCCTGGTCCAGTCGGCGTACCGGGGAGAGCAGAGCCGGGCGGGCTGGACCACCGAGGCGGACCTGCTGGACGGGCAGCGGACCGACGCCGAGGGCGTGACGGACGCGGTGCGGGGGCCGGACGGCCGCATGCTCCTCATGGAGTCCGGCGGCGAGGTCGTCGCCTGCTGCCAGGTGGAACGCAAGGAGGGACACGCCTACTTCGGGATGTTCGCCGTACGCCCCACCCTGCAGGGCGGCGGCATCGGCAGGGCGCTCCTGGCCCACGCCGAGCGGTTCGCCCGCGACGAGTGGGGCGTGACCGAGATGCGGATGACGGTGATCTCGCTCCGCGAGGAACTGCTGGCCTGGTACGAGCGCCGCGGCTACACCCGCACGGGCGAGAGGTCCGCCTTCCCGTACGGCGACGAGCGCTTCGGCGTGCCGACCCGCGAGGACCTGGAGTTCGAGCTGCTGGTCAAGACCCTCGGCTGACCGGGACGAGCGGGGCCGGTCCTGCCCGTGCCGCCTCGCCGGCGGCGGTAGCGTGATCCGAATGAGCGAGACCTACCTCGAACCGGCCGCGTGGTTCGCCACCCTGCCCAGCGTGTTCATCTCGGCCAGCATGCTGCTCACCGACGCCGACGACCGGGTACTGCTGGTCAAACCCAACTACCGGCCCGGCTGGAACTTCCCCGGGGGGATCACCGAGGAGAACGAGGCTCCCCACGACTGCGCCGCGCGCGAGATCGTCGAGGAGCTCGGCCTGTCCGTCGAGCCGGGTGATCTCCTCGTGGTCCACTGGTCGCCGCCGCTCGGGGAACGCCCCCGGCCGCTGGTCAACTTCCTGTTCGACGGCGGCGTCGTGGCCGATCCCTCCCGGATACGGGTCCAGGCCGAGGAACTGGACGAGGTGGCGTTCTTCCCCTGGGAGGAGGGCATCGCGCTCCTGCCGTCGAGCACCTCCGCGCGCCTGCGCACGGCGCGCCTGGCCAGGGCCGACGGTCACCCCCACTACCTGGCGGGCGGCTCCGACGAGACCGCCGAATGACCCCCGTGACGACCGGCCGTTCCCGGTGAACGGCTGACCTGGTGATTAGCGACGGCAAACGGGTAGGGCCGCGGTATGAGCGAACTACCTCCAGACCGCGAGGGTCTGAGCGACGAGCAGGCGATCGAGGTCGCGGAGTGGACCGACGACCGCGGGCTCAACCACGAGGTCGTCGAACACGACGACAGGCACCGTGACACCCTTGACGAACGTCTCCGCCGGGAGCTGCCGGACCACGAGCGGCCCCCGCGCGAGGACTTCCGCCTGGTGGCGCCCGACGAGGGCGGCAGCCCGGACCGGACGGCCGAGGAGTACGCCACGGACGTGGGCCCGGACGACGACGACCTGTCCGCCGAGGAACGCGCCGTGCACATCGAGCCGGACATCGAGTACCGGGACGTCTGATCCGGTGGCGGACGCCGCGTACCGGGACGTTCCATCCCGCGACGGACGTCGTGAGCCCGGCACCCCCGGACCCCGCCTCACCGGCGGGGGCCGGGGGTGTTTCACGTCCCGGGGTGTTCCGCCCTCCCGGGCGGTGACGGCCCGGGACGGCGGAACGCCCTGGGAGCGCCGTCCGGCGGGGTGACGCGAGAGCCCTCGGAGCACCCCCGGCGGCCGATTCCCGTACAGCCGGATCGTTGACAGAAACCTGTGGGAAACATAAACTCGCCCCTGTTGGGAAAGCGCTTTCCGGAGCATCCGCCCGGAGGTGTCCTCTCGCCACGAGGTGGTGATGCCATGGTCGCCCTCTGATCCGCACCTTCTCTCTCCCGAGCGCGGTGTCCACTCCCGCCTCGCGTCCCGCGACACCGCGGTCTCACCTCCCGGGCGAACCGGCCCCGGTCGGCGAGCACGGTCACGTGGCCGGACGCACCCCTCACCGTTGCGGTGCACCCGCCGTCTCCGCCCTACTCCCCGCGGTCACGGCCCGCGCACCCGCGCCGCCCGTCGCGGCCCCGTACTCCTCTCCCGGCCGACGCCGCCTGACAGCATGCCGCCGCGACCGCGGCGTGCAGAGAGCAGAGAACACATGCCCCTCCCCGCCACCCCCCCACCGGCCCCGCGGCCCGCTCCGGCGGCACCGACCGGCCCCTCCCCGGCCGCCGCCCCCTTCTTCCGGCGCGGTCCGCGCACGACGCTCGTCCTGGGCGCGATCGCCCTGCTGATCGCCGCGCTGACCGGCACCACCACCGCCACCGCGCAGACCGGAGCGCGTCTCGCGGACCCGGTCGACGCCATGGTCGGCTTCGCCACCGTCAACGCCCTCGGCCAGAACGGCACCACCGGCGGCGCCGGCGGGCCCACGGTCACCGTGACCACCACCGCGCAGTTCCTCGACTACATCTCCCGCCCGGGGCCGTACGTCATCCGGGTGAGCGGCAGGATCACGCTGCCCACCGGCTCCAACGACGGCATGTACAACGTCGCCTCGGACAAGACGATCATCGGGGTCGGCGCGAACGCCGCGCTGGTCGGCGGCGGGCTGAACATCGGCCTGCCGGTCAGCGACTCCGTCACCTCGCCCCCGGCGAACGCCGTGCACAACATCATCATCCGCAACATCGCGTTCTCCGGCGCCTCCGACGACATGATCAACGTGCAGATGTTCAGCCACCACATCTGGATCGACCACAACGACTTCTCCAACGGGGACGACGGCGCGGTCGACATCAAGCGCGGCTCCGACTTCGTGACCGTCTCGTGGAACAGGTTCCACGACCACGACAAGACGCTGCTGCTCTCCCACGACGAGGACGCCGGCCCGCAGGACATCGGCAGGCTGCACGTCACCTACCACCACAACTTCTTCGACGCCTCCGACCAGCGCCACCCCCGGGTCCGCTTCGCCGACGTCGTGCACGTCTACAACAACTACTACCGGGACAACAGCTACGGCATCGCGTCCACCTACAACGCCGGGGTGCTGGTCGAGAACAACTACTTCTACAGCGTCAACAACCCGGGCCGGGTCGAGTTCAGCGGCGACCTCGGGCGCCTGGTCGAGCGCGGCAACATCCTGGTCGACTGCAACCACCCCATCGAGACCCGGGGAACGGTGACCGAGCCGCGCACCTACTACTCCTACGCCCCGGATCCGGCGTCCGCGGTGCCGACCATCGTGCCCGCCGGCGCCGGCGTCGGGAAGATCTGATGGAGACGAAAATGATCATCAACCACCTCGACCGTCCCGCCGCGAGGCGCCGCCGTTCCACCACCGCCGCGGCCCTCCTGGTCGCCGCGCTCGCGGGCGTGGGCGGCGCGGCCCACGCCGACGTCTCCGGATCGGAGCGGGCCGCCGGGTCCGGTGCGGCGGCGGGTACCGCCGGGGCCGCCACCGCGGCCTGCACCGGCACCCCCGGGGGATTCGCGTCGGTCAACGCCCTGGGCCAGAACGGCACCACGGGCGGCGCCGGAGGCCCCGTCGTCACCGTGAACACGGCCGCGGCCCTGAAGGACTACGTCGGCCGCCCGGGACCGTACATCATCCAGGTCTCCGGCCGGATCCAGGTCTCCGGCATGCTGACCGTGGTCGCCAACAAGAGCATCCTGGGCGTGGGCACGACCGCGGAGATCACCGGTGGCGGCCTCCAGCTCGGCTCGACCACCCGGCCGGGCAACAACGTCATCATCAGGAACATCCGGTTCACCGGCGCCGAGGACGACTCGATCAGCGTCACCAACAAGGCGCACCACGTGTGGATCGACCACAACGACCTCTCCGACGGCTACGACGGCCTGCTCGACATCAAGCGGGAGTCGGACTTCGTCACGGTCTCGTGGAACCACTTCCACGACCACAGCAAGTCGGCGCTGCTGGGCCACTCGGACAGCTACACGGCCGACATCGGCAAGCTCCGCGTGACCTACCACCACAACTTCTTCGACGGCACCGACCAGCGCCACCCTCGGGTGCGTTTCGCCGAGCCGGTCCACGTCCTCAACAACTACTACCGGAACAACGCGCTGTACGGCATCGCCTCCACCGAGAACGCCGGCCTGCTCGTCGAGGGCAACTACTTCCAGAACGTCGCCCACCCGATCTACGTCGGCTACGACAAGAGCGGGCCCGGCCGGGTGGTCGAGCGCAACAACCTCTACGTCGGCTCGGGCACCCCGCAGACGGCCGGCACGGTCGTCGAGCCGCGCACGTACTACTCCTACACCGTCGACGACCCCGCGACCGTCCCGGCGAAGGTGTCCGCCGGCGTGGGCGTCGGAAAGATCGGCTGCTGACGGGCCGGGCCGCCGCCCCCGGAACCCCCCGGCCTCCCGCCCCGGCGGGCGGCGGCCCCTCCGCACCACCTCCCCCTCCCCGCCTCCGAAAGGCAGACGCCATGCCCCAGCCCCTCACCGGCCACGTCTCCCGGCGCGCGGCCCTGCGCGCCGGCGCGGCCACCGCCGTACTGGCCACCGCCCTCTCCTTCGTGCCGGCCGGCGCGAGCGCCACCTCCGCCGCCCCCGCCGCGGGCTCCGCCCTGGCGGCGGCGCCGATCGGCTTCGCGTCGGTCAACGCCCTCGGCCAGAACGGCACCACCGGCGGCGCCGGAGGCCGTACGGTCACCGTGACCGACGCCGCGTCGTTCCTGGAGTACATCGACAGCAAGGAAACCCTGATCATCCGGGTGGCCGGCACCATCGAGATCTCCAGCAAGCAGGGGGTGCGGCCCAACAAGACCATCATCGGGGTGGGCACCTCCGGTCACATCACCGGCGGCGGCCTGGACTTCTACCGGTCCTACAACGTGATCGTGCGCAACATCCGCTTCACCGAGGCCGAGGACGACGCCATCAACGTCGGCCGGGAGTCGCACCACATCTGGATCGACCACAACACCTTCTCCGGCGCGGTCGACGGCTCCATCGACGTGGTGCGCGGCGCCGACTACGTCACCGTGTCGTGGAACCACTTCGACCACGCCGACAAGAGCATGCTGATCAGCCACTCCGACGGCGCCGCGGGCACCGACATCGGCCACCTGAAGGTGACGATCCACCACAACTTCTTCGACAACAGCCGGCAGCGCCACCCGCGCATCCGCTTCGGCGAGCCGGTGCACGTCTTCAACAACTACTTCCTGGGCAACGAGCTGTACGGCGTGGCCTCCACCGAGAACGCCGGCGTGGTCGTGGAGGGCAACTACTTCCAGGACGTGCCGCACCCGCTCTACTCGGCGAGCGGCTACGCCGACAGCGGGCCGGGCCGGGCGGTGCAGCGCAACAACATCTTCGTGAACTCCGGGACGCCCGAGACGGCCGGGACGGTCGTCGAGCCGCGCACCTTCTACGCGTACACGGTCGACCCGCCGGCCGGCGTCCCGGCGTCGGTGCGCTCGGGTGCCGGCGTCGGCGCGCAGTGGAGCGAGCTGTAACCGTCGCCGGACCGCCCGCGGGCGCGGCCCTCAGGTGAGGATCGCGACCAGGGCGTGCAGGTCGTCGACGACGTGATCCGCGCCGCCCGCCCCGCGAGCCCCGGGGCGGGCGGCGTGCAGGTGCCCCCACGGGCCCCTGCGGATCAGCGCGGTCCGCATCCCCGCCGCACGAGCGGGCAGGACGTCGTTGTCCAGCCGGTCGCCCACGTAGAGGATCTCGCCGGGCTCGCGCCCGGACACCTCGGCGACGCGGGCGAAGAACTCCGGGGCGGGCTTGGCGACGCCCCAGCCGTCGGAGGTGTGGATCGCGTCGACCGGCAGGTCCATCGCCAGCAGGGCGTCCCGCGCCTGCGGCGGCTGGTTGCCCGCGATGATCAACCGATGACCGAGGCCGCGCAGCGCCGTCAGCGCGGGACGGACGTCCGGGTAGAGGTCGTCGGCGTCGAAGTTCACCCGCAGCCCGTCCGGGTCGTCGCGCCTCCACGCCTCCTGCTCGGCCTCGACGTCGAACCCCGGCCGCAGCAGCCGGAAGGCGTCCTCGAACGACCGGTCGAGCGCGGCCATGCCGCCCAGCACGCCGAGCATGGTGAACCGGGTGACCCCCAGCCGGTCGGCCCAGCGCGACCAGATGCGCGTCTCGTCGATCAGCGTCTCGCCCACGTCGAACACCAGCGCCCGGACCACGATCTCCCCCTCGTTCAGGCCCACGATCGTATACGCCGGTACACACCCCGCTCGGGCGACCCCGCATGGAATACTCAGCGTGCATGTTCGGACACGAAGGGATACAGGTCGATGGTGATGACGGCGTCTCAGCGATCCACCCAGCGCACCGCACCCCAGCCACCCGCCCGGCCCGCGGCGCCGGACGACCGTCCGCTACCTCGCACCCCGAGGGAGATCTTCGAGTCCCTTCCCCCAGCCCTGTGCCTTCGCGCCGAGATCATCGACGGGAACCTCATCGTGAGCCCATCCGGCATTCCGCAGCACGGCCGAATCGCCATGCGCCTCGCCTTCGCCCTGCAACCCATCCTGGAGAAGCGGAACTGGGAGAGCTTCGCGGGAAACGTCGACGTCTGCATCGAGGGGCCGCGCGACACACTGGTCCCCGACTACTGCCTGGTCCCACTGAACGCCCCTCTGTGGGGTGATCGCGAGATCCTCTCCTCGGGGCTCGTCCTGGTCGCGGAGATCGTCTCGCCCGGGAGCATGGAGATGGACCGCGCCACCAAGCCCCGGATCTACGCGGGCTGCGGTGTCCCGATCATGATGATCGTCGATCCGGTCGCCTCCCCGCCGATGGTCACGGTCCTCAGCGACCCCGAGGAGGGCACCTACCGGACCACCACCCACACCCAGATGGGCAAGCCGCTCCGGATCCCCTCCCCCGTCGACTTCGACCTCGACACCTCGATCTTCCTCTGACCGCGGTCCCCTCGCCCCCCGGCGGCGCCTGGTTCGCCCGCCCCGCCCTTCCGGGCGAGGCTCAGAGCTTCTCCATCGCCTTGCGGATGCGCTTGTCGGAGATCGAGTACGGGGTGCCGAGGGTCTGGGCGAAGTAGCTGACCCGCAGCTCCTCGATCATCCAGCGGATCTGGCGGACGTCGTCGTCACCGCGGCGGCCCGGGGGGAGCTTCTCGACCAGCTCGTGGTACTCGTCCTCGATGTCGTGGATCCTGTCCATCCGCTCCTGGTCGCGGAACGCGTCGTCGTGCACCTTCTCCAGCCGCCGCTGGGCCCCCTTGAGGTAGCGCAGCAGGTCGGGCAGGCGCGCGTAGCCGGTCTCGGTGACGAAACCCGGGTGGACCAGGGCGGCCACCTGCTCGCGGATGTCCTCGACCGCCGGGGTGGAGCGGGAGGCGGGCAGCAGCGTCGAGACGGTGTGCCAGACCTTGAGGATGCTCTCGACCCTGGCGACCACCTCGGCCGTGGTGTCGTACAGCTCGGCGCGGACCTTGTCGTGCAGGGCGGCGTAGGCCGCCTTGTCCCAGACCGGGCCGCCGTACTCGCTCATGAGACGGTCGGCGGCGCAGGTGACGCAGTCGTCGAACAGGGCGGCGGCCCCGGAGTGCGGGCTGCGGCTGAGGGCGAGCTTGGACTGGTTGCCGAGGGTTCCCAGGATGCTCTTGGCCGGGGACGGGATGTTCAGCAGCAGCATCCTGCGGGTGCCCTCCCACATGGCGCGGCGCTGCTCGGCCTCGGTCTCGAACATCCGCACGGCCACGGTGGCGCCCTCGTCGGCGAGCGCCGGGTAGGCCTTCATCCTGCCCTGCTCGAACGTCCTGGGCAGCGCGTCCATGGCCCAGCCGGTCAGGCCGGACCTCTCCAGGCCGTCGGCGGCCTGGGAGAGGGTCTGGCGGAGCCTGGGGGCGAGCCGTCGCTTGAGGTCGGCCAGGTCCTTGCTCTCGGCGATCTTCTTCTTCCGGCCGTCGACCACCCGGAAGGTGATCTTGAGGTGGTCGGGGACCAGGTCGGGCTGCCAGGCCTCGCGGGGCACCTGGATGCCGGTCAGGTTCAGCAGCTCGCGCTCCAGCACCGCGAGCAGCGGCTCCCGGGTGGGCTCGGCGCGGGTGAGGACCTGCTTGGCGTAGTTGGGCGCGGGCACGAAGTTGCGCCGGATCTGCTTGGGCAGGCTCCGGATCAGCGCGGTGAGCAGTTCCTCGCGCAGTCCGGGGATCTGCCAGTCGAAGCCCTCGACGTTGACCTGGTTGAGCAATGCCAGCGGGATGTGCGCGGTGACGCCGTCGGCGTCGGTGCCGGGCTCGAACTGGTAGGTGAGCGGGAAGCGCAGGCCGCCCTGGCGCCAGACGTCGGGGTAGTCGCGCTTGCTGACGTCCCCGGCCGTCTCGCTGATCAGCATCGACTTCTCGAAGCTCAGCAGGTCGGGCTGATCGGTCCTGGCCTTCTTCCACCAGGAGTCGAAATGGCGCCCGGAGACGACGTCGGCGGGGACGCGCCGGTCGTAGAAGTCGAAGAGCGTCTCGTCGTCGACCAGGATGTCGCGGCGCCTGGCCCGCTCCTCCAGCTCCTCGACCTCCTCCAGCAGCCTGCGGTTCTCGGCGAAGAAGGCGTGGTGGGTCTCCCAGTCGCCCTCGACCAGGGCGTGCCGGATGAACAGCTCCCGGCTCAGCTCGGGGTCGATGCGGCCGTAGTTGACCTTGCGCTGGGCCACGATCGGCACCCCGTACAGGGTGACCTTCTCGTACGCCATCACCGAGCCCTGCTTCTTCTCCCAGTGCGGCTCGGAGTAGGTGCGTTTGATCAGGTGCTGGGCGAGCGGCTCGACCCACTCGGGTTCGATCTTGGCGTTGACCCGGGCCCAGAGCCGGGAGGTCTCCACCAGCTCGGCGGACATCACCCACAGCGGCTGCTTCTTGGCCAGCGCCGAGCCCGGGAAGATCGCGAACCGGGCGTTGCGGGCGCCGATGTACTCGGTCATCGGCCTGCGCGGCTCGTTCGGGGGACGGCGCCCGCCCCCGGCCTCGGCGGTCTTCTTGTCGATGTCCTTGACGCCGACGTGCGAGAGCAACCCCGACAGCAGGGACATGTGGATCTTCTGCTCGTCCCCGGGGGTCGTCCCGGGGACGACGCCGAGGGATTTGGCGGTCTGGCGGAGCTGGCTGTAGACGTCCTGCCACTCGCGGACGCGCATGTAGTTGAGGAACTCGGCCTTGCACAGTCGCCGGAACGCGCTGGAGGAGAGCTCCTTCTGCTGTTCCTGGAGGTACTCCCACAGGTTCAGGTAGGAGACGAAGTCCGACTCCTTGTCGGCGAAGCGGCGGTGTCTCTCGTCGGCGGCCTGCTGCTTGTCGGCCGGGCGCTCCCTCGGGTCCTGGATCGACAGGGCCGCGGCGATGACCATGACCTCGCGGACGCAGCCGTTGCGGTCGGCCTCCAGCACCATCCTGGCCAGGCGCGGGTCCACCGGCAGCCCGGCCAGCTTGCGGCCGAGCGGGGTCATCTGCCTGGCCTGGTCGAAGGCGCCCAGCTCCAGCAGCAGGTCGTAACCGTCCCTGACCTGGCGCTGGTCGGGCGGCTCCACGAACGGGAAGGCCCCGATGTCGCCCAGGCCGATCGAGGTCATCTGCAGGATGACCGAGGCGAGGTTGGTGCGCAGGATCTCCGGGTCGGTGAACTCCGGCCGGGTGAGGAAGTCGTCCTCCTCGTACAGCCGGATGCAGACGCCCTCGGAGACGCGGCCGCAGCGGCCCTTGCGCTGGTTGGCCGAGGCCTGGGAGATCGCCTCGATGGGCAGGCGCTGGACCTTGGTGCGGTGGCTGTAGCGGGAGATGCGGGCGAATCCGGGGTCGACGACGTACTTGATGCCGGGCACGGTCAGCGAGGTCTCGGCCACGTTGGTGGCCAGCACGACCCGGCGGCCGGTGTGGCGCTGGAAGACCCGGTGCTGCTCGCCGGCGGACAGCCGGGCGTACAGCGGCAGGATCTCGGCGTCCTTGCGCTTGGAGAGCGCCTCGGCGGTGTCGCGGATCTCCCGCTCGCCGCTGAGGAAGACCAGGATGTCGCCGGGCCCCTCGGCGCAGAGCTCGTCGACGGCGTTGCCGATCGCCTGGATCTGGTCGTCGTCCTCGGCGACCGGCCGGTAGCGCACCTCCACGGGATAGGTGCGGCCGGAGACCTCCACGATCGGGGCGTCGCCGAAGTGCTTGGAGAAGCGCTCGGGGTCGATGGTGGCCGAGGTGATGACGACCTTGAGGTCGGGGCGGCGCGGCAGGAGCTGCTTGAGGTAGCCCAGGATGAAGTCGATGTTGAGGCTGCGCTCGTGCGCCTCGTCGACGATCAGCGTGTCGTACTGGTCGAGGTCGCGGTCGTTCTGCAGCTCGGCCAGCAGGATGCCGTCCGTCATGACCTTGACCAGCGTGCCCTCGCTCACCTGGTCGGTGAAGCGCACCTTGTAGCCGACGGCGTCGCCGAGCGGGGTGTCGAGCTCCTCGGCGACGCGCTCGGCCACGGTCCTGGCGGCGATGCGGCGGGGCTGGGTGTGCCCGATGAGACCCCTGACGCCCCGGCCCAGCTCCAGGCAGATCTTCGGAAGCTGGGTGGTCTTGCCGGAGCCGGTCTCACCGGCGACGATCACGACCTGGTTGTCGCGGATCGCCTCCAGGATGTCGTCCCGGCGCTTGCTGACGGGCAGCGCCTCCGGATAGGTGATCGCGGGAACGCCGGCGCGGCGGCGGGCGACCCGCTGCTCGGCCCGCTCGATGTCGGAGGTGATCTCCGCGGCGATCTTCTGCTGGGCGGCACGGTTCCTGACCTTTCGGGCCCCGTCGAGCCTGCGGCGCAGGCGCCGCTGGTCACGCAGGGTGAGCTCGGGCAGGCGCGCGTGCAGCTCGGAGAGCGGAGATGTCAAAGGAGGCGTTCCCATACTGAGACCCAGGATACTTTCGGCCCGCGAGTGACGGCTCCCCCGTGCCCGCGAGGACGCACGGGCCGAGGGACCCTGCCCGGACCGGAGCCCTGATCGGGCCCGACCGTCCATGCTGCCCGAGTCGCCGCGCCACCGCATCCGGATATCGGGGCCGTACGGCGGCCGGGAGCGGGTGGCGGCGGAGACCGTGAGGCCAGGAAGGGCCGGCGGGGCACCGGCACGCGCCCCGGGAAGGCCCGAAAGGACGGCCGAAAGGACGGCCGGAACAGGGAGCGGCCCCGCCGTCCCGGAACCGGGACGACGGGGCCTTGGGGTCGCGGGGAAGGACCCCGCTCCGGGCCCCCGTGGGGGGTGGGCCCGGGATCAGCCGACTACGGGAGCGCCGGGTAGGCGTTCTGCAGCAGCTGCTGGAACTGGGCGGAGAACCACTGGCCGGAGATGGGGGCGTCCGGCAGGGCGCCGCTCATGTTGTTGCCGTTACGGGCGTTGCCCTCGTAGGTCGGGTCGCACATCCGGTCGAAGCCCTTGCCCTCGTTGTTCGGGATGGCCTTGCTGGAGCCGTCGGACTCACCCGGAGGCTTGATCCAGACGTAGGCGTCCAGACCGGGGGCGGGGCTGGCCTGCGGGCGCTCGCCCAGACCGGCACCGCTCTGGTTGCACCAGTTGCCGGCGTGGATCCGCCGGTCGACGCGGGACTGGTCGACGAAGCCGTTCACGTCCGTGGCGGTGCTGGGAGCGGTCGGGCGGGCCGTGCCTCCCCAGCCGTTGCGGGAGGTGTCGATCAGCATGCCGATGTTGGAGTTGAAGCCCTTCCGGATCAGCTCGTTCCGGAAGGCCTGGGCGAAGGAGAGCTCGTCGACGTAGAAGTTCCAGTCCAGCCACCGGGACTGGCGGATGTTCTGGCCGTTGACGGTGGTGTTGATGGTGAAGTGCGGCTCACGCAGCGCCGAGTAGTTGGCGGTGTTGGTGATGAAGCCGTCGACGCTGTTGAAGCCCGCGGTGGTGCCGGCGACGGTGCTGGCGAACAGGTCCGCAGCCGGGCCGAAGTTGGTGTCCCAGCCGAGCCAGCCGTGGTGCGCGGCGTCGACGTAGGTGTAGACGTTCGGGATCGCGTGCAGCTTGTTCAGGGCGTAGCGGACACCGTCGACGTAGGCGCCGCTGTCCTTGGCCTCCTGGCACTTGGCCACGTTGAGGTTGGTGACCAGGTTCGGCAGGGAGTCGATCTCGACGATCGTCGAGATCCGCAGGTTCCGGTACTTGGACTCGCCCATGATCGCGGCGATCGGGTCGATGTACTCGGTCTTGTAGCGGTTCAGACCGTTCTCGGAGATGAGCAGCTCACCGTTGGAGGCCAGCGCCGAGCAGTCACGGTTGGGCAGGTTGTAGATGACGAACTGGATCGTCAGCGGCCTGCTGCCGTTGGCCGCGTCCTGCTCCAGGGCCTCGTCCAGGTGGGCGCGCAGGCCCATGGCCGAGGAGGAGCCGGCGATGGCGGCGATGCGGTCAAGCCACACACCGGTGGAGATGTCGGCGACCGCGTCGCCGCCGGGCTCGGCGGCGGCCTTGGCCGACCAGTCCGGGTTCACGTAGCCGTCGGCGCCGGCGTAGGGGTTGTCGACGTGGACCGGCGACGTGCCGCCGTCGTCGTCGGCCTCGGTCGCGGTGACCGAGGCACCCGTGTGACCGGTGGCGGCGGCCGCGATGGTGGCGGTGCCGTCCACCTGGTCGGCGTCCTGGGCGGCCGAGACGGTCACGTTCTGCGCCGTGTTCCAGTTGGCCGTGGTGAACGACAGCGTGGAGGGCGAGATCGTGAGGTCGGCGTCACCGGTCTTGGTCAGGTTGACCGAGACGTTGCCGGTCGGCGCCTGGCTGAGCCTGAAGCCGACCGTCCTGGAGCTTCCCTCGGGAACGCTGACCGAGGTCGCGGAGGCGACGATCGACGGCGTCGAGGTGCCGCCGCCCACGGTGAAGGGCACCGCGGCGGTCTCGGTGGACAGCGCCGGGGAGGCGTTGTCGTAGGCCTTGGCCTTGGCGGTGTGCGCGCCGGACGCCAGGCCGGTCGCGGAGTAGGAGTAGGGCGCGGTGGTGTCGGTGTTGACCAGCGTGCCGTCGACGTAGAACTCGACCTTGCTGACCGAGCCGTCGTCGCTCGCGGTGGCCGCCAGCGGCACGGCCGCGCCCGCCTGGTAGGAGGCGCCCGAGGCCGGGCTGGTCAGGGCGACCGTGGGGGGCTGGTTGGTGGGGTTCTGCCCGCCACAGGTGACGCCGTTGACCGTGAAGGCCGTGGGCTTGGGGTTGCTCCCGGTGGAGATTCCGTTGAAGCCCATGCTGGTGGAGGCGCCGGTGGCGAGGGTGCCGTTCCAGGCGAGGTTCTTCGCGGTGACCTGGGTGCCCGTCTGGGCCCAGGTGGCCGACCAGCCCTGCTGGAGCGTCTGCCCGCCGGTGAAGGCGAAGCCGAGGGTCCAGCCGTTCAGCGGGTCACCGAGGTTCTTGAGGGTGACGTTGGCGGTGAATCCGCCCTGCCAGTCGTTGGTGGAGTAGGCGACGTCGCAGGATACTGCGGCGTGCGCCGTGGCGGCCTGGCCGGTGGCGAGGCCGGCGGCGGCCACCAGCAGGGCCGCCGTGGTCGCCGCCCGGTTACGCCAGGCTTGGCGACGCGAAGTGACTGTCATTCGTGATCATCTCCAGGACGAGGGTGGGAGCGCTCCCATAGTCCGGATGTTTCCGGCGTGTGTACAGGGTGTTGCGCCTCGGGGACCCCCGGGAGACGACCTGTCGGCCCCTGACCTCACCGAACGGGTTTCGAACCAGATGAAAGTTTCAGAGTCGCCCCCGTCGGTGCTCCCCGGCGGCGTCTCCGCGCCGTCGGCGGAACGATCCCGCGAGGCCCGGGGCGCCGCCTCCCCGGGCTCGCGGACCGACGCCGTTACGCCCTCGTCGCCGCCATCGCGGCGCCCACGATGCCCGCCTCGTTCTGCAGGCCGGCCGGGACGATCGGGGTACGGATCTTGATGTGCGGCAGGAACTTGTCGGCCTTCTTGCTGACCCCGCCGCCGATGATGAAGAGCGAGGGCGAGAACAGCATCTCGACGTGTTCCAGGTACTCCTGCACCTTCTCGGCCCACTCCTCCCAGCCGAGGTCGTGCGCCTCGCGGGCGTGGTCCGAGGCGCGCTTCTCGGCCTCCTTGCCCCTGATCTCCAGGTGCCCGAGCTCGGTGTTGGGCACCAGGCGGCCGTCCATCAGCAGGGCGCTGCCGATCCCGGTCCCGAAGGTCAGCAGCATCACCACACCCGGCCTGTCCTTGGCCGCGCCCGCCGCCACCTCGGCCAGCCCGGCCGCGTCGGCGTCGTTGAGCACGATCGTGGTCTGCCCGGTCACCCGGGAGAACAGCTGCTGCGCGTCCGTGCCGATCCACGCCTTGTCCACGTTGGCGGCCGACCTGGCGACCCCGTCGACCACGACCCCGGGGAAGGTCACCCCGATGGGTCCCTGCCACTCGAAGTGCTCGACGATCTTCGCCACGACCTCGGCCACCGCCTCGGGTTCGGCGGGGTCCGGGGTGGGGATGCGCAGCCGTTCCCGTGTCAGCCGTCCCTTGGCGACGTCCACCGGCGCGCCCTTGATGCCCGATCCGCCGATGTCGATTCCCAGCGCTTCCATGTGCACCTCCTGACCGGTCCCCCTTCCCCGGCACGGTCGGCTGATGCTCCTTCCGGGCGAGCGGTCGGACCGGGTGAGCCCGGCGAGGGCCCGCGCGGGCGCGACGGGGTTCCAGGTGGTTCCCGGACGGGGCTCGGACAGGTCCCGCCCGTGTCACCGCGACTCCCGGAAGGGGCTCGGACAGGGCCCGGCCGGGGGACGGCCGGGGGACGGCCGGGGGACGGCCGGGGGACGGCCGGGGGACGGCCGTGTCACCCGCCGGATCGCCGGTGGGCCCCCACCGTCCGGGGGCGCCGGGTGCGCGCGCCGGGGAGCGGACCGCCCCGGCCGGCGCGAACGCGGCGCGGCGCCTTGCCACGCCGCCTGCGGCGCATCACCAGGACACCTGCGGCGGCCGGCAGCAGCACCAGGCCCACGACCAGGCCGATCAGCGGCAGGAGGTCGTCGTCGGGCTCGACCGGACGGCCCCGGCCCGCGACCGGGAAGGTGAAGGTGGCGGTGACGGTCTTCTTCACCATGCCGCTCATCAGCGTCAGCTTCCCCTTCCAGGGGCCGTCGGGCACCCGGCGGTCCAGCGTCACCGTCACCGGGGCGGCGGAGCCCGGCGTCAGGGTGACCCCGCGGTCGGCGGGGAAGGGCCCGGCCTGCAGGCCGCCGGGCCCTTCCGAGAGCCACAGCGTGCCGCTCATGTCCAGGGCCCGGCCGCCCGTGTTGCGGACCAGCGCCGCCAGCTGCGGGGCGCCGTCCGGGGCGCGCATGGGGGTCAGGGTCTCGATGCGGAAGTCCGACGGCGGTTCGCCACCGCGTCCGATGTCGAGGTAGACGCGGACACCGACCCGGTTGACGATGCGCACGGGCCGGTCGGGGTCGCGCCGGGTGGCGACCTGCGCCCAGATGACGCCGTAGCGCTCACCACGCGACGCGGACTCCGGCACCGCGATCTTGACCCGGGCGGTCCCGCTCCCCCCCGGCGGCAGATCGAGCGAGTCGCGGTTCAGGGACGTCCAGCCGGTCAGCTCGTTCCGGGCACGGCCCGGATGGAGCTGGAACCTGTTGCGCACGACGTCGGCGGCGGCCGCGTACAGCTCGACGCGCCGCCGCCTGGAGGAGGTGTTGGAGACCTCCAGGTTGCGTTCGATCGTGGTGCCGGGACGCAGGTGGTCGACGATGTACGACAGCGCCCGGGGATCGTCGTGGCGGCTGACCGGCGCCTCCAGCAGGCGGATGCCGATCGTGCCGCGGGGGGTGTCGTCGGCGGCCCCGCCCGCGCCGGCCCGGCCGCCGGCGACGCCCGACAGGAGCGCGATCGGCGGCAGGAGGAGCGCGAGCAGGGCCGCGAGACGGTCACGCCACCGAATGTGTCACCGTGCCGCTGTAAGCGCCGATCTGGGCCGTGATCGGGATGTTCACGATCAGGGTGGGGTTCCACGTCGCCGTGCTGCCTCCGGTGCCGCCGGTGTGGGCGAAGGCCACGAGCGGGGTGGCGACCAGGTCGAGCGGGGCGGCGGCGAGGGCGGTGGGCTGCCCGGGGATGAAGGTGCCGCCGCCGGTGGTGGCGGTCGTCGGCCCCGACCAGTAGTCGATCGCGGTGGGAGGGATCGTCAGCGCGGCCGCGACGAAGTTCGTCGCGTACACCGACGCCGTCCACTCCGACGTGGCGCCGCCCCGGGTGTCGGAGACCGACACGGGACCGATCGGCCCGGTGAGCGTGCCGCCGGGAGGCGCCGAGCCCAGGTCGATCGGGCCCGGCGGCGCCACGATGTCCAGGGAGCCCGCCTCGACGGCGAACGTGACGATGGTCTCGTCCGTCGGCGCGGCCACCGCGGGCGCGGCCGACAGGAACATGAGGGTGCTCGCACTCGCCGCGACGAGCACGATGGATCTTCTGCGCACGGTCTTCCCCCGAACGTCCGGATGCGTTTCCGAGGGGAGAGACAGGAGGCCGACCCCTGCCCGCAGCGATCACTTTAGGACATATGAGGCTACCGAGGGTGACGACGGAGGTAAAGGGTCGGTCAGGAGATATACCGGGGACGGCTACTTTTGTCCTGAAAGCTCCTAAATTAGCCGCTTTCAGGGGAGCCGCCGCGATCGTCCGTACGAAAAGGTCAATCGGGCGTAAAGGTCGCAAGAACACGAAAAAGCAGAGTAAGCAGCCGCAAAAAATGCGCTGTCATGACGCTCAGCGCTTCACCGGCCCGGTGGAGGCCCTGACCACCAGTTCCGGTTCGAAGAGCAGCTCGTCGGCCGGGACCAGGGCCTTGTCGATCTGGGCGGCGAGCAGGTCGACGACCGCGCGGCCCATCGCGTCGATCGGCTGGCGCAGGGTGGTCAGCGGCGGGTCGGTGCAGTTCATCAGCGCGGAGTCGTCGTACCCGATCACCGAGACGTCGTCGGGCACCGAGAGCCCCGCCCTGCGGGCCGCCCTGATGGCGCCCAGGGCCATCACGTCGCTGGCGCAGATGACGCCGGTGACGCCCCGGCGGATCAGCCGCGCGGCCGCCGCGTGCCCTCCCTCCAGGGAGAACATGGTGTGCTCGACGAACTCCGGGTCGAGCTTCGCCGCGTCCAGCTTGCGCCGGGAGGGCACATGGTCGGGGGGCCCGAGCACCATGCCGATGCGCTCGTGACCCAGCGACCGCAGGTGGCCGAGCGCCATCTCGGCGGCGGCCACGTCGTCACAGGAGACCTGGGGGAACGCCAGGTGCGCCACCGCGGCGTTCACCAGCACGGTCGGCAGGCGCCGCTCGCGGAGCAGCTCGTAGTGCTCGTGGGAGGCGTCGGCCTGGGCGAACAGCCCTCCGGCGAAGACCACTCCGGACACCTGCTGCTGGAGCAGCAGGTCGACGTACTCGGCCTCGGAGACACCGCCCAGGGTCCTGGTGCACAGCACCGAGGTGAACCCCTGCTGGGCCAGCGCCCCGCCGACCACCTCGGCGAAGGCCGGGAAGATGGGGTTCTGCAGCTCGGGCAGGACGAGCCCGACCAGCCGTGCCCTGTCCCCCCGCAGCTGGGTCGGCCGCTCGTAGCCGAGCACGTCCAGGGCGGTGAGGACGGCCTCGCGGGTCGCCTCGGAGACCCCGGGCTTCCCGTTGAGCACGCGACTGACCGTCGCCTCGCTCATCCCGACCTTCTTGGCCACTTCTGCAAGCCGTCGCGTCATGATGAAACTATAAGGCAAAAGAAGTAATTACTTGCGGCTGCTTGCGAAAGTTACGTCAGCCGGTCAGGAGAGGCTCGTCCGTCCCTCGGTGGCCGGCCCCTCGGCCCTCGGTTCCCGTCCGCGGGCCCCCGTCCGGCCCCGTCCCTCGGCCTCGCCCGTCGACTCGTCGGCTCTTCAGCTCTCGGTGATCCGGCCGCCGTCGACGTGCACGCGCCGGGTGGTGTGCACCGCGTCCAGCATCCGCCGGTCGTGGGTGACCAGCAGCAGCGTACCGGGGTAGGAGGCGAGCGCCGACTCCAGCTGCTCGATCGCGGCCAGGTCGAGGTGGTTGGTCGGCTCGTCGAGCACGAGCAGGTTCACCCCGCGCGCCTGCAGGAGCGCCAGCGCGGCCCGGGTCCGCTCCCCCGGCGACAGGGTGGCGGCCGGTCGCGGCACGTGCGCGGAACGGAGCCCGAACTTGGCGAGCAGCGTACGGACCTCGGCGGGGGCCATCTCCGGCACCGCCGCGCCGAAGGCGTCCACCAGGGCCTCGTCGCCCAGGAACAGCCCGCGCGCCTGGTCCACCTCGCCGACCACCACGCCGGGACCGAGCGAGGCGTTCCCCTCCTCCAGCGGGATCCTGCCCAGCAGCGCGGCCAGCAGCGTGGACTTGCCCGAGCCGTTGGCCCCGGTGACCGCCACCCGGTCGGCCCAGCCGATCTCCAGGTTCACCGGCCCCAGGGTGAACGCGCCGCGCCGGACCACGGCGTCGCGCAGCGTGGCGACCACGGCCCCGGAGCGCGGGGCCACCGCGATCTCCATCCGGAGCTCCCACTCCTTGCGGGGCTCCTCGACCTCGTCCAGCCGTTCGATCAGCCGCTCGGTCTGGCGGGCCTTGGCCGCCTGCTTCTCGGTGGCCTCGGTACGGAAGTTGCGGCCGATCTTGTCGTTGTCGGTCGCCTTGCGCCGCGCGTTCTTGACGCCCTTCTCCATCCACGCCCGCTGCATGCCGGCGCGCTGCTTGAGGGAGGCGACCGTGCCGGCGTACTCCTCGTACTCGTCGCGGGCGTGCCTGCGGGCGACCTCGCGCTCGGTGAGGTACGCCTCGTAGCCGCCGCCGTGCACCCGGACCAGCTGCTGGACGAGGTCGAGCTCGACCACCCGGTTGACGGTCCTGGCCAGGAACTCGCGGTCGTGGCTGACCAGGACCGTCCCGGCCCGCAGGCCGGTGACGAAGCGTTCCAGCCGCTCCAGGCCCTCCAGGTCCAGGTCGTTGGTGGGCTCGTCCAGCAGGAAGACGTCGTAGCGGCTGAGCAGCAGGGAGGCCATGCCGGCCCGCGCGACCTGGCCGCCGGAGAGCGCCGTCATCGGCCGGTCGAGCTCCACGGCGAGGCCGAGTTCGGCGACGACCTCCGCGGCCCGGTCCTCCAGGTCGGCCCCGCCCAGGGCGAGCCAGCGGTCCAGGCTCGCGGCGTACGCGTCGTCGGCGCCCGGCGTGCCGTCGACCAGCCCCTGGGTCGCGGCGTCCAGCGCGTGCTGCGCGGCGGCCACCCCGGTACGGCGGGCCAGGAAGCCCGCGATCGTCTCCCCCTCGCGGCGCTCGCGCTCCTGGGGCAGGTAGCCGACCGACGCCGAGGACGGGCTGAGCCGCACCGAGCCCTGCTCGGCAGGGAGCAGGCCGGCCAGGATCCGCATCAGGGTGGACTTCCCGGCCCCGTTCACGCCCACCAGGCCGACGACGTCGCCGGGGGCGATCACCAGGTCGAGCCCGGAGAAAAGCGCTCGGTCACCGTGTCCGGCGGCCAGATCCTTGGCGACGATGGTGGCACTCATGCGCAAACGCTATCCGGCCCACGAGCTCCGGGCGCCCGGCCCGGCCTGCTCGCCCGTCTCTCCGGCCCCGAGAGGATGATCGAATCACACCCGTATTCCCGACAAACCAGACAAATCCTTTTTTGTTGTAAAAATCTTGAAGGGCTGCTCAGCGCCGACTGACCTGCCGTTACCCTCGGCGAAACGTTACCTTACGGAGACTTTACGCAGACTTTCTGGAGAAATGAGGCAACATCGGCCGTCGGCGGGACGTCTTATAGGGCGGGCACGGTCAATCCTGACCGCGCCTGCCGAACGGGGAGAAGAGGAAAGCGTCTTGATGAAACGAATCGCCATCGGTCTGCTGTCCGCGGCTGTGAGCGGATCACTGCTCATGTCGGCCGGGACGGCCTCCGCGGAGCGAGTCGCTCTCAGTGTGCGCATCGACAACGTCAACCCGAACCCGGTCGTCGTTCACGGGGACGAGGACACCAGGGTAACGATCGAGGTGCGCACCACCGAGGCCACCCGCGTCGAACTCCGCCTCAAGCCGGTCTCCGACCAGTTCCGTACGCAGGACGCCCGTGAGCCCAGGATCTTCCACAAGGGCGATCTGTGGCGCTTCACGACCAGCTTCGACGAGAACGACTTCGAAGGACGCTGGGTCGCGACCGCCGACGCGTACGACAAGGACGGCAAGAAGGTGACCGACGAGGTCAACTTCTCCGTCGAGCACAAGGACGCCGAGAAGCTCGACACGCGCGTCTACCGGTTCTCCGCGAACCCCGACGTCGTGCGCAAGGGCCGCTGGGTCTACTTCACCGGTCGTCTTCAGGTCAACGACGACGACCGCTGGACGAGCGCCCGCCGCGAGGAGGTCGAGATCTACTTCCGCAAGCGCGGCTCCAGCGCCTGGAAGTACGTGACCTCCACCGACACCGGCCGCCGTGGCGCGTTCTACGCCAAGGCCCGCGCCTACAAGAGCGGTGAGTACCGCGCCGTCTTCGACGGTACCGACGAGCTCGAGGAGAGCCGTAGCCGCACCGATCGGGTGCGCGTGTACAGCCTCCACTACCGCCGCTGACGACACGGGTACCGCCGTGAGGCGGCACCACGCGCGTGACACCGTCCGGCGGCCGTGAGACACACGGCCGCACGGGCGGGCGGCGTACGCGAAGGCCCGGGGCGACCCGGGCCTTCGCCGTCTCCGCCCCCGCCTGCTCCCCACCCGGCCTGTGAGTGGTCTCACTGCTTGACCCCACCCCTCGCGGGCAGGTGAGCGGGTACGACGACCGGAGGGAAGCCACGGCGATGATGACCGGCGATTTCTACGACTACTCCGCGCTCCTTGACGACTCCGAGAAGGAGATCGTGCTCCGGGTGCGGGAGTTCATGGCGCGGGAGGTGGCTCCCATCGCGAACGAGGCGTGGACCAACGCGCGCTTTCCGCACCAGATCATTCCCGGGTTCGCCAAGCTCGACATCGCGGGTCTGCCGTACCGGGGGGCGCGCAGCCTGCTGACCGGGTTCGTGGTGCTGGAACTGAACCGGGTGGACCCCTCGATGGGGACGTTCTTCGGCGTCCACAACGGCCTGGCGATGGGCAGCGTGGACCGGCTGGGTTCGGAGGAGCAGCGGGAGCGGTGGCTGCCGCAGATGGCCGCCATGGAGAAGATCGGGGCGTTCGCGCTGACCGAGCCCGAGGGCGGCTCGGACGTCGCGGCGGGGCTGCGCACCACCGCCCGGCGCGAGGGCGACGTGTGGGTGCTCAACGGGGCCAAGCGCTGGATCGGCAACGCGACCTTCGCCGACCTGATCCTGGTGTGGGCCAAGGACGAGGCCGACGGCCAGGTCAAGGGGTTCATGGTGGAGAAGGGCACGCCCGGTCTCGCCGCCACGAAGATCGAGAACAAGATAGCCCTGCGCACGGTGCAGAACGCCGACATCACGCTCACCAACTGCCTGGTCCCGGAGATCAACCGCCTGCAGAAGGCGAACACGTTCCGCGACACGGGTGCGATCCTGCGGCAGACCCGGGGCGGGGTGGCCTGGCAGGCGGTCGGCTGCATGATGGGCGCCTACGAGCTCGCGCTGGAGTACGCCAAGACGCGCGAGCAGTTCGGGCGCCCGATCGCGGGCTTCCAGCTCGTACAGGATCTCCTCGTACGGATGCTGGGCAACGTCACCTGCTCGCTGGGCATGGTGGTGCGGCTGGCGCAGCTCCAGGACGAGGGCGTCTACGCCGACGAGCACTCGGCCATGGCCAAGGCGTTCTGCACGGCCCGGATGCGTGAGGCCGTGGGATGGGCCCGGGAGGTCCTGGGTGGCAACGGCATCGTCCTCGACTACGACGTCGGCCGGTTCGTGGCGGACTCCGAGGCGATCTACTCCTACGAGGGGACCCGCGAGATCAACAGCCTGATCGTGGGACGGGCGATCACCGGTATCGGCGCCTTCGTCTGAGGGACGACCCCGGCGGGGCTCGTCCCGGGGTCGCGACGGGCTCCCCCGGGGCCGTCCCGGTGATCGCCCCGTGACGTCCGTCAGGACCGGGGCCGCCTCGATGTTCAGGGTGTGGTCCACCGGGGCCGTCCCGGTGGTCACGGTGACGTCCCTCAGGATCGGGGCCGCCTCGATGGTTCACGGTGTGGTCCACCGGGGCCGTCCCGGCGATCGCGGTGACGTCCGCCGGAACCGGGACCGTCCCGGCCCGTCACCGCCAGACCGGCCGGGGCCGCCTCAGTGGTCCTCAGTGGTCCTCAGTGGTCGCGGTGGGTGACGAGGCGGGCCAGCGTGGTGAGCTCGGCGGCGGGCCTGGACGGCGCGCCTGCCGCGTCGAGATGGCGCAGCGCCCGGGCGAGCAGCTCGTCGGCCTCCAGCCTGGTCCAGGCCCGCCCGCCCGCGTCCTCGACGAGTGCGGCCGCGCGGACCAGCTCGGCGTCGGAGAGTTCGCCCTCCCGGTGGTAGAGGCCGGCCAGCTCGCCTCCGGCCGTCGTACCGGAGGTGAGGGCCGCGACGACCGGGATGGACTTCTTGCGGCTCCGCAGATCCGAGTGGACCGGCTTGCCGGTCACCTCCGGATCGCCCCAGATGCCCAGCAGGTCGTCGACCAGCTGGAACGCCAGCCCCAGGTCCCTGCCGAAGGCTCCCAGGTGCCCGACCTGCTCGGGGCCGCCACCACCGAACAGGGCACCGAGCGCGCAGGCGCACCCCAGCAGGGCGCCGGTCTTGCCGGCCGCCATGGACAGGCACTCGGCCGGTCCGACGTCCCTGCGTTCCTCGAAGGCGACGTCCGCGCTCTGGCCGTCCAGCAGTTCCTGGACCGCGGCGCTGAAGATCCGCGTCGCCTCGGCCGTGATCGGCCGGTCCCCGGTCGCCAGGACGTCGAAGGCCAGCGTCAGCAGCGCGTCACCGGCCAGGATGGCCGGGCTGACCCCGAAGACGGCCCAGGCCGTGGGGCGGTGACGGCGGGTACGGTCGCCGTCCATCACGTCGTCGTGCAGGAGGGAGAAGTCGTGCGCCAGCTCGACGGCCGCCGCCGGGCGGAGCGCCGAGGACGCGTCGCCGCCGACGGCCTCGGCCGACAGCAGGGCCAGCGCCGGGCGGAGCGCCTTGCCGCCGCCGGCCCCGGGCGGCCGGCCCTGCTCGTCCCACCAGCCGAAGTGGTATCCGGCGATGTGCCGCATCGAGGCGGGCAGCGTGTCGGCGGCCGGTCGCAGGGTCGCCTCGACCAGGTCCCGGCTCCAGGCCAGCACCTCACTCGCGGAACGCCCGTCCTTCGCCGTCCCGGTCGTCTCAACCGTCGTCATGCTTCCTCTCCTCGCTCGGCTCCGTCCCCCCCGTTCCTCAGTGACCGATCTCGACGTCCTCCAGGATGCCGAGCGCGTCGGGCACCAGGACGGCCGCGGAGTAGTAGGCGCTGACCAGGTAGGAGATGATCGCCTTCTCGCTGATGCCCATGAACCGGACCGACAGGCTGGGCTGGTACTCGTCGGGGATGCCGGTCTGGTGCAGGCCGACGACCCCCTGGTTGTCCTCGCCGACGCGCATGGCCAGGATCGAGGTGGTCCGGGTCTCGGTGATGGGGATCTTGCTGCAGGAGAAGATCGGCACTCCCCGCCAGGCGGGCACCCCGCTGCCCCCGACGTCGACGCCCTGCGGGTAGAGGCCGCGCGCGTTGCACTCGCGGCCGAAGGCGGCGATGGCGTGCGGGTGGGCCAGGAAGAAGCTCGTGCTCCTGCGGCGGCTGAGCAGCTCGTCGAGGTCGTCAGGGGTCGGCGGCCCGGTGCGGGTGTGGATCCGCTGCTTGAGGTCGGCGTTGTGCAGCAACCCGAACTCGCGGTTGTTGATCAGCTCGTGTTCCTGCCGCTCGCGCAGCACCTCGATCGTCAGCCGGAGCTGCTGCTCGACCTGGTCCATCGGGTCGTTGTAGAGGTCGGCCACCCGGCTGTGCACCCGCAGGACCGTCTGCGCGACGCTGAGCCGGTACTCCCGCGGGAGGAGCTCGTAGTCGACGAACGTCCCCGGCAGGTCGGGCTCTCCGGCGTGGCCCGCGGCCACCTCGACGGCGGCCTCGCCGTACTTGTTCTGCGGGCCCCGGGAGGCGGCCTCCAGCAGCCGCAGGTGCTCGCGGAGCCGCTCGGACCGCTCGACCACCTCCCAGAACGCCTGCTGGGGCAGGATCATCGCCGTTCCGCCGGTGACCGCCCTGGCGGTGAACGGCCAGGTGTCCTCCGTCCTGGTCAGCGTCTCGTCGCCGAAGTGGTCGCCCGCCGCCAGCACGGTCAGCACGATCTCGTCGCCGTACGGCCCGCTGCCGACCTTGTTGACCTTGCCGTGCGCGATCACCACCACCTCGTCGGCGGGCTGCCCCGCCTGCACGAGCACGTCCCCGGCGGCGAAGTCCCGCTGGACGAACCGGCCCGCCAGCGCGTCGAGGACGTCGGTGTCGTCGAACCCGCGCAGCAGGGGCAGCTCGCACAGCTCGGCGGGGACGACCGCCACCTGCGACCCGGTGCTGGTGAAGCTGACCCGGCCGTCGCCGATCGTGTAGCTCAGCCGCCGGTTCACCCGGTAGGTGCCACCCGACACCTGCACCCAGGGGAGCATCCGCAGCAGCCACCGGGAGGTGATCTCCTGCATCTGGGGAGCCGATTTGGTCGTCGTCGCCAGATTGCGCGCGGCGTCCGTACTCAGACTCAGCTGCGACCGGCCGGCCTCGGGCTCCGTCACAACACACACCACCGATCCGTACTCGTATCCGACAGGGAGGAGAGGGCATGAATCGACCAGGGGAAAACGGCGATCAGTGGTGCCGAAAAAGGCGGAATCGTCGACCCCCCGACGCGCGGGACCGAATACGGTCCGCCGTCGTGGACGCCTTGATTTTGGGTGACCGTTAAATGAATTGTCAAGCAGCGGTGACGATCCGGTCCGTCATCGGTAAAAGCGCCGGACAATAAAGTGGGAAAAGTCTAATATCTTTGAACATCGCCGCCGGGCCGTACATGGCGGGCTTTTCCACCGGGGGAAGCGGCGACTCCGGTTATCGTGCGTTATTTCCGGAACCTGGGGTGAGATCGGGCGAATCCAACGCACATCCTCTCCGGGCACGGTCATGCGCACGCGGACGCGAAGCACTCCCGGTGACTCGTGAGGCGGCTCACGGAACACATCGCGAAGCGACCCGCGAAACAGTCGCGAAACGACTCGCGAAACGACTCGTGGAGCAGCGCGCAAAAAGGAGAAAAGCGTTCAGAGCGATTCTCCCCGACGCCGTTCCAGCAGCTCCGAGAACAGGTCCTCCCAGAGCGGCATGACGGCCTCGGGGGCGTACTCGCGCGCGGTGACGGCCGCTGCGGCGCCCATCCGCCTCCGCAGGCCGGGGTCCTCGATCAGCCGGATCATCGCCTCCGCCAGCGCGTCGACGTCCCGGGCCGGGACGAGCAGCCCGTCGACCCCAGGGGTGAGCACGTCGGCCGGGCCGGTCGGGCAGTCGAAGGCGACGACGGGCAGCCCCTGGGTCATGGCCTCGATCATCACCATCGGCAATCCCTCGAACCGGGAGCTGAGCACGTAGAAGGACGCCTTGGCCATCTCCTCGTCCAGGTGCTCGGTGCGTCCCATCAGGGCGACGACGTCCGACAGCCCGTGCTCGGCCGTCAGCGCCAGCAGCGCCTCCTTCTTCGGGCCGGTGCCGTAGATGCGCAGCCGCCAGCCCGGGTGGCGCTCGACGACCTTGGCGAACGCGGGGATCAGCAGGTCGAAGCCCTTCTGCCCGACGAGCCGCCCGGCCGCGACCACGAGCCCGTCCGGGCGGTCGGAAGGTGCCGGCCGCCCGGCGGCGACCGCGTTGGGGATGCGCACGACGGGGGTGCCGGGCAGCAGTTCCTGGTACTCCCCGCGGTCGGTCCCGGTGAGCACCGCCACCGCGTCCAGGGCGCCGTAGTGACGGGCGATCTGCGCGCGGACCGCCTCGGGATGGGTGGCCAGGTTCATGTGCTCCTGCGCGACCCTGACGACACCGGCCGGGCCGCGACGGGCCGAGACGAGGTTCAGGGCGGGGCGGGTGGTGACCAGGACGCCCCCCTCCAGCGCGAAGACGTAGTCGATCACGGAACGTTCCACGCGTTCGGTGAAGTAGGAGGCGGCGAACTCGCCCGGGGGCACGATCTTGCCGCGGATCCGCCGCCAGGCCCGGCGTCCGAGCGAGTCGACGGGCCGCTCCCGGCGCTGGTCCGAGAGCGTCAGCAGGCGGACGCGCCCGTCGATCGGGAACTGCGGCCTCTCCCTGCGGCGCACCACACTGGCGATCTCGACGTCGTGCCCGGCGGCGGCCATCGCGTTCGCCTGGTTGATCACCGTGCGGATCGTCCCGCCCATGCCGTAGGCGTGCAGGAGCAGGTAGCGAATCGTCATGGCCTCCCGGCCGGGCGCCGTCACGAGGCCCCCTCACCGGGCAGGTATCCCCAGCTGCGGCACATCGGTCTGAGCGGCTCGGGAACCTCCTCGGGCGCCGGCAGGTCGCGTCCGGGCTGCACGGTCCCCGAACGGATCTTGTCCTTCCAGTCGCCGAGCCCCTTCTCCAGCACGGTCTGCTCGCCGTACGCCAGCATCCGCGGCTCCCAGGGGACGCCGAGGAAGTCGCACAGGCGGCGCGCCTGCGTCTCGGGGTCGGCGGTCAGGTCCTCGTAGCGCACGGTGCATCCCTCGAGCTCCCGGCGCGCCCGCTGCACGGCCTTCATGTAGCGCAGGGCGTCCAGCGCGGCCTCCTGCGGCGTCCTGCCGCCGGTGCCGCCGGTGCCGGCGGTGCCGGCCTCGTACCACGATCTCGCTATGGACGCCGGGTGACGCAGCAGGAAGACGAACCGCGCGTCCGGCCAGCAGGCGGCGATGCGCCGGTGGGCGAAGGCGTTGGCAGGGGTCTTGTCCACGAAGAACGTCTTGCCGCTCCTGACCAGCTCGCGATGGAGCACCCGGTCCCACAGCAGGTGCTCCAGGTCGGACCGGTCGTGCCCGAGCGCCCCCATGGCCTTCTCCGCCAGGGCGGTGCCGAACTCCACCCGCAGCCTGCGGACGTGCAGCTCGTGCGGGGCGTGCAGCATGGAGTGGGCGTTGAGCAGGGCCCGCAGCAGGGTGGAGCCGGACCTGACCGGGGAGAGGACGAAGACCGGGGCGACCAGCAGCCGGTCGGTCGCGGGGTCGGCGGGCGGCCTGAACGGCTCCTCGGCGGCCGGGGACCTCGCCCCCGGAGATCTTCCCGCCCTCGAACCGGTTTTCCCTACCCGGTTCACCTGGAATCCGGTGAGCCGCACAAGGGCGTCGTTGGCCTTACGCTGCCAGCTCATGGCGAGGCAGGCTACTCGACTTTCCTGGCATTTAACTGTGCGTTCACCGGACGTCACCTCTGCGTTCCGGAAATCCATCCTCGGGGACACCCCGGCTCGTGGGGCACCCCCGGTCCATCGGCCCGGATCGCGCGACGGTGGGCGATTCACCCGCGCCGGCCGGGGTAGTGAGACGTTCCCACAGCTCAGACGGCATGCGGCCGACGACGACCGGGCCGCACCGCACCGGGTCGCACCGCGCCGCACCGCGCGGCCGTGCGACCCCGGCCGCGCGGTACGGGCCCCGTGCCGTCCGAGCCCGCCACGCCCCCGCGAGGAGGAGATGTCAGTGACCCACGACGTACGCCCGGAGGCGTCCGCCCCCCAGGATCAGCCGGAGCGGCTCTCCTACCCGGACCCGTCCGGAAGCCGGGTGGACCCCGAGGAGAAGCTGGCACCGGACGTCGACGACGCGACCGCCGAGGCGCTGGGCAAGCTCTCCGAGGCGCTGGAGACCACCGACCGGGCCCGCGGTCACCTGTACACCTTCCACCAGCTGACCGGGCACGCCGACTTCCAGCTCGACGAGGCCGTGGAGCTGCTGCGCGCCGCGGGCCGGGACGACATGGCGGAGCTGGTGACCCGCGAGCTGATCGGCCGCGACGTGCTGCCCGGCCGGTGGACCTTCCAGATCATGGAGGAGTACGAGGACGGCTACTACGGCGTCTTCGCCGACGTGGAGCGGCGGGTCAGACAGGAGCTGGCGGGCGGGCGCCGCCACATCCACGAGGCACGGCTGAAGAGGCGCCGCCAGGGCTGATCGTTTTTCCCGGCGGCCTCGCCCTGCCCGTTCCCCTGCCGGGACGGGACCGGAACCGGTCCGGACCGCGCACCCCGTCCGCGCCCCGTCCGCGCCCCGCCCGCACCGCTCCCCGCGGTGTGCGGGGCGCTGGACGGGTCCCCGTACAGTGTGAGGCATGGGGATGGTCAAGACCGTGGGGCTGGTTCTGCACCCGCAGCGCGATTCGAAGGTGGCCATCGACACGATCGTCGAGTGGGCCCGGGGCCGCGACGTCACGGTGATGGGGCTTCCGGACGAGGTGGGGCGGATCGACTGCAGCGCCGTGTCGGTCGACACCGAGACGCTGATCGACCGCGCCGACCTGCTCGTCAGCCTGGGCGGTGACGGCACGATGCTGCGCACCATGCGCCTCAGCTCCGGGAGGAAGACCCCGGTCCTCGGGGTCAACCTCGGCAGGCTGGGGTTCCTCGCGGAGATCGACATCGACGACCTTCCGCCCGCGCTGTCGGCCATCGACAACCACGACTACACGGTCGAGCCGCGCATGGCGGTGTGCGTGACCCTGCCCGACGGCACCCTGATGACCGCGTTCAACGACATCGCCCTGGTCCGGATCCCCGGCGACGGGCTCTCGGCGGTGGCGATCACCGTGGAAGGGCACTCCTTCGTCCGGTACGCGGCCGACGCGGTGATCGTCGCGACCCCCACCGGGTCGACCGCCTACAGCTTCTCCGCGGGCGGTCCCATCGTCTCGCCGAACGTGGAGGGGTTCCTCGTGGTCCCTGCCGCGGCGCACTCGTCGTTCAACCGGGCCATCGTGCTCTCGGCCGACGAGCGGGTCACCCTGGAGCTGCTGCCGACCAGCGGCACGCTGGCCGTGGAGGTGGACGGCGCGGTCAGGGCGCACCTGTCGCCCGGGGACGAGCTCGGCGTCACGGCGATGCGCGCCGCGGCCTGGGTGGTCCGCCTCGGCACGACGAGCTTCTACGAGCGCGCCCGCCGCAAGCTCCGCGTCAACGGCAGCGCCGAGGTCGACTGACCCTCCCGGTCTCTCCCCCGCACCTGCCGGATCCTCCGCGCGGTGTCGACGGTGGGCGGGAGCGCAGGACCAGGCGGTGACGGGGCCTGCCGATCCGTCCGTGCCGGTTCACCCCACCTGGTCCCACGGGATGGCCTCGATGCGCTCGACGTGCTCCTCGCCCCACTCCCCGAGCGGTGCCATCGCGGTGTTCAGTGAACGACCGAACTCGGTGAGCGAGTACTCCACCTTCGGCGGGACCTGGTGGTAGACCTCACGATGCAGCAGCCCGGTGGTCTCCATCTCCCGCAACTGCAGGATCAGCACCCGCTCGCTGATGCCGGGCACCGCGCGCCGCAACTCCCCGAAGCGCAGGGGACCCTCCTGGAGCGCGAACAGGATCAGTCCCTTCCACTTGCCTCCCATGACGGCGACGGCGGCGTCGAGACCGCAGGTGAACGTCCGCTTCTTCGTCTCTTTCACCCGCCCATACTGACACTTATGTCAGTACCCGGCAAAAATGTCGGTACTTGAGAGAATGCAGGCGTTCTGGCCAGCATGGACCAGGCCCGCGTCGGACCACGACGGTCTCAGGACAGCGCGCCCGTCCCCTTGTCCCCATGGCTGGAGCATGCACATGACCGCAAAGAACCTGACACCCGTGACCGTCATCGGACTGGGCTCGATGGGCACGGCACTGGCCGAGGCCTTCGTCAAGGCCGGACACCCGACCACCGTCTGGAACAGAACCGCCGCCAAAGCCGCGCCCCTCATCGCCATGGGAGCCAGGCCTGCGGAGGCCGTCGAGGACGCGGTGACGGCAGGTCCCCTGGTCGTCACCTGCCTGACCACCTTCGATGACACCCGGTCGGCACTGCGGCCCGCCGGTGCCTCGCTGCGGGGACGGGCCCTGGTCACCCTCAACAGCGGTTCCCCCGCCGGCGCCCGCGAGACGGCCGCCTGGGCCCTCGACCACGGCGCCCGGTTCCTGGCCGGCGCGGTCAAGAACGTGCCCTCGGCCGTGGGGGCGCCGGACACCCTGCTGTACTACAGCGGCGACAAGGCGGTCTTCGAGGAGTTCGGGACGACCCTGAAGGTGCTGGGCGGCGACACCGTCCACCTCGGCGACGAGACCGACCTGGCCGCCCTGTACGAGATGGCGGTGGGTGCCATGCTGTTGCCGGCTCTCGTCGGCTTCTTCCAGGGCGCCGCCGCGGTCCAGGCGCGCGGGCTGGAGGTGAGCACGATGGTGCGCTTCTCCGGCAAGTGGCTGGACATGATCAAGTCCCTGCTGCCGGTCTACGCCGAGGAGATCGACGGCGGCGACTACACCGACGCCGCCTCCTCGGTGAACCTCTTCCTGGCGGCGGCGGCCCACGACGACGACCTGGCCGGGGAGACGAACGTCGACACGGCCTGGCTCGCCCCGCTCCACGACCTGGTGAGGCGGGCGGCCGAGGCGGGACACGGCGATCACAGCATCTCGGCCCTCACGGAGGTGCTCAGGAAGCCGGCGCGGCAGCCGTAAGCCGGCTCGACTCATCGGTAGGAGTCGATGAGCCGTGCGAGGTGCCTGCCGGCGATCTCCAGCGGCGCCTCGCTCTGGGACACCTGCGCCGACAGCTCCGCGCCCTCCAGCATGTTGATCACGCTGTGGGCGAGGTCGTGCGCAACGTCGTCGGCGAAGCCGGAGCGGGTGAGTTTGTCGCGGACCAGCGTGCGCCAGTTCTCGTAGGCGTCCTCTGCGGCCCGCTGGATCTCGGGCACCCGGCCTGCGCTCTCCAGCGCCGTGGTGGTGACGGGGCACCCGTCCAGCCAGCCGGACGCGCGCAGCCCCTCGGCCAGGTCGCGGGTGCAGGCGACGATCGCCGACGCCGGATCGTCCTCCTGCTCGAACGCCCTGCGCAGGAATCCCGCGAACTCCCCGTCCCCGTGGCGGACCGCCTCGACCGCCAGTTCCCGCTTGCCTCCCGGGAAGAAGTGGTAGACCGAGCCCAGTGTGGCCCGGGCCTCCTGGGAGATCTGCTTGAGGCCCGTCGCCTCGTACCCCTGCCGCTGCATCAGGCGGGAGGTCGTCCGGACGATCCGCTCCCGGGTGCCGATCTCGTGCTGGGTCCGCATGGCTCTCATCGTACTAGGTAGAGCGTTCGTTCTAGTCATGCTACCGTTTTTCTGGATAGAGCGTTCGTTCTACTGATGAGGAGATCGTGGATGAAGTCCGTGACGGTGATCGGGCTGGGCCCCATGGGGCAGGCCATGGCCGGCGCCTACCTCGACGACGGCTACGAGGTGACCGTATGGAACCGCACGACCGCCAGGGCGGACGAGCTGGTGGCGCGGGGCGCGAGGAGAGCGGAATCCGTCGAGGCGGCCCTCACCGCCGGCGGACCGGTGGTGCTGAGCCTGACCGACCACGACGCGACGGACGCCGTCCTGGCGCAGGCCCCGGAAGCCGCCCTGGCCGGACGCACCCTGGTCAACCTCACCTCCGACACCCCGGACAGGACACGTCAGACGGCCGCGTGGCTGGCCGGGCGCGGGGCCGTGCACATCACCGGTGGTGTGCAGGTGCCGCCTCCGGGCATCGGCACGCCTGATGCCATGACCTACTACAGCGGCCCGAAGGACGCGATCGAGGGCCACAGGCCCGCCCTGGAGGTGCTGACCGGGATCGAGTACCTGGGCGAGGACCCCGGACTGGCGGCGCTGTACTACCAGATCGGGATCGACATGTTCTGGACGGCGCTGGCAGGCTACCTGCACGGCCAGGCGGTGGCGGAGGCCAACGGCATCTCGGCCGAGGATTTCCTGCCGCACGCGGTGAAGACCATGGACCTCCGCTATTTCCTGGAGTTCTACGCGCCACGCATCGCCGCGGGCAACCACGAGGGGGACGTCGACCGGATCTCCATGGGCGCGGCGAGCCTGGAACACGTGCTGCACACCACACGGGCGTCCGGCGTCGACGACTCGATCCCGGCCGCCGTCCTGGAGATCTTCCGCCAGGGCATCGCCTCCGGCCACGGCCGGGACAGCCTCACGAGCCTGATCGGCGTGCTGAGGCAGCGCCGACGTACCACCGGCCCGGCTCCGGAAGATGGCCTCGACGCTTCCACGGGGGCGCGACCCGACGGCCCGCAACACTTCCTGTCATGAAACTTCCACGGACGGGTTGACACCGGGAAAGCGCTTACCTAGCTTGTGGGTTACTCGCTCACCGGTGCCGATCCGCCCCGGTGAACGCGAGTACTCGCTGGGGGGATCCGAAGCGCAGGCCGCACCGGCCTGCCGGACCGGCAAGGAGCTCGAACGTGTTCCACAGAATCAGCAGGAAGACGGCCGGCGCGGCGATCGCCGTGACGGCCCTGGCTCTCTCGGGAGCGGTGGCAGGGGTCTCGTCGGCCGCCGCCGCCGCGCCCGCACCCGGTACCTACAACCTGGTCAACAACGCCAGCGGCATGTGCCTGACCGTGCCGGGCGCCGGCTCCTCCAACGGCGTCCAGCTCACCCAGAGCGGCTGCGGCGGCGCGGGCCAGGCCTGGGCCTTCACCGGCAGCGGCGGCACGCTCAAGGCCACGCACAGCGGTCTGTGCGCGGGCGTCCAGGACGCGAGCACCTCGGCCGGCAAGGCCGTGCAGCAGCAGACCTGCTCGGGCGGCAGCTCGCAGAACTGGAACCTGAGCCAGTCCGGGTCCAGCTACCGGGTGATCAACGCCAACGGCGGCAAGTGCCTCAACGTCAAGGACAGCTCCACCGCCTCCGGCGCCCTGATCCAGCAGAACTCCTGCGACTCGGTGGCGAGCAAGCAGTGGCGCCTGGTCCCGGCCGGCAGCGGCAACCCCGACCCGACCCCGACCCCGACGCCCACCGTCACCCCGACCGTCAACCCTCCCCAGACCGGCCTGGTCGGCTGGGCGACCCAGGGCGGCGGCACCACCGGTGGCGGCAACGCCCCCACCACCACGGTCACCAGCTCCTCGGCGCTGAGCAGCGCCCTGTCGTCGAGCAGCGCGGCGGTCATCCGGGTCTCGGGCACGATCTCCTGCTCCGGGATGCTCAAGGTCGGCTCGAACAAGACCGTCCTCGGCAACCCGGGCGCCACGATCGCGGGCTGCGGGCTCAACATCTCCAACGCGTCCAACGTCATCGTCCGCAACATCAGCTTCCGTGACTGGAACGACGACGGCATCCAGGTGCAGTACTCCACCCGGGTCTGGATCGACCACAACACCTTCAGCAACGGCTACGACGGTGCGGTGGACGTCAAGCGGGCCAGCGACTACGTCACCATCTCCTGGAACAAGGTGACCAACCACAACAAGTCCATGCTGCTCGGCCACGACGACGGCAACGGCAGCGAGGACAGGGGCCATCTGCGGGTGACCTACCACCACAACTGGTTCGACGCCACCACCCAGCGCCACCCGCGCGTGCGCTTCGGCAACCCGGTGCACGTCTACAACAACTACTACGGCGGCGTCACCGGCTACGGCGTGGCCTCCACCGAGGGCGCGGGCGTCCTGGTCGAGGGCAACTACTTCGAGAACACCGACGACCCGTACCACCTGGGCGAGGGTGACTCCGGCCCGGGCACCCTGGTGGCCCGCAACAACCACTTCGTCGGCTCCGGCTCCGGCCAGGCCGGTGGCAGCGTGGCCTCCATCCCCTACTCCTACTCCCTCGACACCGCCTCCAGCGTCAAGTCGATCGTGACCGCCGGCGCCGGCGCCGGCCGGATCTCCGTCTGATCCCGCTCGACCAGGCCCCGGGCCGGCCCGCCTGACCGGGGTCGCTCCGGACCGGGGCGGGTGGGGCGGCCCGGCCGACCGGCCGCCCCACCCGCCTCACGCCGCCTCCCGGACGGCCCTCGCCCACCTGCGGGCGGGGGCCGTCCGGCGTCGGGACCGGTGACGGTTCAGGGGCCGGTGACGGTTCAGCGGGGGGCGAACTGCGCCAGCGCGGGCAGCGCCCGGTCGGCGAAGTCGAACAGCGCCTGGTTCTCCCACCCGTTGCCCGAGGACGGGTCTGCCGGGTCCCAGCCGTTGCCGGTCACCGCGGTCCAGGCGGGCTCCCAGTAGACGAAGCCGAGCCCGCGGCCGTTCGGTACGGCCTGCACGACGCTCGCCACGTCGCGGAGCATCGCCGACTGGCCCGCGAGGGAGGCCGGATAGCCGGGGTAGGGCGTCGCGGCGGTGATGATGTTGGTCAGCGCGTCGTCGTTGCCGGTGGTGAACGGGTAGGCGGTCTCGGCCAGCAGGACCGGCCTGCCGTACCGGGAGGCGATGTCGTCGACGTTGGCCTGGAACTCGCCGAGCGTTCCGTGCCAGTAGGGGTAGTAGGACACGCCGATCACGTCGTAGCGGACGCCGTTGGCCGCGGCGCTGTCGAACCACCAGCGGAACAGCGCGTTGTCGCCGCCCTCGGCGAGGTGCAGCACGACCCTGGTCGAGGACGACACCGCCTTGACCGCGTCGTAACCGGAGTTCAGCAGCTGGGCGAGGTTGCCGAAGTTCGCGCTGCGGCCGTCCTCCCAGAGCATGCCGCCGTTGATCTCGTTGCCGACCTGGACCATGTCGGCGGTCGTGCCCTGCGCCTTGAGGGCGTTCAGCACGTCATAGGTGTGGTCGTACACCGCGGCCTTGAGCTGCGCGAACGAGTGGCCGGCCCAGGCGGCGGGCTTGTACTGCTTGCCGGGGTCGGCCCAGGTGTCGGAGTAGTGGAAGTCGACCAGCAGCCCCATGCCCAGGGCCTTGACCCGCCTGGCCACGGCCAGCACGTGCGCCTTGTCGTTGTAGCCGTCGGCCGGGTTCACCCACACCTTGAGCCGGACGAGGTTCATCCCGGCCGAGCGCAGGATCTCCAGCGCGTCCCCGCGGGTGCCCGAGGCGGTGTGGTACCTGCCGCCGAGCGCCTCGGACTTGGCCAGGCCGGAGGTGTCGCCTCCCCTGACCGCGAGCGTCGCGGCACCCGGGCCGAAGGTGACGTCGTCGAAGTTGGCCCAGCCTCCGGCCGCCGCCGCGGAGCCGAGGGCGACGGTGCACCTGCCGCCGGTCACGGTCTGGGTGACCGCGATCCTGATCCACTCGGACGAGCCGACCGGCAGGTAGGTCCGCTTCTCCGCCGGGCCGCAGTTGCGCAGCGCGATCCAGCTCTGGCTCATGGCCCCGGCCCTGACCAGGGCCCGGAGCGTGTAGGTGCCCGAGCTCAGGCCGGTCAGCGTCTGGTGGGTCTCGACGGTGTAGGCGTTCGAGGACCAGTGGGACAGGCGGTAGGAGCCGGTGTGGCCACCGGCCTCGGAGAAGTCGGCGGCGGCGGTGCCGCCGGTGCTCCACCCGGGCGGCGCCGCGACGGCACCGCCCGTCTCGAAGCCGCCGTTGGTGATCGTCGGGGCGGCCTGGGCCGGTGACGGCGCCAGGACCGCGGCGGCGCAGGTCAGCAGCGCCACCAGGATCTTCTTCATGGGGTCCTCACTTCGGGAAGGGGTGGTGCGGACGGCCCCCCGAGGCCCCCGGTGACGCGCCGCGGTCAGGTGGCCGGCGCGGCAGCGGGGAAGATCATGTGTTCCCGGCGAGCTCGACGACCACGACGCCGCCGGCCGGTACGGTCGCCGACCCGGTGTGCCGCGCCCCGTCGAGCAGGCCGGTGCCGTTCACCTCCGGGACCGTGACCGGCCGGTCGCCGTGGTTGAGCAGGAACAGGTGGCGGCCCCGGCGTACCCGTTCGAGGGTGTCGGGCAGGCCGCGCGGGCGGGAGACCCCCGCGCGGTCGAGCACCGCGCGCAGCAGCACCCGCAGGTCCCCGCCGCCCGAGCCCTCCCCGGGAGCGGGGGCCGGGTCGAGGGCCGGGACGGAGCCCGCGCCGGGGACCGGGTCGGGGGCCTGGACGGAGGCCGCGCCAGGGACAGGGTCGGGGGCCGCGCCGGGGACAGGGTCGGGGGCCGGGTCGAGGGCGGTCGCGACGTACCAGGCGGTGCCCGCTCCCAGCTCGTGGCGGGTCACCGCGGGGTGGCCCGCGTCCGGCCCGCCGGTGAAGACGCCCACGGCGCGCGCCCCGGCGAGACGGATCCGCTCCGACCAGATCCGGCCGTTCATCCGGCCGTTCATCCAGCCGTTCATCCGGCCGTTCGTCCGGCCCTCGACGCCGTCGCCCGTCCCACCATCGGAACCCCCGTCCCCGCCCTCGCCCGCGGCACCGACGCCGACGCCGACGGTGCCGTTCTCCGGCAGGGGGTGGAACTCCTCCACCGACAGGCCGAGCACGTCGCGCAGCGCGCCGGGGTGGGCGCCCGGGTGGATGGTGTCGTTCTCGTCGACGATCCCGGAGAAGTACGAGACGACCAGGTGACCTCCGGCCTCGACGTAGCGGCGCAGGTTCTTGCCGGACGCCTCGGTGAGCAGGTAGGAGCTCGGCGCGACCACCAGCCGGTACGCCGACAGGTCGGCGGAGGGGTGGACGAAGTCGACGGTCACGTGCTCGCGCCAGAGCGCCTCGTAGAAGGCCTCCACCCGCTCGCGGAACCTCAGGTCCACCGAGGGACGCCACTCCAGCTCCAGCGCCCAGTACGACTCCCAGTCCCACACCAGCGCGACCTCGGCCTCGACCCGGGAGCCGCGCACCCCGGCCAGCCCGCGCAGCTCGGTACCGAGGGCGACCACGTCGCGCCACAGGCCGGAGTCGGTGCCGGCGTGCGGCAGCATCGCCGAGTGGAACTTCTCCGCGCCGTGGCGGGAGGCCCGCCACTGGAAGAACAGCACCGAGTCCGACCCCCGGGCGACGTGCGCGAGGCTGTTGCGCCGCATCTCCCCGGGCCGCTTGGCGAGGTTGCGCGGCTGCCAGTTGACGGCACCGGTGGAGTGCTCCATGAGCATCCACGGCCGCCCGCCCGCCACCGAGCGGGTGAGGTCGGCCGCCATGGCGAGCTCGATGTGGCCGTCGGCGCGCCCGGCGTCGAGGTAGTGGTCGTTGGAGACGACGTCCACCTCGCCCGCCCAGCGCCAGTAGTCCATCGGCTCACAGTTGGGGATCATGAAGTTGGTGGTGACCGGCAGGGCACCGAAGCGGCGGACCGCGTCGCGCTCGCGGCGGAAGTTGGCGATGTGCGCGTCCACCGAGAAGCGGGCGTAGTCGAGCTGCAGGGCGGTGAGCTGGCCGACCGGTCCGAGCCTGGGCGGTTCCACCTCCTCGAACGAGCCGTAGGTCAGCCCCCAGAACGTGGTGCCCCACGCGGCGTTGAGGGCGGCCACGTCCCCGTGCCGCTCGCGCAGCCACTCGCGGAACGCCCCGGCCGAGGTCTCGCAGTAGCAGCGCGCGTTCGCCCAGCCGTACTCGTTGTGGACGTGCCACATGACGACCGCCGGGTGGGCGGCGTAGCGGGCGGCGAGCCGGCCGGCGATCCGCTCGGAGGCGGCGGCGTACTCCGGTGAGCTGGGGCAGAAGCTGTGCCGCGACCCCCCGGCGATGACGTGGCCCTCCCGGTCGACGAGGCGGGAGCCCGGGTAGGCCGTCCTGAACCAGGTGGGCGGGGACGAGGTCGGCGTCGCCAGGTCGACCTTGACGCCCGCGCCGTCCAGCAGGTCGATGATCCGGTCCAGCCTGCCGAAGTCGTAGACGCCCTCGGCCGGCTCCAGCTGGCTCCAGGCGAAGATGCCGAGGCTGACCAGGTTCACCCCGGCCTCGCGCATCAGCCGGACGTCCTCGCGCCAGACCTCCTCCGGCCACTGCTCGGGGTTGTAGTCCCCGCCGTACGCGATGCCCTCCGGCAGGACGGGATATCCGGCCAACGACTCCCCCTCGAAATATCTTCTGTGAACGTGCACAGTAATGCAGGACCGGCATCTCGGGAAGAGGTCGACACCCCAAAGCCGGGGACGCGGGGAAGGTCGGGGTTTAACAAGAACGTAACGGTCATTGACAGGGCGTATCGCGGGATTTCAGTCTGTGAACGTTCACAGACTCTCCGGAGCGCCTCGCGGCCGATCCCCGCCTCCCATCCTCGAACGCCCGACACGGAGGAACACATGCATAGGAAACGGCTCGTCGTGGCGGCGGCCACGGTCCTCGCCGCCGCCCTGGCCGCCGGGTGTTCCGGCAGCGCCCAGAACGCGGCCGCTCCGGCCGGGCAGGACGCGCCGAGTTCCGCCCCGGCGGGCCCGGTGACGCTCACCTACTGGAGCTGGGTCCCCAACATGGACAAGATCGCGGCCGTCTGGAACGCCGCGAACCCCGGCATCAAGGTGACGATCAGCAAGCAGGCCGGGGGCGACGACGCCGCCGCCAAGTTCCTGACCGCCGCCAAGGCGGGCAACCCCCCGGACCTGGTCCAGGCCGAGTACCAGATGCTGCCCTCCTTCGTCGCCGCCGACGCGTTGGCCGACATCGGCGCCGAGGTGGCGACGATCAAGGGCGAGTTCGGCGAGGGCGTCTGGGGGCTGGTCACCCTGGGCACCGACGCCGTCTACGCCCTCCCCCAGGACAGCGGCCCGATGATGCTCTACTACCGCCGCGACCTGTTCGAGAAGTACGGCATCGAGGTGCCCAGGACCTGGGACGAGTACGCCGAGGCCGCCCGCACCGTACGGAAGAAGGACCCCGAGGCGTTCCTGGGCACCTTCTCCAGCAAGGACCCCGGCTCCTTCGTCGGCCTCGCCCAGCAGGCCGGCGCCCGGTGGTGGTCGATCAGCGGCGAGTCCTGGAAGGTCGCGGTCGACGACGAGCCCACCAGGAAGGTCGCCGACTACTGGGGCGGCCTGGTCAAGGAGGGCGTCATCGACGACCAGCCGTACTTCACCCCCGAGTGGAACAAGGCGCTCAACGACGGCAGGCTGCTGACCTGGCCGTCGGCCGTCTGGGGTCCCGGCGTGCTGTCCAGCAACGCGCCCAAGGGCAAGGGGAGGTGGGCGATCGCCCCGCTGCCGCAGTGGAACGCCGGTGAGAACGCCACCGGCTTCTGGGGCGGCTCCTCCACCGCGGTCGCCGCCAAGTCCGCCAACCGGGCCGCCGCCGCGAAGTTCGCGACCTGGCTGAACACCGACCCCGAGGCCCTGGCCCTGCTCGTCGAGGAGGGCGCCGTCTACCCGGCCGCCACCAAGGGCGGCACCCTGCTCGGCAAGGCCCCGGACTACTTCTCCAACCAGCCCGACTTCTGGCGGCAGGCCGCCGCGATCTCCGCCACCGCGCGCGGGTTCACCTTCGGGCCCAACGTCAACGTGACGTACAACGCCTTCAAGGACGCCTTCGACAAGGCCGTCCAGGACGGATCCGCCTTCTCCGACGCCGTCGGGAAGATGCAGGAGGCGACGGTCGCCGACATGCAGAAGTCCGGATTCCAGATCGCCCCATGAGACGGCCGCACGACGGCGCCCGCACCGCGGGCGCCGTCCCCTACCTCTTCCTCGCCCCCGCGCTGGCGCTGTTCGCGCTCTTCATGGCCGTTCCCGTCGTCTACACGGCCTACCTGAGCCTGCGCCGCACCAAGGTCTCCGGGCTGGGCCTGGGCAAGGGCTCGCGCCGCGAGGTGTACGCGGGCCTCGACAACTACACCGCCGCCCTGCGCGACACCGAGCTGTGGGCGGGCTGGCTGCGCGTGCTGGGCTACGGCCTGCTGGTGCTCGCGGTCATGCTCGGTCTGGCGCTGCTGTTCGCGCTGCTGCTGGACTCCGCGCACGTGCGCCTGGCCCGCTTCTCCAGGATCGCCGTCTTCCTGCCGTACGCGGTCCCGGGCGTGGCCGCCAGCCTGATCTGGGGCTTCCTCTACCTGCCGAGCCTCAGCCCGATCCGCCAGGTGCTCGACGTGGACCTGCTCGGCACCGGCGCGGTGGTCTTCTCCATGGCCAACGTCGCGGTCTGGGGCGGCGTCGGCTTCAACATGCTGGTGCTCTACACCGCCCTGCGGGCCGTGCCCAGGAGCTACTACGAGGCCGCCAGGATGGACGGGGCGAGCGAGCTGCAGGTGGCGCTCCGGATCAAGATCCCGATCCTGCTGCCCGCGATCATCCTCACCACGGTGTTCTCCATCATCGCCACCGTCCAGGTGTTCACCGAGCCGACCACCCTGCGGCCGCTGACGAACACGATCAGCTCGACCTGGAGCCCGCTCATGAAGGTCTACCGCGACGCCTTCGTCACCGGCGACCTCTACTCGGCCGCCGCCACCTCGATCGTCATCGCGGCGATCTCCCTGGTCCTGTCGTTCGGCTTCCTGCGCCTGGTCCGCGACCGCGCCTTCGGAGGGGAGGGCTGATGGCCGTCACCACCCTTCCGGAGGGCACGGCCGGATCCCGCCGCCCCGCCCCGCCGCGACGCCGGCCGCTCGGGATCGCACCGACCGCGATCCTGCTGCTGGGCGCGCTGTACTGCCTGCTGCCGGTCGGCTGGGTGCTGGTGGCCGCCACCAAGTCCAAGGCGGAGCTGTTCTCCACCGCGACCTTCGCGCCCGGGACCGGCCTGCTGTCCAACCTCGCCGACCTGGCCGCCTACCGCGACGGCGTGTTCTGGCTGTGGATGTTCAACACGCTGCTGTACGCGGGCGGCGGCGCCCTGCTGTCCACCGCCGTCTCCGCGATCTCGGGCTACGCCCTGGCCAAGTACCGCTTCCCCGGCCGGAACCTCATCTTCAACCTGCTGCTCGGCGGCGTGCTGATGCCGTCCGTGGTGCTGGCCGTCCCGCAGTACCTGCTGTTCTCCCGGGCCGGGCTCGCCGACACCTACTGGTCGGTCCTGCTCCCGCAGATCCTGAGCCCGTACGGCATCTATCTCGCGCGCGTCTACGCCGGGGCGGCCGTCCCGGACGTCCTGCTGGAGGCGGGGCGCATCGACGGCGCCGGTCACCTGACGCTGCTGCGCCGGGTGGCCCTGCCGCTGATGCTGCCGGGCATGGTGACCGTCTTCCTGTTCCAGTTCGTCGCGATCTGGAACAACTTCCTGCTGCCGTTCATCATGCTGGGCGACGACCAGAGGTTCCCGCTGACCGTGGGCCTCTACACGCTGCTCGCGGCCGGGGCCAACCAGCCCTCGCTGTACAACCTGATCCTCACCGGCACGCTGCTGTCGATCGTCCCGCTGATCGCGCTCTTCCTGACCATGCAGCGCTACTGGCGGACCGACCTGGCCGGCGGGGCCGTGAAAATCTAGTGACCGGCTCGCCCGGCGGTCGGCGGGCCTTCGGCCGAGGGGACAATGGCAGCATGGCGAAGCGTCCGACCATTCACGACGTCGCGGCGGTGGCGGGGGTGTCCCGGGGAACGGTCTCCCGGGTCCTCAACGACGACCGCTACGTCAGCCCGGCCTCGCACGCCGCCGTCAGGCGGGCCATCGCCGAGACCGGGTACATCGTCAACCGCGCCGCCCGCAGCCTGGTCACCCAGCGGACCGGCTCGGTGGTGATGGTCCTGTCGGAACCGCAGGAGCGACTGTTCGAGGACCCCACCTACAGCGTGCTGCTGCGCACCGCCACCCGGCGCCTCGCCGAGCGGGACGTGTCACTGGTGATGATGATCGCCGGGAACGACGGCGACCGCGACCGGGTGATCCGCTACCTGCGCGGCGGCCACGCCGACGGGGTCTTCCTGGTCTCCCCGCACGCCGGCGACAAGCTGGTGGACGCGCTGGTGGACATCCCGGTGCCCGCCGTCGCCCAGGGCGCCGTCATCGGGCGGGAGAACGTGATCCCGTACGCGGCGGCCGACGACCGCGAGGGCGCCCGGCAGATGACGCGCTACCTGGTCGAACGGGGCCGCAGGCGGATCGCCACCATCACCGGCCCGCTGGACACCCCCGGCGGCGCGCTGCGGCTGGAGGGCTTCGGCGACGTCCTGGGCAGGAAGGCCAGCAGGCGGCTCATCGAGCACGGCGACTACACCCAGCTGGGCGGGGAGAGCGCCATGGCCCGGCTGCTGGAACGTGCCCCCGACCTCGACGCGGTGTTCGTCGCCTCGGACCTGATGGCCGCGGGAGCGCTGTCCACGCTGCGCGCGGCCGGGCGGCGGGTGCCCGAGGACGTCGCGGTGGGCGGGTTCGACGACTCGGCGGTGGCGCTCTCCACCCACCCGCCGCTCACCACGATCAGGCAGCCCCTGGAACGGGTCGCCGAGGAGACCGTCCGCCTGCTGCTCGCCCTGATCGACGGCGCGGACCGGGTCGAGCCGGTGATCCTGCCCACGACCCTGGTCGTCCGCGAGTCCACCTGACCGGCCGGGGCGGCCCCGGCCGGTCAGGGTTCCTCCGCGGAAGTCCGGGGGGTCAGCGCGCGGGTGACGAGCCGTTGACGGTCAGCACCTGCTCGGTCTCGATGGCGGGGAAGGTGCCGGTGTCGACGATCCCGTGCTCGTGGAAGGCCGCCTCCAGCAACGCGTGAGCCTTGGGCTCCAGCTTCCACAGCGCCCGGTACTCGCGGGCGCTGGCCAGCGAGACCCCGGTCTCGTGCGCGATGTCGGCGGCGCGGGGCACGAACCTGCGCTCGATCTGCTTGTCCCAGTACTCCCGGGCGGCCCGCATCAGGGCCGCGCGCTGCGCGGTGTCGACCACCGGCGGCGGCACGTCCAGCACCTGGAACTCGTCATCGTCGTCGTCGATCGCCGAACGCGCCCCCGGCATGCCCGCCGGCCCGGCCGCCACCGCGGCGCGAGCCCGCGACTGCGGCTCCTCGGCCTCCGGGCTCCACGGCACGGGCGGCGTGAGGTCGATCAGCGCGGAGGTGTTGTAGAGGGCGCCGATCTGGGAGAGCAGGGCCTCCTGGCGCGCGGGGTCGGCCGCCAGCCCGGTGTGCTCCACCGCCCGGTCCATGGCACGGTCCAGCTTGGTCAGGGCCGAGCGCATCTTCCGCTCGGACGCCCCGGCGGCACGCAGCGCGCGGGCGCGCTTGGCGGCCAGCGCGACCCGGGTCAGCCTGCGGTGCGCGTCCACCTCGCTCGCCGTACGGTCGCTGACCTCGGCCAGGCCGATGCGGACCAGCGCCCGCTCCGGGGTGATCCTCCAGTTGATCCGGGCGCGCCCGGTGATGCGGTGGCGTTCGATCGCCATGCCGCGCTCCCACAGCCAGGCCGCCACCAGGGGGGCGGCGAGCCGGAAGACGGCCTCGGCGACGCTGCGGGCGTCCATGCTCGACAGCACCGCGGTCAGCCCGGTCAGCGCCCACACGGCGACGCCGTCGATACCGGCGGAGAAGTTCTCCCGCATGTTGCGGCGGGCCCGGACCGCGCTGGTGATGACGGCGACCTCGATGAAGGCGAAGAGCAGCAGCCGCAGCGGGCCGTCGAAGCCGAGCACGTCACCGGAGAAGCGCCACATGCCCTGGGCGGAGACGCCGGTCGCGATGCTGGCCGCGACGATGGTGAGGATGTCCTCCGCCGGGCGGGGGGCGATGTGACGGTGATAGAAGCGGACCGCCGCGCGCTGGACGGCGCGGGCCACGAAGTACGCCGCGACCAGGACGAGGAGCGCGAACACTCCGGCGATGGCCGTCAGAACCGGCTGGGCCGAGGCGAAGGCGGTGATGTCATCGATGGGGGGCATCTGTCACTGTCCGTCATTCTCGATGTCCGACAGGATATCCGGCGATCATCCCAGAATGTCGACGTCCTGTTCGCGAAACGGGTGTCCATCGGCGTGACAGAAGTGAACACAGTTGTGACGGTGCCGAGTCAGGGGCGGCGGGCCCGCCGCAGGTGCTCGGCGACCCGGTCGAGGGTCTCGGCCGGGGCGGTGTAGGGCACCCGCAGCCGGCCGGTCAGGGTGCCGTCCGGGGAGAAGGCCGAGCCCGGCAGCAGGCTGAGCCCGATCCCGGCCGCCCGGGCCGCGAGGGTCTCCCCCGCCGTCCCGTCCAGGCGCAGCCACAGCGCCAGGCCGCCCGGCGGGAGGGTGAAGTCCCACCCGTCCGCCTCCAGGCTCGCGGCCAGGTGGTCGCGCTGGCGCCGCAGCTCGCCCCTGCGCTGGACCAGCAGCCCGTCCAGGAGAGGGAGGATCTCGCAGGCCACGAGCTGTTCCAGGGGCGGCGGGGCGTACAGGCCGCTGACGGGGTCGAGCAGGAGCGCGCGGATCAGCCCGGCAGGGCCGCGGACCCAGCCGACGCGCAGCCCGCCCCACACGGTCTTGCTCAGGGAGCCGATCGCGACGGCCCCGGCGACGCGGGGCATCGGCTCCGGGCGGTCGCGCAGGTCCAGGTCGCGCATGGTCTCGTCCACGATCACGGTCACCCCGTGCCGGGCGGCCAGCTCCGCGACCTCCGCGCGGGTACGGGCGTCCATCAGCGCCCCGGTCGGGTTCTGGAAGTCGGGGGTCAGCAGGGCCGCTCCCCGCGCGGCCTCGCGGAACGCGGTGGCCAGCGCGGCGGGGTCCCAGCCCTGTCCGGTGACGCGCGCCGGGACGGTCCGGACGCCGAGGCGCCGCAGCATCGTCAGGGTGTCGAAGAACGAGGGGTTCTCCACCACGATCCTGCGCGGGCCCAGATGGGCGGCCAGCAGCGCCAGCGCGGCGCGGGCCCCGGAGGTGACCAGGATCTGCTCGGGCCGGGTGGGCGTCCCCTCGGCGGTGTGGCGCCGGGCGATCAGCTCGCGCAGCTCGGGCAGCCCCGCACCGGGCTCGCCGCTCTCCAGCAGCAGTCCCGCCGACCTGGCGAGCGCGCGGGTGACCGCGCCGGTGACGAGCGCGCGCGGGGCGGCCGGGAGGGCGCGGCGCAGGTCGAGGAGCGGGCCCCGGCCGTCCACCGACAGCGGCGCGTAGCGCTCGCCGAGGTCGCGCGGCAGCCGCACCCTGCTGCCGCCGCCCTGCCGGGTGACGATCCAGCCCTCCTCGCGCAGCCGGGACAGGGCCGCGACCACCGTTCCCCGGCTCACCGCCAGCTCGGTGGCCAGCCTCCGCTCCGAGGGCAACCGGTCCCCGACCCGTACGCGCCCGTCGAGCACGGCCTCGCGCAGCGCGGCGGCCAGCGCGTCCGCCAGGGGGCTTCCCGGGCGCCGCCATCCCGTCAGGACATCCGCGAACACCGGTCCAGTTTGCCGCAACTGGACCAGGACACGGCCCCGGCCTCCCTCCTAGCGTCGAAGCATGAACGACAGATCCGGCCCGGCCACCCCGCGCGTCCCCGCGCTTTCGAACGACCTTCCGGGAGCCGGGCACGCCCGCGACCTTCCGGAAGCCGACCGTGCCCGTGAACCTCTGGGAGCCGGGCACGCCCATGACCTTCCGGGAGCCGGGCACGCCCGTGACCTTCTGGGAACCGATCGTGCCCGCGTGCCCGAGCTGATGGAGGCCGTCCGCGCGTACGCCGTGCGCATCCTGGACGGCCTGGACGACCGGCCCGCCGCACGGGCCCCGGTGCGGCCGGAGCCCGCCCCCCTGCCCGAGGCCGGGATCGGCCTGGAGGAGGCGATGGAGGTGTTCGCGACACGGTGGGAGCCGGGCTTCGCGTCCGGTCCGGGCCCCCGCTACCTGGGGTTCGTCACGGGCGGCGCGACGCCCGCGGCGCTGGCGGGCGACTGGCTGACCGGCGCGCTCGACCAGAACCCCACCTCGAACCTGGACTCGCTCGCCCCGGACCTGGAACGGGAGACCGTCGCCTGGCTGCGCGACCTCTTCGGCCTGCCGGCCGGGCACCGGGGGACGTTCGTCAGCGGCGCGACCATGTCCAACCTCGCGGGCCTGGCGATCGCCAGGGAGTGGCTGGGCGAGGTACGCGGCGTGTCGGTGGCCGAGGAGGGCGCGGCCGCGCTCGGACCGGTGACGGTGCTGTCGGGAAGCCCGCACTCCAGCATCGCCAAGGCGCTGTCCGTGCTCGGCCTGGGGCGCTCGGCGATCCGGCACGTCGGTCTCCTGCCGGGACGGGAGGCGATCGACGTGGACCTGCTCGCCCGGGAGCTGGAGCGGCTCGACGGCACCCCGGCGATCGTGGTCGCCAACGCCGGGACGGTGAACACCGTCGACTTCGACGACCTGCGCGCCATCGCCGCCCTGCGCGAGCGTCACCCGTTCTGGCTGCACGTGGACGCCGCGTTCGGGGCCTTCGCCGCGCTGTCGGCCGGGCACGCCCACCTGGTCGCGGGCCTGGGCGAGGCCGACTCGGTCTGCGTGGACCTGCACAAGTGGCTGAACGTGCCCTACGACAGTGCGGTCCAGTTCACCCGCCGCCGTGACCTGCAGGCCCGCGTCTTCCAGAACGCGGCCGCCTACCTCGCGCCGCTGGGCGACGAAACCGAGCCCGAGTTCGTGCACCTGACACCGGAGAACTCGCGCCGCCTGCGCGCCCTGCCAGCCTGGTTCACGCTGGCCGCGTACGGACGCGAGGGACACGCGGGGATCGTCCGCGACTGCGTCACCCTCGCCGCCGATCTCGGCGAGCGGATCGCCGCGATGCCCGCCTACCGGCTGCTGGCGCCGGTACGGCTCAACGTGGTCTGCTTCACCCTCTCCGATCCCCCCTCCCCCGCCCGGATCGCGGAGCTGGCCGACGCGATCACCGCGTCGGGCGAGGCGTTCCTCACGACGACCGTCCTGGACGGGGTGCCGGCCCTGCGCGCCGCGTTCAGCAACTGGCGCACCACCGAGGCCGACGTGGACCGGGTCGCGAAGATCCTGGGGGAGGTCGCCTCCCGGGCGTGAGCCGTCCGTCCCCGCCGGCGCGACCGACCCGTCGGTGGCGTCCGGGTGGCGGGCGCCCGGTCATCTCATCTCACCGCGCTCGCGCAGGATCGCGACGCCGTCGCCGTGGAGGTCGTCGCAGTACGCCGTGCGCCCGGTCATGGCCATCGTGAGCGCCAGGGTGGTGCCGGACACCAGCGGACCGGAGCCGGTCGCGAAGGGGCCGTCGTCGGCGACGAGCCGCAGGCCGGTGATCCGTCCCTTGGCGAGGACGACGAAATCGCTGCCCCGGTAGTACTCGGCCAGCCGGGTGAGGGTCCCGATCGGGTAGTCGCGGCGGATGCCCAGTGGCCGCCGGATGTCCTCCGCGTGCAGGATCGTCTCACCCAGCATCGCGATGACCGGGATGGGAGGCTTGGTGGTGCTCGTGACGACGCGGCGGAACCTGTCGTGCGTCTCGGCCCCGGTCGCGCCCAGCTCCTCGGCGAGCCGCATGGCGTTCTGCCTGTCGAAGTCGAACCGGCAGCGGATCACGCCCGCCATCCACCGCAGCGGGGTGAGGCTCGCCCCCGAGGTGAGGTGCGCCAGCACCTCGCGTACGGTCAGCCCGGTGCACAGTGACGGCGTCGCCCACCGCTCGTCGGTCAGCTCCGCCAGGTCGGCCGCCAGGGCCGCCCGCTCGGCGTGGACCAGCGGCCAGACGCCGGACGTGCGGCGGGAACCGGGCTTCGGCTCCGGAGCGGTCCTGTCGGACGGTGTCCTGTCGTGGGTCACGGGAGTCCTCACGGTGGTCGTTGGGAACGGTCATGGACAGGACTCCCGCCACGGCGCGGAATCGTCGCCCGTGAACGATTTTTCCAGGGACGGGTCTTCCCCTCCCGGTCCGGGAAGTGGCGGGACGAGGAACGCGTCGCCACCACGCCCGGGACCTACGAGCCCCCCCGGCCCCGCTCAGGCGTCGCGCCGCCTGAGCAGGTGGGCCGCCAGTGCCAGCAGCGCGGCGGTCCACAGCGCGAGGACGCCGAGCCCCGCCCAGGGGGAGAGGGACACGACCTGCTGGGCGTCTCCGGCGAGGACCGCCCGGCCCGCCACGGTGGGGAAGAGGGAGTGGATCGTCCTGCCCGCCTCGCCGGGCAGCATGAGGAGGAGGTTGGGCACCACCAGCACCAGGGCCAGGACGCAGGTGATCGCAGCGGCCGTGTGCCGCAGCAGCGCGCCGATCGCGAGCGCGAACAGCGCCTGCAGGGCCAGGTAGAGACCGGCGCCCGCCATCGCGCGGAGCACCTCGGGGTCGGTGAGGGAGACGTCCACCCGCTCGCCGAGGATCGCGGCCCCGACCAGGAACGACGGCACGACGATCAGCTCGGTGACCGCGAGGACCAGCAGGCCGAGGACGGCGGCCTTGGCGGCGAGCATCGGGACGCGGCCCGGCACCGCCAGCAGGCTCGACCGGATCGCCCCGGTGGAGTACTCGCCGGTGATCACCATCACGCCGAGGACGCAGACCGCGAGCTGGGCGAAGGAGACGCCGGGCTGGACGAGCAGCGCGAGCGGGTCGCCCACCATCTGCCGCTGCCGGGCCGGCGACGCCGTCGCCCAGTTCATCACCGTTGTCGCGGCCATCAGCACGGTGAAGCCGACGGTGAGCACGACCATGACGACCAGCGACCAGACGGTGGACCTGACGGAGCGGATCTTCGTCCACTCCGAGGCCATCAGGTGGACGAACCCGGCACGCGCGACGGGCACGGCGGACCTGGCAGGGCCGGTGGGCCGGGCGGGCGTGGTGGACGGGGTGCTCGCGGTCATGACCGGCTCCTGTCGGCGTCCGCGTACTCGACGCTGTCCCTGGTGAGTTCCATGAAGGCGTCCTCCAGCGAGGCGCGCCTGGGGGTGAGCTCGTGCACGACGATCCGGGCGTCCAGGGCCAGCTCGCCGATCCGGTGGGCCTCCATGCCGGCCACCGTGAGCGCCCCGTCCTCGCCGGTGCCCACGTCGCCGCCCGCGGCGGTGATCAGCGCGCCGAGCCGCCCGGCGTCGGGGGTGCGGACCAGCACCGACCGCCTGGGATCGCGCCTGACGAGCTCGTCCACGCCGCAGTCGGCGATGACCCTGCCCCGGCCGATCACGATCACGTGGTCGGCGGTGACGGCCATCTCGTTCATCAGGTGGCTGGAGACGAAGACCGTGCGGCCCTCGGCGGCCATCCTCCTCATCAGCTCCCTGATCCAGACGACCCCCTCCGGGTCGAGGCCGTTGACCGGCTCGTCCAGGACGAGGACCTCGGGGTCGCCGAGCAGGGCGGCGGCGACGCCGAGCCGCTGCCCCATGCCGAGGGAGAATCCGCCCGTGCGCCTGCGCGCCACCTGGCCGAGCCCGACGACCTCCAGGACCTCCTGGACCCGGGTGCGCGGCAGTGCCTGCGACCGGGCGAGATGGAGCAGGTGGTCGTAGGCGCTGCGGCCGGGGTGGACGGCCTTGGCGTCGAGGAGGGCGCCGACGGCGCGCAGGGGCGTGTCCAGTTCGCGGTAGGGGCGGCCGGAGATGGTCGCCCGGCCGGAGTCGGGACGGTCCAGGCCGAGGATGAGCCGCATGGTGGTGGACTTCCCCGACCCGTTGGGCCCGAGGAAACCGGTGACCCGGCCGGCCCGGACGGTGAAGGACAGGTCCTCGACCACGGCCCGGCCGCCGTACCGTTTGGTCAGTTCATAGGCTTCGATCACCCTGTCCACGATCGGCCTGCGGGCCGTCCGGCACCACCGGGAGCGCCTCCGTGATGGTTTCGGGTTATCCCTGCAGCACGGGACCGGCTGCTCGGCCCGCGGGTGGTCGCCTGCTTCGTTCCGCTTTGGTCCCTTGTGGCAACATCACCCGCTTCATCCGTTACCTTAAGATCAACGAGTGACGCATTGAGCATGGGATGGACGCACATGACGCACGTGCCGGTGGAGATCGACCCCAACGTTCCGAGCGTCGCCCGGATATACGACTACCTTCTCGGCGGTAAGGACAACTTCGTCTCCGACCGTACGGCGGCCGAGAGGCTGCTCGAGATCACCCCCAACGCCAAGGAGGGGGTCCGGGCCAACCGGCGCTTCCTCCGCCGGGCCGTGCGGTTCATGACCGAGGCGGGCGTCCGCCAGTTCCTCGACATCGGCGCAGGGCTTCCCACGCAGGAGAACGTGCACCAGGTGGCGCTGGGCCTGGCGCCCGATTCCCGCGTCGTCTACATCGACAACGATCCCATCGTGCTCACCCACGGACGCGCCCTGCTGGCCGACAACGGGCAGACCATCGTCCTGAACGGCGACCTGAGGGAGCCCCTGGCCATCCTCGACGACCCCGAGGTCAACGACCACATCGACTTCGGCCGGCCGGTGGGCCTGCTCATGCTGGCCGTCCTGCACTTCATCCCGGAGAACGACGTGGCCGAGCGGATCGTCACGACGTTGCGCGACCGCCTCGCCCCCGGCAGCTGCGTGGCGATCAGCCACCTGTCCTTCGGCGACCTTCCCGAGGACAAGGTCCGCGAGGGCCGCGCGCTCTACACCAAGACCTCCGCGGGTTCCGCGACGCCCCGCTCGCATGAGGAGATCATGCGTTTCTTCGACGGCTTCGACCTGGTGGAACCCGGCCTGGTCTCCACCGACGACTGGCGTCCGGAGGCGGAGCACCCCCGGCTTCCCCAGCTCCCGGGCGTGGACGGCTACGTCGGGGTCGGGCTGCTGCGCCGGTCCTGAGAACGGACCGGCGCGAAGGCCCACGGGAGGCGGCCCGCGTTCAGGAGACCCTGTTGCGGAGCGGGACGTCGCGGATGATCGGCCAGGTGAGCGCCAGGCCGACCAGGAGGCAGCCGAGGCCGACGCCCAGGGCCATCGGGACGCTCGGCGCGAGGTCGAAGTCCAGCGCCGAGGTGAAGAACGGCAGCCGCAGGTTCCCTCCGATGGCCGACTCCCCCAGCGCGACCAGCGCGATGCCGAACGGCAGGGAGAGCATCCCGGCGGCCTGCCAGCGGTAGAACGCCGCCGCCATGAGCACCCCGGCGACCATCCAGGTCATCCCCTGGACGAGGTACTCGGCGAAGACCAGCGGCACCTGTGTCGGTGAGGAGAACAGGTGGACGCCCGTCAGCGTCTGCGGCCGGCCGAGCAGGTTGTACAGCAGCGCCTCCAGCAGGTAGCCCAGGGTGATCAGGGCGGAGAACGCGGGCGCGTACAGCACGACGGTGACCGCGGCCTGCGCGCCGAACTCCCTGCGGGTCTGCCCGTGCGCGATGTAGAGCGGGAGGAACTCCCTGATCAGCGAGACGCCGATGAACAGGGCCAGCCAGCGGGGGATCTGCGTGGCGACCTCCCACCCGCTGATCCTCAGCGTTCCGAAGATCGCCACACCGATCGTGATCAGCGCGACCAGTACGTAGAACCCCGCCCACATGAAGGCGGTGTAGATCAGGGGGGCGCCCAGAAGGCGGCTCGGGAATCTCATCGGACCTCTCCGGCGGGCTCGGTGGGGACGGGGGTGGTGAGGGCGGCGGGGTCGGGGTCGGTGAGGCGGACGAACAGGTCCTGCATGGCGATCGGGCCGAGTTCGAGCCCGGCCTCGGCGGCCTTGCGGCGCGAGGTCTCGTCGAGGTCGCCGTAGACCATGGCCACCTTGGTCGGGCCCAGCCGGTCGGTGTTCAGCACCGTCAGCCCGGTGGTGAAGGCGTCGACCGCGGCCACCGGCCCGGTGACCGAGGTGCCCCGCGCGAGCAGGGTCTCGCTCCGCTCGTGCAGGAGCAGCCTGCCCTGATTGATGATCAGGACCTCCTCGAACAGCGAGCTGACCTCTCCGATCAGGTGGGTGGAGAGGATGATCGTGCGCGGGTGCTCCATGTAGTCGGCGAGCAGGGCATCGTAGAAGGCGTAGCGGGAGGGGGCGTCCATCCCGATGTAGGACTCGTCGAACATGGTCAGCGGCGCCCGCGAGGCCAGCCCCACCACCACCCCCAGCGCCGACCGCTGCCCTTTGGACATGGCCTTGACGTTCGCGTTCCGCTTCAGCTTGAACCGGTCCATCAGCGCGTGGGCGTACTCCGCGTCCCAGTTCGGGCGGAGCCACTCGGCGAAGTCGAGCGCGTCCGCGGCGGTGCCGATGTCGACCGTCTCGCCCGCGTCGCGGATCAGGCAGATGTCGCGGGTGACGTCCGCGTTCTCGAACACGGGCCGCCCTCCGACCCGTACCGTGCCCCCCGACTGCCTGCGGAAGGCGGCCAGCACCGACAGCAGGCTGGTCTTGCCCGATCCGTTGCGTCCCAGGAGGCCGTATATCTTGCCGCCGTCGAGGGAGAACGTGACATCGTCGACCGCCCTGACGGTTCCGTAGTCCACTCTCAGTCCGTCGGCCACGATGTTCATGCGTGCTCCTCCAGCTCGTTGATCCGCTTCACGATGTCGGTCAGGGGGATGCCGATCACTTTCGCCTCGGCCACCATCGGTGCGACCACCTCGGCGAAGAAGCTCTCCCGCCGCTGGGTCCTGAGCGCCTCCCGGGCGTCCGGACTGACGAACATGCCGATGCCTCGTTTCTTGTAGAGAACGCCCTCGTCGACCAGCTGCTGGAACGCCTTGGCCGCCGTGGCGGGGTTGATCCGGTAGAAGGCGGCGTACCGGTTGGTCGACATGACCTGGTCGCCGCCGCTCAGCGTCCCGTTCAACACCTCGGTCTTGATGCGATCGGCGATCTGCCGATAGATGGGACTTTGATCATCGAACATGAACACCCGCTTAGCTGGTTCATTACTCTTGTAATGAACCATAGGAGCGAAGAAGGTGTCCGTCAACACCGGCCGCCGGAAGGAAGGCCGACGACGGCCTTCGCGGCTGACGGACCTGGGACGACGCACCGAAAGACAGGGGCGGAAGGTACGGGAGACCCTCCCGCGGAGCCGCCTCGCTTCCGGATCTATGGGAGCTTTGTGGTCCGCTCCCCCGCGGAGACCTTCCGACGGACGCGTTCCGGCAGGACACGGTGACCGAGCGTGACCGGTCGCTCCGCTCCGCTACCGACGGGTAATCCCGCTCTCCCGAGGCTTTGGGGTCCGATGGCCGACCCGGGCGGGCTCGCGTGCCTACCGTGGAGACAGGTCCCGCGCCGTACCCGCGTCACCCTCGATGCCGGTACGGCGCTCCGCAGGCTCGGGCATCGCCCGGGGCGCCACCGATTCGACATGGGGTGGTCCGCCATGACCAGACTCAGCAACGTTCTCGCGGCCGGGGCGATGGCGGCCTCCGCCCTCGTCGCGCCCGTCACCCTGCCGGCCACGTTCACCGCCGCGGGCACCGTGGCCGCGGCCGACTCCTCCGCCCAGGTCTCCGCCCAGAAGCCGTGCAGGAAGAAGAAGAACCCGGACAGGTGCCGTGCCAGGCGCGGCCAGGACGGCGACGGCGCCCGCCAGGGCACCGGCAGCGGCGCCCGCCGAGGTACGGCGGGCGGGGGCGCGAGCGGTACGGGAAGCGGCACCGGCAACATCAGCGACGGCATCAGTGACGGCATCACTCCGGGACGCGGACCGGCCGGAGGGATCGACAACTGACGGAGGCCGGAGGACGGCCCGTCTCCCGGGGCGGCGCACGACGGCGACCACTACGGCGGTGCCGAGTTCGGAACACGTGCGCCTTTACAAAGTAATATCACATCGTCGAAGGGCCCCGCCCTCGGAAAAAACGGAGAAATCACAAGAAAGGGTCGCGGCTTCGCGCTGCAGGACGGCGTGTCCGGCGCGGTGCATCACCGCCCGCGCTCGCGCGCCGTCCCCGCCCGGACGCCCCTGCCCGGACGCCCCTGCCCAGGACGTCCGTGCCCGGGACGTCCCCGCCCCCGGACGTCCATGCCGGACGCGAGGGGCGGGCCCGTCCTCTTCCCGCGGCGACAGTGCCACCACCTGGCGGTCGGCCTGTCGTCCCCATGACGCCGTCGCCCTCATGCCCCTGTCGTCCTCATGACGCCGCCGAGCGGGCCGTCACGATCTCGGGCGTCGCCCGTCACCGCAGCAGGGGCGACCCGGCCTCGTGCGCGTCGACCAGCCGCTTGGGCGCCGTCAGGCACCAGGCCTCGGTGACGAGCTCGAACAGCTCATCCGCCTCGATCTTCGCGAGGTGCACCACGACCCAGCCGAACTGGCCCGCCGTGAACTGGGCCTCGAACACCTCCGGCCGCTCCGCGACCAGCGCGACCTGCTCCTGGATCGTCGCCTTGAGCCCGACCGTCGCCGTCTTCTCCCACAGGTAGCCGAAGCCCTTCCCGTGCACCTTCAGGGAGACCCACTCACCACCGTCGCTCTGCACGACCTCGGGCAGCTCGTTCAGCATCTCCAGGAACTCACCGACACTCACAGCCATGGCCAACTTCTACCAGGATGCCCCGACATTTTCACCGTACCGTCCACCATCTGCGGGAAGACGCCGCCGCGTCGACGGCGTGGACGCGCCGTCCCGCGTATGACGCCGCACGTGGACCCCCGCGTCGGTGGTCGGCACGGTGGTGACGGCATGGCGGGTCTCGTCCGCGTGCGCCGCCGGGACGGTGCGCGGTCACCGCTCAGGCCGCTGCAAGCGCAGGATCTGGAGACGCAGTTCTCGCTCGCGATGCTCGCGCCGCTGCTCACGGCGTAGTTCCGCTTCCCCCGCGCTCTCCCGGTCCCGGCACGCCCGGATCTCCCGGAACTCGTACAGGATGACGCGGGAGACCAGGACGGCGCCGGCCGCGACGGCCATGGGCACGCTCACATGACCGGCGAAGAGCAATACGACAACGGCGATGAAACCCATCCACGCCAGGGCTTTGGCGGCGATTTCCAGCGCTTCGATGTGCTCTTCGAATAGTGACATCCGTTACTCCGATGCCGTCGTGGGAAGTGGTGCTCTGCCATAAGAGGAATGACCGAAATATCAGTCTCTTTGCCGTGTACGGCCATGTCCGCGGCGGGAAAGCGCGATACCGAGCGGGTACGGGACTTGCCGACTCAGACGATCAATACCTACTGTGGTATGCGACTTTTTCCTTCATCGCGGGGCCCTGTAAAGGAACGGGGGTGGCGTGGCCGAGCGGATGGTGCCCAATCCCCGGCGTGAGCGGCTGAGACAATTGCTCGTCGAGGCCGAGGACAGGGCTCACGAGGTTCGGCAGGCGTACCAGCGCGCCTCCTCGGCGATGCGGTCGGGAAAGGTGTGGACGGGGCCGACGGCCGCCACCTGGACCACCGAGCTGGAGGACCGGCACCACCGGCTGGGACGACTCGCCCAGAACGTGGTGGACGCGGTCGAGGAGGAGCTGCGCCGCCAGCCTCCGCTGGTGACCGAGAGCGAGGCGAACGCCATGCGCCGGGAGATGGCCGGACGCACGTGACCGTCACGACCGCGAAGGAGAACGCTCCATGGCCTCCGCCTCCGAGTTCTGCGGCATCGACCCCGAGGGTATGGGCGAGCTCGCCACCTCCCTGCGCGGCGCGGCCGACCGGCTGACCGCGTTCAGCAGGGAGTTCGACGAGAAGCTCGGCCGGTACGGGATCGCCACCCCCGCGCTGCGGGAGATCGCCGACATCGCCGACTGGGCCGGGACGCAGGTCTCCATGCTGCACGGCCGGATCGACCTGATCAGGACCCTGGGCGCCGGCGCCCCGGAGCTCGGTGGGGCGGGCGGCACGGCCTCCATGGCGGCCGGCGGGCAAGGGCTCGTCCGCCTTCCCGACGAGCTGAAGGGCTTCGAGGTCGCCCGGGGCCTGGCCTCCATGTACGGCGAGGACATCCTCGTGCACCACGGCGGTGAGCTTCAGGCCGCGCTCATCCACGAGCACGCCGACGAGATCGCCCAGCTCGCCGACAACCCCCAGGCCGCCGCCGCTTTCTTCGCCCTGCTGTCGCCCAAGGTCCGGGACGCACTGCCCAGCATCATCGCGGCCACCGGCAGTAAGACCGCCAAGCAGGACCTGGGCGCTTTCAGCAAGGCTCTCGGAGCGGCACTGCGCGCTCCTTCCCTCGTCCCGGCGTTCGCCGAGGTCAGGAACGACCTCGTGAAACCGGTTGAAGGCAAGGTCACCGCGTGGAACCGACTCGCGCTGCTCAGCCGCGCCAACGCCCCCTCCTCCGTCCGCAGCGCGGCGGCCCGTTCCCTGGTTCTGGACGAGTTCGCGAAGAAACCCGGACAGGACTGGCGCGCCGGATCCCTCGGCAGCAAGGAGTACGGCCTGCCTGACGATCTGGTCGCCATGGGTTTGGAGGTGCTGGCCGGAGATGGCGCGGCGGTCCGGAACGCTTTCTCCGCAATGGGCGACAAAGACACCACGCTCAGCCAGGTCGACACAATGAAGCTGTTTCTCAATTACGCCAAGGGGGTGGGCACGGGGGACGAGGTGGCCGACGCCTTCGGCCGGGCGATGGAGTCGGGAACCGAGGCCACGACCGAGAAGGCCGGTCAGCACAGTCCGGCCGCTGCCGCCTTCGCCTTCGACGCCATCCGTGCAGCCGCCGCCTTCGGCGCCGACCTGCCGAAACCCGCGAAGGGCTCCATGGGGGTGATCGCACAGTCGTACGTCCATGAGATGGTCTCGGGCGGACGCTTCGACAGAGCCGCCGACCGCCTCTCTGGTATGCAGATTCCCAAACATTGGGAAGCCTTCCCCGGGGTGACCCCCGCGTTCTATCTCAGTTCCGGCGACACCTATCAATTCATGAAAACCTTTATCGGTGAAAACAAGACCGCCGACGCGTTCGACTCGACAGTGGCGAAGCTCCGTCATGAAACCTTGCTGGCCGCTGCCCGCCTAGACGCGCAGGGCAACACTGACTACTTCCGCGATATTGCAATGATGTTCGGCGATTTCAGCAGCATCTCATTCAAGGCGGCAAAAGACGTACTCGGCGAAGAAGACGCCGTCGCCGACTTGGCCCGCGACTTCGTTAAAAATACTTTTGGCTTCATGCTTGGTGGGGTAGCCGTCGTGCAGCCGGTCGCCGAAGTCGGCTGGGAGCTGACCCAGGCTTACATCGTCAGCACCGCATCAGACTTCTGGGCCGATAGTTTCGAAACGCAGGTCGAAGCGGCCACGGACAGCCGAGCTGACCTGTCTAAACGTATGAAGTATGAGATGGCTTACCTTCTTCACAGTGGCGGCTACCCGGCAAGTGAGCCTCCCGCTGAACTTCTCAACACGAAAACTGGAGCCCTCAAGACATACGAACAGCTTACGATCGAGGCTAAGAAAGGAGCCACTGACGACAAGAAGTGGGAACAGGTGCTTCAGGAAAAATTGAATGCTTACGAAAACTGGATGGACGGCAACGCAGACCTCGACAAAAAAGCCGAGCACTCTTCGCGGTTCCAAACCAGCGATCTGGCTGAGAATTTACTGAAGATTCAGAACTGACACTGGCGACTCTCTCATCGCGGCAAACAGGCGGTCTGTGCGTATATCCGCCAAGTCGGAGCCTCCGGTGCCACATAAACATTTACTACAACACCCACCTCCTTACTCCCATGAATGAACCGCCCCTCTTGAGCATCTGCCTGGCTGATATCGTACTCCACTTTGTAACCGAGGATTCGGGACAGAGTGTTCTCCATAACTCTTTGGGCTTTATCCAGACGAGAGTCCTGTGATTCGTCAGCATGTTCCTCGTCAGCCGTTGCCCGCAATACTCGCTTAACTTTCTCTCCCCCACAAGGAAGATCCTTGTCTGGACGCTGCACGATGCGTAGATTCATGAGCGGATTTTTGAAGACGTCATCGGTCTCCAGGCGTCGCACGTCCTTCTGCAACTCCGCTGCCGCATCCTTCAGGGAGCGCTCGGAGGAACACCCCGAGGTCGCCATCATCAGCATCAGGCCGACGGCAAGCGACCGGGTGAAGCGCATTTAGAACCTCCAAGGGCAGCGGAAGCTGGGATGTGTCAATCCTTACCCACCCGGCGCGTCGCCGCCACATCCTTTCCATATCCGTCTGTCACCGATGGTGGCTGTCTGAGTCGATCCGTCCATTCGGGTGACGGGATCGTCCCGCGCCGGTCATGTCGGCGGCCTCGGATCGAGAACGTCATCCAGTGTGAAGCGCGCACCCCTGAGAGGTGGCGGGGCCATGGTCACCGACCCACCATGTGAGCGGTTTCCGATGTTCGTGGCTCAGGCGCGAAAAAGCGGCGTCATATTCATCCGTGAGTTGTTCTGTTCACTTGGGAAGGTCATACGCTCATTTCTCCATTGAGGCGCCGTAATGAGAATCTTGCGCTTAGAATGCCTTCCCAGTAGTTGGTCGGCGACTGGTTTGGTAATCCAGGTCAACACAGGCTATGACAGCCGTCGGCATGTCCACCGAATTCCGCGATGCCGACCAAAGAAATGTCCACTTTTTCTAATTCGGGAGGAAATGCGATGGACGAGGCGCCGTCTCTCGACCCCGGGTCTCCCCGTGTGCGGTTCGGTGCCGAGATGCGCCGGTTGCGGGAGGCCGTGCAACTCTCGCAGTCCTCCGTGGCCGCCCGGCTGGGGTGCACGCAGACGCAGATCAGCCGTTTGGAAGGCGCCAGCCGCACCCCGTCGAAGTCCGATGCCGAGAGGCTGGATCTGCTGTTCAAGACGGCCGGCGGCAACGCCTTCACCCGTCTTCGGGAACGTATCCTCGCCCAGCCCGGCGGACCGATCTGGTTCCAGAGCTGGGTCGAGGAGATCGAGCCGGCCGCTCTCGCCCTACGGTCCTGGGACCCTCTCCTCATCCCAGGACTTCTCCAGACGGAGTCCTATGCTCGGCATATCTTCGCTCAAGCACCACAGATCACCCCCGACGAGGTGGAAGAACGGGTCCAAGCTCGTATGAACCGGCAGTGGGTTCTGAGTCGGGAAAATCCTCCCACCCTCATTGCGCTCGTCGACGCGAACGTCTTCCGGCGCAAGGTCGGTGGAGACGAGGTGATGTACGAACAGCTCAGTCATTTACTCAAGATCGCTCACAGGCCGACCGTTTACATCCAAATCGTTAGCCCGGAATGCCTCACGGGCCTGATGGGCGCCTTCACGATCGCCGAACTTCCAGACGGGCAGCCGGGTGCCGTTCATGCAGAATCATCAGCGGAAGGGCAGATCATGACCGATCTTGCTTCTGTGACAACGGCATGGAAGCGCTATGAGGCGATACGACTCTGGGCCTACCCTGAGCACATGTCCCTCAGAATGATCGAGGATGTGAGGCAGGAATGGACCCGAGCAACGCGGTGTGGCGGAAGTCGTCGCGTTCCGGAGACAGTGGTGGTCAGTGCGTCGAGGTGGCCACCAACCTGCCCGGCCTGGTCGCCGTACGCGACAGCAAGAACCCCGACGGCCCCAAACTGCTCCTCACCCCCGCCACGTGGACGTCCCTCATCACCAGCATCAAGACCGGCGCGTTCTGAGAGGACCGGAACGGGGAGCAGGCCGGATCAGACGTCCTCGCCGGTGGCGCGCAGTGCGGTCAGCAGCGCGAGCGGGGTCGCCGCCGCCCAGGCCTGCGGCGAGGAGGCGTGCGGGTAGGGCACCGGCACGGGGTGCTCGTCGAGGCCGTACCCGGCCAGGACCTCCGGCAGGCGCCAGTCGTGCAGGGCCGCGGCGAGGATCAGGCCGCGGGCGACGGTGCCGGCCTGTTCGGCGAGGCCGCAGCGGGCCAGGCCGAGGGCGATGACGGCGTTGTCGTGCGGCCAGATGCTCCCCCGGTGGTAGGAGAGCGGGTGGTAGGGGGCCTGGCCCGAGGCGAGCGTACGGATGCCGAACCCGGAGAAGAAGTCCGGCCGCAGCAGCCGCATGCCCACCGCCCGTTCCTGGTCCGGGTCCAGGATGCCGGACCAGAGCAGGTGGCCTGCGTCGGAGGCGAGCGTGTCGACCCGGCGGTCCCGGCCGTCCAGGGCGAGGGCGGGGAAGCCGTGCTCGGGCATCCAGAAGTCGCGGTGGAAGCGGGCCCGCAGGCCGGCCGCGGCCCGTTCCAGGCGATCCGCCTCGGAGGCGTCCTTCCACAGCGTACGGGCGAGCCGCGCCGTGCGGACCAGGGCGTCGTAGGCGTACCCCTGCACCTCGCAGACGGCCAGGGCGCCCTCGGCCTGGCGGCCGTCGGGGAAGCAGACGGCGCCGGCCGAGTCCTTCCAGTTCTGGTTGACCAGGCCGCCGCCCGCCGCGTCGGAGGTGTAGCGGAGGTAGCCGTCCTCGCCGAGGCCGCCGTCGCGGAACATCCACTCCACCGCGGCGCGGGCCTGCGGCTCAAGGCGCAGGGCGAGCGACGCATCGCCGGTGGCCGAGGCGTGCGCCTCCAGCAGCACCAGGAAGAGCGGGGTGGCGTCGATGCTGCCGTAGTAGCGGCCGTAGGGGACCTGCCGGAAGTGCGCGAGCTCGCCGTGCCGTACCTCGTGCACGATCCTGCCCGGTCGCTCCAGGCGGAACGGGTCGTCCCGCGTTCCCTGGACGGCGGCCAGCGCGAGCAGCGTGTCCGCGGCCAGGGCGGGCCGGTAGGGCAGCGCGAAGAGCGAGGTCAGCAGCGCGTCGCGGCCGAACAGGCAGAGGAACCAGGGGATCCCGGCCGCGGGTACCCGCAGCGCCTCGCCGTCGGGGCCCGTGACGGGGATGCGCAGTCGCGCCAGGTCGGTCAGGCCCTGCTCGCAGGCGCGGGCCAGCTCCTCCCAGACGGTGAGGTCACGAGGGCGCGGGTGGGCGTTCACGAAGTCGCCGGTGTCGGCCCGGATCCGCTGCCGTACCTCGCCGGGAGATCCGGGCGGGGACGGCTCCGGCAGGCCGTGCGGGACGGCCAGCGCGGTGAGCGCGAGCTCGGCCGTGCCGTGGGCGGGCAGCTCGAACCGCCAGGTCAGCACGCGGGCCGTGCCACCACCCCCGGCGCCACCCCCGGTACCGTCGCCGCCCTTCCCGCCCTCGTGACCGCCCTCGTGACCGCCGGCACCGGCCTCGCTTCCCTGACCGTCCCCGGTGCCCTGCCGGGCGGTGCCGCCGGTGGCGCCCCCGTGGCCGCCTCCGGTGGTGTCGGGGACGCCGATGCGGTGCGGCCGGGGTGAAGTGGTGACCGTGGTGCGCGAGGACCAGTTCTCGCCGCGCCGGTGGTGGAAGACGAGACCGTCCGGGGTGTCGTGCACCGCGCGGTGCGCGTCGGGCCTGGGATAGGCGCGGTCGTCGGCGCGGAGCTCGAACTGGTCGGCGAAGTCGGCGTCGACATGGAGTTCGAGCTCCACGACGGTGGGTTCGCCCTGGTTGTTCACCAGCCGGAGCCGTTCGGTGAGGGCACCCGGGGCCACCGCCTGCCGCCGGAACAGGGTGCAGGCGGGGGGCAGGTCGCGGGTGCCGGGCGGGGTCAGTACGCACTCCTCGCCGGAGGAGGTCAGCAGGGTGGGCGTGGCTCCGTTCACGGTGAGCGACCATCGGCTCAGGTGCCGGGCGTCGCGGACGAACAGTCCGTCCGTCGAGGCGCCCCGGGTGCCGTGGACGTCCCCGCGGTCGGTCACCGCGGCGAACGTGCCGCCGCCGACGAGCAGCCGGCCGGCCGTCACCGCGCCGCCCCCGCTCCCCCGCGCGTCGTCGACGCCCCGTCGCCGCCGGTGTCCCGCTCCTCGGCCTCCTCGACGTCCTCGATCTCCTCGACGTCCTCGACGTCCCGTTCGTCGACGTCCCGTTCGCCGGAGTGCAGCAGGTCCAGGGCCAGGGCCGCGGTCCAGGCGAAGCGCCGGATGCCGCGCCCCTGCCCCGTGTACGGCTCCAGGTACTCGGCGAACCCGGTGCTGCCCGCCGCGGTCAGGATCTGCGTGCGCAGGACGCGGGCCGACCCTGCCCGGCCCTGCCGGACCAGGCCGCGGTAGATCAGCCAGGCCGTGTTGAACCAGCTGGGCCCGCGCCAGTAGCGGTTGCCGTCGAACTCCTCCGCGGTCAGGTCGTAGCTGGGCACCAGGTGCACCTGGCCGAGGCGGAAGCGCGGCCCGTGGGCGGTGCGCAGCAGGGCCGCCGTCACCCGCGCGGGCAGGCCGGGGACGATCAGGGGGACGAGCCCGGACACGCCGTACCCGCCGATGGGTTCGCCCGTCAGCAGGTCGCGGGCGCCGAAGACGCCCGCGGCCGGGTCCCAGAGCCGGTCGACGAGGGCGGCGGTCGTCTCCTCGGCGCGGCGCAGGTGCGCCCGCGCGTCCGCCGGATCCGCGCCGATCGTCCGGGCGATCGCGGCGAGCGCGTGCTCGGAGGCGATGAGCAGCGCGTTGAAGCAGGGGTCCTCGACGGCGAAGGCGTGCGGGGTGCGCGCGTCGTCGTAGTCGTGGTCGCGGTAGACGCCTGCCAGGCGCACGTACCGCGCGTAGTCCAGGTCGGTGGGGCGGTCGGAGGGCGAGCCGTGGGCGAGGTCGGCCCTGCGGAAGGAGTGCGGTGGCGCGGGTTCGACCCTGGCCAGGGCCGCGTCCCAGTATGGGCTGTTGTCCAGGCCGGGCTCCCAGGGGTGCACGACCGCGGCCAGGCCGCCGCCGCCCAGGTCCCGCCGGGTGGCCAGGTAGCGGTGCCAGGCGGCCAGGCGCGGGTAGATCCGCGGCAGGAAGCCGCGGCGCCGCGACTCGGCGGGGTCGGCGAGGTGCACCTGCCAGGCGGCCAGCGCGTGCACGGGCGGCTGGACGATGCCGGAGGTCTGGACGGCGCGGGGGGCGCCTGCGGCCCGGCCCGCGGTGGAGGAGCGCCAGAAGTCGGGGCTGGGGAAGTAGGCGTCGAGCGGCACGGCGGGGTTGAAGACGATGTGCGGGATGCGACCGTCGTCCCACTGCGCGCCCAGCAGCGTCTCCAGCTCGCGCTGGGCGCGGCGCGGGGCGACGTGGCGCAGCCCGATGGCGATGAACGCCGAGTCCCAGCTCCACTGGTGCGGGTACAGCGCGCGCGAGGGGACGGTCGCCGCCCCGGTCCAGTTGTCGAGCAGGACGTGGGTGGCGGCCTGGCGCAGGGGCGTCCACCGGCCCCCGCCGGGAGGGGGCGTCTCCAGGATCGTGGTCATCCGGCCACCCGCTGCGAGAGCGACGGGATCGCCCGGCGCAGAAAGGACGGGATCGCGCGCACGGCCTCGGCCGGGTCCCCTGCGAGCCGGCACTCGACGGCCAGGTGGCCGTCGTAGCCGATGGCGTCCAGCGCGCCCAGCCAGGCGGGCCAGTCCAGGTGCCCGGCGCCGGGCTGGAGCCGGTTGGAGTCGCTGACCTGGGCGTGGCCGATCAGGGGCCCGGCGGCCAGGACGGCCGCGGCGGGGTCGGCCTCCTCGATGTTCATGTGGTAGCTGTCGATGCCGATGCGGACCGAGTCCAGGCCGACGGCGCGGATCAGCTCGGCGGCCTGTTCCAGCCGGTTGACCATGTGGTCCTCGTAGCGGTTGAGCGGTTCGAGGAAGAGCGTGACGCCCTCGCCGCGGGCGTGCTCGCCCAGCTCGGCCAGGCCCTTCAGCAGGATCTCGCGGTCCTCCTCCTCGTCGCGCGGCGGGTCGAACGGGGGCAGCCGGCGCGAGAACATGCCGTAGGAGGCGGGGGTCTGGGCGCCGAGGCCGCCGAGCTCGGCGATGACGGAGAGCTGGGACTTCATCTGCTCGACGGCGTCGCGGCGCAGGTCGGCGTCGAAGGCTCCGAAGAAGTGCGGCATGTCCACGCATACGGTCGGCATGACGACGCCGTCGGCGCGGGCGGCGCGCAGTTCGGGGAGCCGGTCGCGGAAGGCGTGACCGCCCTTGCCGCGCAGTTCGATGGCGTCGTATCCGGCGCCGCACGCGAACTCCCACTTGCGCTGCAGTGTCTCGCCGGGAAGCAGCTGCTCCTGGCAGGCGATGCTGAACATTGGTCGAGGTCCTCTCAGAACTCCAGGACGACCTGGAGCGCGTCGGCGGGACGCTCATCCAGCAGGACGTAGGCCTCGGCCGCGTCGGCGGCCGGTATGACGTGGCTCACCAGGGACTTCACGTCGACGAGACCGTCGGCGACCAGGCGCAGGAAGGTCTGCTGGAGCCGGTCCACGGTCCAGCGCCCGGCGAGCTGCGGCGGCACCCCGCCGATCTGCGAGGAGACGAGCTGCACGCGGTTGTGGTGGAACTCCTCGCCCAGCCGCAGGCCCGCGCCGTCGCCCTGGTAGAAGCCCGAGGCGACGACGCGCCCGCCCACGGTGACCGAGCGCACGGCCTCGTGCAGGGCCGGGTAGGCGCCGCTGATCTCGATGGCGACGTCGGCGCCGCGCCCGCCGGTGGCCTCGCGGATCCGCTCGGCGACGGCGTCGGCGCGCGGGTTCAGGGTGCGCAGGGCGCCGTACTCCCTGGCCTTGGCCAGGCGGGAGCCGAGGGTGTCGACGGCGGTGACGCGGGCGCCGTTCAGCTCCGCCAGCCGGGTGACGAGCAGGCCGAGCACGCCCTGGCCGAAGACGGCGACCTCCTCGCCGACGTGGATGTCGCCGGCGAGGACGGCGTTGTAGGCGATGGCCCCGACCCGGGCGAAGGCGCCGGCGAGCGGGGACAGCCCCGCGGGGAGGCGGTGGCCGCTCAGCAGGGCGGCGGGGACGACGCCCTCGCTGCGGTGGCCCCACACGCCCCACACCATGTCGCCGGGCTGGGGTATTCCGGGCGTGTCCGCTAATTCCGGGGAGATCTCACATATCTCGCCCACCTCGGAGTATCCCCAACCCGCGACCGGGTAGGAGATCCCACCTCCGGCATCGCGGAAGAGGCGTGTCTCGGGACTCCAGGAGCGCGTCAGGTACGGGTTGGTGCCCCGGTAGGCGGTGAGCTCGGTGCCCGCGGAGATGCCCGAGTAGCAGGTCCGGACACGCAGGTGGCCGGGGGGGAGGGGGGCGGATTCGCCGGTGGCGATCTCCACCTGGCGGGGACCGGTGAACTGGACGACGCGTACCACAGGGGGCTCCGGGAGGTCGCTTTTGGGGTGAGCGTTACGCAGATGATGCTTATTTATGTCGAAGATATACCAAGCTTAGGTCTTGTTAACAGACAGAAGTGGTGCTCTGATGCAACGCGTACGTAACACGCGGCGGCAGTTAGGAAGATCCATGCGAGGGTGGACGGGAAGGGCGAGAGCGGTGGCGGCCTGCGTGGCCGTCACGCTGGCGGCGGGACTGGTGTCCGGCTGCGGCACCCAGGGCAGGGGCGCTCCGGACAACCGGATCACGGTCTGGAGCCTGGAGAACCTCACCCCGCGCATGGAGGTGACCAAGAAGATCGTCGCGGCGTTCCAGCAGGAGACCGGCGTCCAGGTCGAGCTGGTCGGGATCGACGAGGGCCAGCTCCCCCAGCTGATCATGTCCGCGGCCGCCGCGGGGACCCTGCCCGACGTCATCGGCAGCGTCCCGCTCGCCCCGGTCTGGCAGATGTACACCAACGGCCTGCTCGACACCGCCGCCGCGGGCAGGATCGTCCAGGGGCTCGGCGCCGGGACCTTCAACCCCAACGCGCTGACGCTGACCGGCGACAGGTCGACCCGGCTCAGCGTTCCCAGCGACGCCTGGATGCAGATCCTCGTCTACCGCAAGGACCTGTTCGCCAAGGCCGGGCTCGCCGTCCCCGACTCCTACGACGCCATGCTCAAGGCCGCCCAGGCCCTGAACGCCCCCGGCAACAGCGGCATGTCGCTCGCCACCGACCCGAGCGACGTCTTCACCCAGCAGAGCTTCGAGGACCTGGCGCTCGCCAACGACTGCCGCCTCGTCGGCGCCGACGGCCGGATCGGCCTGGACAGCCCGCAGTGTGTCCAGGCCTTCACGACCTACCACCGGCTCGCCGCCGACTACGGCGCTCCCGGCACCCAGAGCGTGGACTCCACCCGCGCCACCTACTTCGCCGGCCAGTCCTCGATGATCGTCTGGTCCACCTTCCTGCTGGACGAGCTGGCCGGCCTGCGCGCCGACGCGCTGCCCAGTTGCCGGGAATGCGGCCCCGACCCGCAGTTCCTGTCCGAGAACAGCGGGATCGTCACGGCCCTGAAGGGCTCGGCCGGCGCGCAGCCCGCGCAGTTCGGGGAGATCTCCTCCTGGGTGGTCACCCGGAACGCCGAGACCGCGGCCGCGGAGAGGTTCGTGTCGTACATGATGAGCGGCGGGTACGAGGACTGGTTCGGCATGGCCGCCGAGGGCAAGATCCCGGTCCGCAACGGCACCGCCGAGGAGCCCGAGAAATACCGCAAGGCCTGGCGGGCCAGCGACATCGGCGTCGACACCAAGAAGCCCATGGAGGACGTCTTCTCCGCCGAGCTCCTCGACGCGCTCGCCGCCGGTGTCAGCGACATGAAGCGCTGGGGCATCACCGAGGGTCAGGGCGCGCTGGTCGGCGCCACGATCGGCGAGCTGCCCATCCCCAAGGCGGTCGGCGCCATGACCTCCGGCCAGATCTCCCCCGGCGAGGCCGCCAAGGAGGCCGCCGAGGAAGTCAGGGCCCTGCAGAAGTCCCTCCAGTGAGCCGTCCCCGGCCCTGTCCCCCTAGGAAGCCGCGATGAGCACCGTGCAAGACGCCGAGCAGCGCCCCTCCCCCGCCCCGGACCCGGAGCCGCGGCCCGGGTCGCGCAGACTCCTCACCCTGGCCCAGCGTGAGAACCGGGCCGGAATGGCCTTCGTCTCCCCCACCGTCCTGGTGGTCGCGTTCGTGGTCATCCTGCCCATCGCCTGGACCGTGCTGCTCGCCTTCCAGCGCGCGCGGCTGGTCGACATCCAGGGCATGGGACTGCTGTCCAACTGGACCCTGGACAACTTCGTCCAGGTCTTCACCTCGCCCGGTTTCTGGACCTCGCTGTGGACCACCCTGGTCTACACGATCGGCAGCACCGTCGGCTCGATCCTGATCGGGCTGGTCGCGGCCCTCGCGCTGCGGCGTCCCTTCCGCGGCCGGGCCCTGTTCCGCGGCTCGATGCTGCTGCCCTACGTCGCGCCCGTGGTGGCCGTCACGTTCGTCTGGGAGATCGCGCTCAGCCCGCAGTTCGGCATCGTCAACCAGTGGGGCACCACGCTGTTCGGCTGGGACGAGCCGCTGGCCTTCCTGTCGACCCGCTCCCACGAGATCTCCGTCCTCGGCTGGCAGGTGGAGATCCCGCTCGCGCTGCTCACCGTCATCGCCTTCGAGATCTGGCGCTACTTCCCGTTCGCGTTCCTGTTCCTGCTGGCCCGGCTCCAGGCCGTGCCGGTCGGGCTGGAGGAGGCCGCCACCGTGGACGGCGCCACGCACACCCAGCGCTTCCGCTACATCCTGCTGCCCCAGCTGATGCCGGTGATCGCGCTGCTGTCGGTGTTGCGGTTCATCATGACGTTCAACAAGTTCGACGACGTCTACCTGCTCACCGGCGGCGGCTCCGGCACCGACGTCGTCGCCGTGCGGGTCTACGACTTCCTCACCGCCCGCTACGACGTGGGGGCCGCGGCCGCCCAGGCCCTGGTCCTGGCCGTCATCCTCGCCGTACTGCTCGGCATCTACTTCACATTCTTCGCCAAGAGGGTTCAGGAGGAGGCGTCATGAGCCGCGCTCGGACCGAACAGAGGATCTTCGGCGTCCTGCGCTGGATCGTGATCGCCGTCCTGGCGGTCGTCACCCTGTTCCCCTTCTACTACATGCTCGTGCTCTCGGTGAAGCCGATCGACGAGCTGCTGCTCGACCCGGGCCGCATCTGGGTGAACCTGTCCGAGCTCACCTTCAGCACGTACCAGAACGTCCTGCAGTCGGTCGAGGAGGGCGGCCAGGGCTTTCTGAGGATGCTCGGCAACTCCGCGCTCGTCGCCCTGGCCACCGTGGCGCTGACCCTGCTGGCGTCGATCCCCGGCGCCTACGCGGTCAGCCGGCTGAGGTTCTTCGGCGGGCGCCAGGTCAGCGCGGTGTTCCTGGCCGTCTACCTGTTCCCGGCCACCCTGCTGGCGGTCCCGCTGTTCGTGATGTTCGCCCGGATGGGCCTGCAGGGCAGCCTGTTCGGCCTGGTCATCGTCTACATCGCGCAGACCGTGCCGGTGTCGATCTACATGCTGAAGAACTACTTCGTCACCATCCCCAAAAGCGTCGAGGAGGCCGCCGCGCTGGACGGCTGCTCGCGGCTGCAGACCGTGCGCCGGATCGTGCTGCCGCTCGCGGCGCCCTCGCTCATGGCGACCGGCCTGTACGTCTTCATGATCGCCTGGAACGAGTTCCTGTTCGCCCTGCTGTTCCTGGCGGCCGTCCCCGACAGCTGGACGGTCTCGCTGGGCCTGCAGCAGCTCGCCAACGGCATCGAGGTGCCCAAGACGGTTCTCATGGCCGGGTCGGTGATCCTGACCATCCCCGTGGTACTTCTTTTCTACGCCGCCGAACGGCTCCTCACCGAGGGCCTCACCAGCGGGGCGGACAAGAGCTGAGGCTGGGAGAGACGTACCGGATGGCAACGCCCTGGAGCACCGCAGGTCATCTCCTGGAACTGATCCGCACCGGGCAGGCGCGGACCCGGGGGGAGCTCCAGAGCGTGACCGGCCTGTCCCGGTCCACGGTCGGCCAGCGGCTGGACCAGCTCTTCGCCGCGGGCTGGCTGCGCGCCGTCCCGGGCAGCCACTCGACCGGGGGGCGCCCGTCCACCCTGCTGGAGTTCGACGTCCGGCACGCGGTGGTCCTCGCCGCCGACCTGGACACCACCCACGCCCGCGCCGCCGTCCTGGACCTGGCCGGCGGCGTGCTGGCCGAGCGCTCCGGCGGCCAGCCGATCGAGGACGGTCCCGAACGGGTCCTCGACCGGCTGGCCGTCTGGTTCGCCGACCTGCTGGAGTCCACCGGGACCGTTCCCGAGGCGGTCTGCGGGGTGGGCCTGTCGCTGCCGGGGCCGGTGGACACGTCCACGGGAAGGGTGGTGCGGCCACCGGTCATGCCCGGCTGGGACGGCCACCCGGTCCCCGAGCGCATGCAGGCCCTGGTGAACCTGCGCGCCGGTGTGGACGCGGCCGTCCCGGTCCTGGTCGACAACGACGCCAACCTGATGGGGCTGGGCGAGCAGCGCGCCTCGTTCCCGGACTGCTCGGCGTTCGTGCTGGTCAAGGTCTCCAACGGGATCGGCGCGGGCGTCGTCGTGGACGGGCGGATCTTCCGCGGCATCGACGGCGGCGCCGGGGACCTGGGCCACATCCGCCTGCACGACCAGCCCGACGTGCGCTGCATGTGCGGCTCGTACGGCTGCCTGGCCGCCGTCGCCAGCGGACGTGCCCTGGCCGGGCAGCTCACCGCCCTCGGCGTGCCGGCCGAGTCCGGCGCGGACGTCCGCGCCCTGCTCGACGCGGGCAGCCCCGACGCGGGACGCCTGGCCCGCGAGGCCGGGCGGCGCTGCGGCGAGGTGCTCGTCACCGTCGTCACCCTGCTCAACCCCGGCGTCCTCATGATCGCCGGGGATCTGGCCGAGACGCACTTCGTCACCGGGGTACGCGAGCTGCTGTACCAGCGGGCGCTGCCCCGGGCCACCCGCAACCTTCAGGTCGTCACCTCCGGCCTCGGCGACCGCGCCGCGCTGGCCGGGATCGCCGCGATGGTGGTCGAGCACCTGTACGCCCCCGGCCAGGCCGACGCCCGCCTGGCCGCCCGCCCGCCCCACCTGGCCACCGGAAGCGACGCATGAGGACCCCCGCCCCGCCGTGCCCGGCGGCCCGTCCCACCGGACTCCCCGGGAGCCGGCCGTGACCGCCCCCTCCCCCGGCCCCGCGGCCGGCGCGCCCGCCGTCCCGGCCTGGTCCGGTCCTCCCGTCGAGGTCGGCCTGATCGGCGCCGGGCCGTGGGCCCGGACCATGCACGCCCGGATGCTGGCCGCCGGGCCGCAGACCCGGCTCGCCGCCGTCTGGGCGCGCCGCCCCGCCGCGGCCCGCGAGGTCGCCGAACCGTACGGGGCAGCGGTCGCCGGAACGCCACAGGAGCTGTTCGAGCGGTGCGAGGCCGTCGCGTTCGCCGTCCCGCCCGCCGTGCAGGCGGAGCTCGCCGTACGCGCGGCCCGCGCGGGCAGGGCCCTGCTGCTGGACAAGCCGCTGGGGCCCGACCTCGCGTCGGCCCGCGCGGTGGCCGACGCCGTCGCCTCCGCCGGGGTCGTCTCCCAGATGGTGCTGACCAAGCGTTACCACCCGGCCACGCGGGAGTTCCTGCGCCGCGCGGCCGGCCTGGAGGTGACCGGGGCCCGCTCGTGCTACCTGCACGGCGCCTTCCTCGGCGGGGAGTCCGCCACCGGCTGGCGGCTGGAGCGGGGGGCCCTGCTCGACCTGGGCCCGCACCTGCTGGACCTGCTGGACGCCGCCGTCGGTCCCGTCACCGCCGTCCGCGCGACCGGCGACCCGCGCCGCTGGGTGGAGCTGACCTGCGAGCACGGCAACGGCGCGGTCAGCCAGGCCTCCCTGTCCGGTACGGTCCCGCTGCCTGGGGCGCGTACCAGGATCGAGCTGTTCGGACCGGCCGGGGAGCTGGTCTTCGACACCGCGGGCATCGACCACGAGGAGTGCTGGCCGGTGCTGCGCGCCGAGTTCGCCGCGGCCGTACGGTCGGGCCGGGCGGGCGAGCTGGACGCGGCCCGGGGGCTGCGGCTGCAGGAACTGATCGAGGCCGCGACCGCGTCCTGACCGGTGACGGTGACGGTGACGGTGACGGTGACGGTGACGGTGACGGTGGCGGAGCCGGTGGCGGAGCCGGTGACGGGGCCGGTGGCGGTGACGGGGCCGGTGGCGGTGACGGGGCCGGTGGCGGTGGCGGGGCCTACCGGTCCTTCCCGGGGGCCGGGCCGCCGGTGGCGCGGGACCGCAGGTGGCGCTGTTCGGGCAGGCTGAGGGTGCGCGCGGCGGCCCGGGCGTAGCACGCACGGGCGGCCTCGTGCTCACCGGCGAGGTCGAGCAGGTAGCCGTGGACCGCGTCGAACCGGTAGTGCGAGGCGACGGCCGCCTCCGCCCGGGCGGCGTGGAGCTCCTCGATCCCGGCGGCGGGGCCGTGCGCCATGCCGACGGCCACGACCCGGTTCAACGTGACCATCGGGCCCGGGGCGAGCCGGGCCAGGAGGTCGTACAGGACGAGGATCTGGCGCCAGTCGGTGTCCTCGGGCCGGGCGGCCTCGTCGTGGACGGCCGCGATGGCCGCCTGAAGCTGGTACGGGCCGATCGGCGCGGTCCGCAGGGCGTGGGTGATCAGCGCGGTCCCCTCGGCGATCATCGCGGTGTCCCAGAGGCCGCGGTCCTGCTCGGGCAGGGGCACGAGGTCGCCGGAGGGGGTGCTGCGGGCCGGCCCGCGCGCCTGGGTGAGCAGCATGAGGGCCAGCAGTCCGGTGACCTCACCGTCGCCGGGCACCTGGGCGTGGAGCCGGCGCGCCAGCCGGATCGCCTCGGCGGAGAGGTCGGCCCGATCGACCGTGGGGCCGGAGCTGGCGGTCGACCCCTCGGTGAAGACCAGGTAGAGGACCTCCGTGACGCTCCGGATCCGCTCGGCGCGGTCGGCGGCGCCGGGCGGCCGGAACCGTACGCCGGAGGTCCTGATGCGGTGCTTGGCCCGGCTGATGCGCTGCGCCACGGTGGCCTCGGGCACCAGGAGCCCGCGGGCGATCTCCGCGGTGGTCAGCCCGCCCACCGCCCGCAGGGTCAGGGCGACCTGGGACGGCCGGGTGAGAGCGGGATGACAGCACAGCAGGAACAGGGTGAGGGTGTCGTCGACGTCCGGGACGGCCCCCGGATCGGCGGGCACGAGGACGGCGAGCGCGCGCTCCCGGTCGGCGCGGGCGGTGTCGCTGCGGTACCGGTCGATGAACCGCCGGGAGGCGACGGTGATCAGCCACGCCTTGGGGTCGGCCGGTACTCCCTGGGCGGGCCACTGGGTCGTCGCGGCCAGCAGGGCCTCCTGCAGCGCGTCCTCGCAGGCGTCGAAGCCTCCGTGGTGACGCACCAGCGCCCCGAGGACCTGCGGGGCCAGCTCGCGCAGCCGCCGCTGCCACGCGAACCCGGCGTGGTCGCTCATGTCGCGAAGGTGGTCGCTCATGCCCCGAAACCGGACAGCGCCGTCACCGGCCTGACCTCGACCAGGCCCAGGGCCGCCTCGGGGACGCGGGCGGCGATCTCGACCGCTCGGTCGAGCCCGTCGCACTCGACGAGGTAGAAACCGGCCACGACCTCCTTGACCTCGGCGAAGGGGCCGTCGGCCGAGGTCGTCACCCCCGCCTCCACGCGGACCCGCCTGCCCGTGGCCGGGGGCGCGAGGGCCTCCGAGACGATCAGCTCGCCGGTCGCGGCCAGCGCCTCGTCGAGGGCGGCGTAGGCCTCCAGCCCCTCACGGCGCCGCTCGGCGGGGAACTCGTCCCACAGCTGCCGGGACTCCGGGTTGCTGTAGATCAGGATCACGTATTTCACGACAGGTACCCGCCCCGGAATTCTCTGGTGTGGCGTGTCGAGAATAGTCGCCCGGCCCCGACGTCCCCCCTGAGAGTCCTCCGGCCGAGGACTCCTGGACGAAGGAGGTCCGAAAGGTGACAGAACTGAACCACCTCGCGGTCGCGGTGGCCACGGTCACGGCGTTCCTGCTGAGCACGGCCTGGTACACGGCCTTCGGTGCCCGGCTGGCGAGGCTGTCCGGCGCCTACGCCACCGCGGAGCGGCCGCCGGCCTGGACGGTGGTGGCGGAGCTGGGCCGCGGCGCGCTGGTCGCGGTGGTCCTCGCGTGGCTCACCCGCGAGGCGGGCGTGAGCGGGTGGCCCGGTGCGCTCGCGCTGGCAGGCGTGCTGTGGATCGGCTTCCCCTGCGTGCTGCTGGCCGGCTCGGTGCTGCACGAGAGGGTTCCCTGGCGGCTGGCCGCCGTCCACGCCGGGGATTGGCTGCTCAAGCTGGTGGCGATCACGGTCATCGTCGGGACGTGGAGATGAGGGACGTGGAGACGAGGGACGTGGAGAGGAAAGCCGTGGAGATGAACAACGCGGAGATGAACGACGGGAAAGCCCCGGGAGCGCTGGACAGGCGGTTCACCGCGACGATGCGGAAGAGCCCGGCCGAGGGCGGGTGGACCTACGTGGTGATGCCCGGTTCGGCCGAGTACTTCGGCACCCGGGGGCTGGTCAAGGTACGCGGGACCATGGACGGGCACCCGTTCCGTAGCTCGTTCATGGCGCTGGGGGACGGGACCCACAAGCTGCCGGTCTCGGCCGCGCTGCGCCGGGCGACGGGGAAACAGGCCGGTGACACGATCACCGTTCACCTCGTCGAACGACTCGGGAGCTGAGGGACGTCCGTATCGGCCGGACGGCGGCGGCCATCGGCCGTCCGGCCGATGCCCGGAGCCGTGGCGCGTCCCTAGCGTCGCTCACGACACCGCCACCGGACCCGAGGGAAATGATGCGCGCGACGTTCACGATGACGATCGGCCTGGGTGCGATCCTGCTGGCGGGATTCACGCCCGCGGCGGTCGCGAACTCATGGGTCCCGTCCTCCGCCTCCTACGAGCACCAGCGTCTTACGTGGCGACCGTGCCCGGCCCGGTACAAGGAGCTGAACCGGGCGGGTGCGCGGTGCGCGAAGGTGACCGTTCCCCTCGACCACGCCGATCCCGGCGGGCCCACGATCAAGATCGCGATCTCCCGCGTCGCGGCGAGCTCCAAGGCCCAGCGGCGCGGCATCCTGCTGTCCAACCCGGGCGGGCCCGGCGGGACGGGCCTCGCGAACACCCTGGCCCTCCGCCCCGCGCTGAAGGACGTGGCGGGCCGCTACGACCTGATCGGCTTCGATCCGCGGTTCCTCGGGGAGAGCACACCCATCAGATGCGCCGCCGCCCGGCCCGTCCCCCCGCCGGCGTCGACGTCCCCCCGCAGGGACTTCGAGGCATCGGTACGGTCCGCGCGTGACACCGCTCGGCGCTGCGTGGACCACGGGGACAACGCGCGGCTGCTCCCCCACGCCTCCACCCGCAACGTCGCCCGGGACATGGACGTGATCCGGAGCGTCCTGCGTGAGCGAAGGCTGTCCTACTACGGCGTCTCCTACGGCGCCGACCTGGGCGCGGTCTACACGCAGATGTTCCCCGGCCGGGCCGACCGCATGGTCATCGACTCCTCCACCGACCCGGCCGCCACGCAGTACGAGCTGTTCCGGCGGACCGGTGAACCGCTGGAGAAGGCGCTGGACGAGTGGGCCGGGTGGGTGGCCCGGCACGGCGGGTATCGGCTCGGCCGTACGAGCTCCCAGGTGCGCGCGGTGGTCCGCGGCCTGCTCGACCGCGCCGAGAGGAAGCCGGTCCCCGTCGGGGGGACGCGCCTCGACGCCCCCGTGCTGCGGCTGGTGATGAGGCAGTTGCTCCAGAACCGGGAGCACGACGCGACCCTGGCGAACGTCGTACGCGACCTGGCCGGCATCTCCGCGGGAAAGCCGGTCGAGCCCGGCCCGGACCTGACCGGGCTGCTCGGGCTGCTCGGCTCGCCCGAGCTGGCGGACGGCATGGTGGGCGGGGCGCTGTTCATGTGCGGCGACGGCGGCTGGCCCGCCGGAGGCTGGCCGAAGGACCCGGAGACGTACTGGCGCAACATCGTGCGCGGCCGCGCCACCCAGCCCGTGTTCGCCCCGTTCGTCAACGGCATGATCGCCCCGTGCGCGTTCTGGGAGGTCCAGCCGCGTGAACCGGGAACCTCGATCCGCAACGACGTGCCCGTGCTGATGGTGCAGGCCCGCAGGGACAACAACGTCCCCTACGACGGTGCCCTCGCGCTGCACCGCAGGCTCACCTCCTCGCGACTGGTGACGGCGGACATCCGCGCCCACGGCGTCTACGGGCGCGCGCTCGGCGGGCTCCGGCCGGTGGCGTGCGTGGACCGGGCCGTCAACGACTACCTGCGCGGCGGCCCCCTGCCCGCCAGGGACGTCACCTGCGAGCCGCGCGGGTGAGCCCGCCGTCGCCGGCGGCCGGATGACGCCGTGCTCCCACCGGCGCGGGACGCCGTGCTCCCACCGGCGCGGATCGTGGCCGGCATCGGACACGACCGGGACGCCGTCCGCGCGTTAGCCTGGTTCGGGACGACCCGGACGAAGGGGTGGGCGCAGATGAGCCGGACCGACCCGCACATCCACGTCCCCCACGACGCGGTGCAGGCCGGTGCCGGCTTCCGCAACGTGATCGTGTCGTTGCTGGGGCTCGTGCCCGACGCGCCGAGCGTCGTCACCACCGGTTGCGGCCTCCAGGTGCCCTACGCGATGACCTCCGCGCGTCCGGAGAGCGTCACCTGCCTGCCCTGCCGGGAACACGCCCACCGGGAGCACCTGCGCTACGCCGATCAGGTGGAGCGCCTGAGCCGGATACCCGGCGCGCCCGTCACCGGCGCCCAGGCGGCCGAGGCCGCACGATGGGCCCGGGACCGCGCCGAGAGGTTCTCCGGCTAGGACCCCCGTCCCGAGGTCCGGGTGGGCCGGGGAGAGCGGGAAAAGGGTTTGCGGTGCGCGGGCCGGGAGGGTGATGCTGGCCGGATGCTGATCAGAGCGGCCACCGCGGACGACTGGCCCGCGATCTGGTCCTTCCTGAGCGGGATCGTCGCGGCGGGCGAGACCTTCACCTGGGACCGTGACACCGGCCGGGAGCGGGCCCGCGAGATGTGGCTGCTGAGCCCTCCGGGACACACGGTCGTCGCCGTCGACGCCGCCGGGACCGTGGTGGGCAGCGCCAAGATGAACCCCAACCACATGGGCGGGGCCTCGCACATCTCCAGCGCGAGCTTCATGGTCGACCCCGGCCACTCCGGGCGCGGCGTCGGAAGGGCCCTGGGCGAGTACGCGCTGGAATGGGCACGCGCCCAGGGATATCGGGCGATGCAGTTCAACGCGGTCGTGGAGACCAACACCCGGGCGGTCGCCCTGTGGACCTCGCTGGGGTTCGAGGTGATGGCCACCCTGCCGGAGGGCTTCGAGCATCCGACCAGGGGCTTCGTGGGCCTGCACATCATGTACCGTCTTCTGTGACCTCTCCCGCCACGCGCGTCTCCTCCCCCTCCCACCGGCACGGCTGATGCCCTCCCTCGACGCCCTCCAGTGGGTCGTGCTGGCCGGGGCCCTGTTCCTGGTGGGCTTCTCCAAGACCGGAGTCTCCGGCGCCGGTACGGTGGGGATCGCCCTGTTCGCGCTGGTGCTGCCGACCCGGCAGTCCACCGGCATGCTGCTGCCCCTGCTGCTGGTCGGCGACCTGGCCGCCGTGGTCTCCTACCGGCGCCACGCCGACTGGCCCCGGCTGATCAGGCTCTTCCCCTGGGTCGCCCTGGGCGTGGTGATCGGTGCCGGGGTGGTGCGCCAGGTCGACGACACGCAGATGAGGCGGCTGCTCGGGGCGATCCTGCTGATGATCGTGGTCGTGCACCTGTGGAACCGGCGCCGGGCACCGGAGGACTCGCTCGTGCACCACCGCTCGGTGGCCGCGTTCGCGGGCGTGCTGGCCGGTTTCGCCACCATGACGGCCAACGCCGCGGGGCCCGTCATGTCGATCTACCTCCTGGCGGCGGGGCTGCCCGTGCTGGGTCTCCTGGGCACCGGCGCCTGGTTCTTCCTGACCGTCAACGCCTTCAAGGTGCCGTTCAGCGTCGCGCTCGGCCTGATCACCCCCTCCACCCTGCTCTTCGCCGCGCTGGGCGCCCCGGTCGTCCTGGCCGGAGCCGCCGCCGGCCGTGCCGTCATCGACCGCATCGACCGGACCCTGTTCGAGAGGATCACGCTGGGCCTCACCCTGCTCGCCGCGGTACGCCTGCTGTTCTGAGGCACGCCCACCGTCCCGGGACGGGCCGACCCCTCGCACGACCCGAGCACGACCCCGTGCGCGGCCACGGCACCGGCCCGCGCACGGGGCACGACACGGTCGTGCACGGGGACACGGGCACACGGGCGCCATGGGCGCCATAGGCGCCGTACCGGCCGCGCACGGCCGCGGCGGGTGCCGATCAGGTGCCGCGTATCCCGCGCAGCAGGAGGTCGAGGCCCCCGTGGAACTCCTCGTCGGCGTCGACGAGCCGCGCGTGCCCCGCGGTCTCGGCCGTGTACGGGAACTCCGCGCGGGGCAGCCCGGCCAGGGCGGTCGTGCCAGTGCCCGAGAGGGAGGCCAGGTGCTCCAGCTGGATCGCGCCGATCGTGTAGCTCAGCAGGCCGCGCAGCGCGACGACCCGCTCCCTGCCCTCGACGCCCGCCTCGGCCAGGACGCCGAGCACCGCCTCCGACCAGCGCAGTATCCCCAGGGAGCGGTGCCGGTGGGTCATCGTCAGCGGTACGGCGCCCGGGTGCGCGCCCACGTGGTCGCGCATCCGGGCGACCAGCACCGCGATCCGTTCGCGCCACGACGTGCCGGACGGCGGTGACAGGTCGACGCCGCCGAGCACCAGCTCGACCACGAGCCCTTCCAGCTCCTGGCGGTCGTCGACGTACCGGTAGAGCGCCATCGTGCTCATGCCGAGTTCGGCGGCGACCGCGCGCATCGACAGCGCGGGGAGGCCGTCGCGGTCGATGACGGCGAGGGCGGCCTCGGCGATCTGGTCCTGGGTGAGCGAACGCGGTCGGGGCATGACGGCTGAAAGTGTACGGCATACGCCTACAATGGTAAGCGTATGTCGTACACCTACAGGGGAGTCCCCATGCGCCTCCAGCCCGGCACCGTCGTCCCCGTTCGCGAGCTGCCCTCCGTCACCGGCCCCGTGGTCTCCGTCCCGGACCGCTCGCGCCTGGTCCATCTGCAGTTCCGGCGTTTCGCCGGTTGCCCGATCTGCAACCTGCACCTGCGCTCCTTCGTCACGGGGCACGCCGGGATCGAGGCCGCGGGCGTCCGCGAGGTGGTGGTGTTCCACTCCCCGGCCGAGGAGCTGGCCGCGCACGTCGACGGCCTGCCGTTCGCCGTCCTCGCCGACCCGGACAAGAGGCTGTACGCGGAGTTCGGGGTGGAGTCGTCCCCGCGCTCGCTGCTCGACCCCCGGGCCTGGGGAGCGATCGTCCGGGCCGTCGCGCGCGGCCTGTGGACGATCGCCCTCGGGCGGGAGCGCGCACCGTCCCGCCGGGTGAACGGCGGGCGGCTCGGGCTCCCCGCCGACTTCCTGATCGCTCCGGACGGGCGGGTGCTCGCGTGCAGGTACGGCGAGCACGCCTACGACCAGTGGTCGGTCGCCGACGTGCTCGCGCTGGCGGCCCGCGAAGGCCGGACGGAGACGGCCCGCTGACCCCACCGGGCCCGGTGGCGTGAGGACATCGCTTCGACGTCAGTCGCGCAGGCCGGTACGGAGGCGCCGGTGGCGCCGGTGGCGCCGGTGGCGCCGTACCAGGGCGGACAGCCACGGCGCGACGCCGATCGCGGCCAGTACCGTCAGCAGCGGCAGCCGCCACCACCGCGAGACGCTCGCCGGGGGCGGGCCCGGTGGCCGCGCCACCCACGGCCGCGCCGTCTTCGACCAGGCGAGGAACGCGTCACCGGCCGGGAGCAGGCCGAAGGCGTAGCGCTTGGTCCACGGGGTGTCGACCGGCAGGCCCGCCAGCTCGCCGTACCCGGCCAGTGCCCCGGCGAGCGGCGCGTCACCGTGGACCTGGGCCGCACCGAGGGTGACCACGGTCGCCGACAGGCTCACCCCCAGCGGGAGCGGGCCGGAGTCGACGTCGGCCGGGCCGTCCATGCCCTCGGGGTACTCCCGGACCGCAGGTCCCAGGCCGAGCGGGAAGGCGACGTACCGGTCACGGAAGCGCAGGTACTGCTCGGCGGCGAAGGCCGGGTCGATGTCGGGCAGGAACCGGTGGACGACGCTCTGCGAGGTGCCCCTGGCCACCTCGGCGGGCTCTCCGGTGCCGGGATCGACCCGGTGCGGGACCAGCCCGGTACGCGGGTCGAGCCTGCGCCGCACCCCCTCCAGCCACCGCTCTACCGTGCCGGCGTACCGAGGCGGCAGCAGCGTGTCGTGCAGCCGCAGCGACGCCATCGCCACGGTCGAGTCGACCGGCCACGCCTGTCCCGGGTAGGCCTCCAGGTACGGTGACGCCGAGGCGCCGAACGCACCGGCGAGGGCGGCGGAGTCGTCGGCGAACCGGCGCGACTCGGCCGGATCGCGCCGCCCGGCCGGTTGCAGGCTCAGCACCCCGCCGCGCAGCCAGTTGCTCCAGCCGCGGTGGAAGACACCGTACGGCGGGGTGAGGTCCGGGCTGAACGGGGCGCGGCCGGACGGCGACTCCAGCCGCCCGAGCGCCCAGCGTGCCTCCCGCAGCGCCGCCGACCGCTCACCGGCCGGTTCGCGCATCCCCAGCTCCACCCAGGCCAGGCCGTACAGGACGTGCAGGAAGAAGTAGCCCTCGGGGAACAGCCGCTGCGCCTCGTCCCCGGCGCCCGCGTCCAGCGCCGAGCGCAGGAACGTCAGCTGCCGCCGCACCCCGGGCGGCTCGCCGGTCGTCCCCGCGGTGGCGGGCGCGACCAGCCGCACCATCCCTACCAGCGCGCAGAGGCCGACCGCGACGGCGAGCACCCGTCGTGACCACCGCGGGACCCGGCTCCTTCCCGGTGGCTCGAGCATCCGTCGATGGTAGCGCCGGGCGCGCCGGAGACGGACGGGGACGGGCGGGGACGGGCGGGCCTTCGGAAGGCCGGGCCCTTGCCGGGCCTTTGCCGGGCCCTTGCCGGGCCCGGAGGCGGCGACCGGCGTCCGGCCGGCAGGACGATGACCGAAAAGCGCGCGCGGACATGCGATAACCACATTTCCGACGAAGGAAAACGGAATAAAGGATGATTCACGTGCCTCTAAATATGACCACCGTCTTAAAACATGAATATTCATGTTTACTGCAGTGGTTACAGGAAGTAATTACGTCCCAACCGCACATTCATCGCTTATTGAAGTCAACGCTTTGTGACATATATTACAAACCAACATATTTGTATATTTATAATGTGATCATTGCCGATGAGTCGTCCGTATAGGACGTATCCGTACCGATCGGAGTTCATCGGAATGCAGCTCAGGCGCAACCTCTCCCTGGCCGCCGCGTGGTTCCTCATCGCGGCCGGTCTGGTCGCCTCACCCCAGGCGGCGTCGGCCGCCGAACCACCACCCGGCAAGGACCGTCCCCACGTCGTGTCCGACGTCTTCCCCGGCGCCAAGATCGGCCAGCGCGTCGGCCCCGAGGCCCTCGCGAAGAGCCAGGTCGAGGCGAAGGTGAGCCCGCAGGTGGTGGCCTGCGACGGCGACGGCACCAGCGGCAAGCGGGTCGAGGTCCTGTACGTGCGCGAGGCGACGATGCCGAACCGCTACACGCAGTTCCTGCCCATGTTCCGCGCCTGGCTGGCCAACGCCGATGACGCGTTCAACGACGCCGCGGCCACCTCCAACCGCAGCAGGCACATCCGGTACGTCACCACGGCCGTGTCCGGCGGCTGCGCCGCCGTCGTGCGCAACCTGGTGGTCCCCGCCGGTTCGCTGGTCGACTTCTACTCCAGCGTGAGCGCCGTGCAGGCCCTCGGCTACACCAGCAACGACCGCCACTACCTCCTGCTCACCGAGGCCACCGCGATCTGCGGCATGGGTGAGATCCAGGGCGACGACCTGACGACCGGGTCCGCCAACCTCAACAACGGCCGCGCCTACGCCCGCGTGGACGCCATCCCGGGCTGTTTCGGCGCGAACGCCATCGCCCACGAGCTGGGACACACCTTCGGAGCGGTGCAGCTCAGCGCGCCCCACTCCGACGGCAGCTGGCACTGCCTCGACCAGTGGGACCTCATGTGCTACGGCGGCACGCCCTCGTGGAGCTGCCTGCAGTGGAACGACTACCGGCTGCCCGACTGCAACCGGGACGACTACTACAACGCCGCCCCCGCCGCCGGGAGCTACCTCGCCACCCACTGGAACACCGCCAACAGCGCCTACCTCATCGCGGGCGGCACCGCCGACAGCGACCCGCACCCCAAGGTCGGCAACACCTACGTCATCACGAACGCCTCCACCGGAGGCGCGCTGGAACCCATCGGCGCCTCCACCGCGCCGCTGACCGAGCTGAGCCAGCGCGCCCGCGTCGACACCCCCGGTCAGAAGTGGCTGATGGGCTACACGACCGGCCTGCAGTTCATCAACGTCGGCAGCCGCCTGTGCGCCGACAGCGCCTACAGCGGCACCACACCCGGCACGACCCTGCTGCAGTACGCCTGCGCCGGCCAGGACGGCATGCGCTTCGCCTACCTGCCGACCGGCGGGAACACGTTCGCGATCTTCGACTGGCTGTCCGGGCTGGCCCTGACCGCGGGCGGCGCCTACCCGGCGCCCGTCACCCAGGAGACCTACACCGGCGCGGCCAACCAGAAGTGGGTGTTCAACCAGGTCACGGGCATCGCGCCGGTCAACAACAGCGTCTACTACCTGCGGGGCCTGGGCAGCCGTGACAACGCCGAGCCCGCGGGCGGCTCGACCGCGTCCGGCGCGCTGGTCACGCACAACGCGCCGTCCGGTGCCACCAGCCAGCGCTGGCAGCTCCAGGCCACCGGGTCGTACTGGAAGCTGATGAACGTCAACAGCTCCAAGTGCCTGGACCTCGTCTCGGCGAGCACGTCCAACGGCGTCCAGATCAGGCAGGCGACCTGCGGCAGTGCCAACAGCCAGCAGTGGACCCTCAAACGGGTCGCCGACGGGACGTTCTACCTGGTCAACCGCCACAGCGGTAAGGTGCTCGACCTGCCGCCCGGCAGCGGCACCACCCTCGACCAGCAGACCATCACCGGCAACACCGACTCCGGCCTCGGCATCGTCGCCGGCAACCAGATCTGGTACCTCGACCCCGTCTGATCCCCGTACGCCCTCGTGATCCTCGTGCGGCCGCCCGGCCCTGTCCCGCCGGGCGGCCGTACGACGTCCACGACGACGCGGACCTGCGGGACGGTCACGGACCCGGCCGCGGACCGGATCGGCGACCGGCTGCGGACCCGGTCGCGGACCCGGTCGCGGAGCCGGTCGCGGAGCCGGTCGCGGACCCGGTCGCGGACCGGATCGTGAACCCGGCCGTGAACCCCGTCACGGACCCGGTCGCGGACGGCGCGGGCCCGGATACACCGTCAGTGCGCCCGCAGCCGGTCCCGCAGGAAGCGGCGCTCGGCGTCGGTCGGCGCGAGGTCGAGCGCCGCCCGGTAGGCGTCGGCCGCCTCCCCCGTACGGCCGAGGCGTCGCAGCAGGTCGGCGCGGGTGGCGTGCAGCAGGTGGTAGCCGTCGAGCCGCCCGCTCCCGGCGATCTCCTCGACCAGCGCCAGCGCCGCCTCCGGACCGTCGGCCATGCCGATCGCCACGGCGCGGTTCAGGTCCACGACCGGGCTCGGCGCGATGCGCGCGAGATGCGTGTACAGCCCGACGATCTGCGGCCAGTCCGTCCGGTCGGCGACCTCCGCGGTGGCGTGGCACGCCGCGATGGCGGCCTGGAGCTGGAACGGCCCGGCCCGGCGCCGGCGCAGCGCCCGTTCGCAGATCGCGGCGCCCTCCGCGATCCGTTCCCGGTCCCACAGCGAGCGGTCCTGCTCGGCCAGGGTGACCACGTCGCCGGACGCGTCCGTGCGCGCCGCCCGCCGGGCGTCGTGCAGCAGCATCAGCGCGAGCATGCCCTGCGCCTCGGGCTCGTCGGGCATCAGCTCCGTCACCACCCGTGCCAGCCGGATGGCCTCACGGCACAGCCGGGCCTTGCCCGGGTCCCCGTACCCCTCGTTGAACAGCAGGTAGAGCACGTGCAGCACGGCGGGAAGGCGGTCGGGCAGCAGGTGCGCGGGCGGCACCCGGAACGGGATGCCCGCGTGCGCGACCTTCTGTTTCGCCCGGAAGAGGCGCTGGCCCATGGTGCGTTCCGGCACCAGGAACGCCCGCGCGATCTCGGCGGTGCTCATGCCGGCCAGGCTCCGCAGGGTCAGCGCCACCTGGGCGTCGAGGCCCAGCGACGGATGACAGCAGGTGAACATGAGCTCCAGGCGCTCGTCGGGGATCTCGCCGTCGCTCGGGTAGGGCGGTGGTTCCAGGTCCAACGCGGCCGCCTTCCGCAGCTTCGCCGTCTCGGTCGACGCGCGGCGCATCCGGTCGATGGCGCGGTTGCGCGCCGTGGTGGTCAGCCACGCCAGGGGCTGGTCCGGTACGCCCGATTCCGGCCACCGCCGGAGTGCCTGCGCGAACGCGTCCTGCGCGCACTCCTCGGCCAGGTCCCAGTCACCGCCGGTGAACCGGATCATGGTGGCCACGATCCGGCTCCAGCCGTCGGCGTAGATCCCGGCGATCCGGTCCTTCAGCGGATCCGTCACCCGTGCCGCCCGTCGTGATCGCCTCGCCGGTCCCCTAGTCCTCGTCGTCGGGCCAGAACGGGCGCAGCTCGATCATCCCGTTCCACGCCATCGGGTGCCTGGACGCGACGTCGATGGCCTCGTCGAGGTCGGCGCACTCCAGGACGTCGAACCCGGCGATCTGGTCCTTGGTCTCCGCGTACGGGCCGTCGGTCAGCAGCACCTCGCGGTCGCGGACGCGGACCGTGGTCGCGTCGCCGGTCGGCCGGACGCGGTTGCCCATCAGCCGGACCCCCTTGCCGTCCATCTCCGCGACCCAGTCCCGCACGTCCGGGACGTCGTCGTCCTGGCCGGGCGTGTACGTCGGGTCGGTGCACACCAGCATCAGGTACTTCATCGGGTCGCTCCTGTCGCGGAATCGGCGGTGGTCATCGCGGCGATCGTGGTGATCATGTTCTGGCACAGGGTGACCAGGCGGTCGCCGAGCACCCGCGGATCGGTCCCGGCCCTCCGGCGGGGATCGCTGGCGCCGGGGCCGTGGGTGAACGAGTGATGGACCACGGTGCTCCCCGGCTCGTCCCCCTCACGCAGCTCGTAGCGCCACGTCGAGCTGATCCGGCCGGTGTCGTCGAGAACGGCCCACGCGAAGACGCCCGGCCGCTCCGCCTCGACGACCACGCAGGTCACCATGCTCTCATGCCCTCCGGGAAACCGGTTGCGGCCGATGAACCGGGCCCCCGCGACCGGTCCCCGGGCGCCGTCGCACCAGCCTCCGCCGATGACCTCCGGGCTCCACTCCGCGGTCCTGTCCACCGCGGTGACCGTGTCCCACATCCGCTCGCGCGGTATGGGGACGGGCAGGGTGACCGCCACCTGCGTACCGGTGACCGTGTCCATGGGTGCTCTCCTCTCCTTGACGTCCTCAGTCGTCCTCGTCGTCCTCGTCACCTGCATGACGAACGGGAAGGGCGCTCCACTACGGGCCGCTCCGGGATTTCTCCGGACGACCGGCCGGGGAGGTCAGGAGCGGTGCAGCCACTCCAGGAGATCCGGCGGGGCCAGCCGGGCCGCCCGCTCGCGGTAGCGGCGCAGCTCGTCGCCGGTGAGCGTCTCACGGCCCGCCCCGGACGTACCGCGTCGGAAGAAGGCGGTGGTGTCCTTGAGGATCCCGACGGGATCGGGGGCGAGCTCGGCCGCACGGGACCGCATGCTGGCGAAGGTCGCGGCCCTCACCAGCGCCGGCCAGTCCTCCGGTGGCACCTCGATGCCCAGTGACCGGGCGAGCCCGCGCATCTGACCGTCCAGATCACCCAGCAGATCGTCGTAGTGCACCAGGAGGACGTTCGGCTGCCGGACCCGGCGTGCCCAGGCGTCCGACAGATGCCACATCACCCCCGGCAGGGAGTCCATCTCCTCCATGGGCGAGACGTCCTGCTCCACCCAGCTCAGCAGCCATTCGCGCAACGGCGGCCTCGGCCGTGGCGGCGCGGACGGCTCCGGCCCGTTCGTGAGCACGCGGATGCGTTCGCGGTCGAGGTTGTCGCTCTGGTGGTAGAGGGACACGGCCATGTCGAGCGGGTGGCGGGCCACGACGATGTAGGTGGCCCGCTCGTCGATCGGGATCCCGTCGAGCGGTGTGTGCGTCTTGATGAACCTGCGGTGCCGCTGAGCCTCCAGCCGCGCGTACACCTCGTCCTTCGGGACGACCAGGTGGTCCAGCCACGGCGACGTCTCCGACAGCGGCCGGGGCGGCTCAGGGGTCCGGAAGACCAGGAGCGCGCAGATCATCTGCATCCACGTCGTACCGCTCTTCGAACGCGTGCTGATCACGATGTCGCCCCGCCGGAACGGGAACCCGTCCCACCGGGCACTGTCCTCCTCGGGGGAGATGTACCGCACGGGCCTGTCCACCACTCGTCTTCTCCTTCCGGGCATCCGGCTCACCGCGCACGGCTGCCGGCCTCACCACGCACGACTCACGGCCTTACCGCGCACGGCCTCACGACTCACGACTCAGGGACCGGACGTCCGGGAGCGACGCGGGTCTTCACAGGGATCGGGAGCGCCGACGATACCGCGACCCGCCAAGGGCGCCGTCACCGGCATCTACGACGAGGCCTGGTCGCTGGAGATCGAAGCCGTCGCGGCGGCCTGAGGTCTTCTCACCCGGCGTGCCCCCCTGCGGACGCGGACGCGGACGCGGTCGCGATCCCGGGCCGCGTCACGAGGGAAGCCAGGACGGCCACCAGGGCGGGTCACAGTCACCCGTGATCCCTTCGGCGGCGACATCGTGGACGATCGTCGCCACCGGCCCGGCGATGGAGACGAGGACCGCGAAAGCCGTCATCACCGCCTTCCACCATCCGTGGTCCGCGAACCGTACCCGGTGGGCGATCAGGACGATCGGGAACGAGGCGAGCAGCGATACCCCGGTGACGATGGGGAACACGATGAGCCTGCCCGCCATCCAGGTGAAGCCGAAGAAATCCTCTCCCGTACCGGACTCGTCGAGGCAGTATCCGTGGGCCCTGGAGACCAGAAGGGCGTCGACGAAGGTTCCCAGCACCGCACACGCCGGCGCGACGGCCACCGAGACCCCGCACCCCATGGCCCAGAGCGCATCGCTCTCCCCTGACGCGCTTCGCTCGGCCACGGCGCAATCAAAACAGACGCCTATGACCGTTGAGCGCAGACGATGTGAGGATACGATGCAGATCCTCCTGACCGCCTCTCACCTCATGGGGCACCCGCCGTGGAGGGCTCGTCGGCCAGGCGGATCGCCAGCTCGATGCGCCAGCGGGTCTTCATCCGCTCGGACCGGGGGTCGGTGAGATAGGCCTCGTACCGGCAGCCGAACCGGTCGCCCGCCGGGTCCTCCACGCAGTCGAACGTCAGGCCCTGCTCCCGTACCCACTCGATCAGGGCGCGGTTCGCCCGGCGGCCGTGGTTGACGTAGGTCAGCGTCGCGTACCGGCCCGCCGGCAGCAGGCCGGGGGTGACCCGGCCGTCGCCCTCGACCGGCCTGTCGGTGACGACGCCGACCTCGACGTCCATCGAGCCGGCCATGTCGACCACGTGCAGACGGAAGAAGGTGGGTCCGAAACCGACGCCCCGATCGTCGAGCCGTTCGTACAGCTCCCCCATGAGCTCGTCCCGGACGGCGAACATGCCGCGGAACGGCGTGACCACCCGGATGCCGGCACAGTGCCGATCCGGCCTGACGCTGACCGAGGGACCCTCGACGATCTCCACCCGTACCTCCACGCGACCTCGACCGCTCCCCGATGCTCACGGGCGGCATCACTATGCCCCATCGGACGGTGCCGAGTCGATGTTCCGGACGGGCCCGAACGGGCCTCCTCGCCTCCTCGGTGAGGGGGATCGCTCGCTTTCGACGTCACGGCCACTCCGGTCAGAGGGCGAGCACGGAATCTCCCGCTCACCGCGAATTTCGCCCACGCCATCCGACAAACGGGATATGCCGTGAATTCCGGATTCCACTCATGGTTCAAGAGTGAAAAGGGGATCCGTTCAGAATCGTCCCCAATTCCCGGTCCCGCCCGTACGACCCACCGTTTCCAGGGCGGTCGCCGTCCGGCTCGGCGCTCCCCGCGGGTTCCCACGACTCCCCCGCCCTGGTCCTCGGCCGGGAGTGCTCATCATCGATCTTCGGAAGGGGAGACGTCCGCACGCTCCGTCGACCCGGCGAGGCGGAGGCGGAGGCGGTGGCGACGCGACCTGAAGACGCGTCCGGGGCCGGGGACGTGCGGAACCTCAGCCGTCAGCCCTGCTTGGGGCGGAGTGCCTCTTTGCGGATCTCGGCCTGCAGGGACCGCTCGCGCTCCAGCCACTCCGGGTTCTCCGCCTTCAGCGCCTCGATCTCGGCGGTGGTGAGCGGCCCGGTGATCCCGCCCCTGAGCAGGCCCGCGATGGAGATCCTGAGCTTCGCGGCGATGACCTGCTTGGTGTGCGGGCCGTTGCGGCGCAGGTCGGCGAGCCAGGCGGGAGGCGACGACTGCAGCTCGTTCAGCTCGTCCCGGGAGATGACGCTCGCCTGGAACTCGGCGGGAGTGGCCGAGAGGGGGACACCCAGCTTCTTGGCCGCGGTCGCGGGCTTCATCGTCTGGACGCTCTTCGGCTTGGGCGAGGTCATGGCGTCAAGAATAGTCAGCCGGAACGGGTTCCCCTGACATCGGTACCCTGAGGAAGTGACCGATGGAGAGACCGGCAGGACGTTCCGACTGGCCTACGTGCCCGGGGTGACACCCGCGAAATGGGTCGGCGTCTGGAACGAGCGAACGCCCGGTGTGCCGATCACCCTGATCGCGGTTCCCGCCGCCGAGGCGGTGGGACTCCTGCGGAACGGCGGCGCCGACGCCGGATTCGTCAGGCCGCCCGCCGACCGGGACGGGCTCAGCGTGATCCCCCTCTACGTGGAGACCACGGTGGTCATGGTGCCCAAGGACCACGCGGTGACCGCCGCCGACGAGGTGTTCGTCGCCGACCTCGTCGACGACGAGGTGTTCCATCCCCTGGACGACGTCATCGAATGGGCGACCAGGCCTGGGCTGCCCGCGTTCACCCGTCCGGCCACGACGGCGGAGGCGGTCGAGCTGGTGGCGACCGGCACCGGGCTTGTCCTGGTCCCGCTGTCGCTGGCGCGCCTCCACCACCGCAGGGATCTCACGTACCGGCCGGTGCCGGACGCGCCGCAGTCCCAGGTCGCGCTGGCCTGGCCCACGGACGCGACCACCGACCTGGTGGAGGATTTCATCGGCATCGTCCGCGGCCGGACGGTGAACAGCTCGCGAGGCCGTACCCCCGCCACCCCCGCCGCTCCCGTGAAGAAACCGGCACAGCGGCAGGCCCAGAAACCCGCGCAGAAGGGCTCCGCTCGCCGGGCCGTGCCGACCGACCGCAAGAAGAAGGGCAACCGGCCCCGGTGACTGGCGGACCGGTGCGCCGACGTGGGACCGCGCCCGCCCGGAAAGCGGCGTACGCGGGGGTGGCCATGGCCTTCGACCCTGAGCTCGAGCTCTGACCCGCTGCTGATCACGCCACAGGTTCGGCGAAGCGCTCCGGCCCGGGTCCGCCACCGCCTGCCTGACCACCGTCCGTTTTCAGGGAATGATCACCCCCTACGCCGACCACGAGGCGTTTCGAGCACCATGGCCGAATCACCGAAGTCGGCCACGATCTTGAGCTGACCTCCGAGCGCCGTTACGTGAGCAGCCAGAGTGGCAACTTCGCCGATCACTCCGCTCTCGATCTGTGAGAGGCGAGCCTGTGACGCGCCCATCGCCTGAGCGACATCCTCCTGGCGTAGACCGAGCTTGCGTCTGGCTTCGGCGAGTTGGTAAGCACGCCGGCGAGCTACGAGCCCATCGCGGAACTGGGCGACCTCTTGCTCATCGCCGGGCCGGACAAGCTCAGCACGTAGTTCCTCCCATGTCACCGCCTGATCGCTCATTGATCCCTCTCTCTGAGGTATCGGGCAAAACGCACCTCTGCTGCTTTGATCGCCATGTCATACCAACCACTCCTGGTCGCCGGACTTGTCTCCGGCGACCAGGAGGACAACGCCAGGGGTCGAGAACGAAGAGCAGCCGCACCTCGCTGCGCCCGCTGGATCCGGGTCTCAGCTCCTTGAGGTTGCGGATGGCCGCCCCTTGTAGATGGTGATGGTTCAAGGCATAAGGTCGCTGTCGGTGACCCGACGTCGACCGACGTCCAACCTGTAGCGGGATACCTGGTGCAGGCGGACACGGAGGGTGGCGCAGCGGGTAAGAACCAGGTCACGGTTCTTGGCGTCCTTCAACCATGCCGGAAGCCGGCTGGCCAGGCTTCCGTTGCGGTTAGGTTCCCGCTCACGGATGAAGGCGCGGACATATCGCTCCAGAAAATCCAGATGCTCGGCGTCATAGGCCCACAGCACGTGATTTCTGCATGGCGTCTGCAGCCACAGCTCGAGTCCGGCATAGCACGCCTCGTCTGACCGATTCGCGGGCCACCAGCGCAGGGGGAGGCTGGTCACTGTCCGGCAGCCGGTACATCTCACCAGCATCGGCGATGGTGGTGGCCCACTCGAGCGTGAGCTGCGACGGTGGATGTCACGACCGCAGCTGCCACACCGCCCGCTGGCATAAATCGTGATTCGGCCCGGCCAACCGGCCCCGGGCGCCTCCTTGGCGTATCCACAGGACAGACAGCTCACACGACCGCCACTCACCACAGCGCAGTCCGCACAGCGCGGGCAGCGCACCAAGACCCGGGTCGCACGCAGGTACTGTCGGGGGTCGCCGCGATCGGAGAACCGGCGGGGGCTGCGCTCGTTCATGTCACATACGGTGTCATGACACGTCGCGACAAACGACTCAGTTTGTCTGAGCCTGGTCTTCGCGTTTGCCGTGTTAGGCGGCGATGCGGATGTGCAACCACGACCAGGGCTTCGGCAGCCATCATCCTCTACGGCTGGAGGACTGGGCGGGGGCCTGACCTGGGCCGACATCAGCCCTGAGCTGGGCGTACGGTCTATGGCCGTCCATGGTTGTACAGCCCCGTCCGGAATCGTCGTCACCCAGATAGTCACCCAGCACTCGTGCTCTCTACGCGTTCCGCCATCAGGGATGATCTTGATGTCCCACAGAACACCAACAGCGAGTGAGATTCCCACGCATCAGGTGACCATCGTCCATCGATCAGGCCGCGTGGGGCTCGAACCAGACCGAACCCAGATCGTGACCAGAGGCAAGACGAACATCGGCGTTCAGCGCCGCGGCCAGATGCCGCAGCAGGGCGACCGCCGACGCGGTCCCACCTTCCTCGATGCACTCGATCTCATCCTCGGTCATGCCCGCACGCGCGGCCAACTCCGCCACGGTCAGTCCAAGCGCGCCACACCGGTCGTACAAAGCCCTACCGAAGGCCGACACCTCTCGAATCATGATCCGTTCGGGATCCTCGACCGAGGCTTCAGGCCGCACCCAGCGAGTGTGACGACCAGCCATCACGCCTGCCTCTCATAGATCTCGGCCACCGGCCCATGGTGGTCGCGTTCACAAATTTTCTACGCCCGGACCGCCCTGTCGATCTGCCGCTGATCATGCTGCTTTGTCTTACGGAAAACCGTGAGCAACACGATCTTCCCGTGAGCGATTCTGGATCCACCGACGAAGGCGTCACTCCCTTCATGTAGCACCCTGAGACACAGACGGCTACATTGTTATGTATGAAGACGATTACTCAGCGTGAGTTTCGCAACAACTCCGCAGCCGTCATGGACGCGGTGGAGGCGGGCGAGATCTATCACATCACTCGCAACGGCACCGAGGTCGCCGAGCTGCGACCGTTGCCCCGGCGGCGGCGCCTGACCGCGGAAGAGCTGGTTGCCCGCCACCGCCGGCTACCCCCTGTGAACCACCACCTCATGCGCCAGGAAGCCGACGAGTTCTTCGGCACGGAAGATCGCGTCGGCAGTGACGACGATCCCTGGGAGCGTGACCATGCTTAGTCGCGACGAGTCGGGAGTGCTCGACACCTGCACGTACATCGATCTGGGTCTGATCGATCCAGCACGGTTGCCGACCGTTCCCGAGATCACCGCGATCACTCTCGCCGAGCTTCACCAAGGCATCGCCATGGCCAAAGATGCCGGAACCAGAGCCGCGCGCATGGAAAAGCTGGGAGCGGCCGTCGCCGATTTCGACCCGCTGCCCTTCGACGGTGACGCCGCCGCTCGCTACGGAACCCTGGTAGCCCTCACCATCGCCGCCGATCGCGATCCCCGGCCTCGCCGGATGGATCTGATGATCGCAGCAGTGGCCTCCGCCCGAGGCCTACCGCTCTACACGCGAAACGAAGCCGACTTCAAGGGGCTGGAAAGCCTTTTGACCACGGTACCCGTCTGACAAGTCCGCACAGGGGGTCACGTCCAGCGGACGCGTTCGGCACAGCGGGAACTCCGAGCGGGGGCGCGACCAGGGCCGATACCGGTCCTGGCCTGGGCGTACGGCCCACGACCTTCCACCGTTGGCCCCCGTCCGGGGTCGTTGTCACCCAGTTGGTCACTCACGTATGTCGTCTTCCTCAGCGAGGTCACTCTCGACCTCAAAGGAAGCAAAGAACGGAAGTTGCCGCTCGGCCGACCGCGTCGACAGACTCGGCTCCGGAACCAAGTGAGACTCCGTCTCTGACAGCCGACCTGCTGGGTGATGTACTTCCCCGCGCCTCGCTCTCACAGGTGCGGGTTTAGGCTGGCACACCTCCACGAGCAGGGCTGATCCAACCGATCACCCTGCGTCGGGCATTGGGCTACCGTGATGTCCATGAAGCGCGTCCGACAGTATCAAGCCGCCTCCATCTCGGTGCTCGCAGGCTGGCTGGCCGATCATCCCAACGAGGAGACACGCTGGGCGCCTGATCGCCGAATTCCTGGAGGAGTACCGGCGCGAGCCATCTGTGGTCCGGCTCGACCTGTTGTCCCTGGAGCCCTCCAGCGTGGGTGATGTTCACTGGGACGTCTTCCTTGCCGCGCTCGCCGAGTATCTCGCCGCGAAAGACGGCCATGCCGGCCCCTCCTGGGTCGAATCACGGCGACTCCACCAGTTCTGGTTTCCGTTCAACACTCCGGCAGCCCGTGTCGACGCGTTCGTCCACGCACCGGCTTCCTTCCGCCGTCGTGGAGTCTTCATCCACCCTCAGGAGCTAGAGGTCACATGAACGACGTCCCTCTCCTCGATCGAGGGCTGCGATCGAGGACGCGTTCCGGCGACTCGGTGATCGCCTCGTCCGCCGAGGGGTCATTGTCGATCTCTACATCTTCGGTGGGGCGGCTATGGCATTGGCCTACGACGCCCGCCGGTCCACCCGTGACATCGACGCCGTCTTCGAACCGCACGGGATTGTCCTTGACGAGGCACGCGCGGTCGCATCAGAACTCGGGCTGCCGTCGTGGTGGCTCAATGAGCAGGCCAGTGCTTACGTTGCTCCGGGTGGAGACAGTTCGGCCCGGCGCGTCTTCGATCATCCTGGGCTACGTGTATCCGCAGCATCACCGGAACATCTACTCGCGATGAAGGTCCTGGCTGCCCGCCGAAGGGATATCAGCGACATCCAGGCTCTTGTCGAGCGCCTCGCCCTTGGCTCGACCGACGAGATCCTCGCCCTGTGTGCGGAGGTCTTCCCCGATGAACCCGTCCCTGATCGGGCTCGTCTCATGCTGGAAGACCTGTTCGACGAAGGCTGAACACGCTGGGTTTGATCCAAATTGACGGGCATCTGGGATCAAGGGTTCGTCTCGAAATGATGTCCGGAAACCGTCTGCTACAAGCAGGACCACCCGATGCTCACGCATGGCGCGGAGGCGATGGACGGAATCTTCCGAAGTAGTCACTCACGCCCCGTTCCGAAGATCGGATACGGGGCGTTTTGGCTGGTGGGCACTACTGGGTTCGAACCAGTGACATCTCGCTTGTAAGGCGAGCGCTCTACCGCTGAGCTAAGCGCCCCGGGGATCCCGCCGGATAGACGGGACAACCTTACGCCACCGGAGGGGATTCCGGCACATCGACCGACCACGTATCGCCCGCATCGGTGACACCGGCGGCGTACCAGCCGAGGAGGGCGGCGCCGAGCATGCCCGCGGACATCCCGAGGGCGGCCCGGCGCAGCGGCGGGGCTTCCCGGAAGGCGAGACGGGCACCGAGCCGTTCGGCCAGGGGGACGGTCAGGAGCGGGCCCGCCTCGGCGAGGCCGCCGCCGAGGACGATGGCCGAGGGGTCCAGCAGCAGCGTGTAGGTGGCCAGGGCCAGCGAGAGGGCCTCGACCGCGTCGCCCCAGATCTCGGTGGCGAGCGGGTCCCCCGCCGCGGTCAGGGCCGCGACCCTCTCTGCGGTGACGGGCCCCTGGCCCGCGGCCGTGACGCTCCCCGGTAGGGGCGGGTAGACGGGTGAGGTGCCCAGCCGGGCGGAGTAGCGGCGGGCCACGGCCGAGGCGGAGGCGTAGGTCTCCAGGCAGCCGATCTGGCCGCACGCGCACCGCTCCCCCTCCGGCAGGACCGGGATGTGGCCGATCTCTCCGGCCCAGCCCGCGCTTCCGGCGTACGGCTCGCCGCGCAGGATCGTGGTGCCCGCGATGCCGGTGCCGATCGGCAGGAACAGGAAGTCCGACAGCTCCCGGCCGGCGCCCAGGACGCTCTCGGCCAGGCCGCCGGTGCGCACGTCGTGGCCGAGCCGCACGGGGACGTCCAGCGGGACGAGGTCGGTGGCGGGGACGTCGCGCCAGCCGATGTTGGCGGAGTAGACGGCCGTCTCGGCGGTGACCAGGCCGGGAACCGCGAGTCCCACCCCGGCGGGAGGGCCGTCGCCGGAGGCGGCGAGGTCGGAGATGAAGGAGCGGATCTCCGCGATGACGGCGTCCGGGCCCCGGTCGCGCGGGGTGGCCCGGCGTCCGGTACGGACGATCTCTCCGGAGCGGGTGACGAGGCCGCCCTTCATCGACGTCCCACCGACGTCCAGGGCAACGACGAAGGAGCTCATGCACCCATCCAGCGGGTCGAAGGGGCGGGATCGAGCCCGACCCTAGCGCACCCCCGACGAGCCGCCACGGGCCGGATGTCCTTTTCCCTGTTCCACCGGGACCGTCGCCCACAGGGCGAGATGGCCCCGGTCCGGCCGGTCGGCGACAGGCCGCGACCGCTCAGGGGACGCGGCGCAGGACCCGGGCCAGGGCGGCCTCGACCTCGTCGGCCAGGCCCGGGGCGCAGGAGGCGACCGGCCGGCCGCCGCCGCGGGCGAGCCGTACCGCGCCGCAGGAGCGGCACTCGACCTCGCCGAGGCGGCAGATCAGCGCGGCCGAGCCGCACGAGGAGCACGTGTCGAGATCGACGTCGTGGGTGCGCCGGCAGTCCGGGCAGATGAGCACCTGTGTCTCGTCGCGTACCCCGCGCGTCCATGGGCTGGCGCCGCGTACGGGGTCGGTCTGCCTGGCCCCGCAGGAGAAGCAGGGCATGATCGCCTCCGAGAGGTCGGACCGGCGGCGCCTCGCGGGCGGCCACCGGATCACCGCTTAGGGAAGTTCGGCGAGCACCTTGAGGTACTCGGTGACGTCGCGAGCCTGCGGGATCGGGTTCACGACACGCCAGCGGACCACGCCCTCGCCGTCGATGACGAAGGTCCCGCGCTTCGCGAAGCCGTTCTCCTCGTCGAAGACACCGTATGCCCGGGCGGCCTGTCCATGTGGCCAGAAATCGGAGAGAAGCCGGAAGGTGTAGCCCTGCCGGTCCGCCCAGGCGCGCTGGGCGAAGATCGAGTCGACCGAGACGGTGGCCACCGTGACGTCGCCGGGCAGGGCGGGCAGGAACTCGTCCCTGAGGGCGTCGAGCTCGCTGCCGCAGACGCCGCTGAACGCGAGGGGGTAGAAGATCAGCACGATCCTTCCGCCCCGGTGGGCGGAGAGCCTGAACGGGGTGCCGTGCTGGTCGCGCAGCTCGAGGTCCGGAGCCTGGGCGCCCACCTCGATCACCATGGCGGGTCCTCTCTCGGACGTCGGCGGGATGACGGCACGCGTCATCATCCTGCCGTACGGCTCGCGCGAGCCGTACGGCAGGGCGGACCCTTAGCGGCGCGCCTTGGGCGTCGCCAGACGCGTCCCCGACCAATCGGGGGCGGCACTGATGCTGCTGGTCTGCGAGAGACCCGCAGTGGTGGCGTCTTCCCCGATGTCGCTCGGCTCCACGTGCCCGTCCCGGCCGGCCTTGGGAGTGAGCAGCCAGATCTGGCCTCCGTCGGTGAGGTTGGTCACCACGCTGCTCAGGGCGTCGAAAAGATCACCGTCACCGTCGCGCCACCAGAGCAGCACGACGTCGACGACGTCCTCGAAGTCTTCGTCGACCAGCTCGTTGCCGGTCAGCTCCTCGATGGAGTCGCGCAGATCGTCGTCGGCGTCCTCATCCCATCCGACCTCCTGCACCACCTGACCCGGCTTGAGGCCGAGCCGTTCGGCCAGGCCGCGTTCGCCTTGCGCCTGACCCGCGGTCGCGCTCACGTTTGTCCCTCCTGCTTGGATGGCCCCGCATTCACACGGTGCTCAGAGTGCTTCGGCACAGTCCACACGCTGTGACCCTCAGTCGTCAACGGTCGCCACGGCAACGACTGGGCTACGTATGAATCAGTCCGACAAAAATGACAAACGGACCTGGCGTTCCGGGTTGTCGACGTTGAGGTCCACCACCGCGATGGACTGCCAGGTTCCCAGCGCGAGCCGTCCCGACAGCACGGGGACGGTGGCGTACGGCGGAATGAGGGCCGGCATGACATGCGACCGTCCATGCCCCCTGGATCCGTGCGCATGCCTGTATCTGTCGTCGGCCGGGAGCAGGACCCCCAGGGCCGCGAGCAGATCGTCGTCGCTGCCGGAGCCCAGCTCCAGCACGGCGACGCCGGCGGTCGCGTGGGGCACGAAGACGTTCAGCAGCCCGTCGCCCCCACATGACCGGACGAAGCTCTCGCACTCGGAGGTGATGTCGTGCACCCGTTCCCGGGAACCCGTTACCACCTCGATCGTCTGAGATCTCACATACCGATCCTACGATCCATCCTGAGCTGCGGTGACGGCCGAGGTCCGCCACGGCCGCGCCGGGCCGCCCCGTCCGGCGCGTGCCTGCCCGGACGGATCGCCCCACACGGGGACGTACCACCCCGCTCCCGCCCCCTGCCCACCCCGGAAAGCGGCCCGGGCGGGCATCACGGACGTAGGTCGTTCGTTACATATATAAGGAAGGAACGAGACCGTGGACCGGCCCCGGCGAAGGCCGCCGGAGGGTCACGGGAGGCGGGAGGGCAGGTGGCCCGCGGCGCCGTACGGGCCGCCGGGACCGTCCCGCCGGGCCCGGCGCGGGAAGATCGGGCGGGGCCGGACGGATTCCCGGGAGATGAACCTGTAAAAAAGGGGGAACCACCATGTAACCTTTGGTGGCAATTCGTCCTACCATCGGTGGTCTAGGCCACTTTCCTACCTCTGCCAGCAGTGATCTCCTGGTTACCGGGAAGTAGAGATGCACTTTCCGGGGTAAGCGACCAGGATGGAAGACGACCCACACCAGACAAAAGTCCATCCTCGGAAGGCGAGACCCAGTGGCTTCCGGACGCCAGCGTTTCTCGATCATCAGTGACGGCCTACCCAGCCAGCTTCCTGATGTCGATCCCAGTGAGACCCAGGAGTGGCTCGAGTCGCTCGACAACGTCATCAAGACGGAAGGCCGCACTCGCGCCCGTTATCTGATGCTCCGGCTGCTGGAACGGGCCCGTGAGCACCAGGTCGGCGTGCCCGGCCTGCGCAGCACCGACTACATCAACACCATCCCGCCGGAGCGCGAGCCCTGGTTCCCCGGGGACGAGTACGTCGAGCGCCGGATCCGCGCCTACACGCGCTGGAACGCGGCCGTCATGGTGACCCGGGCCAACGCCCGCACCAACGTGGGCGGCCACATCGCCACCTACGCCTCGGCGGCCTCGCTCTACGAGGTGGGCTTCAACCACTTCTTCCGCGGCAAGGACCACGGCGAGTCCGGGGACCAGGTCTTCTTCCAGGGGCACGCGGCGCCGGGCATCTACGCCCGCGCCTTCCTGGAGGGCCGGCTCAACGAGGGTCAGCTCGACGCCTTCCGCCAGGAGCTCTCGCACGGGTTCAAGGGCCTGCCCTCCTACCCGCACCCGCGCCTGATGCCCGACTTCTGGGAGTTCCCCACGGTCTCCATGGGCCTCGGCCCGATCGGGGCGATCTACCAGGCCCGGTTCAACCGCTACCTGCTGAACCGGAAGATCAAGGACACCAGCCGCAGCCACGTCTGGTGCTACCTCGGCGACGGCGAGATGGACGAGCCCGAGTCGCTCGGCGCGATCGGCGTGGCCGCCCGCGAGGAGCTCGACAACCTCACCTTCGTGATCAACTGCAACCTGCAGCGCCTGGACGGGCCGGTGCGGGGCAACGGGAAGATCATCCAGGAGCTGGAGTCGTACTTCCGGGGCGCCGGCTGGAACGTCATCAAGGTCGTCTGGGGCCGCGACTGGGACCCGCTGCTGGCGGCCGACGTCGACGGCGTGCTGGTCAACAAGATGAACACGGTCCCCGACGGGCAGTTCCAGACCTACTCCGTCGAGGACGGCGCGTACATCCGGGAGAACTTCTTCGGCGACGACCCGCGCCTGCGCAAGATGGTCGAGCACCTGTCCGACGAGGAGATCCGCAAGCTCTCGCGCGGCGGTCACGACTACCGCAAGGTGTACGCGGCCTACAAGGCGGCCCGCGAGCACGTCGGCCAGCCGACGGTCATCCTCGCCCAGACCATCAAGGGCTGGACGCTGGGCAAGGACTTCGAGGCGCGCAACGCGACGCACCAGATGAAGAAGATGTCCAAGGCCGACCTGAAGGAGTTCCGCGACCGGCTCTACCTGCCGATCCCCGACTCCGCGCTCGAGGCCGACCTGCCGCCCTACTTCCACCCGGGCGAGAACGACCCCGAGATCCAGTACATGAAGGAGCGCCGCGCCGCGCTGGGCGGCTTCCTGCCCAAGCGGGTGGTACGCGCCAAGCCGGTCACGCTGCCCGGCGACTCCGCGTACGCGCAGCTGAAGAAGGGCTCGGGCAAGCAGAACGTCGCCACCACGATGGCGTTCGTCCGCCTGCTCAAGGACCTCATGCGGGACAAGGAGATCGGCCACCGGTTCGTGCCGATCATCCCGGACGAGGCGCGCACCTTCGGCCTCGACGCGATCTTCCCGACGGCGAAGATCTACTCGCCGCACGGGCAGACCTACGACGCGGTCGACCGCGAGCTGCTGCTGTCGTACAAGGAGTCGACCGAGGGTCAGATCCTGCACGAGGGCATCAGCGAGGCCGGGTCGATGGCCTCGGCGATCGCGGTGGGCTCGTCGTACGCCACGCACGGCGAGCAGATGATCCCGATCTACATCTTCTACTCGATGTTCGGCTGGCAGCGCACCGGCGACCAGATGTGGCAGCTGGCCGACCAGATGGGCCGGGGCTTCCTGCTCGGTGCCACAGCCGGCCGTACCACGCTGAACGGGGAGGGCCTGCAGCACGAGGACGGCCACACCCCGCTGATCGCCTCGACGAACCCGGCGGCGGTCTCCTACGACCCCTCCTGGGGCTTCGAGGTGGCCCACATCGTCAAGGACGGCCTGCGGAGGATGTACGGCGAGGAGCCGGAGAACGTCTTCTACTACATGACCGTCTACAACGAGCCCTACCCGCAGCCCGCCGAGCCCGAGGGCCTGGACGTGCAGGGGCTGCTCAAGGGGCTCTACCGGTTCGCCGCGGCCCCGTCCGTGTCCGGTTCGGCGCCCAAGGCCAACATCCTGGCCTCCGGCGTGGCCGGGCCGTGGGCCATGGAGGCCCAGCGGATGCTGGCCGAGGACTGGGGCGTGGCGGCCGAGGTGTGGTCGGCCACCTCCTGGACGGAGCTGCGCCGCGACGCGCTCGCCGCCGAGGAGCACAACCTGCTCAACCCCGACGCCGAGAAGCGGGTGCCGTACGTCACCCAGGCTCTCTCGGCGGCCCAGGGGCCGTTCGTGGGCGTCAGCGACTACATGCGGGCGGTCCAGGACCAGATCGCCCAGTGGGTGCCCGGTGACTGGAGCTCGCTCGGCACCGACGGGTTCGGCCTGTCCGACACCCGGTCGGCGCTGCGCCGCCACTTCCACGTGGACGCCGCGTCGATCACGCTGGCCGTGCTCACCCAGCTCGTCGGGCGCGGCGAGCTCGACCCGGAGGTGCTGGGCGACGCCATCGCCATGTACCACCTGAAGAACGGCGTGACCGAGGCCGGGGGCGCCGAGAGCAACGACACCCAGTCCATGGGAGTGTGATCCTGTCCGGGCGGGTTCTCCTTTTCCAGGGGGGCCCGTCCGGTTAGGGTGGAATCGCTTCCCCCGGCAGACGACTCCAGGGGAGCTGTTCCATGGCAAGAATCCTCAGGGCGGCCGTGACGATCGCCGTCCTGTCCACCGCGCTCGCCGCCTGCAGCGGTGAGGGGGGCGGGAACCGCGCGGCCCCGGCCGGTTCGGGACCGGCCGTCGGCCCGGCCTCGTCCAGCCCCTCGGCGGCGCCCGCCACCCCCGTGCCCGCGGGCGCGATCACCTGGGGACCGTGCACCGACGTCAAGCGGCCCGGCGAGCAGATCCCGGCCAAGCCCGACCCCGGCCAGCAGTGCGGCAGGCTCAGGGTCCCGCTCGACTACGCCGCCCCGGCCGGTGAGGCCATCGACATCGCCGTCATCCGGATCAAGGCCCAGGGGCCGGGGGCACGGATCGGCTCGCTGGTGTTCAACTTCGGCGGCCCCGGCGCCTCGGGTGTCGACACCCTGGCCCAGGCCGCCAAGGCCTTCACCGACCTGAACAAGCGCTACGACCTGGTCAGCTTCGACCCGCGCGGGGTGGACCGCAGCTCCGGCGTCAGGTGCGGCGACAGGGCGGTGATGGACGAGTACACCTCGATGGACACGCTGCCCGCCACCGCCGCCGAGCGGGCCGAGATCCAGCGGGTCACCGGGAGGTTCACGGCGGCCTGCGGGCGGACCTCGGGCCGGCTGCTCCCGCACGTCGGGACCGTGAACGCCGCCGCCGACATGGACCGCCTCCGAGCGGCCCTGGGCGAGCAGAGACTGCACTACTTCGGCATCTCCTACGGGACGCAGCTCGGCGCGGTGTACGCGACCAGGTTCCCGCGCAACGTGGGCCGGTTCGTGCTGGACGCCCCGCTGGACCCGCGGGTGTCCATGGCCGAACGCTCCAGGGTCCAGACCCAGGGGTTCCAGCACGCCTACGAGTCCTTCCTCAAGGACTGCGTGAAGCGGGCCGGCGAGTGCGAGATCGGCGCCGACGTGACCGTCGCCGGCAAGAACGTCACCGCGCTGATGGACGAGCTGAACGACAGGCCCCTCAAGGTCGGCGGCCGGCAGCTGACGCAGGGGCTGGCGGGCGTCGGCATCGCCGCGGCGCTGTACTCGGAGCTGACCTGGCCGCTGCTGGACCAGGCGCTGGGCGAGGCGATCAAGGGCGACGGGCGGATCCTGCTGGCGATGGCCGACAGCTACAACGGCCGCCTCCCGGACGGGAACTACACCACCCTGATGAGCAGTTTCCCGGCGATCAGCTGCGTGGACACCGCCGAACGGCCGAACCCGGGCCAGCTGGCCGCGATCGAGGCCGAGACGATGAAGATCTCCCCGCTCTTCGGCGGCGCCGGCATGGGGCTGATCTGCTCGATGTGGCCGGTCCCCGGCAGTGACGCGGCCAGGCGGGTCGACGCCTCGGGCTCGGCGCCGATCCTGGTGATCGGCGGCACCGGCGACCCCGCCACCCCGTACGAGTGGGCGCCCAAGCTCACGGCCGAGCTGCGCACCGGCGTGCTGGTGACCTACAAGGGCGAGGGGCACGGCGCCTACCTGTCGGGCGACTCGTGCGTCAAGAAGGTGACCGAGGACTACCTGATCGGCGGGAAGGTCCCGGCGAAGGGCGTCACCTGCGTCGGTTCGTGAGCCCCGGCCGTCCCCCGCGGGGCGGCGAGCGGTGCCGCGGGGGACGTGCCCTCGCGCGCGTCCCGGCCGCGGGACCGGAGAGCTCCGGGATCCGCGCACGTCCCGGCCGCGGGACCGGTGAGGCCGTGAAGGTCCGCGCACGTCCCGATCGCGGGGCCGCAGGGTTCCCGGTGCCTAGCAGGTCTCCAGGCGGGGCCGCGCGGTCTCGAAGCGGAACCCGACCCTGCCCAGGTGTTTCCTGAGCAGGCGCTCCATGCTCTCGTCCGCGTACATGGCGGTGATCACCTCGTTGATCCTGCGACAGGCCACCGGGTCGCCGCGCCTCATCGCCACGCCGTACCGCTCGGTGGTGAGCCTGAGCCCGGCGATCTGGAGCCTGATGCCGTGGAGGCGGCTCCCGAACCCGGCGATCAGCAGGTCGTCCCCGGTCATGGCGTCGGCGCTGCCGTCGGCCACCTGGGACGCGCACTGCACGGGGTCGTCCGCCCGGACGTCGACGAAGGCGACGCCCCGTTCGCGGATCAACGATCCGGTGGTCTGGCCCCGCGTCAGGCAGATCCTCCTGCCCCGCAGCTCCCCCAGCCTGTCGATCTTCGAGCTGGCCCGGACCAGCACGTCGCGGTGGGCGATGTAGTACGGCCCGGCGAAGGCGACCCGCTCGCGGTCGGCGTTCTCGATCGAGAAGTTGGAGATCACGAGATCGACCCTGCCCTTCTCGATCGCGTCCTCCCTGGGCATGGAACCCAGGCGCACCAGCCTCAGGCCGCCGGCCGGCACGCCCAGGCCCGTGGCCACGCGCTCGGCCACGTCGATCTCGAAGCCCCGGGGCGGGTCGCCCAGCGAGATCCCGGGCAGGCCGTCGCGGTAGCCCACCCGGAGCGTGCGGGTGGTCCTGATCCGGTCGAGCAGGCGCGAGGGGGCGGTGGTCCGGGTGGCCCGTACCGAGGTCTGCGGCGGGGGTGTCTGCGCCAGGGTCCGGGTGGGCACGGCCTCGGCGGTGAGCAGGCCGGACCGGGCGGCCAGGAAGGCGCCCGCCACCCCGAGGACCGCCAGGCCCCCGGCGACGGCGGTGATCGCGGTACGGCGTCGTCGTGTCCTCGCCGTGCCCGCCGTGCCGGCCGTGCCCGTCCGTTCCCCGGGTCCCGTCAGGTCGACGGTGGCGTTCTGCGCCCCCTCGGCCAGCTCCTCCTCCGACGCCTCCCCCTCGCCGGGCGGGTGGCCGAGCAGGCGCCGCAGCAGGGCGTCGGAGGTGGGCCGCAGGCGCTGCTCCTTGTTCAGGCAGGCCGCGACGATCTCGCGCAGCCCTTCGGGCACGCCGCTCAGGTCGGCCTCGTGGTTGATGACCCGGTTGAGGGTCGCCACGATCGTCTCGCTTCCGAAGGGTGCCTTGCCGGTGGCGGTGAAGACGATGGTCGAGCCCCAGGCGAACACGTCGGCGGGGAAGCCCACCCGCTCTCCGGCGATCTGCTCGGGCGCCATGTAGGCGGGGGTGCCGACCGCGCGGGTGGTGATCGTGCCGCTCTCGTCGATGATCTTCGCGATGCCGAAGTCGACGACCCTGGGGCCGTCACCGGCGAGCAGGACGTTGTCGGGCTTGAAGTCGCGGTGCGCGATGCCGGCGTGGTGGATCGCGGCCAGCGCGGTGGCGGTGCCGACGGCCAGCCGTTCGAGCGCCTCCCCCGACAGCGGCCCGTCGCGCTCGACGACCTCGCGCAGCGAGGGGCCCTCGATCAGCTCGCTGGCGATGTAGGGGGTCTCGCCGTCGAGGTCGGCGTCGAGCACCCTGGCGGTGCAGAAGGGCGCCACCCTGCGGGCCGCCGCCAGCTCCCGGGCGAAACGGGAGCGCGCGTGCTCCTGCCCGGTGAAGCGCACGTGCAGCAGCTTGACGGCGGCACGCTCGCCCCCGTCGGACTCCCCCAGGTAGACGACCCCCTGCCCGCCCTCCCCCAGCCTGCCCTTGAGCGAGTACTCCCCCAGCCGCGGCGGATCCCCCGGCCGCAACGGTCTAATCTCCGGCACCGCGGACCCCTCGTTCAGCGCGCTTTGCCAGAACATTACACATCCGGCCGGTCGTCCCGGACCGGCGTCGGCGTGCGGGGGCGGGCGCCGGGGCCCGGCGGGAGCGGGGGATCAGCGCACGGCCGCCGTGGCGAGCCCGGCGGTGCGGGCGAGGTGGGCGGCGGAGCGGGAGACGAGATCCAGGGCTCCGGGCAGGCCGGGGTGCAGCAGGCGGCCGGCGCGCTTCACGACGCGGCCCGCGACGATCACGGTGTCCACGTCGCCGGGGCCCGCTGCGGTCACCACCGCGCCGATCGGGTCGTGGACCGGCGAAAGGCTCAGGGAGCCGGTCCGCAGGATCACCAGGTCGGCCTGCGCGCCCGGCCGCAGCGACCCGATCCGGTCCGCCATGCCGAGGGCCTCTGCGCCGCCGAGCGTGGCCATCCTCAGCATGTCGGCGGCGGACGGCGAGCCGCCGCGCAGGCGTTCGACGGCGAACGCGGCCCGCATCACGGTGAACATGTCGCCCGGCGCGTCGGTCACGGTGTCGACGCCCAGCCCGACCGGGACGCCGGCGTCGCGGAACCTGCCGGACTCCGGGTATCCGTGTCCCATCTGCGCCTCCACGACCGGGGTGACCGAGGCGGTGGCGCCGCTGCCGGCCAGGAGTCCCATCGCCTCGTCGGAGAAGCCGTTGCCGTGCACGACCATGACGTCGGGCCCGAGCAGGGCCTCGGCGTGCAGCCGCTCGACCGCGCCGGTCCCGGTCGCGTGCAGGCTGATCGGCAGGCCCAGCTCGCGGGCCAGCCGCCAGTCGGCCCGCGCGGCGCCGACGGAGCCGTAGACCGGTCCCCACGCGGCCAGGGCGGGGGTGATCAGGTCCGTTCCGGCGGTGAGCGCGGCGACCCGGCGTACCTCGTCCTCGCGGCGCGCGCCGTCGGCGGGCGCGGGGTGGGCGTAGCCGAACACGGCACGGATCCCGGCCTCGCGCAGGGCGTCGAGGGCGGCGTCGGTGTGGGCCGGGGTGAGCTGGACGTGCGACCAGTCGTACAGCGTGGTGACGCCCGCGTCGAGCGCCTCCAGGGCGCCCCACAGGTTCGCCGCGTGGACGTCCTCGGGGCGGAACGCGGGGGCGAGCCTGCCCAGCACGAGGTCGAGATAGCCGCCGAGGGTGACGTCGGCCGCGACCGAGCGCAGCGCGCTCTGCCACACGTGCCGGTGGGTGTCGACGAAACCGGGCAGCAGGATCCCACCGGCCGCGTCGATCACCTCGGCGGCCCCGGCGGCCCCGGCCCCGGCGCCGAGGCCGCGCCCGACCGCGGCGATCACCCCCTCCTCCACCAGCACGTCGGCCCCCTCCAGGACGCGCGGCCGCGGATCGGTGTCGATCACGGTCGCGCCGGTGACGATCATTCGCACGACAATCTCTCCGTTCAGAAAGCAACCTAAAAAGCTTTTAGGAAAGCTATCAACACGAGGAGGTACCCTCAACCCCATGGGCGCACGGGAGGCGGCGCGGCGTGACCGCGTCGACGAGATGATGGACGGCTGGCGGGCGGAGCTGCCCGAGGCCGCCACCGTGCAGCTGGAGATCGTCAAGCGCGCCGGCCGGCTGAAGTCCCTGGTCGAGGAGGTCACCCAGGCCGTGCTCGGCGGGTACGGCCTGACGTACGCCGAGTTCGACGTGCTGGCCACGCTGCGCCGGGCCGGGGCACCCTACCGGCTGAAGCCCAGCAGGCTCGCCTCGCGCTCCTCCCTCACCACCGGGGGGACGAGCAACATCCTGCAGCGGCTCACCGCGGCCGGGCTGGTCGAGCGCGAGCCCGACCCCGACGACGGCCGGAGCTCGTGGGTGCGGCTGACGTCCCAGGGGGTACGACGCGCCGAGGAGCTGGCCCTGGCCACCGGCGAGGCGCACGCCGACCTGCTGGCCGGGGTTCCGGACGAGACCGCGCGGGCCCTGGCCGACCTGCTGCGCGAGGTGCTCCTCGCCCTCGGGGACCGGCCCGGCCCCGCCCGCCGCGCCTGACCGGGCCGCCCGCCGCGCGGCACGCGGCCGGGACCGCACGACGCGCGGCCACCCGTGTCCCGCGCCGTCACGGAGGAGGGCCCGCACGACGCGCGACCGCCGTGCCGCGCGCCGTCACAGGGGATACGTACCATCAAAGATGGATAGCGCTGTTGAACAGACAAAACACCATCGGTAGCCTATGGCGACACATCTCATTGGAGCTCGATGTCCGGACCACCGAAACACCCCTTGGCGGCAGGAGGCAATCCTCCGCCCAGACCACCCGCCAAGTCCTCCAAGGGCATGGCCTCCAAGGTGGTCACCCTGACCGGGATCGGCGTCGTCTCACTGCTGCTGATCGGCTACTGCTCGGCGCAGAACGACTACGAGGAGGTCGGCGCCGAGTGCGTCGACATGAACAGCCGCCTGCCCGACGGCACGTACGCGGTCGTGGACGAGGACTACTGCGACGACGACCGCACCTACTACGGGTCGCGGGGCGCCTACGGCTGGTACTACGGCGGCGTCAGGAGCGGCGTGCGCATCCGGCAGGGCACCACCGTCCGCCCGGCGGACGTCAGGATCACCTCCCCCAAGGGCACCGTGATCCAGCGCGGCGGCTTCGGCGGCCGTAGCTCGGGCGGGAGCTGAGTCCGCGCGGTGAGCGGCAGATGAGACGCGAGACCTCGCTCCCCCGCGACGGCTGGGAGAGCATCATCGAGAGCCAGGGCCTGGCCTACCATCGCTCGGCCCACCCCGAGGGCCTGGACCGTCCCTACTGGGACGAGTCCGTCCAGTACGTCTTCTCCATGGACGAGGTCCTGGACCTGGAGAACCAGGTCGAGGAACTGCACCGGATGTGCCTGCACGCCGTGGAGCACGTCGTCGCCAAGGGCCGCTACGCCGACTTCGCGCTCCCGGAGTGGGTGGGGCCGGAGATCGCGGCCTCCTGGGAGCGCAACGACCCGCACCTGTTCGGCCGGTTCGACCTGCGCTACGACGGGACCGGCCCGGCCAAACTGCTGGAGTACAACGCCGACACCCCCACCAGCCTGCTGGAGAGCTCGGTCGTGCAGTGGTTCTGGCTGCGCGACCGCTACCCCGACGACGACCAGTGGAACTCCGTCCACGAGCGTCTCATCGCCCGGTGGCAGCAGATCGCGGCCGGCCTGCCCACCGGGCCCGCGCACTTCGCCTGGACCAACATGGACACCTCGGGCGAGGAGGCGATGACGCTGGCCTACCTCCAGGAGACCGCCGACCAGGCCGGGCTGGCCACCGTCGCGGTCGCCATGGAGGACATCGGCTGGGACGGCCTCAACCTGCGCTTCGTCGACATGGAGCGCAGGGTGATCCGCACCCTGTGCAAGCTGTACCCGTGGGAGTGGGCGATCGCCGACCCGTTCGGCATGCAGGCGGTGCGCCAGCAGGTCTCGATGACCTGGATCGAGCCGCTGTGGAAGATGCTGCTGTCGAACAAGGCGCTGCTCGCGGTGCTCTGGGAGCTGTACCCGGGGCACCCGAACCTGCTGCCCGCCTACCTCGACGGTCCCCGCGGCATGTCCTCGTACATCTCCAAGCCGTTGCTGGGCCGGGAGGGCGCGAACATGCGGATCGTCACCCCCGCCGAACACCTGGAGACCCAGGGCGGCTACGGCGCCGAGGGTCACGTCCACCAGGAGTTCCAGGCGCTTCCCGTCTTCGACGGGTGGCGTCCGGTACTCGGCGCCTGGGTCGTCCATGATGAGGCCGCAGGTCTCGGCATCCGCGAGACCTCGGGGTTCATCACCGACGACACGTCGTCATTCGTCCCGCACCGCATCGAGCTCTGAGTTCCGAAAAGAGATAACGACACATGAGTCCCACTGTCGCGCTGGTCCTGACGTCCCCGTCCCCCGCGGGCGGCGAGACGTTCTCGCTCCTGGAGAACCTCGGGCGCGGCGCGCTCGCGATCGCCGCCTACGCCGTCCTGGGGGTGATCCTGCTGATCATCGGTTTCTACGTGATCGACCTGGCCATCCCGGGCAAGCTGAGCCACCTGATCAAGGAGGCCCGCAACCCCAACGCCACCCTGCTCACCAGCTCGGGGCTGGCCGCGGTGGGGCTGATCGTGGCGGCCTCCATCTGGTCCTCCGGCGGGGCCCTGCACGAGGGCCTGCTCGCCACCGCGGTCTTCGGCCTGCTCGGCATCGCGATGCAGACGATCGGGATGATCGTCTTCGACAAGGTCGTGGGCATCTCCGTACGGCAGCTGGTCTCCGAGCCGGAGCTGCAGCCCGGCGCCCGCCTGCTGGCGGTCACCCACCTGGCCATCGGGCTGATCACCGCCGTCGCGGTCGTCTGAGCCCGGCGCCCCGGGCCCGGCCCGCGCCGTTCCCGCCGCGCGCGGGGGCGGCGGCCGGCCTCCGGGGAGCGGGACGGCGCAGCGGCCTACAACGGGGAGGGCCGCGCGTTGTCCGGGACCACGGCCGACGCATCCCGCTCGACCTGGCACCCTTGGTGACGTGAGGGAGCGGAGCAGGCAGGCGGCGGAGCGGATGGCACGGCGGGCGGCGGGACACGGTGACGCCGCGGCCGCGGAGAGCGGGAGGGATCCCGAGTCCGACCGGGTCCGGCAGGACACCACGCGGCGGCTGGAGCGGGCCATGGGCACGCTGGGCACGGCCGCCATGTCCCGGATGGACGACCGGCTCATGTGGTTCCGCGCCCTGTCGGCCGAGGACCGCTCCTGGGTCGGGCTGGTCGCCCAGGCCGGGATCGCCGCGTTCGTGGAGTGGTTCCAGCACGCCGGCGAGGGCCGCCCCACCCCCAGCATCGAGTTCTTCGGCACCGCGCCCCGGGAGCTGAAGCGGTCCATCTCGCTGCAGCAGACCGTCGACATCGTGCGGATCGTGGTCGAGGTGGTCGAGGCGCAGTCCGGGGAGCTGGCCGCGCCCGGCGGGGAGGACCAGCTCCAGCAGGCGATGCTCCGCTACACCCGCGACGTCGCGTTCGCCGCCGCGCAGGTGTACGCCAGGGAGGCCGAGGCGCGGGGGGCCTGGGACGCCCGGCTGGAGGCCCTGATCGTGGACGCCCTGGTCAGGGGGGAGGTCGACGACGGCCTGCACTCCTGGGCCGCGGCGCTCGGCTGGACCTCCGCGCCCGTCGTGGTGCTGGCGGGCCAGACGCCCGGCGACGACCCGCAGGCGGTGATCGACGCGCTGCGCGAGCGGGGCCGCAGGTCGGGGCTGGACATGCTGGCCGGCGTGCAGGGCGACCGGCTGATCGTGATCGTCGGCGGGGCGGACAGCGTCGCCGCGGCGGCCAGGCACGTGGTGCCGCGCTTCGGCCCCGGCCCGATCGTGATCGGCCCCGAGGTGGCCGACCTGCACTCGGCCGCCAGGTCGGCGCGGGCCGCGATGGCCGGGCTGCGGGCCGCGGCCGGGTGGCCGGACGCCCCCCGGCCGGTGCACGCCGAGGACCTGCTGGCCGAGCGGGCCATCGACGGCGACGGCGACGCCAGGGCGCAGCTGATCGAGAACGTCTACCTGCCGCTGATCGGCACGCCGCTGCTGGACACCCTGGCCACCTACCTGGAGCAGGGCACGTCCCTGGAGGCGACGGCCCGGCTGCTGTTCGTCCATCCGAACACGGTGCGCTACCGTCTGCGTAAGATCACTGAATTGACCGGGTACCAGCCGACCGAGGGTCGTTCCGCCTTCACCCTCCAGGTCGGGCTGATCCTTGGACGGCTGTCCGAAACGACCGTGATCTAGTGGTGTGTAGTTAATCTTTAAGAAAGTCCCGTTGTAGATCCCCTACAAAAATGTAGGGACAAACTTCGTCCGGATCCCCATCCGGGTAGTGGACTCCTACAGGGCAGGCTGGATTTCGTGCTCGTCATCGTCGCTCCGGGCCAAGGCGCCCAGACCCCAGGATTCCTCGGTCCATGGCTCGAACTCCCGGGTCTGGCCGACCGGCTGACCGCCTGGTCCGATCTGATCGGCCTTGACCTCATCGCCTACGGGACCACCGCGGACGCGGACGAGATCCGTGACACCGCCGTCGCCCAGCCACTCCTCGTGGCCGCCGGGCTGGCCGTCGCCGAGGTCCTCGGCGCCTCGCCCGACATCGTCGCCGGGCACAGCGTGGGCGAGTTCACCGCCGCCGCGCTGGCCGGGGTGCTCACCCCCGAGCAGGCCCTCGTCCTGGTGCGCGAGCGCGGCCGGGCCATGGCCAAGGCCGCGTCCGTCACCGAGACCGGCATGTCCGCCGTGCTGGGCGGGGTCGAGGAGGAGGTGCTCGCGGCCATCGCCGCGGCAGGGCTCACCGCCGCCAACGTCAACGGCGCCGGGCAGATCGTGGCCGGGGGCACGCTGGAGCAGCTGGCCGCGTTCAAGGCCGGGCCGCCCGCCCGTGCCCGGGTCATCCCGCTCGCGGTCGCCGGGGCCTTCCACACCGAGCACATGGCCTCCGCGGTCGACCGGCTGCGCGAGGCCGCCGCCGACCTGGTCCCCGCCGACCCGGCCGTGACGCTGCTGTCCAACCGCGACGGCGAGGCGGTCTCCAGCGGCGCCGAGTTCCTGCAGCGCCTGGTCGCCCAGGTCGCCAGCCCGGTGCGCTGGGACGCCTGCATGGCGGGCATGGCCGGCCGCGGCGTCACCACCATGATCGAACTCGTCCCCGGCGGCACGCTGACCGGACTGGCCAAGCGTGCTCTGCGCGGGGTGACGGCCGTCGCCCTGAAGACCCCCGACGATCTGGAGGCCGCGCGAGCCGCCCTGGGATCGAATGAGGAGCGGTGATCGACGCATGAAGATCTCCCAGAGCGTGCCGGGCGCGAGGATCCTGGCGTTCGGTCACTATCAGCCCTCCCAGGTGGTCACCAACGACGACCTGTCGGCCACCATGGCGACCGACGACGCCTGGATCCAGAGCCGGGTCGGCATCAAGGAGCGCCGGATCGCCCCGGACGGGGAGTCCGAGATCGACCTGGCCGTGCAGGCCGGAGGCAAGGCCCTGGCCAACAGCGGCCTGTCGGCGGACGACATCGACCTGGTGATCGTCGCCACCTGCACCCTGGAGACGCAGATCCCCAACGCCGCCGGCCGGGTCGCCACCCGGTTGGGCATCGACTCCCCCGGCGCGTTCGACGTCAACACCGCCTGCTCGGGCTTCTGCTACGCCCTCGCGGTCGCCAACGACGCGATCCGCGCGGGCTCGGCCACCCACGTGCTCGTGGTCGGTACCGAGAAGCTCTCCCAGTGGATCGACTGGACCGACCGGGCCACCGCGGTGATCTTCGCCGACGGCGCGGGCGCGGCGGTCGTCGGCCCCTCCGACACCCCGGGGATCGGCCCGGTGGTCTGGGGCAGCGCCGGCGACAAGTACGACGCGATCATCATCAAGGACCGGGACTCCTTCCTGCACCAGGAGGGCCAGACCGTGTTCCGCTGGGCGACCACCGCGCTGCACCCGGTGGCCAGGGAGATCTGCGACCGCGCCGGGGTCGATCCGGCCGACCTGGCCGCGTTCGTGCCGCACCAGGCCAACCTGCGCATCATCGAGACCATCGCCCGCAAGCTCGGCGCCGACAACGCCGTCATCGCCAAGGACATCGTGCTGGCCGGGAACACCTCGGCCGCCTCGATCCCGCTGGCCCTGTCCAGGATGATCGAGCGCGGCGAGGTCCCCTCGGGCGGCCTCGCCCTGCTGCTGGGCTTCGGCGCGGGCCTGACCTACGCGGGCCAGATCATCGAGATCCCCTAGAGCTTCCGCACGGCTCCGCCGTACGGGAAACCAGAAGACGACGAACCAAGGAGAACACCAGACATGGCTCTCACCGAGCAGGAGATCCTCGCCGGCATCGGCAAGATCGTCAACGAGATCACCGGGATCCCGGCCACCGAGGTCACCCCGGAGAAGAGCTTCGTCGACGACCTCGACATCGACTCGCTCTCCATGGTGGAGATCGCCGTCGCCGCCCAGGACGAGTTCGGCGTCGAGATCCCCGACGACCAGCTCAAGCACCTCAAGACCGTCAAGGACGTCATCAACTTCATCCAGAACTGAGACGTTCCGGCATTCCTCTCAGACCAGCGATACACAAGGAGCGCAGACCGTGAGTACAGACCAGGTACGTGTCGTCGTCACCGGGCTCGGCGCGACCACGCCCCTCGGTGGAGACGTCGCCTCGACCTGGTCGGCGCTCCTCGCCGGTCGGTCCGGGGTTCGCACCGTCACCGAGGACTGGGTCGACTCCGTCCCGGTGAAGTTCGCCGCCTTCGCGGCCGTCGACCCGACCGAGGTGCTGCCCCGGCCCGAGTCGCGGCGGCTGGACCGGGCCGAGCAGTTCGCGCTGGTCGCGGCCCGCGAGGCCTGGGCACACGCCGCGATCGAGAAGGTCGACCCCGAGCGGCTCGGCGTCGTCGTGGGCAGCGGCATCGGGGGCATCACCACGATCCTCGCCGCCTACGACGTCTTCAAGGAGAAGGGCTGGCAGCGGCTCTCGCCGTACACCGTGCCCATGCTGATGCCGAACGGCGCGGCGGGCTGGATCGGCATCGAGGTCGGCGCCCGCGCCGGCGTCCACGCCACCGTCAGCGCCTGCGCCACCGGCGCCGAGTCGATCGGGTACGCCATCGAGATGATCCGCTCGGGCCGGGCCGACGTGGTCGTGGCCGGCGGCACCGAGGCGGCCATCCACCCGCTGAACATCGGCTCCTTCGCTGCCATGCGCGCCATGTCCACCCGCAACGACGAGCCCGAGCGCGCCTCCCGTCCGTGGGACAAGGGCCGTGACGGCTTCGTCCTGGGCGAGGGGGCCGGCATCGTCGTGCTGGAGTCCGAGGAGCACGCCCGCGCCCGCGGCGCCACGATCTACGCGGTCGCCGCCGGGGTCGGGTACTCGGCCGACGCCCACCACATCGCGCAGCCCGAGCCGAGCGGCGCCGGGGTCATGCTGGCCATGCGCCGCGCCCTGGAGAACTCCGGTCTCACCGGGGCCGACATCAAGCACGTGAACGCGCACGCCACCTCCACCCCCGCGGGCGACGTGGTGGAGACGGTCGCGATCAAGGAGGTCATCGGGAGCCACCCCCTGGTCAGCGGCACCAAGTCGATGACCGGGCACCTGCTCGGCGGTGCCGGCGGCATCGAGTCCGTCTTCACCGTCCTGGCGCTGCACGAGCGGCGCGCGCCTGGAACGATCAACCTGGACGACCTGGACGACGGCGTCGAGGTCGACATCGTGCGCGGCGAGCCGCGCGCCCTGCCCGGCGGCCAGATCGCCGCGATCAACAACTCCTTCGGGTTCGGCGGGCACGACGTCGCCGTGGCCTTCACCAGCGTCTGACGGGGAGCTCCGACCTCTCCTCCTCCGCGGCGCGAGCCGGGTGGTCCCGGCCCTCACGGGCCGGATCCCGCCGCCCGGCTCCCGCCCGGAACCCTCGCCCGGGGCCCTCGCCGCGGTCACGGCGGCAGGGGCGGGAAGGCGGCCCCGGCACGGGCTCAGGGTCTGCACGGGTCCCGGACCTGCACGGGCCTCAACGGTCTGCACGGCCTCAGGGTCTGCACGGGCCCCCGGGCCTGACGGGCCTCGCGGTCGGTCTGCACGGCCCGCACGGGCCCCGCGTGCCACCGGCCCGGCGCGGGGTCCTGCGGCCCGGCTCCGGCAGGCCGGAACCCCACCACCATCGTGCGGCGGCGCGCCGCGTTTCCCGCCCAGGACCGACGTCCGGGATCTCCATGCTGGAGGTAAGTGATGACCGTGCTCGACGACGGTGTGGTGGGCGAGGACGCCGAGCGGCGGCCCGCCGATCCCCGCGATCCCCAGGTGCGCCTGTCGGCCCTGCTCGACGAGGGGTCGGTGCGGTTGATCTCACCGGTCGACCGGAGCGGCATGCTGGCCGCGACGGGCCGGGTCGAGGGGGTACCGGTCGTCGCGTTCGTCAGCGACCCCCGCGTCCAGGGCGGCGCGATGGGCAGCGAGGGGTGCGAGCACATCGTGCACGCCTACGACGTCGCGGTCCGCGAGCGGGTCCCGATCGTCGGCGTGTGGCACTCCGGTGGCGCCCGCCTGGCCGAGGGCGTCGAGTCGTTGCACGCGGTCGGCCGCGTCTTCGCCGCGATGACCCGCGCCTCCGGCGTGGTCCCGCAGCTGTCGGTGGTCGTCGGCCCGGCCGCCGGTGGGGCCGCGTACGGGCCCGCGCTGACCGACATCGTGATCCTGGCCGACGAGGGCCGTATCTTCGTCACCGGCCCCGACGTGGTCCGCAGCGTCACCGGCGAGCAGATCGACATGGCAGCCCTGGGCGGGCCCGAGCCGCACGGCAGGCGCAGCGGCGTCGTGCACGTGGTCACCAAGACCGAGGCCGACGCCTACCTGCAGGCCCGGCGCCTGGCGGTGCTGCTGGGCCACCAGGGCCGGGTGCGGGACGAGGTCGAGGAGGTCGACTTCTCGGGGCTGCTGCCGGAGAACGTGCGCCGCGCCTACGACGTGAAGCCGCTGGTGACGGGCCTGCTCGACGAGCCTGGTGTGGAACTGCACGCCCGGTGGGCGCCCAACGTCGTCACCACGCTGGGCCGGCTGGGAGGCCGGACGGTGGGCGTGGTGGCCAACAACCCGCTGCGGCTGGGCGGCTGCCTCGACTCCACCTCGGCGGAGAAGGCCGCACGGTTCGTCCGGATGTGCGATGCCTTCGGGGTGCCGCTGGTCGTCCTGGTGGACGTGCCCGGCTACCTGCCGGGCGTCGGGCAGGAGCACGACGGCGTGGTACGGCGCGGCGCCAAGCTGCTGCACGCCTTCGCCGAGGCGTCGGTGCCCAGGATCACGCTGATGACCCGGAAGGCCTACGGCGGCGCCTACATCGCGATGAACTCCCGGTCGCTGGGCGCGACCAGGGTGTTCGGCTGGCCGACGACCCAGATCGCGGTGATGGGCGCGGTCGCCGCCGTGCGCGTCCTCAAGCGCCGCGAGCTGGCCGCCGCCCCCCAACACGAGCGCGCCGACCTGGAGACCAGGCTCGCCGAGGAGCACGAGATCCAGGCCGGGGGCCTGAAGCGGGCACTGGAGCTCGGGGTGATCGACGAGGTCATCACCCCCGACCGGACCCGCGGCGCCATCGCCAGGGTGCTGGCCCAGGCGACCCCCGCCCGGGGCGCCCACGGCAACATCCCCCTCTGAGCCGCCCGGACCAGGCGGACCCGGATCGATCAGGATTGACCGGGACGATTCAAATGCTCGACGAGCCCTCGCCGGCCTGACCGGCGGGGGCTCGCTCGTTTTCCGCCGAAGCCGAGGGACGGTCCGTCCGAAGCCGAGGGACGGTCCGTCCGGAGCCGGGGAGGCGGTCTCTCGGCGAACGCCGGTCCTTCAGGCGCGGTGGGAGCGAGGGGGGACGGTCAGACGGCGGCGTGCAGCCAGCGCACCGGGGCGCCCTCCCCGGCGTACCGGAAGGACTCCAGCTCGGCGTCCCACTGCTTGCCCAGCATGCGGTCCAGCTCCTCCTCCAGCACCACCCGGCCCTGGCGGGCCATCAGCATGGCCGAGCGCAGCCGGTCCTCGGGGATCAGGATGTCCCCGGAGGCGCCGATCACCGCCGTGAAGGCTCCCAGCGAGGGGGTGTAGGCGTGCCGGGACCCGTCGGCACCCGGTGAGGCGTCCTCGGTGACCTCGAAACGTATGCGCTGCCAGCCCATCAGCGACGAGGTGATGGCCGCCGCGGTCCCCACACGGGCCTCCCACTCGGCCTGCGCGCGCACGTGGCCGGGCGCGGCGGGCTGTGGAGTCCAGGTCAGGTCTACGGGTACGCCAAGAACGCCTGCGACCGCCCATTCGATATGCGGGCACAGCGCAGGCTGAGTCGAGTGGACGTACAGCACGCCACGAGCAGACACCGGACCTCCCGTTTCGGTACGAGGTGCGCCTTCCCCAACGGCCTCGTTCCAGGATGATCACAAGTGACTGAAGGAGAGACTACCGTCGGTCGCGACCTCGCACCAGAGGGGGGTCATACCGAGATGTTGCGGCGTGGGCACTTGACCGTGACTTTCCCGGGAATGAAGAGAACCCCGCCACTCGGCGATCGTTTCCGGAGGACCAGATGGATACCGGCATCGAACGGGTCGAACCCATCCCCGGTTCGCCCGCTCTGATCAGGAAGGGCCAGCTGCTGACCGACGCCTCGGGCCTGGCGGCCACCGCCCGCTGGGCCGAGGCCGTCACCGAGACCGGCGGGGTCTACCGGGTGCGGCTCTCCCGGGGCGTGGACGTCTGCGACCTGGTGGCGTCGGTACGGGCGCGAGGGGTGCGGGCCTCCCCCAACCACATCGTGACGGGCCAGCCGCTCTACTTCGGCGGACCGGCCTCACGCCCCTTTCCCCACGCCGCCCTCCCGGCGCCCGGACCCGCCCCGGACGGGCCGGGGGCGGGCTCCGTGACCGTGGCCCTGCCCGACACCGGCCTGACCGAGCACCCCTGGTGGGAGCGGAGCCCGTGGTTCCTGCGACGCGGGCGGGAGGGCGACGAGGTGACCGACGGTGACGGCGACGGCCTGCCGGACCCCCAGGCCGGGCACGGCACGTTCATCGCCGGGCTGATCCTGCGGTCGGCCCCGGGGGCGCGCCTGCGGCCGATCCGGATGCTGGACGGCCACGGCGTCGGGGACGAGGCCGGGCTGCTGCACGTCCTGGGCCGGCTCAGGGCCGACCCACCCGGAGTGCTCAACCTCTCCTTCGGCACGCACACCTTCGACGACGGCCCCTCCCCGCTGGTGGAGGCCGCATTGGAGGACCTGGCCGGCGGCCCGGCCGGCACGGTCACGGTGGCGTGCGCGGGCAACACCGCCTCCGACCGCCCCTTCTGGCCGGCCGCCTCGCCCGGGGTGATCGCCGTCGCGGCGCTGGACGCGACCGGACAGGCCAGGGCGCCGTTCTCCGGCCACGGCCCCTGGGTGGACGCCTGCGCCCCGGGAGAGTGGCTGTCCAGCGCCTTCCTGGACCACCCGCCCTTCGACGGCTACGCCCGCTGGAGCGGGACCTCCTTCGCCACCGCCCTGGTGAGCGGGGCGATCGCCGCGGCGACCGTGGAACGATCCCCCCGGCAGGCCGCCGCGTACCTGCTGGAGGGCGCGGAGTGCCGACGGATTCCGGATTCCGGTGTGGTCGTGCCCATGCCCGGCTAAAGTCTCACCCGAAGTCATCACTCGAACACCCTCGGTGTTCTACGTGACCCTGGAGACGCCGGTGAGGGACCAGCACGCGACCGACGACGTCCTGGCGGGCGGCCAGGAGGCCTGGGACGCCCTGGTCGCGCGGTTCAGCGGTCCTCTCTGGTCGGCCGTGCGCGCCTACGACCTGGGCCCGGCCGACGCCGCCGACGCGGTCCAGGGCACCTGGCTGAGGTTGCTGGAGAGCCTGCACACCATCCGTGACCCGGACCGCCTCGGGTACTGGCTGCTGACCACGGCCAAGCGCGAGGCGTCCCTGCTGAGCCGCAGGCACCGGGCCGAGCGGCCGGTGGCCGAGCATCCGGACGACGGGCTCCCGCTCACCGCGCCGGACGGCACCGCCCACGCCGACCCGGCGCTGGCCGTGCTCACCGCCGACGAGGGCCGCCGTCTGTGGCAGGCCGTCGACGAGATGCACGAGCCGTGCCGCTCGCTGTTCCGGCTGATGGCCTCGGCCCCCGACGCGGGCGTCCACCAGCTGGCCGGGCGCCTGGGCATGCCCACCGGCAGCTACGGGCCCACCCGGGGCCGCTGCCTGAACCGTCTGCGCACCATGCTCACCGCCCGGGAGGCGACACCGTGACGCGGCATCCCACGCCGATCGACGACGAGTCCCTGATAGCCGCCCTGCGCCTGGCCTCGGGCAGCGACCCGGTGCCCGAGCGGGTGACGGCCGCGGCCCGCGCGGCCTTCGGCCTGCGGCTGCCCGGCGCCGCCACGGCCCGACCGGCCGCCACGCCCGCGCCGCGCGGGGTGCGGTCCGCCGAGCGTCCGCGGCTGCTGAGGTTCACCGCGGCCGGGCTCACGGTGGAGCTGGAGGTCGGCTCCCTGGACGGCCTGGTCGATCTGGCGGGCCAGATCTCCCCCTGCCCCGAACAGGGCGCGCTGGTGGAGATCCGCACGCTGCACCTGACCGAGTCGCGTACGCCGTCCCCGACGGGCCGGTTCGCGGTCACCGGCCTGCCGCCCGGCTGGTTCAGCGTGGTCTGCCACCTGCCGGGCCGCGCACCGGTGGTCACCAGCTGGACCCGGATCCGCCCGTAGGTGGGCCCCGACGAGACGCTCGCCGCGACGGGGAGCACGGGGAGCACGGGGAGCGCAGCCGATCACGAGGCCCTCGCCGCCGAGCGCGTGACCGACGGTGATGCGCTCGCCGCGGCCGAGCGCGCGGTCGACCTCTCGGGCAGCGACCCGGCCGGCGCGCTCGCCCTCGCCCATGCCGTGCTCGCCTCGCTTCCGGACCTCTGCCCGGGAACGGCCGCCCCGGACGAGGCGGGCGGATCGGGCGAGGCGGGTGGATCGGGCGAGGCGGACGGATCGGATGGATCGAGCGGATCAAGCGGGCCGGACGGGCCGGGAAGGCGGGTCAAGGGCTGCCCGCACTGCGAGGCCGAGGCGGTGGCGCACCGGGCGCTCGCCGTGGCCGCGCGCGAGCTGGGTGACCTGCCGTTCGCCGAGGAACGGCTGCGCAGGGCCGTACGGGTGGCCCTGGCGGCGGGGCTGGCGCACCGGGCGGCCCAGGCCCGGCTCTCGCTGGTCCACGTCCGCACGGAACTGGGCCACCCGGAGCAGGCGCTGGCCGTCGCCGCCGACGCCGAGCCCGGCCTGACCGGTGCCGAGCTGGGCAAGCTCGGGGTGCACCGGGCGGTGGCGCTGGCGCGGCTCGGCCGCTACCGCGAGGCCGTCGCCCACTGCGACCGGGCCGTGACCGTCCTCGGCGGCGACGTCAGGTTCCTGGCCGGCGCGATGCTGAACCGCGGGCTCGCCCGCGTCTTCCTCGGGGAGTTCGCCGCCGCCGAGGCCGACCTGAGCCGGTGCGCGGAACTGGCCCGGGACGCGGGCCTGGAGCACCTGCTCGCCCTGGCCGAGGGCAACCTGCCGTTCCTGGCCGCGCGGCGCGGCGACCTGCCGGCCGCGTTCACCGCCTACCGGCGCGCCGAGGCCGTGCTGCTCGGCTACCCGGAGCGGCTCGCGACGGTCCGCTGCGACCTGGCCGAGGCGCTGGTCGCCGCCCACCTGCCCGGCGAGGCGCGGGTGCTGCTGGAGGCGGCCGTCCCCGAGCTGGCGGCGGCCGGTGCCGGGGTGGCCCTGGCGGAGGCCCGGCTGCTGCTCGCCAGGGTCGAGCTGCGCACCGGCGATCCGCGCGGGGCCGCCGAGAGCGCCGGGGCGGCCGCCCGCGAGCTGGCCGCGCAGGGCCGGACGGTCCTGGTGCCGCTCGCCACCGAGATCGCGCTGCGGGCCCGGCTCGCCCTGGGCCCGCCCTCCCCGGACCTGCCCGGGGAGATGCTCGGCTGCGCGGACGACCTGGGCGCCGCGGGGCACGACGACGCCTCGGCGGCGCTCAGGCTCACCGCCGCGGAGGTCTCGCTGAAGCTGGGCGACCGGCCGGCCGCCGAGGAGCAGCTGGCGCCGCTGGCCCGCGCGGGCCGCGGGGTGGTCGCCCGTCAGGCGACGGCGCTGCGCCGCGCCCTGGCGGGTGACCGGCGGGGGGCGTTCGCCGCGGTGCTGGCCGGTCTGGCCGAGGTCGGGGCGGACACCAGGGCGCTGGAGGACCCGATGCTGCGCGCGCACGCGGTCAGGGCGGGCGAGCCACTGGCCGCGTTCGGGCTGGAGCTGGCCCTGCGGACCGGTCACGCCCGCGCGGTCCTGGCCTGGGCCGAGCGGTGGCGGGCGGTCACCGGGGGCTCCGGCCGGCCGCTCGCACCCGGCCTGTCCGCGCTGCGGGCGGGGCTGGGACGGACGTCGCTGGTGGAGTTCGTCCGCCACCGGGGCGAGCTCGTCGCCGTCGCGGTCACCCGGGACCGGCTGGCGCTGCGCCGCCTCGGGCCGTTCGCGGCCGTCGCCGAGGCCACCGTCCGCCTCCGCTACGGGCTGCGCAGAACGCACCTGCGCGACGGCCGGGCCGCGCTCCCCGGTACGGAGGGGGCGGACGCGGCCGAGCTGGAGCGACTGCTGCTGCGCCCGCTGCGCGATCTGCTCGGCGACCGGCCGCTGGTGGTCGTCCCGACCGGGACCCTGCACACCCTGCCCTGGCCGCTGCTGCCGTCGAACGCCGGCCGGCCGGTGACCGTGGCGGCCAGCGCCGCCGCCTGGCTCGCCGGACGCGGGGAGCCGGGCACGGGAGACGGCCGGGAAGGACGCGGTGAGCCGGGCACGCGAAACAGGCGGAGAGGGCCCGGGGAGCCGGGCGCGGGAAACGGACGGGAAGCTCCCGGGGAGCCGGGCGGAGGGCACGGGCGGCGGGGGCGGGTCGTGGCGGTGGCCGGTCCCGGCCTGCGGTGCGCCGGGGCCGAGGCCGCCATGGTCGGCGACCGCCACCCGGGGACGGAACGGGTGGCGGCACGCCGGGCGGACGTGCTGGCCGCGCTGGAGGGGGCGGACGTGGCGCACCTGGCCGCGCACGGGATGTTCTCCCCCCGCGGGCCGCTGCTGTCGAGCATCGACCTCGACGACGGCCCGCTGATGGCGTACGACCTGTTGCGGTTGCGCACCCCGCCCGCCCTGGTGGTGCTGTCGGCGTGCGACGCGGGAATGGCCCACGCACCGGCCGACGGGGCGCCGCTGGGGCTGGCCGGCACGTTCCTGTCGCTGGGGTCGCGGTGCGTGGTCGCCAGCCTGGTGCCGGTCCGCGACACCGAGACGCTGACGCTGATGACGGCCTTCCACACCGCGCTGGCCGCCGGTGACCCGCCCGCGCGGGCGCTGGCCGTCGCGAGCGCGACGTCGGGCGTGGCGGGCTTCGTCTGCTTCGGGTACGGGGATCAGCCGGTGGCGACCGGCCGCGCCGGGTCGGTCACCCAGTCCGACCACGACCCGACGTAGAGCGCGGCCGGCACGCCGGCCACCTCCAGGGCCAGCACCTGGTGCGCCGCGGTCACGCCGGAGCCGCAGTAGGCGCCCACCTCCACGCCGGGCACGACGCCCAGGGTGTTGAACCGTTCCCGCAGGAAGGCGGGCCGGTGGAAGCGGCCCGAGGGCTCGACGTTCTCGGCGGTGGGGGCGCTGACCGCGTCCGGGATGTGCCCGGCGACCGGGTCCATCGGCTCGACCTCGCCGCGGTACCGTTCGGCGGCGCGGGCGTCCAGCAGGACCCCGTCGGCGGCGAGCCGGGCGGCCTGGCCGGCGTCGAGCACCGGCATGCCTCCGGGCCGGGCCTCGAAGTCGCCGGGCTCGGGGACGGGCTCCTCGGTGGAGAGCGGCGATCCCGCGGCGACCCAGGCGCGCAGGCCGCCGTCGAGGACGCGGACGTCGGGGTGGCCGAAGTGGCGCAGCGTCCACCAGGCGCGGGCCGCGGCGGTGGAGTCGGCCTCGTCGTAGACGACGACGGGACGGGAGCCGGACACGCCGAGCCGCCGCATCGCCTCCTGGAAGGAGGCGGCCGAGGGCAGCGGGTGGCGGCCCCCGGGCGTCCCGGCCTCCAGCACGGGCGGGCCGGCGAGGTCGGTCTCCAGGTCGCAGAAGACCGCGCCGGGGATGTGCCCGGCGCGGTAGTCGTCGACGCCGGCGGCACCGGGCGCGCCGCCGAGTCTCCAGCGCACGTCGAGGACGGTCGCGCCGGACAGGCCGGCCAGCTCCGCGGCGGTGATCAGCGGGCTCATCGGGTGCTCACCTCCAGGAGGGGGACGTGCTGTTCGGCGGGGGTCAGCGAGCCGTGGCAGCCGACGAAGGACGCCTCCTTCGGCTCGGTCGCCGTGGAGACGATGGCGCAGTCCGTGTACGGGACGGCCAGCACGTCGCCGATCCTGGGCAGCCACTCGGGACGGATCCTCGGGCCGAACCAGCCCGAGTCGACCGCCTCGGTCCGGGAGGCCACCCACGCCTTCCCGGCGAGGGTCTCACGCCAGGCGTCCAGGACCGCCGAGGACGCGCCGGGAGCGGTGTAGACGTGGCGGGCCCTGGCCTCACCGCCGAGCAGGGCGACGCCCTCGCGCAGCGCGGGCAGGGCGTCGACGTCGATCCGCTCGTCGATGTTGACCATGCCGTGGTCGGCGGTGACGTACATCGCCGAGCCGGGCGGGAGCGTCTCGGCGAGCCGCTCGGCCATCCGGTCCACCAGGGCGAGCTGGTCGAGCCATTCCGCGGAGCCCCAGCCGGTCAGGTGGCCGGTGGAGTCGAGGTCGCCGTAGTAGACCGTGACGTGGGCGCGGGGCTCGGCCAGCGCGCGGCGCACCCCGGCGATCCGCTCGTCGACCTCGTCGGCCCCGGTGAAGCGGACCCCGCGGTAGACCGCCCGGTTCAGGCCGGTGGTCTCGAACTTGGCCGGGCCGACGTAGCCGACCGAGACGCCCGCGGCGGCGGCGCGCTGGTAGACCGTCGGGGCCGGCTGCCACTCGCCGGGATCGATCGGGGGGCCCGGGGCGGTCCAGCGCAGGCAGTTGAACAGGTGACCGGTGCCGGGGACGGCCAGCTGGCAGCCGAGCATGCCGTGCTCGCCCGGCGACAGGCCGGTGCCGAGGCTGCTCAGGCTGGTCACGGTCGTGGAGGGAAAGCCCGCGGTGATCGTCCTGCCCGCCCGGGACGACAGGAACGGCGCGACCTGCGGGTGGGCGCGGAGCAGCTCGGCGCCCATGCCGTCCACCAGGAAGAGCAGGACCCGCTCGGCCGGGGCGAGCTCCAGCGGGTTGTCGTCGTCCATCCCGACCACGGCGAGCAGCGAGCGGGACAGGTCCGCGAGCGAGGCCGTCCCGTACGCCGGGATGAGCGGGTTCACGAGGCGGTACGGGCCGTGGCCTCCGACAGTGCCTTGGCGAATGCCAGCACGTGGGAGACGGCCTCTGGTCCGTCGGCCGCCTCGCTCACCCGCAGGGAGAGGTCGTCGGCCGTGATGGCGCCGGTGTATCCGTGATCGGCCTCGCAGTTGTCGTCGCCGCAGGTCGCCGGCTCCAGGTCGACGTGGGAGATGGCCCCCCAGCCGATGGTCAGCGTGACCTCGGTGGGCGGTACGCCCGGCACGTAGGAGGCGGGGTCGGGGACGACCCGGGTGACCGCGACCGACTGGATCCGGCTGAGGCGCACGGCCTCGGTGGTGGTGGAGGCGTGGGACGCCGACACCCCCTCCACGGGCGGGTGCTCGTCGGTGTGGCAGACGAGCAGCCGGGTGGGTGAGAGCACCAGAACGGTGACGTGCCTGCGCACCTCCATGGCCGGGTCGAAGGTGGCCTCGTGGTGCACGACGTAGGCGTCCACCTGCTCCTTGCCGAGCGCGGACTCGACCGCGTCGGTGACCAGGTCGGGATAGTAGCCACTGCGGTCGATGGCGTCTCGCAGGCCGGCGGACGGGAGTCGGGTTTCCCTCATGGGTCCATCCTGCCCTGTCCGGGGCGGCGCTTTCACCGGGAGCGGGTGACCTTCACCGGGTGGTGCAAATCGTGATCCGGTCCGGCCGGCCTCCCCGGGGCCGTGGAGATCCCCGTCCCGACGGGGCCGGTGCCGCCGTGGCCCGTCCCTGCCGTGACTTTTCCATCCGGCCGGTTTGACGTGATCTTTTAACGGTTACCGGGAGCGGTGGCGGCGCCGCGTGCCGTCCCGGGCCCGGCGACGGCCGGCCCGGCGCGTTCGCCCGCTTCATCCGCGGAACGCCTGTCCCCCGTGGGAGGTCCCTCTGGCCGCCCCGAGGTGACGGTGTCCCTGAACCAGAGGACGAGAGATGACCGATGACCGTCCGGGTCCGCGCCACCGCTCCGGGAGCAGGCCCGGGAGCACGCCCGGTACGACACCGCGAGGCGGCCTCACGCGTCCCGTGCGCCTCCCGCGTCCCGGTGGCGCCACGGGTCCCGCCGGGTCCGCGCGTCCTTCCGGGGCGCCGTGGCTCACGGGTGCCCTGCGGCTGGCCGGGCTGGTGCTCGCCGCGACGGGCGTGGCGGGCGTGGCGGGCGTGGCGGGCGTGGTGGGCGTGGTGGGCGTGGCCGGAGCGGTGAGCCCGGCGATGGCGATGGGCACGACGGGAGCGACAGGAGCGACGGGCGTCGTGGCGGGGAGGGCAGGTGCGACGGGCGCGACGGGCGCGACGGGCGCGGCCGGGGTGACGGGCGCCGTGTCCCCCGTCTCCGTGGAGGGCCTGTTCGGGGACCTGGTCCTGACCACCGTCCACGACGGCCCGTTCGAGGCGGGCGGCGCCGGGGTCTTCTCCATCGACGTCACGGCGGGGCGCCTCTCCCCGGGCATCACCCGACCGACCGGGGTCACCTACCACTTCCCGGAGGGCCTGACCCCGGTGCGGGCGCGGGGCACGGGCTGGACGTGCCGCATCACGGACCGGCGCCTGGGCTGCGGCACGACCGGCCGGGCCGGGCCGGGGTTCCAGCTTCCCCGGATCACGGTCGAGGTGGCCGTGGCACCGGACGCCTCGGGCACGCTGACCGCCACCGGCAGGGCCGTCCAGAGCGGGCCGCCCCCGGGGACCGGCCTCACCCCCGCGTCCGGCGCCTTGCCCGGCACCGCGTCCGGCGCCTTGTCCGGCGCCGTGTCCACCGGCGTGTCCGGCACCGCGTCCATCGGCCCGGCCGGCAATGTGTCCGGCACGGTGGCCTGCAGCGTCCAGGTCCTGCCCGCCGGGACGTCGTGACGCGGTCCCGGCGGCCGGGTCAGCCCAGTCTGCGGGGGCCGTCGTCGGGACGCGGGCCCCGGTGGCTGCGGAGCACGGCGCGGGCGCCCAGCACGATCACCTCGCTCTCCCCCACCAGCACCGGGTCCAGGGTCAGCCGCGCCACCTCCGGGAGGTCGTCCGCCAGCCGCCCGAGGCGGATCAGCAGCTCCTCCAGGGCCTCCACCGCGACCGGCGGGTAGCCGTACTCGCCGAGCAGCAGGGGCGCGGCGCGCGGCGACCGCACCAGGGCCGCCGCGTCCTCGCGGGTCAGCGGGGCCAGCCGGTACGCCTCGTCGTGGAGCAGCCGGGCGGTGACCTCGCCGAGCCCGAAGGAGACCACCGCGCCGAAGGCGGGGTCCTCCATCACACCGGCCACGGTCGGTACCGCGGGCTGGGGCGCCATCCGCTGCACCGCGAGCACCGACTCGGGTTCGAGCTGGCGCGTCAGGTCGGCGTAGGCGTCGCGCACCCCGTCGGGACCGGCCAGCCCCAGGCGTACGGTCCCGGCGCGTTTGGCCGCCTCGGGACCGGCGGCCTTCAGCACGACCGGCCAGCCGAGCCTCTCGGCGGCGTCGACGGCCTCCTGCGGCGACCCCACCGTCTGTGACGGCCATACCTCCACCCCGTAGCACGCCAGCAGCTCCGAGGCGTCGATCTCGGCCGGGGCCTCGCCCAGCGCGGCGTGCACGAGTTCCCGGGCCGCGGCGGTGTCGACGCCCTCGGGCTCCTCGAACACCCCCGCCGGCTGCTCCAGCCAGCGCGCGTGCCGCACCGCGTGGGCGAGCGCGCGCACCGCCTCCTCCGGTGCCGCGTACGAGGGGATCGAGCCCCGCTCGGGGACGGTGCCGACCCGCAGCCCCTCGAGCATGCCGATCTTGCCCTCGAACGTGGCCAGCACCGGCTTGCCGGAGCCGCGCGAGACCCGCAGCAGCTCGGCCGCGACCTGCGCGGCGTTGCCGGGGATGGGCGGCATGTAGATCGCGACCACCGCGTCCACCTCGGGAAGCACCGAGGCCAGGGCCTCGCCGAACTCCGCGGCGCAGCCCCGCGCGCCCAGGTTGACCGGGGGCAGCGGTTCCAGGCCCATCCGGACGCAGGCGTCGGCCGCCAGCAGGGCCATCGCGTCGGAGTTGCTGACCAGGCCGACCCTGGGCCCGGTGGGCAGCGGCTGGTAGGCCAGCAGCTGCGCCACGTCGAACTGCTGGATCAGGTCGTCGACCCTGATCACGCCCGCCTGCTCGAACAGGGCGCTGAGCGCGGTGTCGGGCAGGCCGAGGACGGGGGCCGCGTGGCCGGAGGGGACGCCCTGGGTGGTGCCGCCGCTCTTGACGACGACGATCGGCTTGCGGCGCGAGATGCGCCGTGCCAGGCGCGCGAACTTGCGGGGGTTTCCCAGCGACTCCAGGTAGAGCAGGATCACGTCGGTGTTCGGGTCCTCCTCCCAGTACTGCAGCAGGTCGTTGCCGGACACGTCGGCCCGGTTGCCCGCGGAGACGAACGAGGAGATGCCCATGCCCCGCTGCGCCACCCGCTGCAGCAGCGCGGTGCCCAGGGCGCCCGACTGGCTGAAGAAACCGACCCGGCCCCGCCCGGGGACGGTGGCGGCCAGGGTGGCGTTCAGCCGTACGGCCGGATCGGTGTTGGCGATGCCCAGGCAGTTGGGGCCGACGACCCGCAGGCCGTAGGCGCGGGCGATGCGCACCAGCTCGTCCTGCCGTTCCCGTCCCTCCGGGCCGGTCTCGCCGAACCCGGAGGAGACCACGATCAGCCCGCGCACGCCCTTCTCCGCGCACTCCTTGACCACGTCGATGACCCCGTCGGCGGGTACGGCGAGCACGGCGAGGTCCACCTCCCCGTCGATGGCCGTCACGCTCGGGTAGGCGCGCACCCCCGCCACGGCCCGTGCCTCGCGGTGCACGGGGTAGACCGGCCCGGTGAAGTCGGCGCCGAGCAGGTTGCGCAGCACGGTCTGGCCGACGCCGCCCGGTTCGCGCCCGGCTCCCACGACGGCCACCGAGCCCGGCGAGAGCAGCCGCTCGATCGAGCGGGACTCGGCGCGGTGCTCGCGGGAGGCGGTCACCTCCTGGGCGGTCTCGGTCGGGGTGAGGTCGAGGGTCATCCGGACCACGCCGTCGGCGAAGCGGCTCTGCGCGGTGTAGCCGGCCTGCTTGAGCACCCCCATCATCTTCTGGTTGGCGGGCAGCACGTCGGCGACGAAGCGGCCGATCCCGTGTTCCCTGGCGGTCGCGGCCAGGTGCTCCAGGAGCACCGAGGCGACCCCGCGACCCTGATGGGCGTCCTCGACGAGGAAGGCGACCTCGGCCTCGCCGGGTTCGATCCGGTCGTAGCGGATGACCGCCACCATCTCGGTGCCGATCGTGGCGATCAGCGCCACCCGGTCCACGTAGTCGACGTTGGTGAACCAGGTGATCTCCCGGTCCGACAACCGCGGCCGGGGACCGAAGAAGCGGAAGTAGATCGACTCGTCGGACAGCCGGCCGTAGAAGGAACGCAACCGGTCGGCGTCGGCGGGCCGAATCGGGCGTACGTGGGCGGTGCCGCCGTCCGACAGGACGACGTCCGCCTCCCAGTGAGCGGGATACTGAGCAGCCTCCACAGTCCCGAGAGTAGACGTGCATCCCACGCATCGGACCGGCCGGGGGGATTCACGCAACGCTTGTGCATCGACTCTGGTCCGGTGTTCGGTCAAGGCCCCACACGCTGGCCGGAAGCTGTTAGGTTTTTGGCGGCCGGAGGCACGGCCAGCGGTACGGCTCAAGGCACGTATAGAGGCATGTCGGCATCGAAGGCAGCAAGGTGGTGACATCATGACGCGGGTGGTCGTGGTGGGCGATCTCATGACCGACGCGGTCGCCCGGGCTCGCTACCCGCTGGCCAGGGCGAGTGACACACCGGCGATCGTCACCATGCACGGTGGCGGGTCGGGTGCCAACATCGCCTCCTGGCTCGCCGTCGAGGGCACCGAGGTCGCCTTCATCGGACGGCGCGGCGCCGACATCACGGGCCGCAACCGCGACATGGAGCTGATGGGGTACGGCGTCGACGCCCGCCTCGTCATGGATCCCGAGCGTCCCACCGGCACCTGCGTGGTGCTCGTCACCCACAAGGGCGAGCGCACCATGCTCTCCGACCCCGGTGCGAACGCGGCCCTGTCCCCCGAGGACCTGCCCCGCGACCTGTTCTCCCAGGGCGGTCACCTGCACCTGTCGGGCTACACCCTCATCAACGAGGGGTCGCGCGAGGCCGGTCTCGCGGCCCTGGAGCTGGCCCGCCGCGCGGGGATGTCCGTCTCGGTGGACTGCTCCTCGTCGGCGCCGCTGGAGCGCACCGGCGCCGAGCCGTTCCTGGAGTGGACGCAGAACGCCAAGCTGCTGTTCGCCAACGCCGACCAGGCCAAGGTCCTCACCGGCCGCGACGACCCGGCCGCCGCCGCCAAGGTGCTCACCGCGTGGTTCCCGCAGGTGGTCGTCAAGCTCAACGACGAGGGCGCCCTGTGGTTCGGCAACAACCGTCCCGACCCGGTCACGGCTCCGGCCGAGGCCGTCGAGCGCGTGGTCGACGGCACCGGCGCGGGCGACGCCTTCACCGCGGGTTTCCTGCCCGCCTGGCTCGGTGGCAAGCCCCCGGCCGAGGCGCTGGCCGACGGGTGTCACCTGGCCTCCCGGGCCATCTCGCACCTGGGCGCCCGTCCCCGCCTCTGAGCCGGCTGCGTCCGTCCCGTCCGGCCGGGCCGATGCGGTCGTCGGGTCCCCAGGGCGTGGACACCCCGTCCCGCGGTACGGGGGGCATGAGGCGTTCGGGCGTCGCGAGGATCGCCAAGCCCTCCCTGTGAGCGGATCGATTCAATATCGTGGTCGGGTCACGTTCATCGCGACCCCTGGAGTGACGGCATGCCGGAGCCGCTCCCCCTGCGGCAGGGTGACCCCGAGCGGATCGGCGAGCATCGGCTGGTCGGCTTCCTCGGGGAGGGCGGCCAGGGCGTCGTCTACCTCGCGCTGACGCCCTCGGGAGAGCGCGTCGCCCTCAAGGTGCTGCACGCCAAGCTCGCCGACGACCCCGCGGCCCAGCGGCGTTTCCGGCGGGAGGCCGAGGCCACCCGCAGGGTCGCCCAGTTCTGCACCGCCCGCGTGCTGGAGGTCGACACCGTCGGCGCCCGGCCGTACATCCTCAGCGAGTACGTGGACGGCGAGTCGCTGCATCAGGCGGTGCTGCGGGACGGCCCGCGCGCGGAGCACGCGCTGCTCAGGCTGGCCGTCGCCACCGCCACCGCGCTGGTCGCGATCCACCGTGCCGGGATCGTGCACCGCGACCTCAAGCCGAGCAACGTCCTGCTGGGGCCCGACGGCCCGCGCGTCATCGACTTCGGCATAGCCAGGGCGCTGGACGCCGGGCAGAGCGTGACCAGCGGCGTGATCGGCACACCGGCCTACATGGCCCCCGAGCACTTCCACGGCCAGGACGTGGGCATGGCGGGCGACGTGTTCGCCTGGGCCGGGACCATGGTGTTCGCGGCGACCGGACGGTCACCGTTCGGTTCGGGCGACCTGCCGGTGGTGATGCACGCGATCCTGTCCGGCACCCCTGATCTGTCCGGGGTGCCGGAGTCGCTGCGCCCGTTGCTGCACGCCGCCTTCGCCAAGGACCCCCGGGAGCGTCCGACCTCCGGCGAGGTGCTGGACGCGCTGCTGAACCCGGGCGGCGCCTCCGTGCCCGGCCCGGCGTCCCGGCCCGAGGTCCGTGACGCCCCGCCGCCTTCGTCACCGTCGTCCCCCGTGCCGTCGTCCTCCGTGCCGCCGTCCCCGGTGCCCCCGTCACCGTCCCCGTCGTCACCGTTCCTGCCGTCACCGTCACCGTCACCGTCCCCGTCGTTACCGTCGTCGCCGGCGCCGTCCTGGGGGTTCAGGACCTCTCCCCTCGGCGGGCTGAGACGCCACCGTCGCGTCCTGACCGCGGGCGCGGCGGTCGTGACGGCGTGCGCGCTGGTCGTCGCGCTCTGGCCGAGGACCACCGGCGGCTCCGGCTCCGGGCCGCCCTCGGGACAGGCCGTCGCGGGGGCCGCGCGGACCGGGCCCGACGCGGCCCTGACGTCCATCGCCGCCCCCTCGGCGAAACGGGGCGGGACGATCCGGATGGCGGCCTCGTTCACCCCCGACTCCCTGGACCCGGGCAACAGCTACTACGTCTCGCTGTGGAACGTCATGCGGCTCTACGGACGGTCGCTGACGATGTACCGGCCCGCTCCCGGCCGTGCGGGCCGGGAGCCGGTGGGCGACCTGGCCGAGGGGCCGGGCGTCCCCGCCGACGACTCCCGCACGTGGACCTACCGGCTCCGCGAGGGCCTCAGGTACGAGGACGGGACGCCGATCGTCTCGGCGGACGTCAAGCACGCGGTGCTCCGCACCCTGGACAGGGACGTCCTCGACGAGGGGCCGCACCACTTCAGGTCCCTGCTCGACCTGCCGGAGGGCTACCGCGGCCCCTACCGGTCGCCCGGCGCCGACACCTCATCCGCGATCGAGACACCCGACGACAGGACGATCGTCTTCCACCTGCTCAGGCCGTACCCCACCTTCGACCACGTCGTCCAGAGCCCGCAGACCATGCCGGTCCCGCCCTCCAAGGACACCCGCCAGAAGTACGGGAGCCGGGTGCTCTCCTCGGGCCCGTACCGGTTCGGCACCCTTCGCGAGGGCAGGCGGCTCGTCCTGGTCCGCAACCCGCGCTGGTCGGCCGCGACCGATCCGCACCGCCGGGCGCTCCCCGACCGCTACGAGATCGACTTCGGCCTGGACCAGGACACCATCGACAGCAGGCTCGTCTCCGAGGACGTGGACCTGGACCTCGCCGCCAGGGCCGATGTGGGGCTGGCCGACCGGATCGCCGCACGGCCCGACCTGCGGGCACGCTCCGACGTGGCCACGGTGAACCAGCTGCGGTTCATCGCGCTCAACCCCGAGGTGCCCCCCTTCGACAACGTGTCGTGCCGCAGGGCGGTGTTCGCGGCGGCCGACCGGGTGTCGCTGCGCGACGCCTTCGGCACCGGGCTGCGCTCCGGCAGGATCGCCACCGGCCTGCTCGCCCCCGGCGTCTCCGGGTACCGGCCGCTGAACCTCTACCAGACCGGTGGCGGCGACCTGGAGAGCGCCCGGGGGCACCTGGCCGCGTGCGGCAGGCCCGGAGGCTTCACGGCCAGGATCGGCTACCGGACGGACCGGCTGGGTGAGCCCGAGGCCGCCGACCGGCTCAGGCGGTCGCTGGAGCGGGTCGGCATCCGGCTGGCCCTGCGGGGGTTCCCAGAGGAGGACTACCTCGACGACCACGGCGGCAACCCGGCCGAGCTGAGAAGGGAGGCGATCGGCCTGGTGATGATGCGCTGGAACCCCGACTGGCCCGAGGGACGCGACTACCTGTCGTACATCGTGGACAGCCGCGAGATCGAAGACGGGGGGTCGTTCAACGTGAGCGTGCGGCTGCCCGAGGTGGACCGCCTGCTGGACCGCGCCTACGTCGAGACCGACGCCGCCCGCCGCGAGGACCTGTGGTCCCAGGTCGACCGGGCCGTGATGGAACAGGCCGTCATCCTGCCCGTCCAGTGGGAGACGCACGTCCTGCTGCGCAGCGGCCGCCTGACCAACGTGCACGTCAGCGACATCTTCCAGGACTACGACTACCTGAACATGGGCGTCTCCTAGCCCTCGGGGGCGGGGCGTTAGCTGGTGACCGCCAGGGCCAGGGGCAGCACGGCCGGGGCCCCGGCGTGGCGGAGCATCGCGGCGCCCAGGGTCATCGTCCAGCCGGTGTCGACCAGGTCGTCGACGAGCAGGACGGGGCCGCCCGCCGAGGCGACGGCCGCGCCCAGCGCCGCGGGCATCGCCAGGGTGCCCCGGACGGCCTGGACGCGCTGGGCGCTGTTGAACTGCCGTCCGGGCGGGCCCGACCGGTAGCCGAGGTCTCCCAGGTAGGTCAGCCGTCCCACCTGCGCCACCCGCTCGGCCAGGCTCCGCACGAGCAGCGGACGGCTCGACGAGGGCACCGCGACCACGCCGACCGGGCGCGACTCCCACTGCCAGGAGGAGAGCACCGTGACCACGGCCGCGAAGACGTCGTCGGGGACCGGCCCGTCCGGGGCTCCCTCGGCGAGCAGGGCGCGCAGCCGGTTGCCCCAGCCGATGTCGGTGAGCCTGCCCAGCGCCCGGCCGGGTTCGGCGCCCAGCTCCGGCTTGATCCTGCCCTTGAGGTCGGTCAGGCCGGTCGGCCACTGCCTGCGGGCCTCGACCTCCACCCCGGGCCGCTGCAGCCGGTCGGCGGCGGCCCGTACGGCCTGCTCGTCGACCTCGGCGCTGCGGTGCGCGCCGGTGCAGTTGTCGCAGCGCCCGCACGGGGAGGCGGTGTCGTCGTCCAGGCGGCGGCGCAGGAACTCCTCGCGGCAGCCGGTGGTCTCGATGTACTCCAGCATGGCCCGCTGCTCGGCCTCGCGCTCGGCCGCGACCCGGGCGTAACGCGGGGCGTCGTACCCCCAGGGTTCGCCGGTCGACTCCCAGCCGCCCTTGACCCGGCGGACCGCGCCGTCGACGTCGAGGACCTTCAGCATGGTCTCCAGGCGGCTCCGGCTGAGGTCCACCCGGTTCTCCAGGGCCGCGGTGGACATCACGCCGCCCTCCTCCAGCGCGGCCAGCACGGACCGGACGACCGGCTCGGGCGGGAAGGCCAGCGAGGCGAAGTAGGCCCAGATGTCGCGGTCCTCCGCGCCGGGCAGCAGGATCACCTCGGCCCGCTCGACCCCGCGCCCGGCGCGCCCGACCTGCTGGTAGTAGGCGACCGGGGACTGGGGGGCGCCGACGTGGACGACGAAGCCGAGGTCGGGCTTGTCGTAGCCCATGCCCAGGGCGGAGGTGGCGACCAGGGCCTTGATCTTGTTGTCGAGCAGCGCCTGCTCGGCGGCGAGCCGCTCGGCCTGCTCGGTCTGCCCGGAGTAGGCGATCACCTCGTGGCCCTGCTCGCGCAGGTAGGCGGCGATCTCCTGGGCGGCGGCCACGGTGAGCGTGTAGACGATGCCGGAGCCGGGCAGCTCGTGCAGGGTGTGGGCCAGCCAGGCCAGGCGCTGCTCGGCGCCGCGCAGGCGCACGACCCCCAGGTGCAGGCTGTCGCGCTCCAGCGCACCGCGCAGCACGAGCGTCTCCTCGCCCATCTGCTCGGCGACGTCGCGGGTCACCCTGGCGTTGGCGGTGGCGGTGGTCGCCAGGATCGGCACGCCCTCGGTGAGCTCCTCGAACAGGGTGCGCAGCCGCCGGTAGTCGGGGCGGAAGTCGTGACCCCAGTCGGAGATGCAGTGCGCCTCGTCGACCACGATCAGGCCCGCGCTCTCGGCCAGCTCGGGCAGCACGTGGTCGCGGAAGTCGGGGTTGTTGAGCCGCTCGGGACTGACCAGCAGCACGTCCACCTCGCCCTCGGCGACCTGGGTGTAGACCTGCTCCCACTCCTCGGGGTTGGCCGAGTTGACCGTGACCGCGTTGATCCCGGCGCGTTCGGCCGCGGCGATCTGGTTGCGCATCAGGGCCAGCAGCGGTGACACGATCACGGTCGGTCCCTCGCCCAGCTCGCGCAGGAGCGCGGTCGCGATGAAGTAGACCGCCGACTTGCCCCAGCCGGTGCGCTGCACCACGAGGACCCGCCGACGATCCATGACCAGGGCCTTGATGGCCGCCCACTGGTCCTCGCGCAGCCGGGCGTGCTCCCCGGCGAGCGCCCGCAGCCGCTCCTCGGCCTCTTCGCGCAGCATCAGCTCTTCGCTCACCCGGTCATTGGTACCAGGTCCGACCGACTGTTTTCTCCCGGCTCCGGCGCGGCGGGGAAGGCGGGGAGGGCACGGGACCCGGCCGGTTCCCCGTCATGGTTTGATGCATCCACCATGGACGTCACCACCCGCTACCTCGAGCAGACCTCGCCGTCGGACCTGCGGCCCGCGAGACCGCCGTCGATCGAGGTCGACGTCGTACGCGCCGAGTCGCCCTCCCCCGAGTTCGGCCGGTTCCTCTACACGGCGGTCGGCGGGGACTGGCACTGGACCGAGCGGCTGCCCTGGACCTGGGCGGAGTGGGCGCGCTGGCTGGAGGGCGTGGAGATCTGGGTGGCCCACCACCGCGGCTCCCCCGCGGGCTACGTCGAACTCGCCGCGCAGGACGACGCCACCGTCGAGATCACCTGCTTCGGGCTGCTGCCCTGGGCGATCGGCAAGGGTCTCGGCGGGCACCTGCTGGCGGCCGGCACGGCCCGCGCCTGGGACCTGGCCGACCGGTGGCCGGGGCGGGAGCCGACCCGCAGGGTGTGGCTGCACACCTGCTCGCTCGACGGCCCCGCGGCGCTCGCCAACTACCTCGCCCGCGGTTTCAGGCTCTACGACACGCGGGTGAACGTGCCCGGGGACGAGTACGAGGGCGCCCCGCCGCCCGGTCCCTGGCCCGGGGCGGGGCCCCGCTCCGGCGTCCCCGGCGCCTCTTGTGCTCCGGGCGGTCCCTGAGGTGCGCGGGAGCGGGCGGAACGACGACGGTCCGCGGCCCCGGGGCCCGCGCCCGTACCCATGATCACGGTGATCCCCGAGCGTCCCCGGGCCGCGCGGGAGGGCGACGGGCCGCGCCACGGGCCGGACGGGGCCCGGAAGTGTCGGACGGCGTGGGTATGGTATCGAGTCTCGGTACGATGTCCGGTCGCCCCCGTCGCCGGTCCTCCGCCGGACACTCCGGCCCGGTGTTCCCCGGGACCCGGCGCCAACGCTTCGCCCACGATGACAGAAGGAGGATGCGCCTCCCCCTCGGCCTGACCGCCGGGGCGCACGCGCAGGAAAACAGATGGCTCGACGGACGACCACACCCCCGACCGACGAGGGCTTCGAGGAGCGGATCGTCGACATCGACGTTTCCACCGAGATGCGCACCAGCTTCCTCGAATACGCATATTCGGTCATCTACCAGCGTGCGCTGCCCGATGCCAGGGACGGCCTCAAGCCGGTCCAGCGGCGCATCCTCTACTCGATGAGCGAGATGGGCCTGCGGCCCGACCGGGGTCACGTGAAGTCCTCCCGCGTCGTCGGCGACGTGATGGGCAAGCTCCACCCGCACGGCGACACCGCCATCTACGACGCGCTGGTCCGGATGGCCCAGCCCTTCTCGATGCGCCTGCCGCTCATCGACGGCCACGGCAACTTCGGCTCCCCGGACGACCTGCCCGCCGCGATGCGCTACACCGAGGCCCGGCTGGCCTCGGCGGCCATGGCCATGGTGCAGTCGATCGACGAGGACACCGTCGACTTCAAGCCCAACTACGACGGCCAGGAGACCGAGCCCACGGTCATGCCCTCGGCCTTCCCCAACCTGCTGGTCAACGGGGCGACCGGCATCGCGGTCGGGATGGCCACCAACATGGCGCCGCACAACCTCGTCGAGGTGATCGCCGCCGCCCGGCACCTGATCAAGAAGCCGGAGGCGACGCTCGACGACCTGATGCGCTTCGTACCAGGCCCCGACCTGCCCACCGGCGGCACGATCATCGGCCTGGACGGCGTCCGGGACGCGTACGCCAAGGGCCGGGGCACGTTCCGGATGCGCGCCAAGTGCTCCGTCGAGCAGGTCAGCGCCCGGCGCAAGGGCATCGTCGTCACCGAGCTGCCCTTCAACGTCGGCCCCGAGCGGGTGGTCACCAAGATCCGGGAGCTGGTCACCGCCAAGAAGCTCCAGGGCATCTCCGACCTCAAGGACCTCAGCGACCGCCACAAGGGCCTGAGCCTGGTCATCGAGATCAAGAACGGCTTCATCCCCGAGGCCGTGCTGGAGGAGCTCTACCGGCTCACGCCGATGGAGGAGACCTTCGGCATCAACAACGTCGCGCTGGTGGACGGCCAGCCGCGCACGCTGGGCCTGCGCGAGCTGCTGCAGGTCTACGTCGACCACCGCATCGACGTGGTCCGCCGCCGCTCGCTGTACCGCAGGCGCCGGCGCGAGGAGCGCCTGCACCTCGTCGAGGGCCTCATCGTGGCCCTGCTCAACATCGACGAGGTCATCCAGGTCATCCGCTCCTCCGACGACTCCGCCCAGGCCCGCGAGCGCCTGCGGGAGGTCTTCGACCTCTCCGAGATCCAGGCCAACTACATCCTGGACACCCCGCTGCGCCGGCTGACCCGCTACGACAAGCTGGAGCTGGACCGGGAGAGCGAGACGCTGCGCGACGAGATCGCCGAGCTGACCGCGATCCTGTCCTCCGACGACAGGCTGCGCAAGGTGGTCTCCGACGAGCTGGCCCAGGTCTCCAAGACCTACGGCACCCCCCGCCGCACGGTGCTGCTGGAGGCGTCGGGGATGGCCAGGAACGTCTCGGCCCCGCTGGAGGTGGCCGACGACCCGTGCCTGGTGCTGTTCTCCTCCACCGGCCTGCTGGCCCGCACGCACGACGCCTCCCCGCTGGCGGCCGACGGCGACCGCTCGGCCCACGACGTGCTGCTCTCCGTCGTGCGGAGCACGGTCAGGGGCGAGGTGGGCGTGGTCACCAACCAGGGGCGGATGATCCGGGTCCAGGTGGTCGACCTGCCCACCCTGCCCCGCTCGGACAACCCGCCCTCGCTGTCGGGCGGTCACCCGGTCGCGGAGTACGTCACCTTCAACCCCGGTGAGACGGTCGTCGGTCTCGGCTCGCTCGACCCCGACGGGCCCGGCCTGGCGCTGGGCACGGCTCAGGGCGTGGTGAAGAGGGTCGTGCCCGACTATCCGGCCAACCGCGACGACTTCGAGGTCATCGGCCTCAAGGAGGGCGACAGCGTCGTCGGGGCGGTGGAGCTGACCAGCGAGGAGGACGACCTGGTCTTCATCACCTCCGACGCCCAGCTGCTGCGTTATCCCGCCTCGGTCGTCCGGCCGCAGGGCCGTCCGGCGGGCGGCATGGCCGGGGTCCGGCTGGACGGCGGCGCCACGGTGATCTGGTTCGGAGCGGTCGACCCCACCCGCGAGTCACGGGTGGTGACGATCGCCGGTTCGTCGACCGCGCTGCCCGGCACCCAGGTCGGCGGCGCCAAGATCTCCGACTTCGCCGAGTACCCGGCCAAGGGCCGGGGCACCGGCGGCGTCCGCGTCCAGCGCTTCCTCAAGGGCGAGGACGTGCTGCTGCTCGCCTGGGCGGGCCCGGCCCCGGTCCGCGCCGCGTCGGCCGTGGGCAAGCCCGTGCCGCTTCCCGAGGAGCTCGGCCGCCGCGACGGTTCCGGGCTCCGGCTCACCCATACCGTCTCGGCCGTGGGCGGTGCCCTGGGCGCCGGCGGGCCCCGGGCGTCCCGGGAGTCCGGCGGGAGGCACTCCGTCCCGCCCGCTCCGCCCGGGGAGTGACCCGACCGGCAGGTCCGGACCGACCTGGTCCGGCGCCGCCCGCTCCGGGCGGGGTGTGACCCGGTTCACGGGTACGGGCCGATCCGGCCCGGCGCCCCGCCCACTCCGGCCGGGGAGTGATCCTCCGGCCCTGTGGGAGACCTCGCCGAAGGCGACCTCCCGGCTCTTGCCGGGAGGTCACCTCCCGGTCCTGGCGGAGGGCGGGCCTTCCGGCCCTGCCGAAGCGGACCTCCCCACCTGTTCGAGCCAGACCTGCTCGGCCGGGCCACCGAGGACCTTTCCCGGTACGTGCCGGTTCCAGGACGTCCCGGGGACAGACCTCGGTGCCTCCGAAGGACGGGCCTTCCGGCCTGTTCGAGCCAGACCTGCTCGGCCGGGTCACCGAGGAACGAGCCTTCCGGTCCCGCCGAAGGACGAGCCTTCCGGGTCACGTCGGAAGGCCCCTTCGATCCGTGCCCGTTCAGGACCCGCCGCCCGGTGCGGGTCTCGAGCGGAAATCGGCGCCGGAAAGGCCCCGGGGGCGGCACAGGACCGCCCTGGGAGGCCCTGAGATCCCCCAGGACGGTCAGTCCACGCAGAAGCAGAACGGATGCCCGGCGGGGTCGAGAAAGACCCGGAAATCCCCCTCCCCGCCCTCCTCCTCGGCCGGCTGGTGCGAGTGCTTGACCGCTCCCAGCTCCAGGGCGACCTTCTCGGCCTCGTCGAGGTCCTCGACGGTCAGGTCAAGGTGGAACTGCTGCGGCCTCTCGTTGCCCGGCCAGTCGGGCGGCCGGTGGTCGGGGGCGAGCTGGAAGCAGAGCCGTCCGGGGCCGTCGCCGGTGGCCACCACCCAGTCGTCCCTGCTGCTGTCGACCTTCCAGCCCAGCAGGGCGACGTAGAAGTCGGCCAGCCGCTTGGGGTCCGGGCAGTCCAGAACGATCGACCTGAATTGCGCGATGCTCACTCTTCCTCCTGATCTCGGCATCGACGGGGTGTCCGATGGTGCCACCGGAGGACCCCGGCCGATGTTCGCCCCCGGCTCCGGCGGACCCCGGCCGGCCCCGACAGGCACCGGGCGCTCCGGCACGTCAGGGCCGTGACCTCGATCCGTGTTTCCCCGGCGCGCCGCCTCAAACCCGGTGTCGCACCCCCATGAGCGGTGCCGTGCCTCCGTGACCGACGCCGTGTCTCCGTGACCGGTGCCACACCCTCGTAACCGGCACCGCGTCCCCGTGAAACCGGCACCGCACCCTCATGACCGGCACCGCACCCTCATGACCGGCATCGCACCTCGTGACCGGTGGCGCGTCCCCGTGACCGGTGCGGGCCCAGGGGGCGACGTCGGCCCGGGCACGGCGCCGGCCTCAGGTCAGCGCGCCCTGGAGCGCGAACCGGATCGCCATCAGCAGCTGCCATGGCTCCCCCGACTCCCAGAAGCGGACGACCTTGGCGACCCGGTCCGTCGGGCTGAAGTCACCGTCCCCATCGGGGCCGAAGCACCCCGCCTCCGCCAGAAGCCGTACGAACGGATCGTCCTCCTGCAGGGAACGGGTGTAGACGGCCGCGTCGAGCAGGGCCAGCGCCGAGCGTGCGTTGCGCCCCCCGTCCCTGGCCTCGACCCGGTCCAGCTTGCGCCTGCCCTGGTCACGGAGATAGTCGGCCAGCGATTCGGTCCTGCTCATTGCCTCTCCACACCTGTCGGACGTCGGGTGACGACATCATCACCGAAAGCGACGGAGCATGGCAGGATCTTGGTCAAGTCCTCACTCGATACAGGCCCGGAAACAATCCTGAAACGGGCATGAAGCATCATTGATCTACTGACTTCCACCGACCGAGGGATGCGTACGTGAGTGCCTTCGACGACCTGCTGGCCGCCAACGAGGATTTCTCCGCCACGTTCACCGACTCCGAGCTGACCGGCAGGGCCGCGCGCGGCCTTGCCGTGGTCACCTGCATGGACTCTCGGATCGACCCGCTGGGCGTGTTCGGCCTCAAGCGCGGCGACGCCAAGATCCTCCGTAACGCCGGGGCCCGGGTGACCGACGACGTCCTGCGCACGCTCGTCCTGGCCGTCAACCTGCTCGCAGTGGAGCGGGTGCTGGTCATGCCGCACACCGACTGCGGCATGACCAAGGTCACCGACGAGGAGGTGCACGCGATCGCCGCCCGGCGCGGGGTCGACACCCGCAGCCTGGACTTCCACACCGTCCCCGACCAGGACGCCGCGCTGCGTCACGACCTGACCCGGATCAGGACCAGCCCGTTCCTCCCGCCGGGCATGCCGGTGGGCGGCGCGGTCTACGACGTGCGCACCGGGAAGCTGCTTCCGGTCGACATCTGAGCCTCAGGGCCCGGTGTCTCGTCCCGGACCCCGGGACGAGACACCGGGCCCTGGGACAAGGCACCGAACCACGGGACAAGGCACCGGCCCCTGGCACGAGGCGCCGGGCCCTCACTGCAACGCCCCCGTGCGTGACATGAGCCGGCGCCACGCCACGCCATGGCACGGCACGGCACGGCGGTCCGGGCCGTGCGCCGTCCGATCGAGGACGTCGCGGCCCGCACCGTCGCGAGCGGTGCCACGGCCGTACGGGCCGGGTAACGGATCACCGCGCCCGGGGGCGCCGGGAACTAGGCGTCGATGTGGTCGCGGTCGACCTCGGCGGCACTGCTCACGATGAACTCCCGGCGCGGGGCCACGTCGCTGCCCATGAGGAGCGCGAAGATGCGCTCGGCCTCCTCGATGTCCTCGATGCGCACCCGGCGCAGCGTGCGGTGACGCGGCTCCATGGTCGTCTCGGCCAGCTGGTCGGCGTCCATCTCGCCCAGGCCCTTGTACCGCTGGACCGGGTCCTTCCAGCGCTTGCCCCGCTTCTCCAGGCCGCGCAGCACCCGGTGCAGTTCGGCGTCGGAGTAGCAGTAGACGTACTTGTCCCCGCGGCCGGGGTTGGTGACCTCGATCCGGTGCAGCGGCGGCACGGCCGCGAAGACCCGTCCGGCCTCGACCATCGGCCTCATGTAGCGGTGGAACAGGGTCAGCAGCAGGCAGCGGATGTGCGCGCCGTCGACGTCGGCGTCGGCCATCAGGATGACCTTGCCGTACCGGGCGGCCTCGATGTCGAAGGAGCGGCCGGATCCCGCGCCGATGACCTGGATGATCGCGGCGCACTCGGCGTTCTTGAGCATGTCCGCGACGGAGGCCTTCTGCACGTTCAGGATCTTGCCCCGGATCGGCAGCAGCGCCTGGAACTCCGAGTCACGGGCCGCCCGGGCGGTGCCCAGGGCCGAGTCGCCCTCCACGATGAACAGCTCGCTGCGGTCCACCTCGTCGCTGCGGCAGTCGACCAGCTTGGCCGGGAGCGCCGAGTTCTCCAGGGCGGTCTTGCGGCGCTGGTTGTCACGGTGCTCGCGGGCGGCGATGCGGGCCTTGGCCGCCGCGACGATCTTCTCCAGGACCGCGCGGAGCTGCGGCTTGGCGGTGCGCGAGGGGTTGGTGAGCAGTTCCTTGAGCTCGCGCGAGACGACGTGGGCCACGATCCGGGAGGCCGCCGAGGTGCCCAGGACCTCCTTGGTCTGGCCCTCGAACTGCGGCTCGGGCACCCGGACGGTCACCACCGCGGTGAGCCCCTCCATGATGTCCTCCCGGGTGACCGGGGCGTCGCCGTTCTTGAGCAGCCGGGTCTCACGCAGCTGCTCGTTCAGGGTACGGACGAGCGCGCGCTCGAAACCGTTGACGTGGGTGCCGCCCTTGGGGGTGGCGATCACGTTGACGAAGGAGCGGACGGTGCTGTCGTAGCCCTTGCCCCAGCGCACCGCCACGTCCACGGTCAGCTCGCGCTGGACCTCGGTCGGGGTCATGTGCCCCAGGTCGTCGAGGACCGGGACGGTCTCGTGGAAGTGACCGGTCCCCTGCAGGCGGAGCACGTCGCAGACGGCCTCGTCGCGGGCGAGGAACTCGGTGAACTCCGAGATCCCGCCGTCGAAGCGGAACTCCTCCTCGACGGGCTCCTCACCGCGGCTGTCGCGCACGGACAGGGTCAGGCCCGGCACCAGGAAGGCGGTCTGGCGGAGGCGGACGTGGATCTCGTCGAGGGAGACCTCGGCCTCGGGGAGGAAGATCTGGTGGTCCACCCAGAAGCGCACCCGGGTCCCGGTGACGTTCCTGGCGGCGGGCCCGCCGTCACGGAGCCCGGACTTCTTCTTGAACTTGGCCTTGGGCCCGTCGCCGTCGAAGACGCCGGGAACGCCCCTGCGGAAGCTGATCTCGTGGATCCTGCCGCCCCGGTCGACCTCGACGTCCAGCCGCGAGGACAGGGCGTTGACGACGGAGGCGCCGACACCGTGCAGCCCGCCCGAGGCGCCGTAGGAGCCGCCGCCGAACTTCCCGCCCGCGTGCAGTTTCGTGTAGACGAGCTCGACGCCCGCCAGGCCGCTCTTGGGCTCGACGTCCACGGGGATGCCACGGCCGTTGTCACGGACCTCGATGGAGCCGTCGGCGTGCAGCTCGACCTCGATGCGGGTGCAGTGACCCGCCAGGGCCTCGTCGACCCCGTTGTCCACGATCTCCCAGAGACAGTGCATGAGGCCGCGGCTGTCGGTGGAGCCGATGTACATGCCCGGACGCTTGCGGACGGCTTCCAGACCCTCCAGCACCGACAGGTGACGGGCCGTATAACCCGTCTCCGCGCTAACTGCGGTCACGCCCCACTCCCCGTCTGTCGAACACGTGTGCGCAGCTTACCGTTCTTCGCGCCGGAGCGGGTACAGGTCCGCCTCCCGGAGGGCGCCGTCGTCACATCCGGCGTGATCATCGTCACTGTCGGTCACTTTCTGCTCTGGGCGTAGCAGGGGGTCGGTTGGGAACGTTCGTATCGGGTTAGATGTTCTCTCAAGTGACTGCGCCAGATCCTCCACCTCAGGGGATGACCTGAAAGGCGATACGTGACTGGAACCCTCGCCCCCGCCAAGCAGCTGACCGCTGCGGACCGCTGTGACCGGTGTGGCGCCCAGGCTTACATCCGCGCAACCCTGCCCGTAGGGGGGGAGCTGCTGTTCTGCGCCCACCACGGGCGTCAGCACGTGGCGGTGCTGAGAGACAAGGGCGCCAGCATCCAGGATGAGTCCGCGCGTCTCAGCGACACTCCGGCACCGGCAGGCAACGACGAACGATAATCCAACGGATGGGGTCATCATCGGACCCGGTAGTGATACCGGCCCGTCACCGTGAAGCCATGACGCTCGTACAGCGCCCTGGCAGCGGTGTTGGACTCCACCACGACTAAATATGCCCGCTGTGTGCCCTGCCCTCGCCGCCCTCGCGCGTGCGAGAGCAGGGCACGCAACACTCTCGTCCCATGTCCGCGGCGCCGCTCGTCCGGCAGCACGGCCATGGCGTAGATCCCGAACCACCCGCCCTGCCCGACGCCCCGCCCCACGGCCCCCGGGCCCAGCGAGGCGTACGTGGCGGGCACCCCGGTGAGGATGCGCGCGGCCGTCTCCAGGCCGTCGGCGCCGATCCTGCCGTCCACGCTCCACCAGGTGTCCAGCCAGGCCCGTGAGGGCTCCCCGGTGAGCTCGACCCCGTCCGCGGACGGGCCGGTCTTCTCCGCGGCCGCCCCGGCCCCCTCGGACACCCCGTTCCCGCCGGGCACGCCCGCCTCCTCCGACAGGTCGGCCGTCATGATCAGAGTCGGGTCCACCACCCGGTAGCCGCGTGCCCCGAGCAATGCGTCCAGGCCCGGTGTGGCACCGCCCCCGATCGAGAAGACGCTCGGCAGGCCGCGGTCGGCGTAGAACCCCTCGGCCCGCTCCACGGCGGCCTGGAGATCGTCCTGCTCACCGAGCGGCAGCACGGAGTTCGCCCGCTTGGTCACCCCGCCCGAGGCGCGCAGCACCCAGCCGTCCGCGTCCACCCGGTGGATCGCCGGCCAGGCCTGGTCGACCAGCCGGTCGAAGCCCACATCGATCATGATGAAGGATCCTAACTCCCCGGTCGCCGCACTATGCTCGGCAACCGTGCTGATTCTGCTGCCTCCGTCCGAGGGAAAGGCCTCGCACGGCGACGGCCCGGCCCTCGAGTTGTCCCGGCTGAGCTTCCCCGCTCTCACCCCGGCCAGGGAGGACGTCCTGGAGGCGCTCGGCGCCCTGTGCGAAAGGGACTCGGCCGCTGAGGTGCTCGGGCTGTCTCCGGGGACGGCCGCCGAGATCGGCAGGAACCTGCTTCTGCGGACCGCGCCCACGCTGGCCGCGGCCGACCTTTACACCGGGGTGCTCTACGACAACCTCGGCCTGGCCTCGCTCTCCCCCGAGGCGGCGGGCCGGGCGTCGGAGAGCCTGCTGATCTTCTCCGGCCTGTGGGGGGTGCTGCGGATCGGTGACCGCGTCCCGCCGTACCGGCTCTCCATGGGGGTGCGGCTTCCCCCGCTCGGCGGGCTGGGCGCCTTCTGGCGCCCGCGGATCACCCCGCTGCTCGACGCCGAGCCCGGCCTGGTGGTGGATCTGCGGTCCAGCACCTACGTGACGGCCTGGCGGCCCGGTGCCAGGGCGGTGGCGGTACGGGTGCTCCGGCAGGGCAAGGTGGTCAGCCACATGGCCAAGGCCACCAGGGGCGTGATCGCCCGCTCGCTGCTGGAGGGGGACGTCGACCCGCAGAGCCCGCAGGAACTCGCGAAGGTGCTGGACCATCTGGGGCACTCCGTCGCCCTGGGCGCGGCGCCCGCGGGCGGACGGTCGTCGTGGACGCTCGACGTCATGGTGTGACGGTCGTCATGGTGTGATCGTCCCGCCCCGGCCCCCGCCCCCGGTGGACCCGATCCCTCGACACCGGACGATCTCCCCCGGCCTCCGCCGCATCTGCGGGACGGGAGTCCGGGTCGTTCCGGTGAACCGTCAAGCCCCCGTCGACACCGGCAAGGCCCGCGCCGGACGGCGCGGGCCTGCTGTGGCCGGGCGGATCCTCAGTCGAGGTAGTCGCGCAGGACCTGCGACCGGGACGGGTGGCGGAGCTTGGACATGGTCTTGGACTCGATCTGCCGGATGCGCTCGCGCGTCACCCCGTAGACCTTGCCGATCTCGTCCAGCGTCTTCGGCTGACCGTCGGTCAGGCCGAAGCGCATCGAGACCACGCCCGCCTCGCGCTCGGACAGCGTGTCCAGAACGGAGTGGAGCTGCTCCTGCAGGAGCGTGAAGCTGACCGCGTCTGCCGGGACGATCGCCTCGGAGTCCTCGATGAGGTCTCCGAACTCGCTGTCGCCCTCCTCGCCCAGCGGGGTGTGCAGGGAGATCGGCTCACGCCCGTACTTCTGGACCTCGACGACCTTCTCGGGGGTCATGTCGAGCTCGCGGGCCAGCTCCTCCGGGGTGGGCTCGCGCCCGAGGTCCTGGAGCATCTGCCGCTGGACGCGGGCCAGCTTGTTGATCACTTCGACCATGTGGACCGGGATGCGGATGGTCCGCGCCTGGTCCGCCATGGCCCGGGTGATCGCCTGCCGGATCCACCAGGTGGCGTACGTGGAGAACTTGTAGCCCTTGGTGTAGTCGAACTTCTCGACCGCGCGGATCAGGCCCAGGTTGCCCTCCTGGATCAGGTCCAGGAAGAGCATTCCGCGGCCGGTGTAGCGCTTGGCCAGCGAGACCACCAGGCGGAGGTTGGCCTCCAGCAGGTGGTTCTTGGCCCGGCGGCCGTCCTCGGCGATCCACTCCAGCTCGGCCCGGACGTCCACCGGCAGCTTCTCGCCGTCGGTGCCGAGCTGCTCCTCGGCGAACAGGCCGGCCTCGATGCGCTTGGCGAGCTCGACCTCCTGCTCGGCGTTGAGCAGGGGGACCTTGCCGATCTGCTTCAGGTAGTCCTTGACCGGGTCGGCGGTGGCGCCGGCGGCCGCGACCTGGGGAACCGGGGCGTCGTCGTCGTCGTCGGTGAGGATGAGGACCTCGTCCTCGTTCACCTGGACGGCCTCGACCTTGGGCTCCTCCTCGACCTCGGCCTCGGCCTCGGCCTCGGCTTCCACCTCGACCTCCGCCTCGGCTTCCACCTCGACCTCGACCTCGACCTCGGCCACGGCCTCCAGGTCGAAGTCCTCGATCTCGACGTCCTCGAGGTCGATGACCTCGTCGTCGTCACCGGCGGGCGGCTTGGGAGCGGCGGTCGCCGGGGTCGCCGGGGCGGCGGCCGCGGACGCGGCCTTCCTCGGCGGCGGGGCTGGCACCGGCTTCTTGGCCGCGGGAGCGGCCTTCTTGGGCGGGGCGGGGACCGGCCTCTTGGCGGCGGGCGCGGGCTCGGAGCCGCTGACGACCGCGGTGACGGTCTCCGGCTGCTCCTTGGCCGCCGCCGCGGCGGTCTTGGTCTTCTTGTTGACGGCCGGGGCGGCAGGGGCGGTGCGGCGCTTGGCGGGAGTGCGGGGCTTCTTGGGACCCGCGGAATCCTCGGCGGTCAACCGTACGGTGATGCCCTCTTTGCTGAGGCTTCGCAGGATTCCAGCGACCTGCGCCATCGGAATGTCCGCTTCCTCGACGGCCTTGCGGACATCCTCGGACTCGAGGAACCCCTGCGAGCGCCCCCGCTCCATCAGCTGCTGAATGACGGGCTCGTTCAGCTCGGATGGCTTCGAGCGAGTCGAACTTGCAGGCGACACGAACACCTCTCGAAGGAAAGCGTGACGAGAATGGATCCAGATGTCCGGCCAGTGGTTTTTCACCCCTGGCCGTGGTTACCGAGGCCGCGCGAGCCGCGACGCACCTGTCCAGCATTGTGGCATGACACCGTGATCCATACGGCCGCCTCCTGGCGGTTGCCCTCCACCCTAGGCCGACCAAGAGAGTAGTGCGTACGGAAGCGAGGCACCGATACCCGAAAGCAACCGTTATGACTGTTTCATTCAGTCACTCTTCGTGGCTGGGGGAACGTGGATCGCGAGCACCGTGACGTCGTCATCCTGCTCATATCCAGACAGCATGCGATCGACGAGGAAATCCAGCAACATGTGGGGGCTTCCCACGACTTCGGGTGGCGCTTCGGTCACAACAGAGCAAAGATCAGCGAGCCCGGCATCCAGCCCGCGCTTGCGGTTCTCCACCAGGCCGTCCGAGTACAGGACGGCGGTGTGCCCCGGCGGGACGCAGAACCGGAACTGCCTGCGGCTGGTGGGCCAGCCCAGCGGCGTGCCCGGCTCGCCGTCGCAGAGCAGCGGAACGCCCTGAGGGGAGACCAGCAGGGGCGGCGGGTGACCGGCGAGCGCCAGCGTGCCCTCCCCGGTGCCGGGCTCGACGACCATGTAGGCCAGGGTCGTGACCTGCTCCTCCTCCTCGGTCGCCTCGAAGACCCGGTCCAGGCCGGTGAGGACCGCCGCGGGCGGCGGATTGGTCAGCGCCAGGGCCCGCATGGCGTTGCGGATCCGGCCCATCCCTGCGGCGGCCTTGACGCCCTTGCCCATGACGTCGCCGACCACGGCCGCGACCCGGCCGTCCTGGAGCACGAACGCGTCGTACCAGTCACCGCCGACCTGCACGTGGCGGCTGCCGGAGCGGAACCGCTGGGCCAGGACCAGCCCCGGGATCACCGGCAGGCGGTCGGGCAGCAGGCTGCGCTGGAGGGTCTCGGCGGTGCGGTGCTCGCGCTCGAACAGCGTCGCCCGCTCCACGGCCAGGGCGCACTGCCCGGCGAGGGCCTCCAGGAAGACGCCGTCCTCCTGGGAGATCTTCTGCGGGCGGGTGAAGGAGAACCGCAGCGCGCCCAGCGCCCGGCCCGCCGCCAGCAGCGGCAGGCCCACCCAGGCCCGCTCGTCGCTGTGGGCGAGGAAGCCCGTGATGGCCTCGTCGTCGCCTCCCGCGTCCACCAACTGGGAGCGCAGGCTCTCGGGCGACTCGGCGAAGACCGGCCGCCGGCTGTTGACCGCCATGGTCATCACGCTGGAGTGGGAGAGCGGGATCTCCTCGCCGGGCGCGCCGGGGACCTCGGGGATGCCCCCGCTGTTGACCAGCTTGAGCGCGGCCCGGTCCACGTCGAGCAGCGCCACCGCGGACCGGTCGGCCGCCAGAGCCGTGCGCCCGACGTCGATGATGACCTGGACCACCTGCTCGACGGTGAGCGCCTCGGCCAGTATGGCCGTGGCGCCCTGCAGGCGCGCGGTCCGCAGCGCGGCGGCGCCGAGCTGGTCGGTCAGGCGGCCGCGCATCTCCTCGGCCTCGCGCTGCGGGGTGACGTCGGTGTTGGCGCCCACCCATTCGACGACCCGGTTGTGGCGGATGATCGGGACGGCGCGCACCTCGAAGTAGCGGTAGCCGCTGGCCCGGGTGCGGACCCGGTAGCTCCACTCGAACATGCTCCGGCCGCGCAGGGCCTCGCGCCACGCCTCCTCGGTCTGCGGGCGGTCGTCGGGGTGGACGGCCTCCAGCCAGCCGTGGGTGAGGTACTCCTCCAGGCCCTGGCCGGTGATCGCCCGCCACTGCGGCGCGTCCTCCCGCACCGTCCCGTTGGGGGCGGTGATCCACACCAGCTGGGACTGGGCCTCGACCAGCGAGCGGTAGCGCTCCTCGCTGCGCCTGAGGTCCTCCTCGACCTGCCTGCTGCGGGTGATGTCGACGCCGACCAGGCAGATCGCCCGGAGCGCGCCGGAGCCGTCGTGGATCGGGGAGAAGGTCAATGACCAGTGCCGGGGCTCGCCGTCGGCGCTGCGGACGCGGATCCGCTGGTCCTGCCTGACCTCGGCCTTGGCCACGATGGCCCGTACCGAGGCCTCGATCAGGGCGGTCAGGTCGGCCGAGAGCAGCTCGGCCGGGGCCCGGCCGACCAGCCGTTCCGCGGGCAGGCCGACCACGTCGGCGAAGACCTCGTCGACGCGCTCGAAGCGGCCGTCCGGGTCGAAGAACGCGAAGGCGAACGGCGACTGCGACAGCAGGCCCTGCAACAGGCCGGAGTCTGAGATGTCCACACCCGACTCCCGGGAACGGGGCACGGAGGTTTCGGCGCTCATGGTCGGCACCTCCGTCGCGTGCCAGGGTCTCCCACGAGGCACATCTCCAAACTTGCGAATTGGCGTAGCGCGGCTCCGGGGGACCGGATCCTGGAGTACATCATCGGCGATGGGCAGGTGCGGACGGAAGCCCCGCCCCGGATGCGGTCGGCACACCCCCTGAACGCCGTCCCCGGGACGACCGGAATCCCCGCACCCGTGCGCGGGGGCCTCCGCGCGGGCGCCGGCCGGCCGCCGCTGCGACGTCGAACGTTTGCGGCCAGGACCCTAGCAGGATCGGGCCGGACCGTCCCGGCAACTCCCCACCTCATCTCCGTCGGCCTCACGGGCGAGTTCAGGCTACTGACTCGCCGTCAATCCGGCTCCCCCTTCGGGGAGACTCGTTTACTCCGTTGTTGCAGAATTCAGTCAAGACACGGGGCAAGCTTTCCATATCACGCCCGCGAGGGTTGACACCGCCGAGATAAGTTGTGGAATGAGAACGCACGTCCCCGCCGACGCATCCGGGGGATGACCCCCGGAAACCGGGAGGAATGCGACAGCCATGCCCGTTCTCACCGCCCGCTTCGCCGGGTCGCCCATGCCCGCTCACGAGCCGGTGACCTCTCACCTGGCCGCCGAGTTCCTGACCGTTCCCGCCGAGACCATCGGCAGGTGCGTGGCCGACGTCCGCGCCTGTGCCGAGCATCTGGGCATCGAGGCGACCCCCGAGGTCGTCGAGCGCGTCGCCCGCGAGCATCTGCTCGCCCTCGTCAACTCCGCGCCGCCGCCCCGCGGTCCCCGGTAGCATCGGGGGACCCGGCCGTCTTCTACGCACCGTTTGGACCGGGAATGCGAGAAGGTCGGGGCGTGAGCGAGCGAGGCGAGCGGGTCGGTCAGGGCGGCGGCGTCCGTCACCGGCCCACCTGGCCGACGGGGGAGGCTGAGACCGCTTGATCCGGCGACACCGTCGAGACCCTCGCGAGAGCCGGTCCCCCGAAGCGGTCTTCTCCGAGATGCTGCTCGCCGCCCGCGAGCTGCTCGCGGTGCGCAGCCCGCTGGACGCCGAGCTCATGGTCTCCGACATGGTCGGGGCCTGGTGGGGCCGGCGGCTGAAGCGCGGGGACGCCGAGCAGGTGCTCGGCGAGGGGCTGGTCGACTACGCGGCCAAGGCGGGCTCACCGGCCGCCCTCACCCTGCTGATCACGCTGGCCTACCTCGGCACGGCCCGCCAGGCCGCCAAGGCCGAGGGCGCCGCGCTGGCGCTCATGGAGCGCGACGTGGCCAGGCCGCGCTGGGCCGACCGGCTGGGCGTGGTCAAGCCCACCGGCTGCTTCGTCTCCCGCGACGCCTACGGCGACCAGGACACCGTGGTGTGCACCTTCGGCTACCGGGGGTCCGACAGCGCCGAGGACCGGCACGCACTGGTGATGATCGTCGACTACAACATGCGCGGCATGGCCCGCGACGCCTGGGTCTCCTCACACGTCGACAAGCTGCTGGAGCAGGTACGGGCCGAGTCCGAGGGCAACCCGATGCTCAGGTTCGAGGAGATCGAGCCACAGCAGGCCAGGGCGCTGCTGGAGTCGGCGATGAAGGCCACCGCCGAGTACGGCCACCGCAGGGCGGCGGTGCCGGTCAGCGACAGCTACAGCGCCTACCACGCCTTCGCGCGGGCCCGGATCAAGGCGCTGCCGCCCGGCCGCAAGCGGCCGGCCCCGCTGCACAGCGAGGCCCCCTACAGCCGCGACCGCCGGGCCATGCTGGCCGCGGAGTTCCTCTCCTCGGACGCGGCCGAGCACCTGTCCGACCCGTCGGCGGCCTCCCGGTGTGCCGACCACATCATCGACTACGGCTGCGACCAGGACTTCGGCCGCCCGCTGCGGGTGAGCCCGACCAAGTGCGAGACGTTCCTGCTCGACTGGCTGCCGCGCAAGGTGATGCTGAACGGCGCCGAGCAGGAGGCGGTGCCGCACGTGCTGGGGGCCTGGGCGCGGTTCGCCGCCGCCAGGACCGGCCTGCCCGACGAGGGGCTGCGGGCCACGCTCGACGCGGTCTGGGAGGCGACCGGCAAGTTCGCCGAGGCCTACCGCGACCCGACGACCTTCGGGCTCGACCGCGACCTGCTGGAGCGGCTGCTGCCCGACGGCGACCTGTCGGCGCTGGCCAGGAGGGTGTTCGCGTTCCCCTTCCTGCAGGGCACGCACGGCGAGATCAAGCTCGGCCTGCTCAACCCGGCCGACGAGGGCGACCGGCGGATCCTGCTGGGCATCGACCACGCCGGCGAGCTCAACAGGCACGACTACGACGAGCACCTGGCCTGGCACGAGGAGATCGCCGCCCGCCTGTGGGAGGGCGACCCGCCCCAGCTGTGGGAGGCCGCGCAGCGGCTGCTCGACCTGGGCCACGACCGGCACGACGTGCTGCACGTGCTGATCGAGATCGCCGAGCGCATCGGCGACGACCCCGAGGAGCTGGCCATCGCCCTCGACGACATCGCCGACATTCCCGACGAGCCCCCGGTGTAGGTGGACCATGGTCATCGATCTGAACGCCGACCTGGGCGAGGGTTTCGGCATCTGGCGGCTGGGCGACGACGCGGCCCTGCTGGAGGTGGTGACCAGCGCCAACGTGGCCTGCGGCTTCCACGCCGGTGACCCGCTGACCATCCGCCGCACGTGCGCGGCCGCGGTCGACCGGGGGGTGGCGATCGGCGCCCAGGTCTCCTACCGGGACCTGGCCGGGTTCGGCCGCCGCGAGATGGACGTCGACCCCGAGGAGCTCTGCGCCGAGGTGCTGTACCAGCTCGCGGCGGTCGACGGCATCGCCAGGGCGATGGGCGGCCGGGTCTCCTACGTCAAGCCGCACGGCGCCCTGTACAACCGGATCTGCCGCGACCCCGAGCAGGCCGAGGCGGTGGTGGCCGCGGTCGCCGACCACGACGCGAGCCTGCCGGTGCTGACCCTGCCCGGCTCGGCCGTCCACGAGATCGCCGCCCGCGAGGGCGTCACCACCGTCGTGGAGGCGTTCGCCGACCGCGCCTACACCGGGGCCGGCACGCTGGTCTCCCGCCGCTCCCCCGGCGCTGTGCTGCACGACCCCGCCACGGTCGCCCGCCGGGCGGTGCGGATGGCCACCGAGGGGGTGGTCGACGCGGTGGACGGCACGCGGGTCGCCGTGCAGGCGCGCTCGATCTGCGTGCACGGCGACACCCCCGGCGCCGTGCTGCTGGCCCGGGCCGTACGGGACGGCCTGGTGGACGCCGGGGTGACGTTGAGGTCCTTCGCGTGAGGGGCCCGCGGAGGGGCCGTCGCACGGAAGGCACGGAAGGCGCGGCAGACGCGACAGACGCGGACGTGCGGGGACCCGCGTGAGCGGGCCCGGGGCGGGGGACGCCCGGTGATCCGGCGGGCCGGGGAGCACGCGCTGCTGGTGGAGACCGGCTCGCTGGAGGTCTCCCACCGCCTCGACGCCCTGCTGCGCGCCGACCGGCCGGCCCGGGTGGCGGAGATCGTGCCGGGCCCGGCCACGGTCCTGGTCGTCGCCCCGGGGGGCGACCCGGCGCGGCTGCGCGACGAGCTCGCCCGTCTGCTGGAGGCGGCGGCCGGGGCGGACGCGGGCGACGCCGCCCGCCCGGCGGCCGTGACCCTTCCGGTGGTGTACGACGGCGCCGACCTCGACGAGGTGGCCGCGCTGAGCGGGCTCTCCCGGCGGGAGGTGGTCGAGCGGCACACCGGCCGGGAGCTGACCGTGGGCTGGCTGGGCTTCGCCCCGGGGTTCGCCTACCTCACCGGGCTGGACCCCGCGCTGCACGTGTCCCGGCTGGACACCCCGCGCACGTCGGTGCCCGCCGGGTCGGTGGCGATCGCCGGCCCCTACTCGGCGGTCTACCCCTCGGCCTCCCCCGGCGGGTGGCGGCTGCTGGGCCGCTCGGCCACGGCCGTGTGGGACGTGGACGCCGACCCGCCCGCGCTGCTCACGCCGGGGACGCGGGTGCGCTTCCAGGCGGTTCACGGACCATGATCGAGGTGATCGCGCCGGGGCCGTACGCCACCGTGCAGGATCTGGGGCGGCCCGGGTACGCCCATCTCGGGGTGCCGCGCTCGGGTGCCGCGGACGGGCCGGCCCTGCGGCTGGCCAACCGCCTGGTCGGCAACCCCGAGGACGCGGCCGGGATCGAGCTGACCTTCGGCGGGACCGAGCTGCGCTTCGTCACCGGAGCCTGGGCCGTCGTGACCGGCGCCCCCTGCCCGCTGGAGGTCCTCTCCCCGCACGAACCCCCGCGCGAACCCCCGCACGAACCCCCGCGTGAGTCCTCGCACGAGCCCCGGCACGAGCCCTCGAACCGGTTCACGCGCGAGCCGGGCGGGGTCGTGCCGCAGGGGATGTACGCGCCCTTCTGGGTCCCGGCGGGCGCGCGGCTGCGGGTGGGGCCGCCCGAGAGCGGCCTGCGCAGCTACGTCGCCGTCCGGGGCGGCATCGACGCGCCCGTCACGATGGGGAGCCGCTCGACCGACTCCCTGTCCGGGCTCGGCCCCGGCCCGCTCCGCGCCGGGACCGTCCTGCCGCTGGGACCGGCCTCCGGCCTGGCCGCGATCACCGTGGACGCCGCGCCCCCGCCGCCCTCGCCCCCGCCGGGCACGGGCGTCCTGCGGGTCCTGCCGGGTCCCCGGGACGACTGGTTCGCCCCCGGCGCGACGGCCGCCCTCTGCGCGGAGCCGTACGAGGTCAGCCAGGACAGCAACAGGGTCGGCGTGCGGATGCGCGGGGCCCCGCTGGAACGGGCCCGGCAGGGCGAGCTGCCCAGTGAGGGCATGGTGGCCGGGTCGGTCCAGGTACCGCCCAGCGGACAGCCGATCGTCTTCCTCGCCGACCACCCGCCCACCGGTGGTTACCCGGTCATAGCGGTCCTGACCTCGGCCGATCTCGCCGTGGCCGCCCAGCTCCGCCCCGGCGACCGGGTACGCTTCCGCCTCGTCTGACCGGCCCGGCCCGCCCGCGTGACCCGGCCCGGGGGCGACCGGCGACGCCACCGTGACGGGACGGCGACGGGGTGACGACGGGGTGGCGACGGGGCGTTCTCACCGGGCCTCGGAATCACCGGAACCCGGAATCACCGGCCCCCCGGAATCACAGGACCCCGGGGGCACCGGCCGCTCCGGGACCGGTTATCGTCACTATGACGATTGAGGAGATCGCATGTCACTCGCCGAGATACTGGCCCCCCTGATGCGGCCGGCGTTCACCCTGGGCACCACCCCGACCAGCTGGGCCGAGCTCCTGGGGTTCGTCACCGGCGTCCTCACGGTCTGGCTGGTCGTCCGCCAGAACGTCTGGAACTGGCCGATCGGCGTCGCCAGCGTGACCCTGTTCGGCGCGGTGTTCCTGACCGTCGAACTCTACGCCGACGCGGCCCTGCAGGTCGTCTACGTCGTCCTCGGCCTGTACGGATGGTGGCAGTGGCTCTACGGCGGGGCCGGGCGGACCCCGCTCCCGGTCCGCCGCACCGGGCGCGGCGAATGGGCGGTGCTGGCCGGGTGCGGGATCGCGCTCACCGCGGCGCTCACCGCCGTCCTGTCCACGAGGACCGACTCGGACGTGCCGTTCTGGGACGCCCTGACCACCGCCCTGTCGCTGCTGGCCACCTACGGGCAGAGCCGCAAGCTGGTCGAGTCGTGGTGGCTGTGGATCGCCGCCGACGTGATCTACATCCCCCTCTACCTCTACAAGGGCCTGCACCTGACCGCGGCCCTGTACGTGATCTTCCTGGGGCTCTGCGTCGCCGGGCTGCTGGCCTGGCGCGCGGACCTGGCGGCCCGCTCCCTGTCGGCGACGCCCCCCGCCGCGCCGCCGGACGAGCGGGTGGCGCGGCCGTGAGCGGCCCGGAGTTCGCCCACGGGCTGGTGATCGGCAAGTTCTACCCCCCGCACGCCGGCCACCACCACCTGATCGACACCGCCGCCGCGCGGTGCGCGTCGGTGAGCGTGGTGGTCGCCGCCTCGACCGAGGAGACCCTGCCGCTGGCGCTGCGCGCCGCCTGGCTGCGCGAGGCGCACCCGCAGGCCCACGTGACGATCGCCCCGGTGGTCGACGACGTCGAGATCGACTACGACGACCCGGAGATCTGGTCGGCGCACGTCGAGGTGTTCCGGCACGCCCTGGCCCTGGCGCACGGGCGGGTGCCGCAGATCGACGCGGTCCTCTCCTCGGAGGCGTACGGGCCGGAGCTGGCCCGCCGGTTCGGCGCCGTGGCCGTCGACGTCGACGCCGGACGGGAACGGTTCCCGGTCAGCGGGACGATGGTCAGGAACGACCCGGTCTCCTGCTGGGAGCATCTGTCGGCGCCGGTGCGCGCCCACCTGGCACGGCGCGTCGTGGTCGTCGGCGCGGAGTCCAGCGGCACCACCACGCTGGCCAGGTCCCTGGCCGCCCACTACGCGGCCCGGGGCGGACCGTGGGCGGCGACCCGCTGGGTGCCCGAGTACGGCAGGACGTACTCCGAGGAGAAGCTCGCCCGCGCCCGCCGCCGCGCCAAGGACCGCGGGCTGCCCGAACCGTGGCTGGACGACCTGCGCTGGGAGCCGGCCGAGTTCACCCTCATCGCCGAGCGCCAGCTCGCCTGGGAGGAGGCCGCGGCCCGGACGGGGTCGCCGCTGCTGGTCTGCGACACCGATGCCTTCACCACCGCCCTGTGGCACGAGCGCTACCTCGGCGTCCCCTCCCCCGAGGTGATCGCCGTGCACCGCCGCGCCCGGCACGACCTGTGGATCCTCACCTCGGTGCGGGACGTGCCCTTCGAGCAGGACGGCTGGCGCGACGGGGAGGCGATCCGGCACCGGATGGACGCCCGTTTCCGCGAGGAGCTGGCCGCGGGAGGGATGCCGCACCTGGTCGTCACCGGCCCGCCCGCCGCCCGGCTGGCCCGGGCCGTCGAGGCGGTGGACGCCCTGCTGGAGCGGGGCCGAGACCTCGGACCGTGACCCCTCACCGGAGGTAGCCGATGTCCTGGTAGCGCAGGTTGTGGAACCCGCGGGCCCCGAAGTTGGCCAGGGTGTCCTTGACCGCGACGTTCTGCGGGCGCTGGTAGAGCGTCACCACGTTGACCGCCTGCCAGATGAGCCTGTCGGCGGCGTTGGTGTCGGCGACGGCCTCGGCGTCGTCCAGGTCCGCGGTCGCCCTGTTCATGGCGGCGTCGATACGCGGGGAGCCGATGCGGCCGAGGTTGGCGTTCCACTGTCGGGTGCCGTCGGCGCGCCGGACGGCGTCGGCGTACTGGCCGTAGGCGCTGGAGACGGGGAAGGGCGTGCCCGCGTACGCGAACGCGGTGATGTCGTAGTTGCCGGGGATGATGTACCTGGTGAAGTAGTCGTCGGTGGGCACCGACTGCAGGGTGACCCCGACGCCGATCCGGGCGAGCATGTCCTGGACGAGCTCGGCCTCGGACTTGGTGAGCTGCAGGCCGGACGGCAGCACGAAGCGCAGGGTCAGCTCCCTGCCGTCCTTCCTGCGGGTCCGGCCCTCCAGCCGCCATCCCGCGGCGTCCAGCTCCCGCGCCGCCCTGGCGGGGTCGTAGCGGCCGATCTCCCCGGCGTTGTCCCGGTAGCCCTCCTGGGTGTTCATGAAGAAGTGGTTGTTCAGCAGGACGATCGGCCAGTCGAGCCCCTGCAGGTCGGACTGGGCGATGGCCTGGCGGTCGATGCCCATGGCGACGGCCCGGCGGACCCTGACATCGGACAGGAGGGCGCTCTCCCCGTTCATCGTGATGTGCCGGAAGTCCGGCCCGGCCGCCTGCCGGACGATCGCGCCCGGGGTGGCCTTGGCGCGGGCGTAGTCGGGGGCGGACGGTGCGATGTCGAAGGTGTCGAGCTCGCCGTTGCTGAACGCGCCGACCAGGGCGTCGCTCTCCAGGGAGCGGTAGATGATCCGGTCCAGCTTGGCGCGGTCCCCCCACCAGCGGTCGTCCCTGGCCAGGGTGACGGTCTTGGCGGTCGGGTCGAACGAGACGAACCTGAACGGGCCCGCCGTCACCGGGATCCGGTTCAGCCAGGCGCCGTTGAACGCCCCCGGGGTGGCGTTGGTGGTGCGGGGGTAGAGCGGGGTGAACAGCGACTGCCAGTCGCCGAAGGGCTTGGCGAAGGTCACCACCACCTGGTGGTCGTCCTCGCCCCTGGTCACCTTCTCGATGTCCTGGTAGCCGGTGGTGCTCGCCACCCGGTACTCGCCGTCGCGGCCGCTCATCGCCTGCCACTGGGCCCGGTAGTCCTCCCAGGTGATGGGGGTGCCGTCGGACCATCGGGCGCGCGGGTCCAGGGTCAGCGTGACGACCTGCCGGGACCCGGCGGAGGTGACCCTCGCCCGGGTCAGGTAGTCGGTGTCCGGGGAGATCTGCCCCTTGGCGTCCGAGCGGAAGGGCGAGGGCATTAGGGCGTCCACGACCTTCTTGACCGTGGCCAGGTTGCCGTCGACGTGGTTGAGGTTCCAGTTGGACGGATACTCGTTCAGGCCCCAGCGGAGCACGCCGCCGTCGGCGACCCGGTCGCGGGCGACCGGGTTGACGTCGTAGGCGCGGACCGCGGAGGCGGGCCGTCCCTGCGCTCCGTCCCGGTCGCCGCAGCCGGCCAGGATCGGCGGGAGCAGCAGGACCAGGACCAGGACCGCGCGGGACAGCGGCACCGGGAACGCGTCCGGCCGCCGGATCGATGTCACTGTGTTCCTCCCGGGACCTGTGGCTGGGCGGACGGGCGGGACCGGGCGACCGGCCCTGCGGGCAGGTCACCGGACCTCTCGGCGAAGTGGCAGGCGACGCCGTGGTCCTCCCCCAGCGACCGGATCGGCGGCTCCTCGCCCGCGCAGCGTCCCCGGCCGGCCTCGTCGAGGGTCCGGAACAGGGGGCAGCGGGTGCGGAAGCGGCAGCCCGAGGGGGGATCGGCCGGGCCGGGAAGGTCGCCGTCGAGCACGATCCTCCTCCTGGAACGTTCCAGAAGCGGGTCCGGCAGCGGGATCGCCGACAGCAGGGCCCGCGTGTAGGGATGCAGCGGCGTGTCGTAGACCCGCTCCACCCGCCCGATCTCGACGATCGCGCCCAGGTACATGACCGCGACCCGGTCCGCGATGTGCCGCACCACGGCCAGGTCGTGCGCCACGAACAGGTACGACAGCCCCAGCCGGGCCCGCAGCTCCTCCAGCAGGTTGAGCACCCCCGCCTGGATCGAGACGTCCAGCGCCGAGACCGGCTCGTCCAGCACGACCAGCCGGGGCTCCAGCGCGAGGGCGCGGGCGATGCCCACCCGCTGGCGCTGCCCTCCGGACAGATCCTGCGGGTAGCGGGCGGCGTGGGAGGGTTCCAGGCCGACCAGGTCGAGCAGCTCGCGGATCCTCGGCCCGGGGTCGCGGCGCCCGTGCGTGCGCAGCGGTTCGGCGAGGATGTCGTACACGCTCATCCTGGGGTCGAGGGAGGCCATCGGGTCCTGGAAGACCACCTGCACGTCGCGCCGGACGGCCATCCGGTCGCGGGCGGTCATCCGGGAGGTGTCGTGGCCCAGCACCGTGATCCGGCCCCGCTGCGGGGCGGCCAGTTCCAGGATCTCCATCAGGGTGGTCGTCTTGCCGCAGCCGGACTCCCCGACCAGGCCGAGGGTCTCGCCCTCGCGGACGTCGAAGCCGACGCCGTCCACCGCGCGGACCGTGCCGACCCGGCGCCGCAGGAACGTCCCCTTCATCAGGGGGTGGTGCCTGACCAGGTCCTCGACGGCCAGGACCACCTCGCGCTCGCCGCGCGGGCGCCGCCGTTCCCCGGCGGGCCGCGCCGGGTCGCGCACACCGTACACCTGGGCCGGGGTCCGGCCGGTCTCCTCGATCTCGCCGGCGCGCAGGCAGGCGGCGAGGTGATCCGGCGAACCGACCGGCACCGCCTCGGGCTCGCCCTCGGCGCAGGCGGCCACGGCGATCGGGCAGCGCGGCTCGAACGGGCAGCCCGGGGGCAGCGCGGCCGGTGACGGGGGGCTTCCCGCGATGGGCACCAGCGGCCGCTCCCGGCCCTCGTCCAGGCGCGGGATCGAACCGAGCAGGCCCATGGTGTACGGCATGCGGGGGCGGTGGTAGACCTCCTCCACGGAGCCGACCTCGACCGGGCGCCCGGCGTACATGACCAGGACCCGGTCGGCGAACCCGGCCACCACCCCGAGGTCGTGGGTGATGACGACGATCGCCGCGCCGGTCTCCCGCTGCGCCGTCCTGAGCACCTCGAGCACCTGCGCCTGGATGGTCACGTCGAGCGCGGTGGTGGGCTCGTCGCAGAGGATCACGTCGGGGTCGTTGGCGATCGCCATCGCGATCACCACGCGCTGGCGCATGCCGCCGGAGAACTCGTGCGGGAACGCCCTGGAGCGGCGCGCGGCGTCCGGGATGCCGACCAGGTCCAGCAGCTCGACCGCGCGCCTGGCGGCCTGCGCGGCGCCGACCCTCCGGTGCACGCGGATCGCCTCGGCGATCTGGTCGCCGACCCGGTAGACCGGGGTGAGCGCGGAGAGCGGGTCCTGGAAGACCATCGAGACCGTCCGGCCCCGGAAGGCGGTGAGCGTCCGCTCCGGGGCGCCCAGGATCTCCCGGCCGTGCAGCCGCACCGAGCCGGTGACGCGGGCGTGCCGCGGGAGCAGGCCCATCACGGCCAGCGAGGTGACCGACTTGCCGGAGCCGGACTCGCCCACGACGCCCAGCACCTCGCCCGGGCGGACCGCGTACCCCATCCCCCGGACGGCGCGCACCGCGGCCGGGCCGGTGCCGAAGGTGACGTGCAGGTCGCGCACCTCCAGCACGGGGTCGGGCAGGGCCTGCGGCGGGCCGCCGTGACCGGGCAGCGGGCCGGGCAGGGAGCCGGGCAGGGAGCCGGGGTCGCGGTGGCCGATCGGCCCGGCCCACGGCCGCGCGCCCGCGGAGCCCGCGGGGTTCGCCGGGCTCGCGGGGCCCGACGGGGGCGCGGAGCCCGCGGAGCCCGTAGAGCCCGCGGAGCCCGCGGAGCGTTCGGTCGTCATCGCGTTCCCCCGTCCCGGTGCGAGGCCGGGTCCAGCGCGTCCCGCAGGGCGTCGCCGACCAGGTTCACCGCGAGCACCGTGAGGATCAGCAGGCCCGCGCAGAACCAGAACGTCCAGGGCGCGTAGACGGCCGTGCGGGCGCCGTCGGCGATGAGGCCGCCCAGCGAGACGTCGGGGGGCTGGATGCCGAAGCCGAAGTAGGACAGGGAGGTCTCGGTGAGGATCGCGGCGCTGACGTTCAGCGTGGCGTCGACGACCAGCAGTGAGGACATGTTGGGCAGGACGTGCCGGAAGATGATCGTCGTCGGCGGCACGCCCATGAACCTGGCCGCCTGGATGAACTCCCGTTCCCTGAGCGAGACGGTCATGCTCCGGACGATCTTCGAGGTGACCATCCACAGGAAGAGCGCGAGCACCAGCACGAACACCGGCCACTGGCCCCCGGCGAAGAGCGGGGACATGATCGCCAGGATCAGGAAGGCCGGCAGCACCAGCAGCAGGTCGGTGAACCAGGTCAGCGAGCGGTCGGTCCAGCCGCCGAAGTACCCGGCGAAGGCGCCGACCACCGCGGCGAGCGCGGTGCCGACCACCGCGGCGAGCAGGCCGACGATCAGCGACCTCTGCATGCCGCGGAGCGTGACCGCGTACACGTCGGCGCCGGTCTGCAGGGTCCCCCACCAGTGATCGGCCGACGGCGGGGCGAGGAAGGCCGTGAAGTCCTTGTCGGTGTAACCCCACCGGGTGAGGTACGGGCCGGCGAAGGCCAGCAGGAAGATCAGCGTGAGCAGCGCGCAGCCCGCCCGGCCCCGGCCCCTCGCCAGCAGGCGGCCGGCGACCCGGCGCGGCCTGGTCGCGGGCGCCCGGACGGTGTCACGGGCCCGCTGCTCGGCGAGCTCCTCGTCGGCGACGGTCATCCCTGCTCACCCCGCCCGGACGCGCGGGTCGAGGACGGCGTGCAGCACGTCGGAGGCCAGCGCGGCCAGCAGCACGGCCAGCGCGGCGAGGCAGCTGATCGCGGCCACGGTGTTGACGTCGTTGGTGGAGATCGAGTCGACCAGCCGCTCCCCCATGCCGTGCCAGCCGAAGATCTTCTCGGTGAAGGTGGTGCCGACCAGCAGCGTCCCGAAGGTGAAGGCGAAGTAGGTGACCGCGGGGACGAGCGCGGTGCGCAGCGCGTGCCGGGTCAGCGCGGCGCGGCGGCTGAGCCCCTTGGCCATGGCCGTGCGGACGAAGTCGGCGCCGAGCACGTCCAGCATCATGTTGCGCTGGTAGCGGCTGTAGATCGCGACCAGGCTCAGCGAGAGCGACAGGGTGGGCAGCACCAGGTGCTGCGCCCGGTCGAGCAGGGCCGCGGCCGGGCCGCCCTGCAGGCCGGGGGTCGCCTCGCCGCTGACCAGGAAGACCTGGGCGCCGACCGCCTCGTTGAACCGGACCGCGGCGATGATCAGGATGTTGGCGAGCACCACGGTGGGGATCGCCAGCACGCCGAAGGACAGGCCGGTCGAGAGCCGGTCGAAGGCGCCGTACTGCCTGACCGCGGCGTAGGCGCCGATCGCGATGCCGGTGACGCTACCGAGGACCAGCCCTATCGTGATCAGGCGCAGGGTGACGCCGATCCGGCGGCCGAGGTCCTCCCCGACCGAGCCGCCGGTGACGCTGCGGCCGAGGTCGCCGCGGACGACACCGCCGCCCCAGGTCAGGTAGCGCTCCAGGAGCGGGACGCGGTCGTTCAGGTTGAGGTCGGACAGGCGCGCGTCGACGACCGCGGGCGGGATCGGGGGGTTGCGTCCCTCGTAGTTGGAGCGCGGGTCGAGCGCGGAGGCGGCCAGCATGTAGGCCAGGCTGGTGGCCACGACGATCAACGCCAGGTAGTTGAGCAGCCTGCGGGCCAGGAATCCCGCCATCTTTCCTCCTCCGTGGCCCGCCGCTGTGAGTCACCATCTTGCTACACTCGGCGACCGACAGGCTGCATAGCGTACCGAATCGGAGGCATCTCGGTGAACGATGACGCCGGCGGGGCCGATGTCACTTCCCGGCGAGCTCGTCCACGGCGGCGCGCAGGTCGGCGCTGGTGATGGTGGTGAGGTCGGCGGCGCTGGCGGTGGCGTCGCCCAGGGCGGCCAGGCGGACGTCCCTGCGCATCGCGGCGCGCTCGAAGAGCGAGCGGGCGAACCTGCCGTTGCCCAGGCCGTCGATCAGGCCCTCGTCGCAGACCCAGGTGAAGACCTCGGCCAGGTCGCGCCGGGCCGCGTCGTCGAACCTGTCGCCCGACTCGTCGGCGAGCAGCACCGCGATCTCGGTGAGCTCCCGCGGGGAGTAGGAGGGGAACAGCACCCTCTGGTTGAACCTGCTGGCCAGGCCGGGGTTGGAGGCCAGGAAGGCGCTCATCTCCCGCTCGTACCCGGCCAGGATGACCACCAGCCGGTCGCGGTCGTCCTCGGCCCGCTTGAGCAGCGTCTGCACGGCCTCGGTGCCGAAGGCGTCGCCGCCGCTGTAGCCGGAGTTGACCAGGCCGTAGGCCTCGTCGATGAAGAGCACCCCGCCCAGCGCCCGGTCGACCAGCTCATTCGTCTTGATCGCGGTGGCGCCCAGGTGCTGGCCGACCAGGTCGGCCCGCTGCGCCTCCACCACGTCGGGCTGGGGGAGCAGCCCCAGCGCGGCGAAGATCCGGCCCAGGATGCGGGCCACCGTGGTCTTGCCGGTGCCCGGCGGGCCCGCGAAGACGAAGTGCCGCATCTGCGGCGGGGTGGGCAGGCCCCGCTCCTCGCGCATCCTGGCCACCCTGAGCTGCGCGGTGATCGCGTGCACCTGCCGCTTGACGGGCTCCAGGCCAGCCATCCGGTCGAGGTCGGCGAGCGCCTCCTCCAGAGAGGGGGCCGCCTGGTAGCTCCGGTAGCGGGCGGTGAGCTCGTCGAAGGCCTTGACGACGTCGCCCTCGGCGGTGGTGACGAGGTCCTCGGTGGTGGGCGCGCCACCCGCCCCCACCACCCGCACGTCCCTGGCCTGCGCGGCGGCCTCCACCAGGCTGCGGACGAACCGGGCGTTGCCCAGCTCGTCGACGATCGCCCGCCGGTGGACGTCCTCGAAGCGGGCGAGCAGGGCGGGCATCGCCTCCGGCGCCATCCGGTCGCCCCGGCGCCGCTGCAGCAGCTCGGTGATCCGCACCAGTTCGTCGGGGGCGTAGCTGGGAAAGCGGACCCGGCTGGAGAACCTGCTGGCCAGACCCGGGTTGGAGGCCAGGAAGGCGGTCATCTCCTTCTCGTACCCGGCCAGAATGACGATCAGGCGGTCGCGGTCGTCCTCGGCCCGTTTGAGCAGCGTCTGCACGGCCTCGGCGCCGAACCTGTCGGGCTGGCCGTCGCCGGAGTTGATCAGGCTGTACGCCTCGTCGATGAAGAGCACCCCGCCCAGCGCCCGGTCGACCAGCTCGTTCGTCTTGATCGCGGTGGCGCCGAGGAACTCCCCCACCAGGTCGGCCCGCTGGGCCTCCACCACGTAGGGGGTCTCCAGCAGGCCGAAGGCGTAGAAGATCTTGGCGACGGTCCTGGCCACGCTGGTCTTGCCGGTGCCTGGCGGGCCGACGAAGACGAAGTGCCGCATCGGCGGCTCGGTGGCGTACCCCGCCTCCCTGCGCAGCCTGGCCGCCTCGATCGAGGCGGCGATGGAGCGGACCTGCTCCTTGACCGGGGCCAGGCCGATCATGGCGTCCAGCTCGCCGAGGGCCTCCTCGACCGAGATGGGCGGGGGCGCGTCCTGCCGGGCGGGCGGGGCGGGGACGGCGTGCCCGCCCTCGCGGACCCTGAGGCCGGCCTGCGGCTGCTCGGCCGTCGCCGTGGCCAGTGCCCGGCGCGCCTGGAGGAACCGGTGGACCAGCACCCCGGCCGCCGCGGCGTACGCGGCCCAGATCGCGACGGCGGGCGCCAGGGCGGTGAGCAGCGTGCCGAACAGCAGCGCGACCAGACCGGCCGCGCCCAGGGCCATGGCGGTGGTCGCCCACGGCGGGACCCAGCGGATGAGGTGGGCGGCGCCGGCCACCAGGGGGGCGAGCACCGTCAGCGCCGTCAGGACCGGTGAGCCCCAGCCGTACCCTCCCTGGACGACGGTCAGGACGGCCAGCCAGACCAGGACCACCAGCAGGGTGGCGGCGGCGCGCGGGAAGCTCAGGGTGAGCGCGGCGAAGCCGAGCAGCGTCAGCGTGACGAAGAGCGTGCCCAGGACCGACCAGCCGGTGCCCAGCGCCAGCGCGACCGCCGCGACCAGCACGGCGACGTAGAGCAGCCTGCGCAGGGGGGGTGCGAGCCGGAAGTAGCCCGACCGCACCTGCTCGAACAGATCACGTGCGGCCGCGCGCCCCGCCGGCCGGGCCCTGCTGGATTCCCGCATCACGCCTCCCCGGTCCGCCCCCGGTTATACCGCACCGGGGGGACGTTTGCGCGTGCCTGTGCGTCGCGCCACGCCGCCGGTCGGGCACGATCAGATATCAGATGAGAGCGGATGAAAACGGCGTCCGAGGCGGCGTGTCCCGCCCGGCGCCGTCCCGGCCGCCCCACCCGCCCCCGGGCCGTTCCCGCGTCCCGCCCGTGGCGGGCGGTGACCGGGCCGCCGCCGCGCGTGACCGGCCGGTCACGGCCGGCGGTTGCGCTCCGGCCCGCTGTCCGCGACCGCGGGCGGGAGGACGGCCGGGCCGGGGCGGGGGCGGAAACCCGGGAAAGGGCAGAGAAATGTCACCGCCCGGCAAGCCGGCGGCGTGCGGGAGCGTCCCGGTGACGGGCCCGTGGCGGGGCCGTCCGGCCGGGGAGCGCTCCGGTAGCGAGCCGGGGCCCGTCGCGGGGCGGTCCGGTCACGGGGGTCGTCGGGGTCGTCGGGGTGGTCGAGGCGGGGGGCGTCAGGGCGGGCAGGCCCGCGGGAGGCGCTCGGGTCACTCGGGTCACGGGGGCCGTCCGGACGCTCCGGGGGCCCGCGCGGGCTGGTCAGTCGCGGGTGGAGCGTCCCTGGTGGCGTCCGGGGTAGTCGGCGATCGTCACCTCCTTGGGAGTGATCCTCAGCAGGGCGGCCTCGGCGTCGCCGATCGCGATGCCGCGCACCTCAGCCCAGAAGCGGCGGTCGAGAGGGTCGGCGACGAAGACCGCCACCCTCGGGTCGCGTTCGGCGGCCTCCCAGGCGTCGGACGCCGCGATCAGGCGCAGCTCGCCCCCGGGTCCGATCGAGCTGACCGCGCCGACGGCCAGCGTGCGCGGGCCGTCGGGGCCGGTGTAGGCGAGCACCACCTCCCGCGCGTAGGTGAGGGCGGCGCGCACCTCCCCGGTGAGCCCCACCGGCGGTCCGGCGTCGCCGGGGAGCCGGGCGCCGCAGCCGTCGCACATGACCAGCGAGGCCCGTCCCGGCCCGGCCGCCCCCCGCCACCACGCCCGCGTCGACCCGGCGGCGTACACCGCCACCGGCACGGCCAGCAGGACCAGGGCGGCCCGCCAGGCCCACGCGCCCACCGGGCCGGCTCCGAGCCACGGCGCCACGGCGGCCACCCCGAGCAGCGGGGCGGCCACGGCGGGCAGGACCAGGGCGGCCGCCAGCCCGCGGTCCGCGGCCGCCGCCCGGCCCAGGCAGGGCGCCAGTCCGGGCCGGGCACGCAGCCGGCCCAGGGCGAACGGCACGGCGAGGGCGGCCAGCGCCAGGAGCCGCCCGCTCCCGGCGGCGACGGTCACCACCACCGCGGCCGCCGCCGACACCGACCAGGCCCGGCCCGCCACCAGCCAGAGGGTCACGTCGAGGTCGCGCCGGGCCGTACGGTCGTCACCGGCCGCGGCGAACTCGGCCAGGGCCCTGACCGGCCGGCCGCGCCAGACCCCGGCCAGCACCCGCGGCACGAGCGGCACCGCGCCGGACAGCAGCACCAGCCCGGCCAGGACCGCCCAGAGGGTCCCCGGCGCGCCCGGCGGAAGCGGCGGGAGCAGCGGGAGCGGCCCTGCGGGTGACGGCGGCACCCGCGCCGGCAGGCCGGCGACGATCACGACGTAGGCGGCCAGCGCGGCCAGGGTGAGCAGGAGCGACACGCCGAGCCAGGGATCGCGGACGAGCATGCCGGGCACGTACGGCCAGAGCCTGACCCGGCGCGCCTGCCGCAGGGTGATCGCCAGGACGGCGAGCGGCACCAGGGCGCCGCCGATCCTCGCCGCGCCGGCCAGGCCGAGTCCGAACTCCACCGCGCAGACCGCGACGAGCGCGACCGCCAGCAGCAGCCGGGTCCGCCGCGACCACGTCTCCAGCGCGCGCCTGGCCCGTCCCGTCTCCCGCGGGTCCACCGGCCAGGCAGGGTCGTGGTGGGCGCGCGGGCCCTGCCAGCGCAGCAGGGCCAGGCCGAGGTTGATCCGGGCGCCCACGTGGTCCGGCGCGAGGCCCAGCGCGGCCCGGTAGGAGTCCTCGGCGTGGCGGTACCGGCCGCGCAGCAGCGCGAGATCACCGGCCAGGACGTGCGGGTCGGGCTCTTCGGGCGCGTAGCGGACGGCCCGCGAGGCCTGCGCCCACGCCTCGCGCCAGCGTCCGGGCACCCGGCGCAGCGCCGAGCCCAGGCGCATCCGCGCGGCCCAGGAGCCCGGCGCGAGGCGTACGGCCTCCTCGGCCGCGGCCACGGCCTCGGCGTCCCGGCCGAGCCGCTCGAACGCCAGGCTGGCCAGGCGGTAGCCCCAGTCGGCGCCGGAGGCCGCGCCGCTCCCCGCGCGGGGATCGGCACCGGTCCCGGGGCGGATCCCCGCGGGGGGAGCGGTGCCCGGCCCGGTACGGGGCCCTGCCGTTCCCGCCCGGGTCCACATGTCGACCCCCGAGACGGTCGCCCCGGCGATCCCCGTGCCGTCCCCGGTGCCGGTTCCGCCGGGGGGACCGAGATCCAGGGCCCTGCGGGCGGCCTCCAGGGCGGCCTCGGGCCGGTCCCGGGCCAGCCAGGAGACGGCCACCGCGCACCACTGCCGGGGGTCGTCGGCGTCCCGGGGCGGCGGGACCGGATCGGGGCCGACCGGCCCGCCGGGCCCGCTCACCACGACGGCTCACGGGCCTCGCGCTGATCCCCCACGCCCGCCATGGTCGGTGCCGGGGTCCCCGTTTGCCTAGACGACGGTATAGCCCTGTATCTCTCTAGAGAGGTCCGGACGGATCCCTGCAAGACGGACATATCTATAGATGCATCATCGAATGCCAACCCATGCAGTGCCGGACTTCGCCTAAGCTGCGACGCATGTTCGTCCAGGCTGACAAATCCTGAGCGGCCCATGACCAGCGTCGTGGCCCACACCGGGCATGCCGACGGCGACCCGCGGGCATCCGGTGCCGGCCGGTGGTCGATCCTCGCCCTGCTCTGCTTCAGCCTGTTGCTGATCGCGGTGGACGCCACGGTGCTGCACATCGCGGTGCCCGCGCTGACCGCGGCCCTGGAGCCGAGCTCGGTGGAGCTGCTGTGGATCATCGACGTCTACTCGCTGGTGGTCGCGCCGCTGCTGCTGACCTTCGGCACGCTCGGTGACCGCTACGGGCGCAAGCGCCTGGTGCTGGCCGGCTACCTGGTCTTCGGCGTCGCCTCGGCGGCGGCCGCGTTCGCGCCGACCCCGTACGCGCTGATCTCCGCCCGCGCCCTGCTCGGCGTGGGCGGGGCGATGATCATGCCCGCCACCCTGTCCATCATCCGGCAGGTCTTCACCGACCGGCACGAGCGTGCGGTCGCGCTGGGGATCTGGAGCGCGGTGGCGGCGGCCGGGGCCGCGGTGGGCCCGCTCGTCGGCGGGGTGCTCGTCGAGCACTTCTGGTGGGGCGCCGTCTTCCTGATCAACGTCCCCATCCTGCTGGTCCTGCTGCCCACCGCGGCCAGGCTCCTGCCGGGAGGCCGGACGCGCTCGGACCGCCCGTGGGACGCGCTCAGCGCGCTGCTGTCCGTGCTGGGGATCCTCGGCGTGGCCTTCGGCCTCAAGGAGGCCGGGGCCGGACACCCCGCGGGAGCGGTGGCGTTCCTGGCCGGGGCCTGGCTGCTGGCCTGGTTCGTCCGCCGGCAGCGACGGCTGCCCTTCCCCCTGCTCGACCTGGACCTGTTCCGGCGGCGCGCGTTCTGCGCCGGGGTGGGCGGGGTGCTGCTCACGGTCTTCTCCCTGGTCGGGCTGGAGCTCATGCTCGCCCAGTACCTCCAGCTGGTCCTCGGCGACAGCCCGCTCCAGGCGGCGGTACGGCTGCTCCCGCTGATGATCGCCTCGATCGCGGGCGGGCTGACCGGGGCGCGCCTGCTGCGCTGGTTCGGCCTGCGCGCCACGATGAGCGGCGGGCTGGCGCTGACCGCGCTCTCCCTCACCCCCACCCTGGCCTGGGGCACCGAGGGGCATCCCATCGCCCTGACGTTCTGCTTCGTCGGCATCGGCTTCGGCATCCAGGTCACCCTGCTGGCCGCCTCGGACACGATCATGTCGTCCACCCCGGAGGCGCTCGCCGGCAGCGCCGCCGCCACCGAGGAGACCGCCTACGAGCTGGGCGCCGGCCTCGGGGTCGCGGTGCTCGGCACGATCACCACGATCGTGTACGCCCCCTCGCTGGCCCAGGTCCCCGGGATCGGCCCGGGCGCGATGGACCAGGCCCGCCAGTCGCTGGCCTCGGCCGCGCACATCGCGCGGGAGATCGGCGGCGCGAGCGGGGACGCCCTGCTCGCCGCGGCCCGTCTCGCGTTCGTCTCGGGCCTGCACTCGACGATCGTGGTGAGCGTCCTGCTGCTCGGCGCGACCGCACTGGCGGTGGGGCTGCTGGTGCCCGGCCGGTCACGGGAGGGACGGGACGACCCGTCGTGAGGGGCCATGGGGGCTCCGGCCCCTCCCCGTGGGAGCGCCCCGGCGGGTCCCCGGATCCCCCGCGCGCCGCACCGCCGTGCGGCCCGGAGGCGGTCCCGGGGTTTGGAAGACCCCGGTTCGGTCATCTATCGGTCAGGCATGGGCAGGAACGGTGAATCTCACCAGAAAGAGGAGCCGTGCGACGAACCCTCCACGATCTCGCCTCGCTGGCCGCCAGGCTGGGCGTGGGCGGGATCTTCTTCGCCAACGGCTGGCACAAGCTCGAAGCGGGCCTGAACGCCACCGCCGCCCAGTTCGCCACCCTGGAGGCCCCCGGCCCCTACATATGGGCGGCCGTCACCATGCTGACGGAGCTCATCGGCGGGGCGTTGATGGTCGCCGGCCTGGCCGTGCCCGCCTGCGGCCTGCTGCTGTTCGCCGAGGCCCTCGCCGTGTTCGTCCTGGCCAGCGGCCAGGTCGGCCTGCCGCTCACCGGGGGTGACGCCAAGCTCATCGTCGCGCTCGGTGCCGCCTCCATCCTGCTCGCGGTCGGCGGCGCGGGCCGCCTGTCGGTCGACCACATGGTGGTGATCAAACGCCGCGAGGCCGAGGCCGCCGAGGACTTCGCCGCCGAGGCCGAGGCCGACGACGTCATCGCCTCGTTGCGCGAGCCCGAGCCGCCCGCCCGGCCGTCCACCCGGACGGCACCGGGTGCGCCGGTCTCGGGGAACTCGGGGAACTCGGGGAAGAGGCCCGGCGACGGTCCCGGCCCCGCCTTCTCGGATCCGGGCTTCTCCGATCCGGGCTCCTCCCCCGCGGGCTCCGTCCCGTCGGGGAGCGGCGCCTCCCGGAGCACCGCCGCGAAGGCCGTCCCCGAAAGCGGCGCGGGGAGCGACGAAAGAGGGGCCGACACCGCCGAGTTCCCCGCGGCCCGCCCCCGTACGCGTACCCGCAAGCCTCCTCCGGGAGCCACCGGGGCCGCGGCCCCGGCCGCACCGGCTCCCCCGCCCGCCCCGGAGACGACCGGCGACACCCTGGTGGCCGGGAAGAAGGACAAGCCCGCCGAAGGCTGACCCGTCCCCCGGACCGGGACGCGTTCTCATGAGGCCGCCTGTGACGGTGCCTCGATGACGGCGTTCGCATGTCGGCCGTCGGAGGCCCGCGAGGACCGAGAGGACCGAGAGGACCCGGGAACGAAGAGGGCCGCGGGGACGAGGTGACCGCAACCTGTCGTCACGGTAAGTAGTTGCTCGATCACTCTTCGTGCATGATGGGCCCTGTTCCGCAGCGGGACGGCGACCGGGTCCCGGGCACCCTCCGGGCCCGGCCGCCGCACCCGGGTGGGATCGCAGAAGCGCAGAACCCTCGACCCCAAGGAGCGCAGTGAAGAGAACCCTCATCGTGTCCGCCCTGACGGCCGGGATCGTCGCGATCACCGCCGGTGCCGCCTACGCCTCGCAGTACGTCGCCTACGAGGGCCCGGGTTTCACCGGCAGATCCGTCGTGATCGACGCCTGCGGACCGTCCAACATCCCCTACCACGGGTCCTACAAGTGGTACGGCGACGGCCAGTCCGGCCGCATGTACAACCAGCCCGACGCGCAGGGCCTGATGCACTTCCGGCTGCCCTCCGACGACAACGCGGAGCAGAGGACGCCCGTCGGCTGGCAGAGCATCTTCATCGAGTGCTGATCCCGGCAGGTCCGGGCGGTCCTGGACGGACCCCTGCGGGACCGCCCGGACGGCGACCCGGGAGGAGACCACCCGGAAGAGGCCCGCCGGAGCGCTCCGTGACCCGACCATGACGATCCTTCCCCCCTGACAGGCGACCCCCCTTCCCCCTGTGGCCGAGGCGTCCGCCGCACGACGCCTCGGCCCGTCGCCGACGGACATGGCGCACGTACCGCGACCAAGCGCTTCGATGTGACATAAATGGATTCACACGGAGATGTCGTACCTGCACAATGATCGGATGCGCCTCCCCGGCTGGTTCGCGGAGCGGGCCGCGCCCGCACCGCAGGAGACCGAACTCCGTGTCTCCACACTCGAACTCTTCTTCGACCTCGTCTTCGTCTTCACCGTCACCCAGCTCACCGGCCTCCTGGTGGACGGCCTGCAGGAGGGCCGCCCCGTCGAGGGCGCGCTGCAGGTGCTGCTGGTCTTCGGTGTCATCTGGTGGATGTACGCCGGGTACGCCTGGCTGACCAACGCCGTCCCGCCCACCAGGCCCGCCCGCAGGGTGCTGATCCTGCTGGGCATGGCGGGATTCATGATCGTGGCGCTGTCGATCCCCGCCGTCTTCGACGGGGACGGCGTAGCCTTCGCGATCGGGTACCTGCTGCTGGTCGTCGTGCACGCCGGGCTGTACCTGCAGGGCACCTCGGCCATCACCAGGGTGCTCCCGTTCAACCTCGGCGGTACGGCGCTGGTGGGCGCGGCCGCCCTGGTCTCCGCGCCGTACAACTACCTGCTCTGGGCCGCCGCGGTGATCCTGCTGTGGGGCAGCCCGTACTACATCGGGCAGAAGGGCTTCAACCTCCGGGCCGGGCACATCGTCGAGCGCCACGGCCTGCTGGTGATCGTGGTGCTCGGCGAGTCGATCGTGGCCCTGGGCATCGGCGCCAAGGGGCTCCACGTCGGCCTCGCCCTCGGCGTGACGGCGGTGCTCGGCCTCGCGCTGGCCGCCTGCCTGTGGTGGCTCTACTTCGGCGGCGACGACGAGACGCGCGCCGAGCACGCCCTGGAGGGCGCGGAGCCCGTGCGGCGCACCCGGTTGATCCTCGGCGCCTACTTCTACGCGCACATCCCGATGCTGCTGGGCGTCGTCGCGGTCTCCGCGGGCGTCAAGAAGGCGATCGGCCATCCGACCGACCCGCTGAAGCTCAGCGCCGCCCTGGCCCTGGCGGTGGGCTTCGCCCTGTTCGTGGCGGGTGGCGCCTGGTTCCGGCGTGTCCTGGGCATGTCGGGCAACGGCCCGCGGGTCTGGGGCGCCCTCGTCGCGCTCGTCACGGTCGCGCCCGGCCTGTGGTCGGCCCTCGCGCAGCTCACCGCGCTGACGGCGCTGGCGATCGTCGTGATCGTCGTGGAGCGGCGCTCGAACGCCGCCGTCGCCCCGGCGCACTGACCTCGCCGCCGCCCTCCTTCTGCCCGTACCGGAGCCGCGGGCACGGGCAGAGGGACGGGCGGCGAGCGCGGACGGGCCCGGCCTCCCGGGGCCGTCGTCCCGTGTCCCGGTCCCCCGTCCGGACCGGTGACCCCTCCCGTCGTGAAGCCCGCCCCGAGGATCAGACCTTCATGCCGGTCCGGTCCACGATGGCGTCCGCCCCCTCCATGCGGGCGCAGTGGGCGCAGCAGAACCAGCGCCGGTCGGCCTCTACGCCGTGCCCGACGATCCGGACCCCGCAGTGCTCGCAGATCGGCGCCATCTTCTGGATCGCGCACTCGAAGCTGTCGAAGACGTGCACCCTGCCCTGGGCGTGCACCTCGAAGCTCATGTCGTAGTCGTTGCCGCACGTCTCGCAGCTCGCCATGTCTCCCCCCGAAAACTCATGGCCGTTTCCCGTGGGGGTCCTACCCACCCGCCCGCCCGATCAGACCGTCCGCCCGGCCACGATCACCGCCGCGACCAGCGCCGTCACCAGGACGGCCGAGGCCGCGAGCAGCACGGGCAGCAGCCGGGCGAACCGGTCGCGCGCCACCAGACGGACGCGACCGGCCTCGATCCATTCGCGCAGCCGGGGCCAGGCGTACGGCAGCGCCGGGGACAGCGCCCACGTCCCGCCAGGACGCCGCACGGCCAGCCCGCCGAAGGCGCCGAGGACGGGTTCGGCCGCCGGGGAAACCTTCACCTCTCGGGTGACCGCCTCCCCGTCGGCCGCGACGGCCACCAGCCTGAGGAACACCGCGGGCGCGCGCTTCCGGGCCTCCGGGCCGAGCGCGGCGTACGCGGCCTCGGCGAGGTCGCCCAGCGCGGGGTCGTCGCAGGCCGTACGGACCCTCGCCCCCGCCTGGGCACCCGCCCTGAGCAGCGCGACGACCTCGGGCTCCCGGGGTCCGGTCGCCGCGGGCGTCCCCGGCGCGTCCGGACCGGAGCGCGTCCGGTCGCCGGTGGGCGCGCCGGACGGACCCGGCACAGCGAGCAGATCCGGCAGGTCCGGCAGATCCGGCAGATCCGGCAGATCCGGCAGATCCGGCAGATCCGGCAGATCCGGCAGATCCGGCAGAGGGAGTGAAGCGGACAGATCGGACAGCTTGGGCAGGGCCAGCAGGTCGAGGAGCAGGTCGCGGGCGGCCGGGCGGGCGGAGGCGTCCTTGGCCAGCGCGGCGCGGGCGAGGGGGCGCAGCGAGCGGGGCAGCGGGTCCAGGTCGGGGTCGAGGGAGAGGACGCGGTGCATCACGGCCCCCAGGCTGCCCGCCGCGAACGCGTCCTCTCCGGTGGCCGCGTACAGCACGACCGCGCCCCAGGCGAACACGTCGGCCGGGCGTCCCACCCGGCCACCGGTGAACACCTCGGGCGCCAGGTACGACGGCGCGTACGGCTTCAGCGCGGAGGCGGCCAGCGCCGATCCCAGGCCGGGAGCCACCCCGAAGCCGGTGACCCGGGGGCCGTCCCGCCCGACGATCACGTTGTCGGGGGTGAGGTCGCGATGGATCACGCCGGCGTGGTGCAGGGCCGTCAGGGCGGTGGCGACCGCGGTGGCCAGGCCGCGCAGGTCGTCACCGCCGAAGAGGCGCCCGGCCCGGCGCAGGCTGGGACCCTCTACGTACTCGCTGACCAGGTAGGGTCTGGGCCCGTCGAAGTCGGCGTCCAGCACGCTCGCCGTGCAGAACGGGGCGACCCGGCGGGCCGCCTCGGCCTCGCGGCCGAGCCGGGCGCGCAGTTCCGGGTCGGCCGCCGGGCGGCCGTGCATGACGCTCACCGCGACCCGCCGCCCCCCGGCGTCGTAGCCCTCGTAGACCGTGCCCCGGGCGCCCGCCCCCAGCCGTCCGGCCAGGCGGTAGCCGCCGAGCCGCCATGGGTCGCCCGCGCCGAGTTCCCGCGCCACTCTCATGCGGGATTCGATGCGGCCCGGGGGGTGAAAGTTCTCCTCAGGCGGGACAGACGTCGCGGTAGGGAAGATCCCCCAGGTGGGCGCGCCACTCCTCGCGCGACAGGGTACGGCCCGCCCGTTCGCAGACGGCGCGGGCCACCGCGGCCGGGGCGACCGGATGCTCGGTCAGGGTGCCGTCCGAGTCGACGAGGACCAGGGCGTCCCCGCCGGAGCCGAACGCCAGGGAGCGGAGGTCACCGGGCTGCACCGCGATCGGCGGGCCGAGACGACGCCCGGTCTCGACGTCCCACACCCCCACCGACCGCTCGCTCGCCGCCGCGGCGATGACGTCACCGCGGGGGGAGTACGCCAGCCCCGTACGCGCCGTCGTCCCCGTGCCCCGCTCGCCGCGGATCAGGGTGCCCACCCGCCGCCGTCCGCGGGTCTCGAACACCGACATCCGCATGGTCTGATCGACCGTGGCGAAGCGGGCGCCGTCCCCGGAGAAGGCCAGCGCCGTCGTCTGGATGCCGATGCTGGGCGAGCCGTAGGTCTGGCCGAACGGCTTGCCGGTCCTCGCGTTCAGCAGCCGGTGGTCACCGCCGGCGACCGCGAGCGTCCCGCCGTCCGGGCTGAACGCCAGCCGTTCGACGATCGTCTGGGGCCGCGACCAGCGCAGCCGCCCGCCGGGCACGTCCCAGACGTGGATCTCCCCGTCCGGTTCGACGTCCGCGTCGTGGTAGAGGGTGTAGGCGGCCACGGCGGTGCCGTCGGCGCTGATCGCCAGGGCCGACGCCGTACCGTCACGGGTGACGCCGAAGGAGGCGATCCTCTTGAAGGTGGCGGTGTCCCAGACGGCCAGCTCGGAGTCGTCGACGCCGGTGACGGCCGTCAGCCGCCGGCCGTCGCCGCTGAAGGCCATCTCGAAAGCGCCGCTCGCCCCTTCGAGCTCGATCGGCAGCGAGCCCTTCCGGGCGCGCGACCGGACGTCCCGGATCACGATCTCGCCCGCCCCCTCGGCCCGGGAGGCGAGCAGCCGCCCGTCCGGGCTCAGCGCCGCCCAGTGGGTGCCGGCCCCCTTGAGCGTGACCGGATCGGTCAGCCCGGAGATGTCGAGGGCGGTCACCGCGTCCTCGGTGAAGTACCGCAGGGTGCGCCCGTCCGGGTCGAAGGCCAGGACGGGCAGGTAGGCGTCGATCCTCTGGGTGAGCAGCGGCTGGGCGTCCCGGACCCGCCAGACGCGCAGGGCCGTGTGGGTCGCCAGGGCCAGGAAGCGCCCGTCCGGGCTGAAGACGAGGTGGCTCTCGGCGACGTCCTCGTCGAACTCGAAGGAGCGATCCAGCTTCGCGCCGGTGGAGGCGTCGCGCAGCTCGGCCCGCCGCCCCCTCAGGACCGCGACGGTCGCGCCGTCCGGGCTGTAGGCCACGTTCGGCACGCACGCGCAGCGCCCGCCGAGCGGGATCCTGCGCAGGTCGTCCAGGGTGAACGCGGTCGCCGTGCTCTCCAGGCCACCGGCGACGATCCGGGTTCCGTCGGCGGAGACGTCGAAGTTGACGCCCGCGACGGGCACGGACCGCTTCTCCCCGGTGGTGAGGTTCCAGACGGTGTTGGCCTCCCCCTCGGTGATCACGAGCCAGTCGTCGGAGCGCCCGAACCGCACGCCGAGGTCGCCGCCCATGCCGGGGGCGCCGACGGTGAGTCCGGCGCCGGTCGGCCTGCCGGTCCGTACGTTCCAGACCCTCAGCCTCGTGCCGTCGGCCACGGCCAGCAGCCTGCCGCCCGGGCTCAGCGCGATCTCCCGCAGGTCGTCGCCGAGGCCGGTGACGCGGCCGACGCGCCGGCCGGTCCGCACGTCCCAGAACCGCGCCTCGCCGTCGCTCGCACTGACGAGCGTGCGCCCGTCGGCGCTCAGTTCCCTGAGGGTCTGTATCCCGGGGTCGGGGTCGCGGAAGGTGGCCGTCTCGCGCTGGACCAGGGAGCCGGCCAGGCTCGCCCTGGCCTCGGGCACCGGCGCCAGCCGCCAGGCGGCCACGCTGAGCAGCATGGCCGTGACCGGTTCGGCGACCCGCAGCGTGTCGGCCGTCGCCGCCAGCCGGGCGGCGGTGGCCTCGTCGCGCTGGGAGGCGATGACGGTGCTGCGGGCGTCTGCCACCCTGCTCTGCTGCACGGCCAGCGCCCCGGCGGCCAGGGCGACCACCAGCAGCACGGCCAGCGTGGCCGACAGCGCCCGGTTGCGGCGGGCGCGGCGCCGGGTCAGGGCGGCGCCCGCCTCCAGGAAGTCGCGCTCGATCGGGCTGAGCGTGATGTTGCGGCGGCCGGTGGCCGCCCAGTGCATGGCGTTCTCCAGGCTGCTGCCCTGGAACAGGTCGCCGTCCTTGCGGCCCTGGGTCTGCCAGCGGCGCGCGGCGGCGAGGATCCCGCGGTGCACGGCCAGGCCGTCCCGGTTGGCCTGGACCCACATGCGCAGCCGCGGCCAGGCCTGCGGCAGCGCGGGACGTGACAGCCACACCTCCCGCTCGTCGTGGGTGACCAGGTAGGCGAAGACCTTCAGCAGGCGGCGGACCGCGGCCGCCTCGGCCTCCTGCCTCCCGTCGAGGAGCTCGGACCACTGTGCCTGCCGGACCAGCAGGCGGCCGTCGTCGTCGACGGTGACCAGCCGCAGGAAGACCTCGGGGGCCAGCTCCCGCTCGGCCGGGCCGAGCCCGGCGTAGGCGTCCTCGGCGAGGGTGCCGAGCGCGGGGTCGGCGGAGGTGGCGCGGATCTGGGCGCCCGCGTCGCTGCCGGCGGCCAGCAGCCTGGGCGTGTCGATGGCCCCGTCCCCGCTGACCAGGGCGAGCAGCAGGTCCCTGGCGGTGGGCCTGGAGGCGGGGTCCTTGGCCAGCGAGGCGGCGACGAACGGCCGCAGGTGCTCGGGCAGGATGTCCAGCTGGGGCTGGACCGACAGCACGCGGTGCATGACCCCACCCAGGCTCTCCGCCCGGAACGGGTCGGCGCCCGTCGCGGCGAAGACCATGATCCCGCCCCAGGCGAAGACGTCCACGGCGGTGGTCGCGCGCTGGCCCATGAAGATCTCGGGGGCCATGTAGGTCGGGGTGCCCGCCACCATGCCGGTCGCGGTCAGCGACATGTCGATCGTCCGGGCGATCCCGAAGTCGATCACGCGGGGGCCGTCCGGGCCCAGCAGGACGTTGTCGGGCTTGAGGTCGCGGTGGATCACCCCGGCCTCGTGCACGGCCGTCAGCGCGGTGGCGATCGCGGTCCCCAGGCGGTGCAGGTCGCCCCCGGTGAAGCGGCGCCCCTCGGCCACCGCCTTGCGCAGGCTGGGGCCCTCGACGTACTCGCTGACGATGTACGGCCGGGGCCCGTCCAGGTCGGCGTCCAGCACCCCCGCCGTGCAGAACGAGGAGACGCGGCGGGCCGCCGCGGCCTCGCGCCCGAACCGCTCGCGCAGTTCCGGGTCGGCACCGGCGTCGCCGTGCAGGACCTTCACGGCCACCCGCCGCCCGTCGGCGTCGTACGCCTCGTAGACGACGCCCTGTCCGCCCGCGCCCAGCCGGCCGGCCAGCCAATAGTCACCCAGGCGTTGCGGATCACCGTCGATAAGTGTCGTGCTCAACTCACACTCCGTTCAACGGTGGTTTGGACGCCCGGCGGGACCGAGAGGTTCGCGGGATGCTCTCGGGATGTTCGCCCACCCGGGACATGCCTGACCCTCCTTGCCTGAACGGTGCGGAACCCCTCCCGGCCACCCGGCCGCCGCCGGGCCACCGGCAGGTCGGGGCCCGGGCGGCGGCGCCGGGGACGTGCTCCAGGATGCCCGTTCCCGGCATGGCGGGGCGGGCCGTTCGGAGACTCGGGGACGCCCGGGACCGGCCGTGGTCACAGTATCCGGGCTCGCACCGGCGCGCCCGCACGCCGCGCGTGCGAGCCGGGAAACAGGTGCCCACCACGACACCTCCCGGCCGTCACCCTGTGTACGAGGCCGGACGCTCCGCGTGGCGAAAGCGGTTGATCCAATGGGTGGGGCGGGCTAGGTTTGCTCCGCACGGTCGGCGGGAAGGCCGCGCGAGCGACGTCGAACACGGCGAAGCGGAACGAACCCGGGAAAGGAAGCAGATCATGCGACGCGTCAGGATCGTCCGGCGGCGAAGAACACGCTGGTCGGATCGCACCCCCGGCCTGGACCTGCGGTCCCCCTCGGGACGTCGGCTCCCCTACTGATCCGGTCTTTACGACAGTTTTATGGACAGGTCTGTAAAAACTTCTTATAACGGAACCATCACGCCAGGGGGCTCAATGAGGAGACTTGTGGTCGTGCCACCGTACGTCGCACGGCTCAAGATCAGGGATATCCGTTCCGCGTCGCGTCGCAGGGCGCCCGGGGACGCCAAGGTGATCGATCTCGGCGCCTACACCGGCCGCAACGTGCTGCTCTTCCCACGGACGAGCGGCCCGGCCCCCGCCGCCTGATCCCCGCCACGAAGAAGACCCGCCCGGGGCGGGTCTTTCTGCGTTTCCGGGGGTGCGGCTCCGTCCCGGACGGGTACCGGCGATGCTGGTGGCATGCACGAAGAGACGGAACGGCGCACGCGGCACACCGGGTCCGCCGGGTCCACCGGGTCCACCGGGTCCACCGGGAATGCCGGGAGCACCGGGAACGCAGGCCCCGCCGAGGGCGCCGGTGTCCTGTCGCTGCGGCTGCCGTTCCGCGCGCCTCTCCGCGTGGACGGCCTGTTCGGGCACCTCGCCGCGACCGCCGTACCCGGCGTGGAGGAGTGGCGGGACGGCGCCTACCGCCGTACCCTGCGGCTCCCGTACGGCCACGGCGTCGTCGCGCTGCGGCCGATGACCGGGCACGTCGGCTGCGTGCTGAACCTCACCGATCTCCGCGACGGGCCCGTCGCGATCGCCCGGTGCCGTGACCTGCTCGACCTGGACGCCGACCCCGCCGTCGTGGACGGGCTCCTGGCCGAGGACCCGGCGCTGGCCCCCCTGGTGGCCGGAGCCCCGGGCCGCCGGGTGCCCCGTACGGTCGACCCTGCGGAACTCGCGGTACGCGCGGTGCTCGGCCAGCAGGTCTCCACCGCCGCCGCCCGCACCCACGCCGCCCGGCTGGTCACCGCCCACGGCGTACCGATCGCGGACGAGGCCGGGGGCCTCACCCACCTGTTCCCCTCACCGCAGGAGCTGTCCTCGCTGGACCCCTCGGCGCTCGCCCTCCCCCGGGCGCGCCGCGCCACCCTCATCGGGCTGATCTCCGCGCTGGCCTCCGGTGGGATCGACCTCGGTGCCGACCGCGACCGGGTTCGCGCGCAGTTGTCCGCACTGTCGGGATTCGGGCCGTGGACCGTCGAGACCATCGCGATGCGCGCCCTGGGCGATCCGGACGCCTTCCTCCCCACCGACCTGGGGGTCCGCGCCGCCGCCCGCAGGGCGGGCCTTCCCGTCACCCCGGCCGCGCTCACCGGCCGCGCGTCCGCCTGGCGGCCCTGGCGTTCGTACGCCGTGCAGTATCTCTGGGGCAGCGGCGACCACGCCGTCAACCGGCTGCCCGCCCCCTGAGCCTCCGCACCGGCTCTCCCCGGGCCACCGCGCCGGCCTCTCCCGGGCCACCGCACCGGCCGCGGGTTCTCGTCGCCGTTCCCGCACGGCCCTTTCCCGTACCGTTCCTTCCCGTACGGGCCGGGGGGCGTCACCGGCGTGAACGACGGGCCGGCCGGGGTGATCCCGGACGACCCGCCGTCGTCGCTCCGCCGGCGTCCCCTGCCGGAGACCGCGGACGTCTACTTCTTGTCGGAGTCCGACGGCGTCTGCGACAGCGCGCTGGCCGCGGCGGACTTCTCCTGCTTGGTCGAGTCGGAGTCGTTCAGCGTCTTGGCGGCGGCCGACGCCGCCTCGGAACCGGTCTCCCCCTGGCTCTGCGGAGCCTGCGACAGCGCGCTGGCCGCGGCGGACTTCTCCTCCTTGGTCGAGCCGGAGTCGTTCAGCGTCGCGGCGGCGGCCGACGCCGCCTTGGAACCGGTCTGTCCAGAGTTGCTTGACACGTTCTCACCTTTCCTCGAAGCGCGTTCGTACCGCGGAGGCGATGGTGTCACGCGGGCTCCCGCACCGCGCGTGACCTCACCGCCCGCGTCGCGGCGGGCATCCGGCCCCAGGGGCCGGGCGTCCGCCGTTGCGACGGCCTCGGGCCGACTACCCCGGCCGGGCGCCCGCAATCAAAAACCCGCAAGGCAAGGCACATCCGACATGTCCGGCGGCTCATCCTCGTCCCAGAGACGCCGAAAGGGGGCCGGACTCGACTCCGGCCCCCTTTCTCGTCATGGGGCGCTGTGCGGGCGCCGCTCCCCCCTGCCCGGGATCAGCTGCAGCCGCTGGTGGAACCGCAGCCCTCGCAGACGTAGCAGCTTCCGGCGGGACGCATCGTGGTGCCGCAGGTCATGCAGAGCGGCGCGTCGGCGGTGCGGCCCTCGTGGGACTCCAGCGAGCCGGTGCGGCGCGGGGCCTGCGCGGGCACCGCCTCCACGCGGGCCTGCGGCTCCTCTACCGGGGCCTGCGGCTCCTCGATCGGGGCCGACGTGGCGAGTTCGGCGATGACCTCCTCGGTGCGGATCGGCGCCGGATCCTCACCCCGCTGCTGGGCCGCCCGCTCAGAGGCGGAGAAGATGCCCAGGGCTGCGCGGTCGTCGTAGGGCAGGTGGTCCAGGGCCAGGCGGCGGAAGATGTAGTCCATCACCGAGGCCGCGATGCGCACGTCCGGGTCGTCGGTCATCCCGGCCGGGTCGAAGCGCATGTTGACGAACTTGCCCACGTACGTCTCCAGCGGCACCCCGTACTGCAGGCCGATGGAGATCGCCACCGAGAAGGCGTCCATGACACCGGCGAGGGTCGAGCCCTGCTTGGACATCTTCAGGAAGACCTCACCGAGGCCGTCGTCGGGGTAGGAGGAGGCGGTCATGTACCCCTTGGCGCCGCCCACGGTGAAGCGGGTGGTGGTGCTGGGGCGCTGGTTCGGCATCCGGCGGCGGGTCGGGCGGCTGATCTCCACGACCTTGATCTCCGGCTGGGCCGTGGCGGCCGCCTTCTCCTCGGCCTTGCGGTCCTCGGTCTTGCGTCCCGAGGCGGACAGCGGCTGGCCGACCTTGCAGTTGTCGCGGTAGACCGCCAGGGCCTTGAGGCCGAGCTTCCAGCCCTCCATGTAGACCTGCTCGATGTCCTCGACCGTCGCGGACTCGGGCAGGTTGACGGTCTTGGAGATGGCGCCGGACAGGAACGGCTGGGCCGCGGCCATCATCCGGACGTGGCCCATGGGGGCGATCGCGCGCTCGCCCATGGCGCAGTCGAACACCTCGTAGTGCTCGCGGCTCAGGCCGGGGGCGTCGACCACGTGGCCGTGCTCGGCGATGAACTCGACGATCGCCTCGACCTGCTCCTCGGGGTAGCCCAGCTGCCGGAGCGCGCGCGGGATCGTCTGGTTGACGATCTGCATGGAGCCGCCGCCGACGAGCTTCTTGAACTTGACCAGGGCCAGGTCGGGCTCGATGCCGGTGGTGTCGCAGTCCATCATCAGGCCGATGGTGCCGGTGGGGGCGAGCAGGGAGGCCTGCGCGTTGCGGTAGCCGTTCCGCTCACCGAGCCTGAGACACTCGGCCCACTGCCGGGAGGCCTCGCGGTGGATGGCGCCGTCCATCTCCTCGAAGGTGCGCAGCGCCTCGTTGGCCTCGTTGTGCTTGCGCATGACCCGCTTGTGCGCGTCGGCGTTGCGGGCGTAGCCGTCGTACGGGCCCACGACCGCGGCCAGCTCGGCACTGCGGCGGTAGGAGGCGCCGGTCATCAGCGAGGTGATGGCCCCGGCCACGGCCCGGCCGCCGTCGGAGTCGTAGGCGTGGCCGGTGGCCATGAGGAGCGCGCCGAGGTTGGCGTAGCCGATGCCGAGCTGGCGGTAGGCCCGGGTGGTCTGGTCGATCTTCTCGGTCGGGAAGTCGGCGAAGGTGATGGAGACGTCCATCGCGGTGATGATCAGCTCGGTGACCTTCACGAAGTTCTCGATGTCGAAGGTGTCGTCGTCCTTCAGGAACTTCAGCAGGTTGATGCTGGCCAGGTTGCACGAGGAGTTGTCCAGGTGCAGGTACTCCGAGCAGGGGTTGCTGGCGGTGATGCGGCCCGTCTCGGGGCTGGTGTGCCAGTCGTTGATCGTGTCGTCGTACTGGACGCCGGGGTCGGCGCACTCCCAGGCCGCCTTGGCCATCTTGCGGAACAGGTCCCGGGCGTCGACGGTCTCGATGACCTCGCCGGTGAGGCGGGCGCGCAGGCCGAACTTCTCGCCCTTCTCCACGGCGCGCATGAACTCGTCGGAGACGCGCACGGAGTTGTTGGCGTTCTGGTACTGGACGGAGACGATGTCCTTGCCGCCGAGGTCCATGTCGAACCCGGCGTCGCGCAGGGCGCGGACCTTGTCCTCCTCGCGGGCCTTGGTCTCGACGAACTCCTCGATGTCGGGGTGGTCGACGTCGAGGACGACCATCTTGGCGGCCCGGCGGGTCGCGCCCCCGGACTTGATGGTGCCCGCGGAGGCGTCCGCGCCGCGCATGAAGGAGACCGGGCCGCTGGCGGTGCCGCCGCTGGAGAGCAGTTCCTTGGAGGAGCGGATCCGGGAGAGGTTGACGCCGGAGCCGGAACCCCCCTTGAAGATCACACCCTCTTCCTTGTACCAGTCGAGGATGGACTCCATCTGGTCGTCGACGGCCAGGATGAAGCAGGCGCTCACCTGCTGGGGCGAGGCGGTGCCGACGTTGAACCAGACCGGCGAGTTGAAGCTGAAGACCTGGTTGACCAGGGCGTGCTTGAGCTCGTGGTCGAAGATCTCGGCGTCCTCGTCGGTGGCGAAGTAGCCGTGCTCGACCGCCGTCCTGGTGTAGACGCCCACCACCCGGTCGACGAGCTGCTTGAGGCTCCACTCGCGCTGCGGGGTGCCGACCGCGCCGCGGAAGTACTTGGTGGTCACGATGTTGGCCGCGTTGACCGACCAGGACCGGGGGAACTCCACGTCACGCTGCTCGAAGTTGACCGAGCCGTCGCGCCAGTTGGTCATGACGACGTCGCGGCGCTCCCAGGCCAGCTCGTCGTAGGGATGCACGCCCGGGGTGGTGAAGATCCGCTTCATCTTCAGACCCTTGCGCGGACGCTTGCCCCCGCGTGACACTGTGCCGCTGACGGTCTCCGTCATGACTTTCCCCCTCCTGGGACTCCGCAGAGCCCGCGAATCGGACCACACCAACGCGCCGTCTCACCCCCGGCGCCCGGGGCCTGTCTCACTTCTGTTCGGCGGAGCGCTCCGCCCGGAGCTGCTCGATCTCGGCCTCGAAGTCCGCCAGGGTCTCGAACCCCCGGTAGACGGAGGCGAAGCGCAGGTACGCCACCTCGTCCAGCTCGCGGAGCGGGCCCAGGATGGCCAGCCCGACCTCGTGGGCCGCGATCTCGGCGCATCCGGTGGCCCGGATGCTCTCCTCGACCCGCTGGCCCAGCTGCGCCAGGGCGTCCTCGCCGACGGACCGTCCCTGACACGCCCGCCGGACCCCGGCGATCACCTTGTCCCTGAAGAACGGTTCGGTCACGCCGCTGCGCTTGCTCACCATGAGCAGGACGGTCTCCTGCGTGGTGAACCTCCGCCCGCACTCCGGACAGGTGCGCCGGCGGCGGATCGCGCCGCCGTCCTCGGTGGACCGGCTGTCGATGACCCGGGTGTCAGGATGACGACAGAACGGACAGTGCACGTGTGCCGCCTTCCTGACCTGCCGAAGCGGCCCACCCACCTCATCCGCCCCACGACACGCGCGCGGATACGCTCGCGCACGCCTCTCGATCAGTCGAGAGGCGGTAATGGAACCACAATCTATGGTGAAGTGTTGAGGTGCAGCCACTAGATGTTGTGGTTCCAACCGTAGAAGTGCGCGACCATGAACGCAAGTTGAAAGGACCTTGCGGCGCGAAGTCGCTGATCAGCCGTTATTCCCCGGCGTGTCGCCGGTCCGCCCGATGTGCTCGCGCCCCCCGGGTCACCCGCTTCACCCACGCCCCGCCCGCACGCCACCGCTCCGCCCACGCCTCTGTCGTGCGTCACCCGTTCCGCCCACCGCGTCCCGCCCCCGGGCCGGCCGCCTCCCCCGCGCCCTGCCCGCACGTCAACCGCTTCGCCCACCGTCCCGCCCGCTTCACCCGTGCCCCGCTCGCGTCCCGGGCGCGGGTCCCGGGCGCGGGTCCCGGGCGCGCGGTGAGATCGCGCGCCCGGAGACGCCCCCCTTACGGCAGCAGGCTCCGGAGAAGGTCGAGTCCGGTGCCGGACCGGAACGCCGGGCCGCGGGGCCCGCCGGGGTCTGTGACGCGGCCGACCAACGGGACGGCCCTTCCGCTACGCCGGCGCCTCCACGACCCTCCACGGCGTGTCGCCCTTCCAGGGCGTGTCGCCGACGTGCGCCGTGACCGGGGACGGGCCCCGCCCTCCGGCCGGCTCGCCCGCCGAGATCGCGTCGATGCGCCCGCCGATCCAGAGCACTCCCAGGGTGAACAGCACCAGCGTCACCGCCGCCACGATCCTCCCACGCCGGGTGAGCCGGAGAGGCCGCCTGACCGCCTCGGGCCGGGACGTGACCGGCCGGAGAGCACCGGCCCCGGAGGCGCCGGAGCGGGACGTGCCGGAGCGGGGCACACCTGACCGGGGCGCGCTGGAGCGGGGCGTACCGGAGCGCTTTCCAGGGCGAGAGCGGCCGGGGCGGGACGGGACGACCTCGGGCGCGGCCGGCCCACCGGAGCGGGCGACGCCCGAGCGGGAGGCGCCGGGCCCGGGAACACCGGTCCGTGAGGCATCGTTCCGCGAGGCATCGTTCCGCGAGGCATCGGCCCGGGAGGCATCGGTCCGCGAGGTGCCGGTCCGAGCGGAGGAGCCGGACCGGGTGGCGCCGGACCTGGCGGCTCCGCGCCGGGTCTCGGCGCGCCCACCCCGGCCACGTCCGGACTCGCCGGAGCGGGCGGCTCCACGGCCGGATCCGGGCGGTGCGGGCCGGGAGCCGGAGAGGGGGCCCCCGGAGCGGAACAGCGCGGGAACCGCCTGCGCGGCACCACCGGAATCACCCGGACCGCCCGGGCCCGCCGGACCACCCGGTGCTCCCCCGCGCCGCGCCGTCCGCGCACGATCGGGCCCTCCGGCCGCTCCGGAGCCACGCGCTCCGGAGCCACGCCCGGACCCGCGCGCCGGGTCGGCCTCCCGTCCCGGCCCCGGCTCCCAGGCCGGGCCCGTCCGTCTGGCCGGGCCCGCCTCTCGCCCCGGGCCCGCCTGTCGTGCCGGATCCGCCTCTCGCCCCGGACCCTGCTCCCGCACCGGCCCCGGCTCCGGTCTCGGCGGCGGCACGAGCCGCAGACGCGGTGCGCCAGAGGCCCCAGAGGCCCCTGAGGACCGGTATGCCGCCCGGGATCGGGACGCGGACGTGGATCGCGGTGTCGTCGTGGTCGGTTTCATGGTGGCCCCCATCCCCTCGACCTGGCCGAACACATGTCGAAGAAAGATCGGCGAATCGAACACGATGTCGATCGAACTCCCGTACGATGTTGTACACCACGGCGTGGCCGATATCGAGGACATTCGAACAATTGTTTGAATATGATCTTGGGCCGAGATATGGTCGCTGTGTGCGACGTGTTCAATACAGATCGGGAGGCGAGGAGTTCGTATGAGCCAGCACGACCAGAACGGTTCGGCCGTCAGCGACCTGGCGGTGCGAAGGCGTGACTCCCTTGGCCTCACCCCCAGGCAGCGGAAGATCCTTGAGGTGATCCGGGACTCGGTGCAGCAGCGCGGCTACCCGCCGTCCATGCGCGAGATCGGTGAGGCCGTGCAGCTCACCAGCACCTCCAGCGTGTCGCACCAGTTGACGGCATTGCAGCGCAAGGGCTACCTGCGCCGTGACCCGCACCGGCCCCGCGCCCTCGAGGTGCGCCTTCCCGGCGAGCCGGTGCTCTGGGTGGATCCCGACTCCGACCAGGACGAGGCACCGGTCAGCCGGCCGACCGCCGCCTACGTGCCGCTGGTCGGGCGCATCGCCGCCGGTGGCCCGATCCTCGCCGAGGAGAGCATCGAGGACGTCTTCGCGCTGCCCAAGCAGCTCGTCGGCGAGGGCACGCTCTTCCTCCTCCAGGTGACCGGTGACTCGATGATCGAGGCGGCCATCGCCAACGGCGACTGGGTGGTCGTGCGCCAGCAGCCCGTGGCCGACAACGGCGACGTGGTCGCGGCGATGATCGACGGTGAGGCCACCGTGAAGACCTTCAAGCGCAGGGACGGCCATGTCTGGCTGGTCCCGCACAACCCCAACTACGACCCGATCCCCGGTGACGAGGCCACCGTCCTGGGCAAGGTCGTGGCGGTCCTCCGCAAGCTCTGAGGCACACGAGCTCCGGGGCACACGGCTCTAGGGCATCGGGACACGACGCGTCGCACGAAGCGGTACACGCCGATGGGCGGCACCCCTCGAAGGGGGTGCCGCCCATCGGCGTTCTCAACGGTTCTCACCGGCCCCTCGGACTCCCGGGTCCGGTCAGGGTTCGGGTCCTTGAGCCAGGGTCAGGGTTCGAGTCCTTGAGCCAAGGTCAGGGTCCCCGAGTCAGGGTCAGAACCAGGGCCGGAGGGCCGAGGCCCTGGGTTCCCGGCCCCTCCCCGCCCCGGTTCCCCGGTCACGGCCGGTCCGGACGCCCCGCGAGAGGCCGGGGTCACCGCTCAGGGGACGATGTTGACCAGCTTGGGCGCGCGGACGATGACCTTGCGCGGCTCGCCGGACAGGAAGGCCCGGACCTTCTCCGACCCCAGGGCCAGCGCCTCCAGGTCGATCTCGGAGATCTCCGGTGAGACCTCCAGCCTGTCGCGCACCTTGCCCGCGACCTGGACGACACAGGTGACGGACTCCTGGACCAGCAGCGCCGGGTCCGCCACCGGCCAGCCCGCCAGGGCGACCGAACCGGTGTGGCCCAGCCGCTCCCAGCCCTCCTCGGCCGCGTACGGCGCGACCAGCGACAGCATGACCGCCAGTGCCTCCGCGGCCTCCCTGACCGCGGGGTCTGCGGCGCCGGGCCCGGAGTCGATGGCCTTGCGCGCCGCGCTGGTCAGCTCCATCATCCGGGCCACCGCGACGTTGAAGCGGTAGGACTCGACCAGCTTCGTGACCTCGTCCACGGTGTGGTGGACGATCCTGCGCAGGCTCACGTCTCCGGCGGTGACGTCGACGCCGGGGGCCGAGGCCGCGCCCGCCTCGGCCATGACGCGGAACGCGCGGGCCAGGAACTTCTGCGACGCCGCCGCGGAGACGTCGGCCCAGTCGATGTCGTCCTCGGGCGGTCCGGCGAACAGCACGGTCAGCCGTACCGCGTCGACGCCGTGGGCGTCGATCTGCTGGCCCAGGTCGACGCCGTTGCCCAGGGACTTGGACATCGCCTTGCCCTGGTTGATGACCTGCCCCTGGTTCAGCAGGCGGGTGAACGGCTCGGCGAAGTCGACCATGCCCATGTCGTGCAGGACCTTGGTGAAGAACCTGGCGTACAGCAGGTGCAGCACGGCGTGCTCGACGCCGCCGATGTACTGGTCGATCGGGCCCCACCTGCGGACGCCCTCGATGTCGAACGGGCCGTCCTCGCAGGCCGGGTCGACGTAGCGCAGGAAGTACCACGAGGAGTCGACGAAGGTGTCCATCGTGTCGGTGTCGCGCCGTGCCGGGCCACCGCACTTCGGGCAGGAGACGTTGACCCAGTCCTCGGCCGAGGCCAGCGGGGAGACGCCCTTGGGCGCCAGGGCCTCACCGCGCAGGTCGGGCAGGGTGACCGGCAGCTGGTCGTCGGGGACGGGGACCTCGCCGCAGTCGCCGCAGTGGATGATCGGGATCGGGCAGCCCCAGAAACGCTGGCGGGACAGCAGCCAGTCGCGCAGCCGGAAGTTGACCGTCGCGCGGCCGGTGTCGCGCTCGCTCAGCACCTCGATGATCTTCCGGATCGCATCGGCCTTGGCCAGGCCGTCCAGCGGACCGGAGTTGACCATCGTCCCGTCGCCGGAGGTGGCGACACCGGTCTCGCCGGGGTCGGCCAGGCCGGTGTGCACGACCACCCGTACCGGCAGGTCGAAGGCGCGGGCGAAGTCCAGGTCGCGCTGGTCGTGGGCGGGAACCGCCATGATGGCGCCGTGGCCGTAGTCGGACAGCACGTAGTCGGCGGCCCAGACCGGCATGCGCTCGCCGCTGACCGGGTTGATCGCGTACCGGCCCAGGAAGACGCCGGTCTTCTCCTTCTCGGTGGACAGCCGGTCGATGTCCGACAGCTTCGACACCTCGGTCCGGTACGCCTCGAAGGCCTCGCGCCGGTCGTCGGCGACGATCTCCTCGGCCAGCGCCGCGTCCGGGGCGACCACGAAGAAGGTCGCGCCGTACAGCGTGTCGGGACGGGTGGTGTAGACGGTGACCGGCTCGTCCCGGCCCTCGATCACGAAGTCGACGTCGGCGCCCTCGGAACGGCCGATCCAGTTGCGCTGCATGGTCAGCACGCGCTCGGGCCACTTGCCCTCCAGCTGCGCCATGTCGTCCAGCAGCCGGTCGGCATAGTCAGTGATCTTGAAATACCACTGGGTCAGCTCGCGGCGGATGACCTCGGCCCCGCAGCGCTCGCACCTGCCGTCCTTGACCTGCTCGTTGGCCAGCACGGTCTGGTCGTTGGGGCACCAGTTGACCAGGCCGCCCTTGCGGTAGGCCAGGCCGCGCTCGAAGAAGCGGATGAACAGCCACTGCGTCCATTTGTAGTACGTCTCGTCGCTGGTGTGCAGGCGGCGCGACCAGTCGAAGGAGATCGCGTAGCGCCTGTAGGAGCCGGCCTGGGTCTCGATGTTGGCGTAGGTCCACTCCGCCGGGTGCGCGTTGTTCTTGATCGCGGCGTTCTCGGCGGGCAGCCCGAAGGAGTCCCACCCGACGGGGTGCAGCACGTTGTAACCGCGCTGGAACCAGTAGCGGGAGATGACGTCACCGATGGCGAACACCTCGGCGTGCCCCATGTGCAGGTCGCCCGAGGGGTAGGAGAACATGTCGAGCATGTAGCGGCGCTCACGCGGGTCGGCGGGGTCGTCGGAGGCCCGGAAGGGGTCCAGCTCCTCCCACCGCCGCTGCCACTTGACCTGCAACGCCTGCGGGTCATAGTGCTGGTCGTCGCTCTGCATGTCGGCTCGCTCGTTCACGTCAATCTTCCCTTGGGGTGTGTCCGCGTGGATGGCCTGACCCGTCCGGCCCAATACAAAAACCCTCCGCTCACGCGGAGGGCAGCCGCATCGGCAGGGCGCTCAGAGACGGGAGAGCCGATGCGGCCCGATAAGCAGGGTCGCGGCACGCATAAGGCAAGACTATCGCAGCCCGCAAGGGATATTCGTGGCCCGTACAAAGCGGGCCCGATCACGGCGAACGGCGGACGGCGATCCATGTTCACCGGCAGAATAGGGGTTTCCGCCCTATGACGGGCCGTACGGAACCCGACGGCCATGCGCCGGTTGTGACCTCGTATGTCTCTCGCGTTTACTCTTTCAACCGTGGCATATTCAGTAGAGCCGGGGGGCCCGGACCCGTTGGAGGTCGGCCTGCCCATGCAGGATCCGCCGACCGCTCCCACCGGGCTCCAGTTCAGGGGGGCGTTCTCCGGTTTCCCTGCGAGCCCCCCCGTCTCACGTGAGACCATGCCCAATACGCCTAATTCGGGCACCCGCGCGGGAGGTAAGGAAAGCATGGCCTCGGAGCAGTCCAGCCAGTCCCACCTGCCTCCGGCATGGCCGGAAGCCGCCGAGCCTGCGCCCTCGTGGGCGCAGGACTCCCTCGGCACCGGGCCCAGGCTGCCTCGCCCGCAGGACGGCCCGCGGGGCGGCGACGGCTCATGGCAGACCTCTCCCGGGGGCGGTGCCCCGGACGTACCCGGCGGCCGGCCGGGCCCGCAGGACGGTGGATGGACGGGGTCCGCCGCGCAGGACGAGGGGCGGCGGGCGGCCGGCTCGCCCCGCGACAGCTGGGCGGACGCCTTCAGCCCGCAGAGCGACCGCCGGGCACAGGCCCCCGACGCTCAGGGCGGCTGGGGGACCCCCGATTCCCCGGGCGGCCGTCCGCAGGACGCGGCGGGAACGCACGGCCGGGGCCACGACTCCGGCCCGCAGGCGCACCAGACCTCCCCGGGCAACGGCCCGTCCCACGGCGGCCCCTCCCACGGTGACCCGTCACAGGGATCGGGCTCCTGGACACCGGACCCGCTCGGGCTGGGCTCCCCGACCCCGGGGACGCGGCCGGAGGGCCAGGACCGTCACCCGTCCTCGCCGGGCACCGCGTGGCCGCCCTCCGCGCCCACGCAGGACGGCATCCCCGCCTACGGCGCGACCGACCCGCGGGGCCAGACCTACCCCGGTCACTCCGCCGCCGGCACTCCGGCCTCTCCGGCCTCCCAGGGCGGCAACGCCTGGGCGCAGGCCACCACTCCCCACGGCGACGGCTGGGCGAACACCTCCGGTCCGCGGCACGACGACCGGGAACAGGCGTCCGGCCCGTGGGACGGCCGGGCACAGGCCCCCGACGCTCAGGGCGGCTGGGGGACCCCCGATTCCCCGGGCGGCCGTCCGCAGGACGCGGCGGGTCCGTACGGCGGCCGGGGTCACGACGGCCCGCAGGCGCACCAGACCTCCCCGGGCAACGGCCGGCCGCAGCCGGCCCCCTACGACAGCGGCCCGTCCCACGGCGGTCCCTACGACGGCCCCTCCCAGAGCGTCCCCTCCCACCGTGACCCGTCGCAGGGATCGGGCTCCTGGACACCGGACCCGCTCGGATCCGCCCTGCAGGCATCGGACCCGCTCGGGGTGGGGCTCCCCGGAGCCGGGCCGCGGACGAGCGGCGAGGACCGTCATCCGTCCTCGCCGGGCACCGCATGGCCACCCGCCTCCCACACCGACCCACGGGGCCAGACCTTCCCCGGCCCTTCCTCTCCGGACTCTCCGGGCTCTCCGGGCTCTCCGGGCTCTCCGGGCTCTCCGGGCTCTCCGGGCTCTCCGGGTGACAACGCCTGGGCGCAGGCCACCGCCCCCCACGGCGAGGGCTGGGCGAACGCCCTCGGCCCGCGGCACGACGGCCCGTCCCGCGACCCCGGCGCCCAGTACGGCACCGGCCCGCAGACCGGCGGCCCGCAGCAGGCCGGCCCGCACGGTGCTCCCCAGCACAGCGGTCCGCAGAACGGCGGCTGGGCGCAGACGCCGGATGCCGGCAGGGACGCGGGCCGGCAGGCGCCCGGTACCGCGGGTGAGCCGTGGCAGACCGGCGCGTCCTCACGTGACGCCTCCGCCGGGGCCGGGCCCCGGCCGGCCGACAACACCGCCTGGCCGCCCGCGCCTCCGGTCGAGGGCGCCTCCTGGCCACCGGTCCCGCCGGTGAGCGGGAACGCCTGGCCGGCCGCCTCCTCCCGGGAGGCCTCCGACGCGGCCGATGCGCAGACCTCCACGTTCTCGGTGTCCTGGACCGATCCCCCGGCCGGTGCCACGCCCTCCCCTGCGCACGGTGCCGTCCCGCAGGGAACGGCCCATCAGGGAACCGCCCAGCAGGGGGCCCCGCAGCACGGCGGCGACCAGCAGGGTGCCGCGCAGCACGGTGCCGCTCCCGTCGCCGGTGCGAACCACCCGCGGTCCGAGAACGGTGCCGGTCCGGGTACGACCGCCGGGCCCGCGCGGCGCAGCTACGGCGTGCCGGACAACCCGGCCATGTGGGCCCAGGCCGCCGCGGCCGCGGCCGCCGCCCCGTCCTCCCCCGGCGAGACGGCCCCCGCCGCCCACCCGGGCAACGGACCCCACCAGCAGGGCCAACCGGGACAACCCGGCCGGCCGGTGCACCCGGGTCAGGCCGGGCAGCCCGGGCACCACCTCGGTCGCGACCCCTCCGACCCGAACAGGCCGTTCGTCACCGCCGGCCAGATCAGCGGTCCCAAGACGCCTCCGCCGGAGCGCCAGCAGCAGCTGTGGAACACCGTCTTCGGCGAGAACTACCAGGCGATCGAGGACGAGGAGAACGACGGGGGCCAGGGCAGGCCGATCTGGGTCTTCGCGCTGGCCGGTTCCGTGGCCATCGCCCTGATCGGCGCGGTGCTCTGGGCCTTCCTCGCCGGGCCGCTCTCCTCGGCCGAGGAGACCACCGCCGAGCCCAAGCCCTCGGCGTCCGCCTCGAAGAAGGCCAAGCCCGCCGCCGTCGGACGCCTGCCGCGCTTCACGGGCACGGCCTCGCCGGTCGAGGGCAGGCTCACCGACCAGCCCGCGCGCATCACCCTGGCCAGGCTCGGCGCTCCGTGGCGCCAGGACCAGCGGCCGAGCGTGCCGACCGCCTACGGCTTCACGACCCGCCAGTACCTCCCCGCGGGCACGGACTCCGCCGGCAAGACGCAGTTCGCGCAGATCATGTCGGGCCCGCTGTCGCAGCGCCTGAAGAGCAGGTACACCTCGGCGGACAATCTCGCACCGGTGATCAACGCGGTGGCGTCCACCGGTCGCAAGCGGTTCTTCCCCGAGGGCAACACCGCCCGCAAGACCGCCCAGCAGACTCTCACGGTGAACGGCATGCGCGGGCAGCTGTCGGCGTACGAGATCACCTCGGGTGACGCGAAGACGACGATGGTCGTGGCGGCGGTGAACACCGGCGCGGACCTGCCCGCGATCGTCTACATGTCGGTGCCGGACAGCAAGAAGGAACTGCTCCCCGACATCAACACCGTCTTCAAGTCGATCCGCGCCGCCGGGCAGTGATCCCGGCGATCCCGGCGATCCCGGCGATCCCGGCGATCCAGACGACCCAGGTGACCCGCCACCCGTGAGGACCTGGGTCCAGAAGGCCCGCGGGTGGGCCCGGCGCGCCGGTTCGGGCGGACCGGGCCCCGGGCCGGGAAGTCAGAAGGCGCATTCCATGTGCTTGATGCCGTTGATGAAGCTGGAGCGGAGCCGGTCGGGCTCGCCGACCGAGCGGATCCCGGGCAGGCGGGTGAACAGCTCCCGGAACATCACGGTGATCTCCCGCCGGGCCAGGTGCGCGCCCAGGCAGAAGTGCGGGCCGGGCCCGCCGAAGCCGACGTGCGGCCCCTCGGTACGGCGGATGTCGAAGCGGTAGGGGTCGGTGAAGACGCTCTCGTCGCGGTTGGCGGCCCAGTAGTAGAGCACCACCTTGTCGCCCTCGCGGTAGAGGTGGCCGTTCATCTCATGGTCGCGGGTGAGGCTCCGGCGCATCCAGGCCACCGGCGAGGCGAGCCGGACGATCTCCTCGACGGCGCCGGGCAGGCGCCCGTCGAGGTCCTCCAGCAGCAGGGCCCGCTGGTCGGGGTTCTCGGTGAACAGGTGCAGGCCGTGCGAGATGGCGTTGCGGGTGGTCTCGTTGCCCGCCACCACCAGCAGGATGAAGAACGACCCGAGCTCCTGCAGCGTGAGCTTCTCGCCGTCGATGTTGGCGCTGGTCAGGGCGGTGGTGAGGTTGTCGCCGCCCTCCGCGGCCAGCGCCATGACCAGTTCGCGGAGCCGCTCGCCGGCGCCCAGGAGGAGCTCGGCGGCGCGGCTGACGTCGGCGATGAACTCCGGGTCACCGCCCGACAGGATGATGCTCGTGGCGTCGAAGACGGCCTGGTAGTGCTCGGGGCCGATGCCCATCATGTCGCAGATGATCTTCAGCGGGAGCTTGGCGGCCACCTCGGTCACGAAGTCGCAGCCGGGACCGGTGGCGATCAGCTCGTCCACGGTCCGCGCGGCGGTGGCCTCGACGTCGGCCTCGAACTGCTTGATCATCTTCGGGGTGAACGCCCGCGAGACGATCCGGCGGAGCCGGGCGTGCCGGGGATCGTCCATGTTGATCATCGAGCCGAAGTACTCGCTGAAGTCCGGGCCGAGGTCCTGGATGGACGTCGCCCCCCGGCCCGAGGAGAAGACGTCGGCGCGGCGGCTGGCCTCGACGATGTCGGCGTGCCGCACCAGCGCGTAGTAGCCGGGGCCGGGCGGGGCGAAGGGGATCTCGGGTTCGGCGAACATGATCGGGCCCGGCTGGGCGCGGAGCACCGCGAAGGCGGCCTCCCGATCGGCCATCGGACGTTCCCAGAAGGAGATGTCCGACAGGTCGATGTCCGCGAGTGAAACCGTCACGCCAGCCTCCACTAGAACCACATTCTGTTCAATGGATCCTGCCACAGGATCCTCAGCTCAGCCAGTCCAGGACGAGGTCGTTGACCGCCCGGGGCCGTTCCAGGTGCAGGAAGTGTCCCGCCCCGGACACGTGTTCCACCCGGGAGCCGGGCGGGAGGAAGTCCGCGGCCCGGGCCGTCAGGCCGGCGTCCAGGCAGCCGTCGCGCTCCCCGTGCAGGTAGAGGATCGGCACCCGCCCTCCGGTCGCGGCCTGCTCGGCGGCGTAGCGGCCGGTGGGCGGCACGGCGCCGAGCATCGCCCGGTAGTAGCCGATCGCGGCGGCGAGGTTCGCCGGGTCGCCCAGGCTGCGCCGTACCAGGGCGACGTCCTCGGTCGCGTCGTAGCCGGGTGACCAGTCGCGCCACAGCCCCTCGATGAAGCCGGGACGGGACGCGGCGGCCTCGGCCGCCCAGGTCTGGAAGAGGAAGATGTAGAAGGACCGCTTGAGCTGCTCGTAGTCGAGGAAGGACTCGGCCATCGACGCCATCGGGGGCACCGCCATCGCGACCGCCCTGCGCCAGCGTCCGGGGGCGAGGGCGGTGGCGCCGTAGACGGGGAAGGCGCCCCAGTCGTGGCCGATGAGCACGGCGTCGCCGTCACCGCCGAGCGCCTCGTGCAGCGCGCAGGCGTCGGCGACCAGCGCGCCGCCCTCGTAGGCGCCGTCGGCGGGGATCGAGGTGGGAGCGTAGCCGCGCATGAACGGCGCGACGGCCCGGTGGCCGCGTCCGGCGAGCTCGGGCAGCAGGTGCCGCCAGGTGTGGGCGGTGTCGGGGAAGCCGTGCAGGCAGAGCGCGAGCGGCCCCTCCCCTACTGTCAGGCAGGTGAACTCGACGCCGTTGGCGGTGACGGTGATGATCTCCATGCAACGCAACCTAGCATCCGCTTGGTAAGCGGCCGTGCCCGCCCGGGCGGAGGTCAGGTGGCGTACGGCAGGTGCTTGACGCCGTTGATGAAGTTGGAGAGCAGCGGGTCGGGCTCGCCCGTCGAGCGGATGCCGGGCAGGCGGGTGAACAGCTCCCGGAACATCACGGTGATCTCCCGCCGGGCCAGGTGCGCGCCCAGGCAGTAGTGGGGGCCGGGGCCGCCGAACCCCAGGTGCGGGTTGGGGCGGCGGGTGACGTCGAAGACGTCGGGGTCGGTGAAGACGGCCTCGTCGCGGTTGGCGGAGTTGTAGAAGAGCAGGACCTTGTCGCCCCTGCGGTAGCGCTGCCCGCCCATCTCGTGGTCGCGGGTGAGGGTACGGCGGAACTGGATGACCGGGGTGGAGTGGCGGACGATCTCCTCGACCGCGCCGGGGATGTGCCCCTCGAAGTCGGCGGCGAGCAGCTCGCGCTGGCCGGGGTTCTGGGTGAACAGGTGCAGGCCGTGCGCGATGGCGTTGCGGGTGGTCTCGCTCCCGGCGACCACGAGCAGGATGAAGAACGAGCCGAGTTCCTGGGGGGTGAGGTGCTCGTCGCCGTTCACCAGCATGCCGACCAGGTCGTCGCGGGAGGTGCCCCGGCGCTCGCGGCCGACCCTGATCGCCAGCCGGCTCAGCCCGCGCCCGGCGGCCAGCAGGGTGACCAGGCCCCGGGCCACGTTCCAGCGGTTCAGGGTGGGCTGGATCCCGGTGTACTCGGCGTCGGCGTTGCCGAGGATGACGTTGGTGGCGCGCAGCACGCGGGGGTGCAGCTCCGGCGGGACGCCCATCATGTCGCAGATGACCTGGACCGGCAGCCGGGCGGCGATCTGGGTGACGAAGTCGCCCGGCCCCTCGGCGATCGCCTCGTCCACGATCCGGGTCGCCGCCCGCTGGAGGTCCTCCTCCATCTTCGCCAGCACCCGGGGGGTGAAGGCCCGGGAGACGATGCGCCGGAGCCTGGCGTGCCGGGGGTCGTCCATGTTGATCATCGAGCCGAAGTAGACGGCCAGCCAGCGGGGCATGTCGACGATGCTGTTGGCGGTCGGCTCGCTGCTGAACACCGCGGCGTTCCTGCTCGCCTCCGAGACGTCGGCGTGCCGCACCAGCGCGTAGTAGCCGGGTCCGTGCCCGACGAGGGGGATCGTGTTCTCCCGGGTGAAGATCGGGCGGTCGAGCGCGCGGAGCCGCCGGAAGACCTCGACGCGCTCCCGCTGGGGCAGCGCCCAGAACGCGATCTCCGACAGGTCGAGGTCCGCCGCGTTCACGGTCATCGCCCCAGATTCCGGCAGGTGCCCGCTCACGTCAAGGGCGGACCCTCCGGGTCACGTCACCGCCTGCCGGACGAACCCGGCACCGGGGCTGTGGGATGGTGGTGACGTGACGTTGGAAGACCTCGTCCGGCTGCGCCGGGCCCGTGACCTGGTGGATCGCGACTACGCGAAGCCGCTCGACGTGCCCGCGCTGGCGCGTGCCGCCCTGATGTCCCCAGGCCATTTCTCACGCAGTTTCCGCGCCGCCTTCGGGGAGACGCCGTACAGCTACCTGATGACGCGCCGGATCGAGCGGGCCAAGGCGCTGCTGCGGCGGGGGGACCTGACGGTGACGGACGTGTGCTTCGCGGTCGGCTGTACCTCGCTGGGGTCGTTCAGCTCGCGGTTCACCGAGCTGGTCGGTGAGAGCCCGAGCGCGTACCGGGCCCGCCGCCACGACGAGGGGGCGGCCATCCCGGCCTGCGTCGCCAAGATCCACACGCGACCGGTCAGGAACGGAGAAGCCAAACCCGTCCCGCGCCCGTAGCGTGAGGAACATGGCAATCAAACTCTCGCAGTGCTTCATCGCCGTCGACGACCACGACAAGGCGCTCCCCTTCTACCGTGACGTTCTCGGCCTGGAGGTGCGCAACGACGTCGGGTTCGAGGGGATGCGCTGGGTGACCGTGGGCGCGCCGTCGCAGCCCGACGTGGACATCGTCCTCGAACCGCCCATCGCCAACCCCAACGCCTCGGCCGCCGACAAGGCGGCCATGGCGGAGCTGCTGGCCAAGGGTCAGCTGCGCGGTGTCATCTTCCACACCGACGACTGCGACGCCACCTTCGAGCGCATCAGCGCAGCGGGCGGCGAGGTGCTGCAGGAGCCGATCGACCAGCCGTACGGCGTCCGCGACTGCGCCTTCCGCGACCCTTCGGGCAACATGCTGCGCTTCAGCCAGCCCAGCGGGCGGTGAGCCCCGGTCCCGCGAGCTCCGCGAGCTCCGCGAGCCCCGTGAGCCCCGTGAGCTCCGCGAGCCCCGTGAGACCTGCGAGACCCGTGGGCCCCGTGAGTTCCGCGGTTCGCGACGGCCACCGGTGACGGTGGCCGTCTCCGCGCCGGTCCGGACGGCGGCGTCACGGTCTACGGCCGGGGTACGCGGCCGGCCGGGGCGGCGACGAGGTCGGCCGCCCTCTCGGCGATCATGACGGTGGGCGCGTGGGTGTGTCCCCGGTTGATGACGGGCATGACCGACGCGTCCACCACCCTCAGGCCCGCGATCCCCCGGACCCGCAGGGCGGGGTCCACCACCGAGCCGGGGTCCTCGCCCATCCGGCAGGTGCCGACCGGGTGGTAGAGGGTCTCGCTGCGCTCGCGGACCCAGCGGGTCAGCTCCTCCTCGGTCCGCGCACCCCAGTAGGGGGCCATCGGCGGCCCGGCCAGCGGCCGGAGCGCCTCGGTGGCGAACAGTTCCCGGGCCTTGAGCAGCCCGGCCACCAGCCGCCGTACGTCCGCCTCGGCCGTGAGGTAGCGGGGGTCGATCACGACGTCGCGGCCGTCCAGCCGGACACGGCCGCGGCTCTCGGGCCGGAGCAGGATCGAGGCGATGGTCAGGCCGTGGCCGGGCGGCGGGGTGAGGCCGTGGTCGATGAACGGCCCCGGAGCGAAGATCAGCTCGATGTCGGGGGCGGGCTCCTCGGGCGAGGTACGGATGAACGCCACGGCCTCGCCGACGTTGGAGGTGAGCATGCCGCGACCGGTGGCCAGGAAGCGGAGCAGGTTGCCGGCCGACTCGGCACCGGCCAGCGTGATCGGCCGGGGGCAGTGCAGGAAGACGCCCGAGGCGAGGTGGTCCTGAAGGCCGGCGCCGACCTCGGGAAGCTCGTGGACCGGCTCGACGCCCGCGGCCCGCAGCTCGTCGGCGGGGCCGACGCCGGAGAGCATGAGCAGGTGCGGGGAGCCGATCGCCCCGGCCGAGAGCAGCACCTCCCGGCGCGCCCGCAGCACCGCGACGGCACCGCCGTCCGCACCGCCCCCGGTGGCACCGGTGGCACCGGCTGCACCGGAGCCGTCACGCGCACCGCGCCCGCGGCGTCCGCCACGGCGTCCCGGACCGCCCGTGTACTCCACCCCGACGGCGCGGCCGTCCTCGATGAGGATCCGGCGCACGTGCGAGGAGGTCAGCACGGTGAGGTTGGGCCGCCCTCTCGCGGGAGCGAGGTAGGCGTCGGCCGAGCTGCACCGGCGGCCCCGGTGCTGGGTGACCGGCGTCGGCGAGCACCCCTCGTTGGAGGGACCGTTGAGCTCGTCCAGGCGGGCGATGCCCAGCTCCTCGCAGGCCCGCAGGAAGAGCGCGGTGGCGGGGTTCGGGGAGCGCAGCTCCGAGACGTGGACCGGGCCGCCGGTGCCGTACACGCCGCCGTGGTTGGAGCCCGAGCGTCGCTCGGCCCTGCGGAAGTACGGCAGGACCTCCTCGTAGGACCAGCCGGGCACGCCCCAGCCGTCGTAGTCGGCGCGGTGCCCGCGGACCCACATCTGGGCGTTCATCGAGGAGGAGCCGCCGAGCATCCGGCCGCGCGGCCAGTACAGCTCCCGGCCGGACAGCCCGTCCTGCCGGGTCGTGGTGAAGTTCCAGTCGTGCTCGGTCTTGAACAGCCGGGCGAACCCGGCGGGCATCCGCACCGCGAGCATCCGGTCGGACCCGCCCGCCTCGACCAGGGCGACCGTCGTGCCCGGATCCTCGGACAGGCGCGCGGCCAGCACGCACCCGGCCGATCCCGCCCCCACGACGACGTAGTCGTACTCCCCGCCGCCCCCGCCGCCGTGCCTGCCGCCGTGCCCGGCGCCGTCGTTCACGCTCACTGACCCCTCCTCGCCAGACGGTCAGCTCGCCTCCCCGTAAGCGGGCTCTTACCTGCTTACTCCCTCCCGGTTTGCCCGTCAATTTGTGACCGTGATTACCTACCGGTCAGTATCTCGGGCTGCGAGGATGAGCGGGTCAGAGCCCGCCGGAGGAGGACGCACGATGCTCAACCTGTCGATCGCGCTGGAGGACAGCGCCCGGGAGACCCCGGACCGCACCGCACTGGTCTTCGGCGACCTGAGGCTGCCGTACTCCCTGGTCAACACGGTCGCGAACCAGGTTGCCAACCTGCTGGTCTCCCGGGGCATCGGGCGCGGCGACAAGGTCGCGCTGGCCTGCCCCAACCTGCCGTACTTCCCGTTCGTCTACTACGGCATCCTCAAGACCGGCGCCACGGTCGTGCCGCTCAACGTGCTGCTGCAGACCAGGGAGATCACCTACCACCTGGAGGACTCCCAGGCCAAGGCGCTGTTCTGCTTCGAGGGGACCCCCGAGCTGCCGCTGGGCGAGCGCGGGCGGGCGGGCTTCGAGGCGTCCTCGGCCGAGCACTTCTTCGTGCTGCCCGCCACCGCCTTCGCCACCGAGTCCGAGCACGGGGAGACGATCTGGGCGGCGCTGGACGGCGTGCCGGGCGAGTTCGAGACCGTGGCGACCGCGCCCGACGACACCGCGGTGATCCTCTACACCAGCGGCACCACCGGCCAGCCCAAGGGCGCCGAGCTGAGCCACCAGAACATGCTCCTCAACGCCATCGTCTCGGACGAGATGTTCCCCCGCACCGAGGACGGCGACGTCTACCTCGCGGTGCTGCCGCTCTTCCACTCCTTCGGGCAGACCGTCGTCATGAACGCCGGATTCCGCCGCAGGGGCACCATCGTGCTGATGCCGCGCTTCGAGCCGGGCCCGGCCCTGGAGCTGATGCGCACCGAGAAGGTCACGCTGTTCGCGGGCGTGCCGACCATGTACTGGGCCATGCTGACGAAGATCCACGCGGACGGCGACGAGGTGCCCACCTCGCTCAGGGTCGCGGTGGCCGGCGGCTCGTCCTCCCCGGTCGAGGTGCTGCGGGACTTCGAGAAGACCTTCGGGGTCGGCATCTACGAGGGGTACGGCCTGTCGGAGACCTCCCCGGTGGCCAGCTTCAACCAGGTGGGCAGGCCCAGCAAGCCCGGTACGGTCGGCACGCCGATCTGGGGCGTGGAGATGAGGCTGATCGACGCCGACTGGAAGACGATCGAGGGCGAGGGCCCCGGTGAGATCGCGATCCGCGGCCACAACATCATGAAGGGCTACTACAACCGGCCCGAGGCGACCGCCGAGGTCATGAGGGACGGCTGGTTCCGCACCGGCGACATCGCCACCCGCGACGCCGACGGCTACTACTCCATCATCGACCGCGCCAAGGACATGATCATCCGCGGTGGCTTCAACGTCTACCCGCGCGAGCTCGAGGAGGTGCTGATCACCCACCCGGAGGTCTCGCTCGCGGCGGTGGTCGGCGTCTCCCACGACTCGCACGGCGAGGAGGTCAAGGCGTACGTCATCCGCACCCCCGGCGCGACGGTCACCGAGGAGGAGCTGATCGCCTGGGCGAGGGAGAACATGGCGGCGTACAAGTACCCGCGGATCGTCGAGTTCCGGGACGCGCTGCCGATGACCGCGACGGGCAAGATCCTCAAGCGCGAGCTGCGCTGACCCCGAGGGCCGCGACGCCCGCCCGGCGGCGTGGTGTTCCGGGCGCGCGGGCGGTGCTCTCGCGAGGGGCGTTCCCGGGGAGGGACCTCCCGGGAACGCCCCTCGTGCGTGCGGCGCGTCAGGACCGGTCCCGTCCCAGGGCCGGTCGCGCGTCAGGACCGATCCCGTCTCAGGACCGGGCGCGTCTCAGGGCCAGTCGCGCGAAGGGCGGAGCGGGACGTGCGCCGCGCCCTGGGCGTCCAGCTTCACCGCGAGGACCTGGTGGAGCTGGACCTTGTTGCGCTCGAAACCGACCACGCAGGCCGCCATGTAGAGCCGCCAGACCCGCGCCGTGGCCTCGCCGACCTCCCTGACCGCCTCGTCCCAGTGCTCGTCGAGGTTGGCGCACCAGTACCGCAGGGTCTGCGCGTAGTGCTCGCGCAGGTTCTCCTCGTGACGGATCTCGAAGCCGGTGTCCTCGATCTGGCGGGCCAGGTAGCCGACCGACTCCAGCTCCCCGTCGGGGAAGACGTAGCGGTTGATGAAGCCGCTCGCGTTGAAGGTCCTCTCCGTGCCCGTCGGCCGGGTGATGCAGTGGTTGAGCAGCCGCCCGCCGGGGACGAGCCTGTCGTACAGGAAGCGGAAGTAGAAGGGCAGCTGGTCCTTGCCGATGTGCTCGGTCAGGCCGATCGAGCTGACCGCGTCGAAGCCCGTCTCGGTCACGTCGCGGTAGTCCATGTGACGGACCTCGGCCAGCTCGCCGAGCCCGGCCTCGGCGATGGCCTTCTGGGCCCACTCGGCCTGCTGGCGCGACAGGGTCACGCCCAGCGCCTTCACCCCGTACTCGCGGGCGGCGTGGATGACCATGCCGCCCCAGCCGCAGCCGACGTCCAGCAGCCTCATGCCGGGCTTGAGCGCGAGCTTGCGGGCGACGAGCTCGAACTTGGTGAACTGCGCCTCCTCCAGCGTGGCGTCCTGCTCGGGGAAGACCGCGCAGGTGTAGGCCATGGACGGGCCGAGCACCCACGAGTAGAACCTGTTGGAGACGTCGTAGTGGTGGTGGATCGCCTCGGCGTCGCGGCGCTTGGCGTGCCTGCTGCCCATCCGCGCCAGCACGCTGCTGCGCACCTCCTGCGGGGGAGGCGGCATCCGCGTGAGCAGCGGGCGCACGCCCAGGGCCCGGATGGCGGCGAGTTTCTCCCTGGCCGGGAGGTCGTTGACGGTGAGCGCCCACATCCGCGACAGCAGCGTGTACATGTCGCCGTGGACGTCGAGGTGACCGGAGACGTAGGCCCTGGCCAGGCCCAGTTCGCCGGGCGCCTGCGCCAGGTAGGCGACGGCCGCCGGGGTCTTCACCTCGACGGTGATGTCGGCCCCGTCGGGCCCGGCCTTGCTTCCGTCGTAGGCGATGAAGCGTACGTCCGCCTCCGGGCCCATGACCTTTTCGAAGATCTCTGCGAGCAACACAGAATCAACCTCTCCTAACGCCCCCGAACACACTTGTCGTAGAGATCGAGCAACCGGCCACCCCCGTCGTATGCCCGCTTGACCGGCCAGTAGGCGGTTCCGTTATAAAACCGCCAGAACTCATCTTCTGGATAGAACGAGGTGGAGTACAGCGATTTATGCCCCTCCAGCTCGTGGACCCGGTTCTCGATGAGACGGTTGTGGTAGCCGTCGAACTGCCCCCGGGGCAGCGGGACCGTTCCCCAGAAGCCGAAGTTGACGTACAGCCGCCCGGTCTCCAGCGGGTAGAGCGGCCACTCGCCGGTGGAGCGCAGCGGGCACATCCACACCGGCGTCATGCCGACCTTGTCGTGGAAGAACTCCAGGAACTCGGCGCCGCGCTCGACGGGCACCTCGATGTCCTGGATGACCGACTCCTGCAGGGGCAGGCCGCGCCAGCGGTCCACCCGGGCGACCACGCCGTACTTGCGGTCGAGGCCGACGAGCCTGCGGTAGACGTCCGAGCGCATCCACTTGCGCGGCATCAGGGAGCGCACCAGCGCGTTCTGCACGCCGAAGGCGCGCGAGCACCAGAACCAGTCGGTGTCCCAGCGCCACAGATAGTCGCGGACGGTCAGCCAGTCGCGGGTCCTGGTCTGGATCGACCGGTAGTAGATGCGCATCCCGGTGTAGTCGGACAGGTAGGGGGCCCGCTCGGCGAAGCGCCCCACGGTCACGTACAGCTCGCCGGGGCCGAAGAACGTGCCGTCCACGAAGTCGACGCGCTCGCCCTCGTACTCGCCGCTCTCGCAGATGTCGCGCATCGCGAGCATGCACTTGTCGGCGTCGCCGAACGGGATGTGGGTCAGCCTGACGTAGGGCTGGACGGGCTTGAGCCTGATCCGGATGCGGAGCGCGTAGCCGAGCGTGCCGTAGGAGTTGGGGAAGGCCCGGAACAGGTCGCGGTGCTCGTTGTCGTCGCGGGCCACCACGATCCGGCCGTCGCCGGTGAGGATCTCCATCTCCTCCACGGACTCGTGCGGCAGCCCGTCCCTGAAGCTGGTGGACTCGATGCCGAGCCCGGTCACCGCCCCGCCCAGCGTGATCGTCTTCAGCTGCGGCACCACGTACGGCATGAGCCCGTGGGCGAGCGTGGCGTCCACCAGGTCCTCGTAGGTGGTCATCCCCTGGACCTCGGCGGTCATCGTCCCGGGATCGACCTCGATGACCTGGTCCAGATCCCTGGCCGACAGCTTCGCCGCCCGGGCGCCGTCCCTGAAGCGGAACAGGTTCGTGGTGGCCTTGGCCAGGCGCGGCACCGCGTCGTCCGGAAGGGCGGCGTAGGACTCCCTGATCTGCTCCACCGCTTGCCGGTGCGCCGACATCGCCGTCATCCGTCGCACGGTGATCACCCCCACTGCCCGTCGTTGGAAAGATCGCCCCTAGGCACGTTATATCTCGGATCTCTCCGGAGCCAGGCGGGGCGCGTTAAACGCGAGAAAACTCTACGAGAGTGCCGAACGGGACCTGCGGCCGACCACCGGATCGACCCCGTTCACCACGTTGCTCACCGGTCTGCCGTCGATCGCCGCCTCCAGGTTGTCCAGCACGCACCGGATCAGGCGGCCGGTGGACTGCGGGGTGACCCCGGCCACGTGCGGGGAGAGCAGCACCCGGGGGCTGCTGCGCAGCGGGTCGCCGGGCGGCAGCGGCTCAGTGTCGAACACGTCGAGCGCGGCGCCGCCCAGATGTCCCGACTCCAGGGCCGACAGCAGCGCCGCCGAGTTCACCACCTGCCCGCGCGCCGCGTTGACCAGCAGCGAGCCCGCGGGCATCGCCGACGGGTCGATCATCCCCCGGGTCTCCTCGGTGAGCGGGACGACCACGACGAGCACCCGGGAGCCGGCCACCAGCTCGCCGATCTCCCGGTAGGTGTAGGGCACCTCGCGCGGCGTACGGGTCCAGTAGGAGACCTCGCAGCCGTGGGCGGCGAACATCCGCGCGGCCGCCTCGCCGATCGGGCCGAAGCCGACGATGCCGACGGCCGAGCCGTACAGCTCGGCGGGCCCGAGGTCCAGCTGCGGCCAGCGGCCGGCGCGGACCGCGGCGTCGGCCTCCGGCAGCCTCCGCGACAGCGCGAGCGCGGCGGCGAAGCACCACTCGGCCACGCCGATCGCGCTCACCCCGGCGGTGTTGGCCAGCGGCACGCCGGCCGCGGCGAGCGCGGCGAGGTCGTGGCCGTCCACGCCGACGGAGGGCTGCTGCACGAACGCCAGGTCCGGCGCGGCCCGGACGGCCTCGGCGTCCAGGGTGAGCCCGCCGCTCCAGTCGCCGACCACGATCTCGGCGGGGCGCAGGGCCGCCAGCAGCGATTCCCGGTCGCGGGCGGCCGGGACCGACACCTCGATCCGGTCGCCCAGCGATCCGAGCAGGTTGCGCACCGCCGCCTCGGGGAGGGGCGGCAGCGCGAGCACCTTCCAGGTCATGTCACTCGCCTCCGCGGGGGTGGAAACCGGCGAACACCCGGTTCATCAGGGGGCGTTGAGCATCCCACTCCTCGTCGTGGACGGTCCAGGCCAGCACCACGGCCGTGTCGCCGACCTCGATGAACCGCCGCAGCTCGTGGTAGGTCACGCCGGGGACCGCCCAGGGGATCCCGCCGTTGTCCTTGGCGGTCCAGGTGAACTCCCACTCCAGCCCGGCCCCGTAGGCCAGGGGGACCCTGCGCACGTCCTCGGTGTGGATCTCGCTCTGCTGGGAGGCGCTCTCCCTGACGACCTGCTGGAGCCCCTCCAGGCCGTCGAAGGACTGCTCCAGCGGCTCCACCGCCAAATGGGCGCGCCCGTCGCGGCGCAGCCACTGGGTGTAGCCCGTCTCGCCGGCCCAGTCGCCCCTCCAGCCGGCCGGGTAGGTGATGGACCAGTTCTCCGGGGGCCGGGCCCGCCACGTCCGCAGCGCCTGGGCCGGCGCGGCCGTCCTGGTCGCGGTCGGCGTGGGGGTCGGGGTGGGGGTGGGCGTGGGCGTCGGGGTGGGCGAGGCGGTCCTCGTCGGCTCGGGCTCCGCCGTCGTGACGGCGGGCCCGGAGCGCGCCACGCTGCGCTGGTCGGGCTGGGACATCGCGACGGCCGCCACCGCGCCGCCCGCCGCCAGCACCAGCACGGACGCCACGATCAGCGGGACCCGCCCGCCGCGCTGCCGGCGGCGCCGTCCCGCGGCCCCGGGCAGGCTCGCGGTGTCGCCCCCGTCGCGAGCCCCGGCCCGGCGGGACGTCCCGGTGGCGCGGTGGACCGTGCTCTCCCCGCTCCGGCGCGAGGAGGTCTGCCCGCCCGGCCGGATCGCGGTCTCGCCGGTCCTGCGGATCGCGGCCGACGGGTCGCTGAGGACCTCCGCCAGCAGCGCGTCGGCCTGCTGGGCGCTCAGCCGGTGCGCGGGGTCGCGCTGGAGCATGCCGGCGAGCACCGCGCGCATCTCCGGCGGCACCCGGCCGAGGTCGGGTTCCTCGCTGATGAGCGCGCCGAGCGTGGCGATGGCGTCGCGGCGCTCGAAGGGGGCCTGGCCGACCAGGGCCGCGTACAGGGTGGCGCCGAGCGCCCACAGGTCCGACCAGGGGCCCGCGTCGGCGCCGGTGGCGCGTTCGGGCGGCAGGAAGCTCGGCGAGCCCGTCACCATGCCGGTCTGGGTCAGCGAGGTGTCGCCCTCGATGGTCGCGATGCCGAAGTCGGACAGGACGGCGCGGCCGTCGGCCTGCAGCAGGATGTTGCTGGGCTTGACGTCGCGGTGCAGGATCCCGGCCCCGTGGGCCGCGCGCAGGGCGGAGAGCACCTGGCGGCCGATGTCGGCGACCACGTGCACCGGAAGCCGTCCGACCTCGTCGAGGCCGCGGGCCCGGACCAGCTCCATGATGATCCAGGGACGGCCGTCCTGCTCGGCCACGTCGTAGATCGCCACGATGCCGCGGTGATTGAGCCGGGCCGCGGTCCTGGCCTCGCGGGAGGTGCGGGCCAGCTGGAGCCGGTGCTCCGCCGGGGAGAGATGGGGCGGCAGCAGGACCTCCTTGACGGCCACCGCGCGGTTGAGGAGGGTGTCGTGGCCTTCCCACACGACCCCCATCCCGCCCCTGCCGAGCTCCCGCAGCAATCGATAGCGCCCAGCGACCACCCGTTCACTGTGCGGATACGTCATCGCAAAACCCCTAGGTCCCGTTCGGAGAGGGCGCAAGTTTCCCATACGCGCGCGGGCGCCACGCGGCTCCTGGCGATGTGTCTTGCCACGGAAAGCCGAATGTTGTTCTACTTGGGCGGAACGGGCCGCCACGGTGGCGGAACGGGCCGCCGGGTCCTTCGCCGGGCGTCCGCCCGTGCGGCCCGCGCCGGACCGGAGTCGACATCGCACCGAGGAGAACGTACATGGAGCGCGTGACCAGGAAAGGCCCGCTGGCCGGAGTCCGCGTGCTCGAACTGGCGGGACTGGCCCCCGGGCCGTTCGCCGGGATGATGCTGGCCGACCACGGCGCCGAGGTGCTGCGCGTCGAGCGGGCGAGCACGGTCGCCAAGGCCGGGGACCGCCCGCGCGCCGACGTGATGGACCGCGGCAAGCGGACCGTCGGCGTGGACCTGAAGTCGCCCGAGGGCGTGGCCGCCTTCAAGGAGCTGGCCCGGCACGCCGACGTGGTCGTCGAGGTCTTCCGGCCCGGGGTCGCCGAGCGCCTCGGCATCGGCCCTGCCGACCTGCACGCGGTCAACCCGCGCCTGATCTACGGGCGGATGACCGGGTGGGGCCAGGACGGCCCGCTCGCGGCCACCGCCGGGCACGACATCGACTACATCGCCGTCTCCGGCGTGCTGTCGATGCTGGGCCGCGCGGGCGAGCGGCCCACGCCGCCGATCAACATCCTCGGCGACTTCGCCGGCGGCGGCCTCATGCTCGCGTACGGCGTGCTGCTCGCGCTGATCGAGCGGGAGCGGACCGGCGAGGGCCGGGTCATCGACGCGGCCATGGTGGACGGCGCGGCGGCGCTGTTCGCGATGTTCTACCACGGCGTGCAGAGCGGTTTCTGGGGACCGCGCGGCACCAACCTGCTCGACACCGGCGCGCCGATGTACGACACCTACGAGACCTCCGACGGCGGGTACGTGGCCGTCGGCTCGCTGGAGCCGCAGTTCTGGACGGAGATGATCACCCTGATGGGACTGGACGCCGCCGGGCTGCCCGACCGCGAGGACCGGTCGAACTGGCCGGAGCTGCGCGAGCGGCTGGCCGAGGCGTTCGGGTCCAGGACCCGCGCCGAGTGGGAGGCGGTGTTCGACGGCTCGGACGCGTGCGTCTCCCCGGTGCTGGAGATGGGCGAGGCCCCCGACCACCCGCACAACAAGGCCCGCGGCACGTTCGTGGAGGTCGGCGGCGTCCGGCAGCCCGTCCCGGTGCCGCGCCTGCTGGGCGTGGCCGAGCAGGACCTCTCCCCCGCGACCCGGCTGGCCGACCTGACCTCCTGGGGCCTGCCGGAGGAGACCGCGGCGCGGCTGCGCGAGGCGGGGGTGCTGGCGTGACGGGCGCCCACGACCCGCGGGACACGCAAGAGACCCTGAAGAGCCTGGAGACGAAGGAGGCGGAACGCGTGAAGGACACGGCGGGATCGGCGGGGATGGACGTCTTCGAGGCGCTGTACACGACCAGGGCGATGCGCAGGGTCAAGCCGGACCCGATCCCCGAGGAGGTCCAGCGCAGCATCCTGGACGCCGCGGTCCGCGCCCCCAGCGGCGGCAACGTGCAGAGCTGGCGGTTCCTGCTCGTCGACGACCCCGGGGTGAAGGAGCGGCTCGGCCCGCTCTACCGGGACGCGCTCGGAAAGCTGTTCGAGGGCCACTACCGGCCGATGCGCGAGAAGGCCGAGGCCGAGGGCGACACCCGGACGCTCAGCGTGCTGAACTCGGCCAAGCACCTGGCCGACCACTTCGAGCACTACCCGCTGCTGCTGTTCGCGTTCGTGCGCAACGACCCGTCCGGCGGCTCGATCTTCCCCTCGGTGTGGAGCGCGCAGCTGGCCGCCCGCGCCCACGGTGTGGGCAGCGCGCTGACCAGCGTGCTCGGCATCTTCCACGCCGAGGAGACGATGCGGGTGCTCGGCGTTCCCGAGGGCAAGGGCTGGACGATGGCCTGCGCGGTCACCTTCGGCTACCCGACCGGACGCTGGGGCGTCGCGCCCCGCCGCCCCGCGCACGAGGTGAGCTACCGCAACCGGTGGGGGCAGGACGTGGGATTCGAGATCCCCGAGCCCCTGTGGAGCCCGGAGGGCTGAGCCCCGGAGGGCCGGGGTCCGGCCCGGTCCTCTTCCGCCGCCCTTTTTTCGCCGCCCTTCGTGGAGCCCGGAAGGCCGGGACCCGGAGGGCCGAGACCCGCCCGGTCCCCTTCCGCCGCATCCCTTGCCGCCTCCCTCACCGCCCCTTTCGCCGCGTCCCTCAGCGCGTTCCCTGCCGCGTCCTCCGCCGCGTCCCCTGCCGCGTTCTCGTGCGGGGAACGCGGCGGAGCACCCATGGGCCGTCGTTCGCCCTCCCCGGCGCCCTTCCGAGACCCCGGTGATCCCGGTGATCCCGGTGATCCCGGTGATCCCGGTGATCCCGGTGCCCCCGGTGATCCCGGGCCCCGGGCTTCCAGGCTCCCGGCGCCCTCCTGCCGCCCGGTGACCTCGGCTTCTCCGAGCCCCGGCGTCCCGTCGTTCCCGTAGCACCAGCGGTACCTCCAGCCGGAGGTGTACCGCTTTTCGTCGTACCTGTTGGCTTATGTGTAGTAGATGTACTACATTCATTCGCATGAGTACTGCGGTAAGCGTCCGCGAGCTGCGGATGACATACGGTTCCGCCGAGGTCCTGCGAGGCGTCGACCTGCAGATCCGGCGCGGCGAGATCTTCACCCTGCTCGGCCCCAACGGGGCCGGGAAGACGACCACCATCGAGATCCTGGAAGGCTTCAGGAACCGCTCGGCCGGCGAGGTGAGCGTGCTCGGGAGCGACCCGGAGCAGGCCACCGAGGCGTGGCGGGCCAAGCTGGGCATCGTCCTGCAGAGCTGGCGCGACCACGGCCGGTGGGGCGTCCGCGAGCTCCTGGGCCACATCGGGTCCTTCTACGACGACCCGCACGACCCGGACCGGCTGCTGGCCGACCTGGGCCTCACCGCCCAGGCCGACCAGCGGGTCAGCCGCCTGTCCGGCGGGCAGCGCCGCCGGCTGGACGTGGCCCTGGGCATCGTCGGCCGTCCCGAACTGCTCTTCCTGGACGAGCCCACGACGGGGTTCGACCCCGAGGCCCGGCGCGAGTTCCACCTGCTCATCGAGCGGCTCGCGGCCGACGACGGCATCACGGTGCTGCTGACCACCCACGACCTGGCCGAGGCCGAGAAGCTGGCGCACCGTACCGCGATCCTGGTGGGCGGCGAGATCGCCGTCTGCGGCACCCCGTCCGAGCTGGCGAGGCACGTGCAGACCGGTTCGCACATCCGGTGGGTCGAGGACGGCCGGGAGAGGGTCCTGCGCACCGAGGACCCGTCGCGGGCGGCCTGGGAGCTGCATCAGAGGTTCGAGGGGCCGGTGCCCGGCCTGGAGATCCGGCGCCCGTCGCTGGAGGAGAGCTACCTGGAACTGATCGGGAGGGCGGCATGAACGTCAAGGCACTGCGCATCGGGCTGCGACGCGGCTGGAGCGAGCACACGCACCTGCTCAAGGACCGCAGGGAGATGCTGAACACCCTGCTCGGCACGGTCGTCATCTTCGCCGGCCTGCTCGTGTGGATCGGCGACAACGAGGTCAAGGGGACCGGGGTCTCCATGAAGACGTTCATGACGGTGGGCTTCCTGGCCTTCACCGTCTTCTCCAACGGCGTGATGGCGCTGCCGATGGCCATCGCGGCCGACCGGGAGGAGGGCACGCTGCTGCGGCTGCGGACCGTCCCCGGCGGCGTCGGCGCCTACGTGGTGGGACGGAGCGTGACCGTCCTGGGCCAGATCGTCGTGCAGAGCGTGCTGATCCTGGCCATCGGCGTGGCCCTGGGCGGGGTCGCACCGCCCCGCGACTGGGCGACCCTGGCCTGGGTGCTGCTGCTGGGCACGGCCGCCGTGGTGCCGCTGGGCGCGGCCATCGGCTGCATGCTGCCCGGCCCCAAGACCGCCGCGGGGGTCCTGGCGCTGCCGATGATGGTGCTGATGGTCACCTCCGGGGTGATGCTCCCGATGACCTTCCTGCCCGAGGTGGCGCAGTGGATCTCCCAGGTCTTCCCGCTCTACTGGCAGGGGCTCGGCCTGCGGGCGGCCTTCCTGCCCGACACCATGCTCACCGCCGAGATCGGCCGGAGCTGGCGCCTGCCCATGGTGGGAGCGGTGCTGGCGGTCTGGGCGGTGGCCGGGACGCTGCTGGCGCCGCTGCTGATCCGCCGGGTCACCCGTCGCGAGTCCGGCTCGCGCCTCGCCGAGCGCAGGCTCGCCGCACAGGCCTCCTGAGTGCTGGGAGACTGCTGGGATGTCCGCCGAAGACGTGTACAACCGGATCTCGGTGCTGAGAGCCGAGCGTGGCATCTCACGCAAGGAGCTGGCCGCCGCGCTGGGGGTCCACTACCAGACGATCGGTTACCTTGAGCGCGGCGAGTACAGCCCGAGCCTGTTCCTGGCCCTGCGCATCGCCGAGCATTTCGAAGTCCCGTTGGAAGTCGTGTTCTCCCTCAGGCCGTTCCCGCGGCTGGGCAGTGGTTAGGCAGATGAGATCGTGAACGGTTGGAAAGAGAACTGGCGTCGGGCCCGCGTCGAAGCCCTGCAGCGCGACTACCTGCCCGGCTGGTACGCCACCCGGCGCCGCAGGCGGCTGCTCGCCGTCGCGGCGGCCTTCGGCGTCTCGCTGTTCTGGGTGGACGCGGCCGTGGCCTGGATCAGCGGTCCCGGCGACGGCCCCGTCCTGGTCAACATCGTGCTGCTGACGATCTCGCTGATCGTCTACCTGCCGGCCGTCAGCCTGCTCAACGTCGCCACCCGCGGCGTCGTGGAGCTGTCCGAAGGCGACCTGGACGAGCGCCAGGTCGGTGAGCGCCTGCGGGCCACCGCCCTCACCCACCGGATCATGACGGGCGTCCTGATCGTCCTCCTCGTCGTGGTCCTCGCGGTGGGCATACCCCAGAAGCGCGAGTTCTTCGTGCCGGGCGGGGCGTTCGTCCTGCTGACGATCGCGCTGTTCATGACCCACTTCGTGATGCCGCTGATCGTCTCCGGCTGGCGGCTGCCCGACCCGCCGCCCGACGACGACGCCTGAGTCGGACGGCGGGCGGACGGGCGCGGGTGGGCGCGGACGGGCGCCGGGCAGGGACCCGGCGCACGGCGCGTCGGAACCCGGCGGATCAGGACCCGGCGCGCGGAGCTCGGCGCATCGGGACCCGGCGCATCGGACTCGGCGGACGGGGACCCAGTGGATCGGGACTCAGCGGATCGGGGACAGCACCGCCGCGTAGATGTCGGCACCCCCGGGGTGGTGGATCTCCACGTCGGTGGTGAAGGCCCGCGGCGGGGTGCCGCCCGACTCGGTGTGCTTCCACAGCTGCTGCCAGGACTCCAGCAACGCGGCCGGCATCGGCCCCCGGGCCTCCAGCTTCAGCGACGGCACGCCGGGCACCCGGACGGCCACCATGCCCTCGGGCAGCGCGGCGGCGCTGCGCACGGCGACCCCCACGATCTGGGTGTAGGCGCCGTGGTGGTCGCTCTCGTAGTCGGTGAGCACCGCGTAGATGTTCTCGTCCACCCGGCCCGGCACGTGCGCGAACGCCCCCGGGGACCCCGCCCGCGCCCAAAGGGCGGTGAGCCTGCCCCTGCCCGGCTCCATCTCGTCGGCGTTCGACGTCCGTACGGCATGGCCTACGACGAGCATCTCGGGCCGGTCAACCACGATCACAGCGCCTCCTCATGGCCCTCCACTTATTCACGCAAACGGGATCTTAGCCGTCCGGTCCGACGAGACGGCCCTCTTGGAGAGGCGGAAACGGGGAACGCTCATTTCTGATAATTCACGGGATAAGGTGGATCAACGTGAGATTTCTCAATGGGATGACACCGGCCTACGACCTGACCTACAGCGACGTGTTCATGGTCCCCTCGCTCTCCGCCGTCGGTTCACGGCTCGCCGTCGACCTCTCCAGCCGGGACGGCACGGGCACCACCATCCCCATCGTGGTCGCCAACATGACGGCGGTGGCGGGGCGGCGGATGGCCGAGACGGTGGCCCGGCGAGGCGGGATCGCGGTGATCCCGCAGGACATCCCGATCGAGGTGGTCGCCGACGTCGTCGACTGGGTCAAGCGCCGCGACCTGGTCCACGACACACCGCTGACCCTCACCCCGCACGACACGGTCGGCGAGGCCCTGAACCTGCTGCCCAAGCGGGCCCATGGCGCGATCATCATCGTGGACTGGGACAACCGCCCGGCCGGTGTGGTCACCGAGAGCGACTGCGTCGGCGTGGACATGTACACGCAGCTCTCCCAGGTGATGTCCGACCACCTGCTCACGCTGCCCGCCGGGCTCGACCCGCGCCAGGCCTTCGACCGCCTGCACGAGGGCCGTCACCGGCTGGCCCCGGTGGTGGACGGCGACGGCCGCCTGGTCGGCATCCTGACCAGGACCGGCGCGCTGCGCGCCACCCTGTACCGGCCCGCGGTCGACGCCTCGGACCGGCTCCGCGTCGCCGCGGCCGTCGGCGTCAACGGGGACGTGGCCGCCAAGGCCAAGGAGATCCTCGAGGCCGGGGTGGACTGCCTGGTGGTGGACACCGCGCACGGCCACCAGGAGAAGATGATCGGCGCTCTGCGGGCGGTCCGCGCGCTGGACCCGGGCGTGCCCGTAGCGGCCGGCAACGTCGTCACCGCCGCGGGCGTACGCGACCTGGTCGAGGCCGGGGCCGACATCGTGAAGGTGGGCGTCGGTCCGGGGGCGATGTGCACCACCCGGATGATGACCGGGGTGGGCCGCCCGCAGTTCTCCGCCGTGCTGGAGTGCTCCACCGAGGCGCGCAGGCTGGGCCGCCACGTCTGGGCCGACGGCGGCGTCCGCCACCCCCGCGACGTGGCACTGGCCCTGGCCGCCGGCGCGGCCAACGTGATGATCGGTTCGTGGTTCGCAGGCACCTACGAGTCGCCGGGCGACACCCGTACCGCCGCGGACGGGCGCAGGTACAAGGAGAACTTCGGCATGGCCTCGGCCCGCGCGGTGCGGCTGCGCACGGCCGAGGACTCGCCCTTCGACCGGGCGCGCAAGGCGCTGTTCGAGGAGGGCATCTCCACCTCCAGGATGTACCTCGACCCGGCCATGCCCAGCGTGGAGGACCAGATCGACGCCATCGTGGCGGGCCTGCGCTCCTCGTGCACGTACGCGGGCGCCTCCACCCTGGAGGAGTTCCACGAGCGCGCGGTGGTCGGTGTGCAGAGCTCGTCCGGCTACAGCGAGGGCAAGCCGCTGCACCAGAGCTGGTGACCCTCCCGCCGGTACGCCGCCCCGGCGGGAGCGCACCGTCCCGGTGAGAGGGGGCGAAAAGGCGCGCATCGTCGGGCGGACGAAGGGTAGTCGGCCGGTGGCCCCATCCCCCATGCGAAAGGCGAGCGACATGAAAGAGACGCCCACCGGCCTGAACGACCAGGTCGTCGTGAACCGCAGGGTCCTCGCGGGATACGACAACTACCTGGCGGCGCAGCGGACCGTGGACGGCCTGTCCGACGCGGGGTTCCCCGTCGAGAACGTGGCGATCGTCGGCAGCGATCTCAAGCTCGAGGAGACCGTCACCGGCCGGATGACCAACGGACGGGCCGCCCTCACCGGGGCGGGCAGCGGCGTGCTCTTCGGCGCCGTGGTCGGCATGTTCCTCGGCCTGTTCACCTCGACCACGATGTCGTTCTTCATGCTCGTGCTCTGGGCGGCCCTGTGGGGGGCCGTGATGGGCGCCGCTTTCGGGTTCATCAACCACGTGTTCACCGGCGGCAAGCGGGACTTCGCCTCGCGCAGCGCGATCGTCGCCGGTCGCTACGACGTGCTGGTCGCGGCCTCGCACGTGGACCACGCTCGGGCCATCCTGGACTCGACCCCCGGTCCGGCCGACACCGTCGTGGTCGAGGTCCCCTCGTCCGCGGCCCTGTACGACCCGGCCGCGGCCACCTCTCCCGCCAACTCCGTCCCGCCACAGCCGACCGCCTCGGACTCCGCCACCGCGTCGTTCGCCTCTCCCGCCGGTTCCGACGTGCCCCCGCAGCCGTCGCTCTCGGACGTCTCCACCCGGCCGACCGTGCCCGCCTCGTCCATGCCGCGGATCGACCAGGACCTTCCCGGCGAGGCCGGCGCCCCGGCCGTCCCGGTCACCGGTGAGCACCTGACCCCGGCCCCGCAGGCCGCTTCGGACCGGCCCGCCCCGGCGCGGCCGGAGACCGCCGAGCCCCAGGTCCCCGCCCAGGGCACCTCCCCCGACCGGCCCGCCACGTCGGCCGCCCAGGACCGGCCCCGCTCCTGACCCATCGACGAGAACCCGGTGGGCGCCCGGGCAGGGCGCCCACCGGGGCGCGGGAGGAGGGCCGGTCAGCCCTTGACGCTGCCGGCCAGCAGGCCGCGGACGAAGTAGCGCTGCATCGACAGGAAGACGATCAGCGGGATGACCAGCGAGACGAACGCTCCCGAGGTCAGGCGCTGCCACTCGTTGCCCTTGGTCCCGGCCATCTGCGCCAGCCGTACCGTCATGGGGCCGCTCTCCGGGGTGCCGCCGGCGAAGATGAGCGCCACCAGCAGGTCGTTCCAGACCCACAGGAACTGGAAGATGGCGAAGGTGGCCAGCGCGGGCCCGACCAGCGGCAGGACGACGGTGCGCAGGACCTTGCCGTGGCTGGCCCCGTCCACCCGGGCCGCCTCCATCAGTTCGCCGGGCAGCTCGGACATGAAGTTGTGCAGCAGGAAGATGCCCAGCGGCAGCGCGAAGCAGGTGTGGGCGAACCAGACCTGGACGAACCGGGCCGGGCCCTCCAGCTCCCAGGCGGGCATGAGCTGGACGCCGAAGGCGGACACGCCCTCGGAGAAGAACGACAGCAGCGGCACCAGCGACATCTGCAGCGGCACGATCTGCAGCGCGAAGATGCCGATGTAGACCCACTCCCGGCCGCGGAACGGCAGCCAGGCCAGCGCGTAGGCGGCGAAGGTGGCCAGGGCCAGCGGGAAGAGCACCGACGGGATCGTGATGACGATCGAGTTGATCAGGAAGCTCATCATCTGGCCGGAGGACGAGGAGGTGCCGAACAGGACCTCCTGGTAGTTCTCCAGGGTGATCTGCGGGTCGGCGAAGAACGTCCACCACCCGGTGGTCTTGATCTGGTCCTCCGGGCGCAGCGAGGACAGCAGCAGCCCGAAGGTCGGGGTGGTCCAGAGCACCGCGATGACGATCGCGGTGGCGCTGGCGACCCGCCCGCTCAGCCGCCGGCGTACGCGCTGCGGTGCGGTCCCCACCTCGGGGCGCACCGCGGTCCGGGTCAACGTGGCCACGGGTCCTCCTTCGCCCGCCGCGTCCCGGCGGCGCCCTGACGGCGTGCTCGTCCGGTCATCGGAGGGCCTCCCTGCGCTGGCGGATCTGGTAGATCACGATCGGCAGCACCAGCACGAACAGGAAGACCGCCAGGGCCGCACCCCTGCCCGTCTCGCCGTACCGGAACGCCTGGTTGTACATCTCGTTGGCGATGACGCTGGTGTCGAACTGGCCGCCGGTCATGGTGCGGACGATGTCGAACAGCTTGAGGGTGGCGATCGACTGGGTGACCATCACCACGATCACGGCCGAGCGGATGGACGGCAGCGTCACCTGGAAGAACATCTGCGCCGGGGTGGTCCCGTCCAGCCTGGCGGCCTCGACGATCTCGGCGGGGATGCCCTTGATGGCCGCGGACAGCACCACGGTGGCGAACCCGGCCTGGATCCAGACCATGACCACGATCAGGAAGAGCGTGTTGAGCGGCGGCTCCTGGAGCCACTGCTGCGGCTCCCCGCCGAAGGCGACGACGAGCTGGTTGAGCAGGCCGATCTGGTCCTGCTCCTCGGAGCGGTAGGCGTAGACGAAGCGCCAGATGATGCCCGCGCCGACGAAGGAGATCGCCATGGGTAGGAAGACCAGCGACTTGGCGAGCGACTCGAACCGGGTGCGGTCCACCAGGACGGCGTAGAGCAGCCCGACCGTGGTCACCAGGATCGGGACGAGCAGCACCCACACGAGGGTGTTGCGCAGCACGGTGAGCGCCTCGGTCTGGGTGAACATCCAGGCGTAGTTGTCTGCGCCGACCCAGCTCTGGCCGTCGCCGCTCATGAACGACAGCATGGAGGTCCGGATGGCCGGGATGACCAGGCCGATGGTGAGCAGCAGCACGGCCGGCAGCAGCAGGATCGCCGCGTGCAGCCAGGCGCGGCGGCGCATCGGGACGCGGTCGACCAGGATCAGCACCACCGCGACCACGACGAGGAAGGCGGCGACGCCGATCAGGAGCTGGACGATTTTGGGAAGTTCGGCGGCGAAGTCGAAGTCCATCGGAGGATCTTTCGGAAGGATCGGACCGGGTGGGTGACGGCCCGGCCCCGCGGGGTGCGGGGCCGGGCCGTCGGTGGGTCAGGACTTCGGCCAGGAGGCCTCGATGTAGTCGAGGACCGTCTTGGTGTCCTTGCCGTTGATCCAGTCGGTCATGCCCTTCCAGAAGGTGCCGGCGCCGACCGCGGCCGGCATCTGGTCCGAGCCGTCGAAGCGGAAGGTCGCGTTCGCGTCCTGGAGCATCTCCATGGAGAGCTTGTCGATCGGGTTGCGCGCGTTGGCCGGGTCCACGCCCTTGCGGGCGGTGACGTAGGTACCCTGCTTCATCCGGGCCACCGGGAACTCGGCGGAGGCGAGGTAGGCCCGCACCGCCTGGACCTCGGGACGGTCGGCGAAGGCCACCACGAACTCGCCCGCGCCCAGCACCGGCTTCTTGGCCGGGTCGTTGCCGGGCAGGTAGAAGGCGAACACGTCGCCGTTCTCGGCGACCTCGGTGCCCTCGGGCCAGAAGTTGGCGTAGAAGGACCCCTGGCGGTGCAGGGCGCACTTGCCCTCGGTGATCGGGACGCCGCCCTCCTGGAAGGCGGTGCTGGCGATCGACTTGACCGGGCCGTAGCCGCCGTTGACGAACTTCTCGTTCTTGAGGATCGCGCCGACCTTGTCCACCGCGGCGCTGACCTTGGGGTCGTTGAACGCCAGCTTGTGGGTCACCCAGTCGTCGTAGCCCTCGGGGCCGATCTCGCGCAGCAGGATGTCCTCGATCCAGTCGGTGGCCGGCCAGCCGGTCGCCTCACCGGACTCGATGCCCGCGCACCACGGCTTGATGCCGGTGCCGGCGATCGTGTTGGTGAGCGTCATGAGCTCGTCCCAGGTCTTGGGGACGGTCCAGCCCTTCTCGCTGAACATCTTCGGCGAGTACCAGACGAGGGACTTCACGCTGGCGCCCAGCGGGGGTCCGTAGAAGACGCCGTCGACCGTGGAGTACTTGGCCCAGTCGGCCGACCAGCCCTCGGTGGCGAGCTTCTTGACCTCGTCGGGGGCCGGCTTGAGCTTGCCCGCCTTGGCGAAACGCTCCACGAGGCCGGGCTGGGGCATGAAGGCGATGTCGGGCGGGTTGCCGCCGTCCGCGCGGACCTGGATCTGGGCCTCGAACTCGCCGGTGCCCTCGTAGGTGATCTTCATGCCGACGCAGTCGGCGAAGGGCTTCCACGCCTGCTCGAAGCGGTCGGCCTCCACGTCGCGGATCGGCGCGTAGATGCTGACCTTCTTGCCCTCGTGCTTGCCGTACTTGGTGAATTCGGCGCATTCGGGGGCCGCGGCCGCGCTGCCGCCACCGTTCGCCGTGGTCTTGTTCTCGGTGGAGCCGCACGCGGTGGCGACCAGCGCCAACCCGATGCTGCCGGCCACCAGGGCGGCACGACGGGGCCGGGAGAGGAGCGACATGGAACCTTCCTCCATATGTACTTGCCGGGGAGCCTGAGAGCGCTCTCTGGAAGAATTGTCGGCACACAACGCAATGTCAACAACTGTGATATTACGGTTACAATCGCGTTTTTCTTGACATGATGGTTGCGGTACGGTGATGCTCCAGAGAGCGCTCTCACGCTATGGCCTAACAGAATGGGGCGGTGAGGACATGACCATGTCCGCCGAAAAGTCCTACGAACTTCAGGACTCCGGCGTGCTGAGGTTTCCCGAGGGCTTCGTCTGGGGGGCCGCCACCGCGGCCTACCAGATCGAGGGCGCCACCCGAGACGACGGCAGGGGCCCGTCCATCTGGGACACCTTCTCACGGACCCCCGGCAAGGTCCATGCTGGTCACACCGGTGACGTGGCGTGCGATCACTACCACCGCTACCGCGAGGACGTCGCGATCATGCGCGACCTCGGCCTGCACGCCTACCGTTTCTCCATCGCCTGGCCCCGCATCCAGCCCGACGGCTCCGGCCCGGTCAACCCGCGCGGCCTGGACTTCTACGACCGTCTCGTCGACGAGCTCCTCGGCGCCGGCGTCACCCCCGTCGTGACGCTCTACCACTGGGACCTGCCGCAGGCCCTCGAGGACCGTGGCGGCTGGACGAACCGGGACACGGCCCGGCACTTCGCCGACTACGCCGCGATCACGCACGCCAGGCTGGGCGACCGGGTCGAGACCTGGACCACCCTGAACGAGCCCTGGTGCTCGGCCTTTTTGGGGTACGCCTCGGGCATCCACGCCCCCGGCCTCGCCGACCCCGCGCTGGGCTTCGCCGCCGCGCACCACCTGCTGCTCGGCCACGGCCTGGCCACCGCGGCGCTGCGCGCCTCGGGCGCGGAGAAGGTCGGCATCACGCTCAACCTCGCCCCGGTCATCAACGACGACACCGCGGCCGACCGGGCCGCCGCCGAGATCGTCGACGGCCTGCAGAACCGGATCTTCCTGGACCCGGTGCTGCGCGGCGAGTACCCCGCCGACGTCGTCGAGCGGGCCCGGCGCTTCACCGACTGGTCCTTCGTCCAGGACGGCGACCTGGAGGTCATCGGCGCGCCCATCGACCTGCTGGGCATCAACTACTACACCCCGCAGACCGTGGCCGCCCGCCCCGGGGAGGCCGGCAACCCGGTCTTCCCCGGCAGCGAGGGCATCGCCTTCGGCGGGGCCGACGCGCCGAAGACCGCGATGGGATGGGCGGTCCAGCCGTTCGGCCTGACCGACCTGCTGCTGCGCCTGTCCCGCGACTACCCGGGCACCCCGCTGATGATCACCGAGAACGGCGCGGCCTTCGACGACACCGTCGAGGACGACCGGGTGCACGACACCGACCGGCTGTCCTACCTCGACGGGCACCTGCGCGCCGCGCACGCGGCCATCGAGGGCGGCGCGGACCTGCGGGGGTACCTGGTCTGGTCGCTGCTGGACAACTTCGAGTGGGCCGAGGGCTACAACAAGCGCTTCGGGGTGGTGCACGTCGACTACGGCACCCAGCGCCGCATCCCCAAGGACAGCGCCCGCTGGTACGGCGAGGTCGTCCGCCGGAACGGGCTGTGAGAGCGCGTCCGACCCTGGAGAAGGTGGCCGCCCGGGCCGGTGTGTCCCGGGCGACCGCCTCGCGCGTGGTCAACGGCTCCACGCGCGTGGCTCCGCAGATCCGCGAGGCGGTCACCCGTGCCGTCGAGGAGCTGGGGTACGTGCCCAACCAGGCCGCGCGGAGCCTGGTCACCCAGCGGTCCGACTCGATCGCCCTGGTCTTCCCCGAGCCGGCCACCCGCGTCTTCTCCGACGACCCCACCTTCGCCGGGATCATCCGCGGGGTCAGCCTGGAGCTGGAGGAGGCCGACAAGCAGCTCGTGCTGATGCTCACCGACACGGCCGGCGGCTACCAGCGGGTCGAGCGCTACGCCACCAACGGCCACGTCGACGGGGTGGTCATCGCGTCCATGCACGGCACCGACCCGCTGCCCGGCGTCCTGGCCAGGCACGGCGTGCCGGTGGTCTGCAGCGGCCGTCCCGGCGTGCCCAGCAGCCTGCCGTACGTGGACATGGACAACGTCGGCGGTGCCCGGCGGGCGGTGCGGCACCTGGTGGAGCGGGGCCGCCGCCGGATCGCGGCCATCGCGGGACCGCAGGACATGATCGCGGGGATCGACCGGCTGACCGGCTACCGCGAGGTGCTGCGCGACTCCGACCGCCGCTCGATCATCGCGGTGGGCGACTTCACCCGCGACTCCGGGACCGCGGCCATGCGCCAGCTGCTCGCCGACGACCCCGAGATCGACGCGGTGTTCGTGGCCAGCGACCTGATGGCGCTGGGCGCGCTGCTCGCCCTCCGCCAGGCGGGACGACGGGTCCCCGACGACGTCGCGGTGGTCGGCTTCGACGACATCCCCGCGGCGTCCTACACCGAGCCGCCGCTGACCACGGTCAGGCAGCCGACCCTGGAGATGGGACGCCGGCTGGCCCGCATGGTGCTCGGCCAGGAGGAGGGGACCCAGGTGGTCCTGCCCACCGAGCTGGTCGTACGGGGGTCCACGACGCCCTGACCACCGGCCCGGGAGCCTACGACGACGACCTGACCACCAGCTCGGTGGACAGGATCACCGGTTCGGCGCTCTCCCCCTCCAGCAGGGCCAGCAACAGCCGGACCATGGTCGCGGCCTGCTCGGCGTGCGGGTTGCGGACGGTGGTCAGCGGCGGGTCGGTGTAGCGGGCGGCCTCTATGTCGTCGTAGCCCACGATCGCGATGTCGTCCGGGACCCGCCGCCCGATCTGGCGGAGCGCGTGCATGGCGCCGATCGCCATCAGGTCGTTGGCGGCGAAGACCGCGTCGATCTCCGGGTCGTCGGCGAGCAGCTGGCGCATCGCGACCGCGCCGGACTCCCGGGTGAAGTCGCCCACCGCGATGATCGAGCGGCGGTCGGAGTCGCGCAGCGTCTCGCGGTAGCCGGTCAGCCGGTCCTGCCCGGCGATCATGTCCAGCGGCCCGGCGATCGTGGCGATGCGCCGCCGTCCGCGTTCCAGCAGGTGGCGTACGGCGGTGGCGGCACCGGCGACGTTGTCGCCGTCGACGTAGGGCATCTCGACCGGCACGGCCGGGCGCCCGTAGGAGATGACCGGGACGCGCAGCCGGGTGAGCGCGACCGGCAGCGGGTCGGCGCCGTGGCTGGAGACGAGCATGACGCCGTCCACGTGGCCGCCGGCGACGTAGTTCTCCACCCGGGCGTGGCTCTCGGGGGACCCGGCCAGCAGCAGCACGACCTGCTTGTTGACGGCCTCCAGCTCCAGGCTGACCGAGCGGATCACGGTGGAGAACATCGGGTCGTCGGAGAACACCCGGTGGGGCGACTCCGAGACGACCAGCGCGACCGAGTTGGTCCGCTGGGTGGCCAGGTTCCTGGCCGCCCCGTTGGGAACGTAGCCCAGCTCGTTCACCGCGCGCATGACCAGGTCCCGGATGTCGGCCGTGACCGTGGTCTGGCCGTTCACCACCCGGGAGACGGTCGACCGGGAGACCCCGGCTCGGGCGGCGACCGCCTCCAGGGTGGGTCGTCTCATCGTGCTCTCCTACAGTCCGTTCCGCGCGATGACCTCGCGGTACCACAGCGCGCTGTCCTTGAGCAGGCGCCGCTGGGTGGCGAAGTCGACGTGCACTATGCCGAACCTACGCCGGTACCCCTCGGCCCACTCGAAATTATCCAGCAGCGACCACACCAGGTAGCCCCGTACGTCGGCCCCGTCGGCGATCGCGGCGTGCACGGCGCGCAGGTGGCCGTCCAGGTAACCGGTCCTGCGCTCGTCGTGGACGCGCCCGTCCTGGACCACGTCGTCGAACGCCGCGCCGTTCTCGGTGATCATAAGGCCGATCTCGGGATAGTCGTCGGACAGGCGCACCAGCAGCCGGGACAGGCCGGTGGGCACGATCGGCCAGCCCATGGCGGTGGCCGGAACACCGTCGGCCGGGCAGAACCGGACGTCCTCGCTGCCCGGCCACGCCGCGTCCGCCGCCAGGCCGGGCCCGGCCTCCACGACGCACGGGTTGTAGTAGTTGATGCCCAGCACGTCGATCGGCTGGTTGATGATCTCCAGGTCGCCGTCCCGGACGTGGTCGAGGCCGCCGTTGCGGCCGACGATCTCCAGGAACGCGGCCGGGTACTCCCCGCGCAGCGCGGGCTCGGTGAACTGCCGCACCAGCAGGGTGTCGATCCTGGCGACCGCCTCGGCGTCCGCCTCGGACGGCTCCGCGCCCGGGTCGTCCACCTGGGCGGGGGTGATCACCGGCGAGAGGTTCAGCACCAGCGAGATCTCCCGCGCGCCGGCCTCGCGCAGGGCCCGCGCGGCCAGCCCGTGCCCGAGCATCAGGTGGTGGGCCGCCCGGAACGCCGCGGCGGCGTCGGTCCTGCCCGGGGCGTGCACCCCGTTGCCGTAGCCGAGGAAGGCCGCCACCCACGGTTCGTTGAGGGTCGTCCAGTGCCCGACCCGGTCCCCCAGCCGCTCGTACACGGCCGCGGCGTACTCGGCGAAGCGGTGGGCGGTGTCGCGCTCGGGCCAGCCGCCCGCGTCCTCCAGCGCCTGCGGCAGGTCCCAGTGGTAGAGGGTGGCGTACGGCGTGATGCCCGCCGCGAGCAGCCCGTCCACCAGCCGGTCGTAGAAGTCCAGGCCGCGGGCGTTGACCGGGCCGCCGCCGCCCGGCCGGACCCGGGGCCAGGCCACCGAGAAGCGGTAGGCGGCCAGGCCCAGCTCGCCCATCAGGGCGATGTCGCCGGCGTGGCGGGCGTAGTGGTCGCACGCCACGTCGCCGGTGTCGCCCCCGGCGACCTTGCCCGGCGTACGCGAGAAGGTGTCCCAGATCGAGGGCTCGCGGCCGTCCTCGTGCACCGACCCCTCGATCTGGTAGGACGCGGTGGCCGCGCCCCAGACGAAACCGGTGGGGAAGTCGGCACGCCCCTGCGTGAGGGTGGCCCCCCGAGTGCCCACGACGGTCATCCCTTCACCGCTCCCTGCATGATTCCTCCGATGATCTGTTTGCCGAGCAGGGCGAACACCACGACCAGCGGCAGCGTGCCGAGGGTGGTGCCCGCCAGGCCGAGTACGTAGTCGTTGACGTATCCGCTGGCCAGCGTGGACAGGGCGACCTGGACCGTCGGGTCCTCGGGGGTCAGCACGACCAGCGGCCAGAAGTAGTCGTTCCAGACCGACATGAAGGTGAGCATGCCGAGCACCGCGGCGGCCGGGCGCGCGGCCGGGAGCACCACGTGCCAGAACAGGCCCCGGGTGGTGCAGCCGTCGACCCGGCCGGCCTCCAGCAGTTCCGTCGGCAGGGCCCGCGACAGGTACTGGGTCATGAAGAACACGCCGAACGCGTTGACGAGCGCGGGCACGATCAGCGCGTACATGGTGCCGGTCCACTCCAGCTTCACCATCAGCATGTACAGCGGGATGATGCCGAGCTGGGTGGGGACCATCATGGTCGCCACGGTCAGCAGGAGCAGGATGTTCCGGCCGCGGAAGCGCAGCTTGGCGAAGGCGAACCCGGCCAGCGTGGAGAAGAACATCACCGCGATCGCGACCGAGCCCGCCACCAGGACGGAGTTGAGCATCGCCAGGGCGAAGGGCACGGTGTCGAAGACGCGGGCGACGTTGGCGAAGAAGTTGCCGCCGGGCACCAGCGGCGGCGGCACCTCGGCCAGCGCGGCGTTGTCCCGGGAGGCCACCACCACGCTGTAGTAGAGCGGCAGCATGGAGAAGAACGCCACGGCCATGAGCGTCAGGTAGGTGAGCCTGCGGGCGGCGTCGGAGCGACGGCCCCCGGGGCCGCCGGACCCGCGGCGGGCGGGGGGCGCGTCCGGCACGGAGGCCGGGGCCCGGACCGGTGCGTGGGCGGGCAGATGGGCCGGGACGGGGCTCGGGGTGGGCGCGCTCACGTCAGCCCTCCCTTCGCGCGACGGGTGAGCAGGTAGTTGACGCCCGCGACCACGACGATGAAGACGAACATCATCCAGGAGATGGCAGAGGCGTAGCCCAGGTCGAGCTTGGTGAAGTTCTCGTAGATGAGCAGCGCGAGCGTCTGGTACTGCCGGTCCGCCCCGCCGGAGATGCTGTACGAGCCGAACAGCAGCGGCTCGGCGAGGATCTGCATGGCGCCGATCGTCGAGGTGATGACGACGAAGATGATCGTGGGCCTGATCATCGGAACGGTGATCTTGCGGAGCTGGGTCATCCCGCTGGCCCCGTCGATGGTGGCCGCCTCGTACAGCTCGCGCGGCACGGCCTGCATGGCCGCCAGGAAGATCAGGGCGTTGTAGCCCGTCCACCGCCACATGATCATGATGGAGATGGCGGAGTGCGAGGTCAGCACGCCCTCGTTCCAGGCGACGCCCTCGACCCCGAAGAGCGAGAGCATCCAGTTGATCATGCCGAAGTCCCGGCCGAACAGCTGGCTGAAGATGACCACCACGGCGACCACGCTGGTCACGTTGGGCAGCAGCATCGTGATGCGGAAGAAGGTCTGGGCCCGCAGCGGCCGGTTGAGCAGGTGGGCCAGCCAGATGGCCAGCAGCAGCTGCGGCACGGTCGAGAGCACCCCGATGGACAGGGTGTTGAAGGTGGCGTTCCAGAAGTAGTCGTCGGCGAGCAGCGTGCGGAAGTTGTCCAGGCCGACGAAGGTCTGCTCGTCCGACAGCAGCGTCCACTCGTGCAGGCTCACCCAGGCGGTGTAGGCCAGCGGGAACAGCCCGAAGGCGGAGAACAGCAGGAAGAACGGGGCCACGTACGCGTACGGCGAGCCCTTGACGTCGAGCTGATGGACCAGGTGGCGGCGGAGGCTGCGGCGAGGTCGCACCGGTCTGTTCGGCGGGACCGCCGCCAGGCGGTCGGGAGCGCGGGTGGCCACGGCGGCTCCTTTCGGCGAGTCGTTGGGGGGCGGGGGCGGGCCGCTCGCCGGGTACGGGAGGGCCGTCGCCGGGACGGGCGCCCGGAGCGCCGGACGGGGGCGGTCTCCACCCGCCCGGCGGACCCGGCAGGCCGTTGCCGGCCGGGCGGGTGTCCTGGTCCGTCGGACGGGTGTTCTCGTTCGTCGGGCGGGTGTTCTCTCGTCCGTCCGGCGGTCTCTCGTCCGTCCGGCGGTCTCTCGTCCGACGGGCGGGTTTCTCGTCCGACGGGCGGGCGGGTCCGTCGGGCGGGTGCCGGACCTCGGACGGGGGCCGGATCCGTCGGGCGGGTGGCCGGCCGGTGCGAGCCCGGCCGGCCGGAGCGGGACTACTTGATCCGGCTGACGTCCTTGAGCGCCTGGGTCCAGGCCTCCTCGGCGTTCTGCTTGCCCTGCTCGATGCGCTGCAGGCCGTTGTTGAACGCCAGCAGGACGTCACCGGCCTTGGGACCCGCGGGCTGGGGCTTGAGCGCCTTGGCCGCGTCGGTGAAGATCTTGCCGATCGGCGCGTTGCCGAAGTACGGGTTGACGTAGTCCTTCACGGCCGGGTCGTCGTACAGCGCGGGCAGCGAGGGCAGCGCGCTGGCCTCCTTGAAGAGCTTGATCTGGCTCTCCTTGCTGGTCAGCAGGTCGATCAGCGCCGCGGCCTCCTTGGGGTGCTTGCCCTGCTTGGGCAGCATCAGGTGGGTACCGCCCTGGTTGCCGCCGCCCCCGGGCACCGCGGCGATGTCCCAGGTGCCCTCCCCGGGCTTCTGGTCCTTGATCGTGCCGGTCTTCCAGGCGGGGCAGACCATGGTGGCGAAGGTGCCCTTGGCGATCCCGGTGTTCCACGGCGGCGTGAACGCGGCGAGCTCGGCCGACAGCCCGCTGTCGATGATCTTCACGGACATGTCGTACGCCTTGCGCACCTCGGGGTTGGTGGCGGCGACGATGTTGTACTGGGCGTCGTAGAACCCGACGGGGGCCTGCTCGACCATGGCGCGGAAGTGCTCACCGGGGGCGTCGGTGAACTTGGCGCCCTCGACCTTGGCGTCGACGAACTTCTTGCCGGTCTCGACGTAGGCGTCCCAGGTGGGCCAGAGCGCCGACACCTCGTCGCGCTCGGTGGGCAGACCGGCCTTCTTGAACAGGTCGGGGCGGTAGCACATGGCCAGGCCGCCGACGTCGGTGCCCAGTCCCATCAGCGAGGAGCCGTCGTTGGAGACGCCCAGCTTCCACTTCCAGTCCAGGTACTCGCCCTGCCGCTTGTCCAGGCCGTATTCCTTGAGGTTGTGGAACTTGGCGGGCACCGGCGTGAAGGCGCCGATGTAGCCGCCCTCGACCGCGACCACGTCGGCGGCTCCCGCGCCGGTGGTCAGCTGGGTGATGAGGTTGGTGTGGTGGTCGTTGAACTGCGCCCGGCGTTCCACGATCTCCACGTTGGGATGGGTCTTCTTGAACTCCTCGTACAGCGGCGCGTAGTGGAAGTCGCTGAACAGCCCGACGGTCAGCTTGATCTTCTCGGCCGGCTGGGAGGCCGTCCCGCCGCTCCCGGCGCCGCCACCGCTGTCACCGCCGCAGGCGGTCAGGCCGAGGGCCAGGGCTGAGACGGCGACCATCGAGGTGAGGAACCGGTGGCGTGAGTTACGCATGGAACCCTCCCAGGGTTCTCATAAGTGATCATGGAGAGAGCGCTCCCTGAGCAGATTGATACCAAGCGCCGGACCTGTCAACGGCCCCCCGGGCCCGACGGGGCCACTCGGCACCCGTCCGATGGAGAGCGCTCTCCAAGGTCATTCGATGTTTCAGCAGCTCAGAAGGCATCGAGGGAGTGAACCGGAGAGAATCCGGAGCGGTCCATCGAAGGAAGGTCACATTAAGGTCGCGTTTCCTCTGTGTTCCACCGGGACGGACGGGTCCTTGACACCGGCCGGTGACAGCGTCACTCTCTGATTCAGAGAGCGCTCCCTGACGTCTCTCCGCGGTTCCGCATCCGCCGCCGGCCCTGGCCCGCGGCGCGGGCCCGCGTGCGCGACGCGAGTGCCACTCCGTCCCCCTGTCCCCCCTGGTGGTCCCGGACCCCGTAGAGTCGTCCGGCAGCCGGAAACCGACCGGCGCGCACCCAACCGAGGAGAGACACGTGGCACTGGAGAAGCCGGAGATCGACTTTCCGGAGGGCACCCCGCCGTCGGAGCTGGAGATCGTCGACATCGTCGTAGGGGACGGCCCGGAGGCCACGCCGGGGCAGCAGGTCACCGTGCACTACGTCGGCGTCGCCTTCTCGACGGGCGAGGAGTTCGACGCGTCGTGGAACCGGGGTGACACCTTCCAGTTCCCGCTGGGCGGGGGCCGGGTCATCGCGGGCTGGGACCAGGGTGTCGCGGGCATGAGGGTCGGCGGCCGCCGCCGCCTCACCATCCCGCCGCACCTGGGCTACGGCAACGCCGGCGCGGGCAACCGCATCAAGCCGGGCGAGACGCTCATCTTCGTCGTGGACCTGCTCGGCGTGAGCTGACGCCCCGGGTTCGCGAACGGCACGCACGGGCCGCTCCCCCGACGGGGGGGCGGCCCTGCGCGTTCCGGGCCCCTGTTCGCGCGCCTTCCCTCCCCGGTACGTCCCCGCCGACCTCGGGCGGCGCGGCGGGACGACTCGGAAAAAGCAGGGCCCGACCTCACCGAAATGTCGCCCGCAGCTCTTAGGCTGGCCCATGTGTTGTTGATCGATCTCGCACGCACCTCTGCGGCCGTGACCGCCGGTTCCGCCCGGCTGGCGAAGATCGCCCACCTGGCGGAGCTGCTCGGCCGGGTCGAGCCGGACGAGGCGGAGATCGCCATCGCCTACCTCTCCGGCGAGCTGCCGCAGCGCAACGTCGGCGTGGGCTGGAGAAGCCTGCAGGACCCGCCCGAGCCGCGGCTGGCCGCCACCGCCACACTCCGCGAGGTCCACGACCGCCTCGACCGGGTCAAGGCACTGACCGGGCCCGGCTCACAGGGCGCGCGCAAGGCGCTGCTCGCCGAGCTGTTCGGTTCCCTGACCCGCCAGGAGCAGCTCTTCCTGACGCGGTTGCTGCAGGGCGAGCTGCGACAGGGCGCGCTCGAGGGTGTGATGATCGAGGCCGTCGCGAAGGCGGCCGGGGTGCCCGCGGCCGAGGTCAGGCGGGCCCTGATGCTCCGCGGCTGGCTGCCCGCCGTCGGCGCCGCCGCGCTGAGCGGCGGGATCGAGGCGTTGCGCGCCTTCCACCTGGAGGTCGGCCGGCCGGTGTCGCCGATGCTCGCCCAGAGCGCCGTCTCCATCGAGGCCGCGTTCGACAAGCTCGGCGGGCCCGCCGCGGTCGAGTGGAAACTCGACGGTGTCAGGATCCAGGCGCACCGTGCGGGCGACCGGGTCTCGGTCTTCACCCGGACGCTGGACGACATCACCGCGCAGGTGCCCGAGCTCGTCGAGGCGGTCGGCGCGCTGCCCTCGTCCGATCTGGTGCTGGACGGCGAGGTCCTCGCGATGCGCGCCGACGGCCGCCCCGAGCCCTTCCAGGTCACCTCCGGTCGCGTGTCCAGCCGCACGGACGTGCAGCGTGCCCGCGAGAGGGTCCCGCTGAGCGTCTTCTTCTTCGACGCGCTACGGGCCGACGGCGCCGACCTGCTCGACCTGCCCGGCGAGGCGCGCCATGCCGCCCTGGCCCGGGCCGTGCCTCCCGAGCTGATGACCCCCCGCCTGGTCACCGCCGACGTCGCCGACGGCGAGACGTTCTTCAAGGACGCGGTCAGGAGCGGGCACGAGGGCGTGGTGGTCAAGTCGCTGCTGACGCCCTACGCCGCCGGACGGCGCGGGGCCGGCTGGATCAAGGTGAAACCCCGGCACACGCTCGACCTCGTCGTCCTGGCCGTCGAGTGGGGCAGCGGCCGCCGCGAGGGCCTGCTCTCCAACCTGCACCTGGGCGCCCGGGACCCGGAGACCGGCGGATTCGTCATGCTCGGCAAGACCTTCAAGGGACTGACCGACGAGCTGCTCGCCTGGCAGACCGAACGCCTCCTCGCCATCGCGGAGGGCCCGACCGACGGGTGGACGGTCACCGTTCGTCCCGAGCTCGTCGTCGAGATCGCCTTCGACGGCGTGCAGCGCTCCAGCCGCTACCCCGGCGGTGTGGCGTTGCGCTTCGCCAGGGTCATCCGCTACCGCTCCGACAAGACGGCCGACCAGGCCGACACCGTGGAGATGGTCCGCTCCCTCATGCTCTGACGACCCGCCCCCGACGGCCCCCTCCCGTGGGGGGCATACCCCTGCCCCAGGCCCCCGCCCCTCAGGCCCCCAGGCCCCGGCAGATGACCGGCCGGTCGGCCGTTCCCCGCCCCCCCGGCACGGGCGCGGTGTGCCGGACTCACTTCACCAGGCGCACCGTGAAGGGGTAGCGGAAGTCGCCGTCACTCGCTCCCGCGACCCCGCCGATCACCGACAGGACCACGCCGCCGATCCAGAGCAGGGGGGTCAGCACCGCGCCCACGATCGTCGCGACCAGCAACACGGTCACCGCGATCAACGTCAGCTGGAAGTTGAGAGCCTCCACCGAGTGGGCGCGGACGTAGGGCGAGTTCTTTCCCGCGGTGAACATCAGGACCAGCGGCCCGAGGACTGGCAGGCCCGCCAGCGGAAGCAGGTGTGCCAGGGCCGCGCCCAGACGCTCCCCACCCGTCTCTCCCCGTCCGACCATGCCTCCCTGACGCATGAACGCCGACCGGCCGTCGACGGGCGGGTAGAGGACAGGGTGTGCCGGATGCCCGCCGTACAGCTCGTTCATGATCGGAATCAGGTCGCCGTGCACGCGGGCCGTCATCGCCCGCTCCAGCCGGTCCTCGAATTCGATCCTGTCGAGCCTTCCCTCCGCATAGGCGGTCTTGACGTGCTCGACCACCTGCTCACGATCCTGGTTGCCCACCCGGAGTGTGGGGTGATCGGGTCGCAGACCCGCCACCGGCACTCTCCCGTGCCCCGGGCCCGCTGGTGTCACTGTGCCTGCCATGAGACCGATACCCTTTCGTCGCCTCTTCCCTTTCGATACTGGCCCGGATTGTCGCCTCGGCACATCAGGATGAACCCCCATAGGCCCCTGAGACGCACCCCTGGCATTCGTGCCGGGGAACAAGCAGGAGAGGTATACAGGGAGACATGAGATGGCGAGATCGCTATGGGTTGAGGCGCCTGCGCGGGCCGAAGATCGCCAAGTTCGATCGCGAGGCGACCGACGCCGACATCGAGGCGCTCATCGCCTTCGCGAAGTCGCGTCGCGGTGTGGAGTTCTACGTCGAACCCGAGACGTTCGCGACGGACACCACGGCGGTGGCCGTCGCCGACGACGGTGAGTGGACCCGGCGACGGGTCGGCTCCCCCGCGGTGATCGGCAAGGTGGCACGCGGCCTGTCCCTGCCCGTCTACGACGTTCAACTGACCGGTTATCCGGCTCGGATGAGGGCCTACAACGAACGTCAGCGGCGCGCGGAAGGCTGAGCCGGCACACCGGCGGTCACGGCCCTGCGGCCTGGGCCGCCGGTATCGTCGAGCAACACGGCCATCGGCAGCAGCCAGGCCATCCTGGGAACGCCCATCTCCTGGTCGAGGTCCTCCGGGCTGGGCATCCTGTCGTTGAGGGCATGCGGCGGGACCAGCGTGCGGATGGCGTGCAGGAGCAGGTTCGCCATGGAGTAACCGGGGTCGGCGTCGTGCGCCCGGCCGAGGGCGACGCCCGCGAGCGCGGAGTCGCCTCGGCGCCAGGCGACCAGGCCGAGCAGCGAGGCGACCGGTGGCACGAACCTCGGCTCCAGGCGCCGGGTGAGGTCGTGCCACAGCTTGAGGTGGACGTCGTGGTCGTCATCGGTGATCAGCGCCCATGCCTCGTCCCGGATCCTGATCACCGCCAGGTCGAGCCCCAGCCGGGCCGCCTGGTCGTCGTCGAGCCGTCCGCCCGAGGCGTGGACGGCGATCGCCTCACGGACCCTGGCCATGCCGTCCGCGACGAACTCCGCCGCGAACCCGTCGGCGTCGCGGCACCCGGCGAGCCTGTCGCGCATCTCCCGCGTGACGCGGGCTGTCGCCTCACGGATGGCCGCCCGCTCGGAGCCGGTCACCGGATCGAGCGAGCGCTCCAAGGTCCGCCGGTCCGGAAGGGCGACCAGCCCTTGCAGGGTCGCCTCGGCGGCCACCGCGCCGGCACGCCGCTCGTAGGGCGTGCCGTCGACCGGGCAGCAGTCGCTCCGCGAGCAGCCGTACGACCAGTAGCGGCCCTGCTCCACCCGGAGCGCGTCGACGACGGTCAGCCTCCCCGCGCGGAAGAGCGCCACGGCCGCGTCGACGGCCGGGGTGACCAGAGGGCCGGGGCCGTACCCGACCACGACGACCTCGGTCACCCCCTCCTTCCTGAAGAGGGGGACGACCTGGCCGAGCCCGTCGGGCGGCAGCGGCAGATCCCATCGGACGGTGAGGTGCAGCCTGCTCGTCGCCGGGCCGCCGGTGAGGCCGATGACGACGAGGCTCTCGGCCGGATGGAACCCCAGCAGGTAGGGAACGGCCCCCAGGACGTCCTCGGTGGAGCCGAGCATGAGCCGTGGCGGCGGTGACGCCGAAGCCCTTGCGGGCCGCGGGGAGGCCGCTGGTCGCGGCGGGTCCCCGGGTTTCGAGGGATGCGGCTGGGGCCTTGGGGAGGGCACCGGCCGCGAAGCCCGCGTCGATCGTGAAGGACCCGTGGCTCGTGAGGGGTTCGCGGATCGTGAGGGGTCCGCGGACTCCGAGGAACGGGCGGATCGTGAGGAGCGGGCAGGTCGTGAGGGGCGCGCGGGTCGCGGGGAGGGTGCGGGGTGCGGGGGCGTCGGCTCGGGCGAGGCCGGTGGCGTGCTGTCCGTTGTCATGGCCGCAGCCTCCCGGACGCCGGCCCTCCCCATCGGGCCGAATCTCATTCTGTGGACAACGCCCGGTTTTCCACAGCCGGAAAGAAGGGCCTTCTCAGACGCCCCTGTCCGTACCAGGATTCACCCGTGGGTCCACACGCGGGTTCGTGAGCGGGTCCGCACGCCGGTCTCCTCCGGCCGCTCCCGCCGTTCCGGTCGCGGGCGCGGACGGTGCCAGGCGGTTACGGACCATGATGGCCGCGCCGGCCACGGCGGCGGGCATCGCGATGACCGCGACGAACGGGATGAGGAAGAGCAGGAAGAGCAGCACCCCGAAACCGAGGGCGGGAGCCTTGTTCCCCCGGAGCAGGCCGAACCGGCGCTTGCGTGCCATCCCCCTGCGTTCCAGGGCCAGTGTGGTCAGCTCGACGGTGAGGAAGAAACCCGACACCAGCGCACCCAGGACCGGCACCACCGTCTGCCCGACCACCGGTATGAAACCGAGGAAGAACAGCGGCACAGTGAAGAGCAGCAACCATCCGAGAGTGACCAGGCTGTCCCTGATGGATCGGGGGATGGACTTCCACAGCGGAAGCTCGTGACCGGTCGGCACCTCCCCGTAGGTCCCCTCCACCTTCTCCGAGAGCTTCTCGTAGAACGGGTCGCCCACGATGAGGGTGACCGCGGTGAAGGTCACCACGGACAGGACCAGTCCCGCCCCGAAGAGCGCCAGCCCGATCACCGCGCGCAGCGCGGTCCGGGCCGATTCGTCCCACCCCTCGGCGAACGGCGTGCCCCAGGCGGCGATCTCCAGCGCGTTCGTGCCGAGGAGGTAGAGGGCCGCCGCGTAGAGGGCGAACGCGATCAGAGCCGGGATCAGCCCGAACAACCACCAGCGCGGGTAGCGCGCCACCCAGCGCACTCCCTGGAAGAAGAACCCGATGCCGTCCAGAAAGGAGCGGAAATGACCCATGGCGGAAGATTATCGGGCTCGGACGCGGTAGGTGACAGCGCGCCGCCTTGTCCCTCCCCCGAACCGTCCATGACGAAAGCCCCGGCCGGACCTGGGCCGGATCCCACCGGCCCGGATCAGGTCCCGTCGGACTCGCATCAGATCCCACCGGCCCGGATCAGGTCTCGTCGGGCTCGGGTCGGATCTCACCGAGCCCAGGCCAGATCCCGTCGGCCGGGCCGGGTCTCGCCACGCCCGGGCGAGGTCGCGCGGCCCGCACCGGCCGGGCTCAGCGCCACAGGGTGGGCACGGGGACCCCGAGGGTGGCGAGGAGACGGCGGAGCAGGGGCAGGGACAGGCCCAGGACGTTGCCGTGGTCGCCGTCGATGCCCTCGACGAACCAGCCGCCGCGACCGTCCAGGGTGAAGGCCCCCGCCACGTGGAGGGGCTCTCCCGTGGCGACGTAGGCGGCGATCTCGTCGTCGTCGGGCGTGCCGAAGCGTACGGTCGTGGCGCCCACGTCCGCCGCCTCGCGCCCGTTCACCACGTCGATCACGCAGTGTCCGGTGAGCAGGCGGCCCTCGCGCCCTCGCATACCGTGCCAGCGGGCGACGGCCTCCTCGGGAGAGGACGGCTTGCCGTAGGCCCGGCCGTCGAGTTCGAGCACGGAGTCGCAGCCGACGACCAGGCCGTCGGACAGGTTTCCGGCCACCACCGCGGCCTTGGCGCGGGCCAGCGCGAGGCAGAGCTCGGCCGGGCTGTCGGCGGTGACGGCGGCCTCGTCCACGCCGCTGACGATCACTTTGGGATCCAGCCCGGCACTGCGCAGCAGGGCGAGACGGGCGGGTGAGGCGGAAGCGAGCACGATCTGGGTCACGCCGGTCGAGCCTAGCGCGGCCTCGCCGGTCCCCCCGCCACGGACGGGACGCGCCTGCACGAACCGCCACGGACAGGACGTGCCTCCACGAGACACGCGGCCCAGCCGGGTCCATGAACAGCGCGGCCACCTGGGCTCCACGAACAGCGCGGCTCACCCGAACTCCGCGAAGCACCGGCCCACCCAGCTCCATGAAGCACCCCCCACGGCTCCGCGAAGCACCCGCCCACCCAGGCTCCGCGAAGAGCGCGGCTCACACAGGGGGCGAAGGGGGACGGCCCGGCGGGATCGGGAGCCGCCGGGGCGGGGGCGGGGACATGGGGTCCGGAGCCGGGCGGCGCGGGAGGCCCGCGGCGTCGTACGCCTCGGCCTCGCCCAGGGTCTCGTTCTCCAGCAGCGCGGCGGCGATGCCGTCCAGGCGGTCGCGGTTCTCCCCCAGGACCGCGAGGGCGACCTCGTAGCACTCGTCCACGATGCGCCGGACCTCCTGGTCCACGGTGGCGAGGGTGTCCGGCGCCGCGGTGGGCCGGCCGTCGGCGGACTCGGGCAGGACGGTCAGCGGGCCGATCCTGGCGGACATGCCCCAGCGGCCGACCATGCCGCGGGCGATCACGGTGACCTGTTCCAGGTCGCTCTCCGAGCCGGTGGTCACGACGCCGTAGACGATCTGCTCGGCCGCCATGCCGCCGAGGGCACCGACGATCCGTTCCCGCAGGTGCCTCTCGTCGTAGGCGTACCGGTCGGTGTCGGGCGTGGAGAGGGTGACGCCCAGCGCCCGTCCGCGCGGGATGATCGAGACCTTCCTGACCGGGTCGGCACCCGGCTGGAGCATGCCGAGCAGCGCGTGGCCCGCCTCGTGGTAGGCGGTCCGTCTCCGCTCGTCCTGCGGGATCACGACGGCGCGGGCCGCACCGAGCAGGATCTTCTCCAGCGCGTCGGCGAAGTCGGCGGAGTGCACCTTCTCGTTGCCCCGCTTGGCGGCGAGCAGCGCGGCCTCGTTGACGAGGTTGGCCAGGTCCGCGCCGGTCATGCCCGGGGTGGTCCTGGCGAGCCGCTCCAGGTGCACGTCCCCGGCGAGCGGCACGCCGCGGCTGTGCACCCGCAGGATCGCCAGCCGCCCGTCGGCGTCCGGTGCGGAGACCACGACGGTACGGTCGAACCGGCCGGGCCGCAGCAGCGCCGGATCGAGCACCTCCGCCCGGTTGGAGGCGGCGATCACGATGACGCCCTCGGAGCCGGTGAAGCCGTCCATCTCGGTGAGGATCTGGTTGAGCGTCTGCTCGCGCTCGTCGTGGCCGCCGATGGTGCTGCCGCCGCGTACCCGGCCGATCGCGTCGATCTCGTCGATGAAGATGATCGACGGGGCGACCTTGCGGGCCTCCTCGAACAGCTCGCGCACCCGCGAGGCGCCCACCCCCACGATCATCTCGATGAACTCCGACGCGCTCGCCGAGAAGAACGGCACGTCCGCCTCGCCCGCCACGGCGCGGGCGAGGAGGGTCTTGCCGGTGCCGGGCGGACCGGCGAGCAGCACGCCCTTGGGCAGCTTCGCCCCGAGCCTGCGGTACTTGTCGGGGTCCTTGAGGTAGTCGACCACCTCGGCGACCTCGTTCTCGACCTCGTCGATGCCGGCCACGTCGTCGAAGTCGACCCGGACCCTGTCCTGCTCCACCGGTTTGGCCGACTTCGACCTGCCGAGACCGCCGAGACCGCCCACCCCGCCGCCCATGGCACCGGCCGCCGCGCGCCGCATGAACCAGATCCACAACCCGGCCAGCAGCAGCACCGGGAACAGGGAGAGCAGCAGGTTCACCAGGAAACCCCGGTCGCCGCCGACGGGCTCGGCCCTGATGTTCACCCCCGTCGCGGTGAGCCGGCGGTAGAGCTCGTCCTCGTCGGCGAAGACCGGCAGCTCGGTGGAGAACCGGTCGTACTGCTTGTCGTCGCTGTCGGGGTCGCGGGCGGGCTTCCTGAGGGTGCCCTGGATGGACGGGCCCGTGGCGTAGAGGTCCTTGACGTTGGCCGCCCGTACCTGCCGGGTGAACTCGGTGTAGGAGATCGGCTCGGTGACGTCGTCGAAGAACGAGGAGACCACGAAGAAGGCCGCGTAGACGACGGCCAGCGTCAGCAGGAAGCGCGGCCAGCTGATGCGCGGGCGCTGCGGGGCGGACGAGCGGTCGGGCAGGCCCTCGGACCTCCAGGGCTTGGAGCCGCTGCCCTCCTCGCCCCTGTCGCCGTCCCTCTGGCGGCCCGTCTCGCCGGACGGCCACCGGCCCGGCCCTTTGCGCTGCCGGAACGGCCGGCTGGACGGCTGCTGAGACGCCGGTCGCTTCACGACTTCCCCCTCGACGACCCGGGGGGACGTGCCGGACGGGCGCCCGGCGATGCGTCCGGCGACCGGGCTCCGTCGCGCGGCCCCCGTCACGCGGCCCCGGCGGACTCCGGTGAGCGAGCCCCGACGAGCGAGCTCCGGCGAGCGGGCTGCTGCGATCGGGGTGCTGTGAGCGGACGAGGACCGCCGCGCGTACGGCGGCGAGGCGACCGGCCGTGAAATCCCCCCGAATTTCACCTGGTCACGCGGACAAGGCGAATCCTGCCCCGGCCGGGCTCACTTCAATCTGAGCGAGGAGACCGCGGTGTTGATGGCGCGCCAGTGCTTCTTCTGGGTGTCGGGGATCGTCACGAAGAGCATCCCCGGCTTGGACGCGGATCCCTCGGTCACCGCGACGGCCGCCATGGAGGAGCGCGCCTTGCCCTTGCGCTCGTACTTCACCCGGTAGGCGAGCAACCAGCCGTCCTTGATCGGCTGCGAGGCCGTCCAGGTGATCTTTCCGCCCTTGGGGTGGTGGTTGAGCGTCCACCGGGCCGCCAGCAGGGCGGTGTCCTTGGTCTCCTGCTGCACCAGGATCGGCACCGGGCAGGTCACCAGCATCGCCCGGTGGGCCGCCCCCTTCACCTTGGGCAGCACCTGCCTGGTGGAGAACGGCGAGGCGCCGAAGACCTTCCAGGGCTTGTCCAGGCGGGCCAGCGAGACACCCGACCGGCGGTCGTTGAGACGGCGCTTGCCCGCGTCCGCCGCGCCGGGGAGGCGGCCCAGCTTCTTGTCGCGGGGCAGTTCGGGCACCCGGGGGTCGGCGAGGGCCGCGATGACGGCACTGCGGTCCGGAGACACGGCCGAACCGGACGGTGAGGACGAGGACGAGGACGAGGACGACGCCGTGGGCGACGCGGACGCCGACGGGCTCGCCGAGGCCGAGGGGGATCCCGAGGCCGACGGGGACGCCGACCCCGAGGCGGAGGCCGACACCGGCGCGGACGGCTCCGGCGAGACGGGCCCGGTGGTGGCCGGACCGGGCGAGGGCGGCGCGGCAGATGGCGCGGCGATCTGCCCCGTTCGCTCCTCGCCCGGTTGATCTGGGGTGCCCGACATCAGGAAGCCGACCACGGCCGCGACCGCGACGGCGAGCACCGCGGCGCCCACGGCCAGGGCGCGGTAGATCACGCGCATCGGCAGGTCACCGATGCGGGACCGCTTAACGGCCGGGATCTGCGGGGACGGCGTCCTGCGGGGGATCTCCGCGGCGACCCTCGGCAGCTCCGAGGTGTCCGCGTCGGCGGTCGCGTACGTCGGCGTGGAACCCGTCTCCCGGGCCCCCTGAGTCCCACCCAACCCATCGAGCACGATCGGGAGCGTACGACAAATCCGGTTTTCTCGCGTGGGATCCCCATCACACTTCGGGAACGAGTGCCTTCCTCCCCGTCGGCCGGACCATGCTGCGATGATTCCGGAATGTTCGTGGAACGCCAGGTGGAGATCAGGTTCGACGCCTCCTCACGCGAGGCGAGGACGCACACCAACCTGTCCGCGGTGCGCACCGACGCCCTGGGGCTCTGGCTGGCCGGTGACGAGACCGCCACCGTCGAGCACCTGGCGTTCCGCGGCGGCCGTTACGACGACCAGCGCACCTTCTTCCTCGCCGACTTCGTGGACCTGCCCGCCGGGCGCGAGGAGGAGGCCGACATCGAGGGGCTGGGCCGGGCGGACGGCTGGCTGTGGGCGATCGGGTCGCACAGCCTCAAGCGCAGGCGGATCAAGCGGGGGCATCCGCCGCACAAGGCCCGCCGCCGCCTCGCCACCGTGGTGCGCGAGGAGAACCGCTTCATCCTGGTACGGCTGCCGCTCGTCGGGGCCACCCCGGTCCGCGAGGACGGCAGCCGCAGGGCGGAGATCCTGTCGGGTCCCGGCCGCAACCTGGCCGACCTGCTGGCCGGCGATCCGCACCTGGGCCCGTTCGTGTCGATCCCCAGCAAGGACAACGGCCTGGACGTCGAGGGCGTCGCCGTGCTGGGCGGGCGGCTGTTCGTCGGCCTGCGCGGCCCGGTGCTGCGCGGCTGGGCCACGGTCCTGGAGATCCGGCCGGAGAGCGATCCGGGGCGTCCGGGCTTCCTGCGGCTGGCCGGCATCGACGGCGGACCGTACCGGACGCACTTCCTCGACCTGGGCGGGCTCGGCGTGCGCGACATGTGCCCGTACCGGGACGGGCTGCTGATCCTGGCCGGGCCGACCATGAGCCTGGACGGACCGGTGCGCCTGCTGCGCTGGGACCCGCTGGACGAGCCGTCCGTCCTGCACGAGCCGGTGCCGGTCGGCGACCTGCCGTACGGCGACGGCTGCGACCACCCGGAGGGGATCACCGTGCTCGACGGCGACCGCCTCCTGGTGGTCCACGACAGCCCGTCAGCGCAGCGGCTCACCCCGCAGGGCGGCGTGCTCGCCGACATCGTCAGGATGCCCCGCTGAGCGTACGACAGGGTCGCCGGGCCGCCCGTCCGGACCGTCGGGCCGCACGCTCGCGTCACCGGGCCGTACGACAGGGCCACCGGGCCGTCCTTCAGGGTCGCCGGGCCCTGCGTCGGGGCCGCCCGCGTGGTCGCCGGACCGCCGGCGGGCGATGGCCAGCGACATGACCGCGGCGGCCAGGCAGAGCGCTCCGGCGGCGTACCAGGCGAGGTCGTAGGCGCCGAATTGATCGCGGGTGATCCCGGCCGCGGTCGCGGCGACCGCCGCGCCGATCTGGTGCGAGGCGAAGACCCAGCCGAACACCACTCCCCCGTCGGGACCGTAGATCTGGCGGCAGAGCGCCACCGTCGGCGGGACCGTGGCCACCCAGTCGAGGCCGTAGAAGACGATGAAGACGAGCATGCTGGGTTCGGCGCTGTCCCCGAACAGGCTCGGCAGGGCCAGCAGCGACAGGCCGCGCAGCCCGTAGTAGGCGCCCAGCAGCAGGCGCGAGTCGATCCTGTCGCTCAGCCAGCCGGACGCGACGGTGCCGACCACGTCGAAGATCCCGATCAGCGCGAGCAGCCCGGCGGCGACCGGCTGGGCCATGCCGTGGTCGTGGGCGGCGGGGATGAAGTGGGTGCCCACCAGGCCGTTGGTGCTCATCCCGCAGATCGCGAACCCCCCGGCGAGCAGCCAGAAGGGGCGCGTCCGGGCCGCGCTCCGGAGCACGCCGAGGGCGCGCGAGGCCGCGTTGCCCGGCCGGGTGCCCGGTGCGGGCCGGGCGGGCGGCGGCGCGGCGGGGTCGGCCCCCAGGGCGGTGGTCCCCACGTCCTCGGGCCGGTCCCGCAGCAGGAACCAGACCAGCGGGACCACGACGAGGGCGCACAGGGCGACGGTGAGCGCGGCCGTCCGCCACCCGCTGCCCTCGGCCAGGTGGGCGAGCAGAGGCAGGAAGACCAGCTGGCCGGTGGCGCCCGCGGCGGTGAGCACGCCGGTGACCAGGCCGCGGTGGCGGACGAACCAGCGCTCGGTGAGGGTGGCGGCGAAGACCAGCGCCATGGAGCCGGTCCCCAGGCCGACCATGACCCCCCAGCACATCAGGAGCTGCCAGGGCGCGTCCATCCAGATGGTGAGCCCGCTGCCCGCGGCGACCAGCAGCAGCGCGTACGTCACCACCCTGCGCATGCCGAAGCGGTCCATCAGCGCCGCGGCGAAGGGCGCGATCAGCCCGTAGAGCATCAGGTTGACCGAGACGGCGAGCGAGATCGTGCCCCGCGACCAGCCGAACTCCTCCTGCAACGGTGTGATCAGCACCCCGGGGGTGGCGCGGAAACCGGCCGCGCCGAGAATGGCGACGAAGGCGACCGCCGCCACGATCCAGGCGCGGTGCAGCCCGCGGCCCGGCTGAAGAGTCGTTCTCATGCGCCTCATCATCGGCGGCGTGCCCGTCGCGCCACGAGTGGCCCGAGCGCCAATGTCCGCAAGGATCGGGCCAGGGACGCCCGCGTTCGCCCCGGACGCGGAGAATGGTGGGAAGGTCCCTGCCATCTCGCATATTGGCTTAATTCGCTCAAAGGTTATGTTTTTCCTATTCTCGCTCAGAGGGAATCGCGTCCGACGGGGCAACGGGCGGGCGCGGACCCGGTCCCGGGACGACGCCCACGACCACGAGGGGGCGTCCGGACCCGGCTCCGCTCGACCGGCACGGGGGCGACCGGAGATCCGCTGATCGAAGGGGTGGTGCCGTGTTCCACGCACGAAGGCCCGGCGGGGTGCCGGTGCTGCTGGCGGGCGCCGCGCTCCTGCTGGGCGCCTGCGCCGGCCCGGACCCGGACCCGGAGCGGACCCCGGCGAGCTCCGGCCCGGAGCAGGCCCCCCCGGTCGAGACCATCACCTACGCGTACGAGCAGGAGTTCCACTCGTACAACAACAACACCACCGCGGAGAACGCCACCCGCAACTTCGCCCCGCTGCAGCGGGTGCTGACCGGTTTCTGGTTCTACGGCGACAGGGGCGCGATCACCCCCGACCGGGACTTCGGGAACTACCGGAAGATCTCCGACGACCCGCTCACGGTCCGGTACACCATCGACGACAGGGCCGTCTGGTCGGACGGCACCCCGATCGACTGCGACGACGTCATGCTGTGGTGGGCGTTCCGGTCCGGCAAGGTCAGGGGATTCGCCTCCGCCGACACCAACGGCGTCCAGGACACCCGGGTCCCCGACTGCCGCGCCGGTGGCAGGACGTTCGACCTGGTCTACGACAAGCCGTTCGCGGACTGGGTGGCGGGCGGCCCCGGCGCGACCGAGATGCTGCCGGCCCACGTGGTCGCCGCCCGGGACGGCCTGTCGGAGGAGGAGTTCATCGCGGCGGTCAGGGACACCGACGCGGGCAGGCTCGAGAAGGGCATCAGGTTCTTCAACGACGGCTGGGTCTCCGACGGCAGGCTGCCCGACGCCGAGCTGATCCCCTCCTCCGGCCCGTACAAGCTCTCGAAGCTCGACGCCGGGCAGCGGCTGACCCTGGTCGCCAACGACCGGTGGTGGGGCACCCCGGCCGCCACCCCGACGATCGTCGAGCGCTTCATCACCCTCGACGAGCAGGCCCAGGCGCTGCAGAACCGCGAGGTCCAGATCGTCGAGCCGCAGCCGGGGCCGGACGTGCTGCAGCAGCTGCAGTCCCTGAGCGGCGTGCGGGTCAGCGTCTTCGACCGCTACACCTACGAGCACCTGGACTTCAACTTCGACTCCAGCCCGTTCCGGGACGCCCGGCTGCGCGAGGCGTTCGCCCGGTGCGTGCCCCGCCAGCGCATCGTCGACCAGCTGGTCAAGCCGGTCGCGCCCGCGGCCGTGCCGCTGCAGGTCCGTACCGTCGCCCCCTTCCAGGCCAACAGTGCCGAGGTCGTCGCGGCCAGCGGCAGCGCGGACGCGTACACGCGGCAGGACATAGCGGGCGCCAGGGCGCTGCTGAGGCGGGCGGGGAAGATCGGGCTGGAGGTGAGCATCGGCTACCAGACCCCGAACCCGCGCCGTACCGCGGCGGTGCAGCTCATCATCGACTCCTGCAACAAGGCCGGGTTCAAGGTCGTCGACAAGGGGTCCGAGGACTTCCTCGGCACGGTCATGCCGACCAACGGCTACGACGTGGCGCTGTTCGCCTGGTCGGGATCGTCGCTGGTCAGCGGCTGGGCCTCCAACTTCACCTCACCGGAGAAGTGCGACGCCCGCAACAAGGGCAACAACAACGGCTGCTACTCCAGCCAGCGGGTCGACCGTCTCATCGCGAGGCTGAACTCCACGGTGGACCTGGGCGCCCAGAACCCGATCATCGGCGAGATCGAGAAGCGGCTCTGGAGCGACCTGGCCACCATCCCGCTCTTCCAGCACCCGGGGCTCAGCGCGTGGGACGAGACGCTCAGGAACGTCGTCCCGAACCCGGCGCAGTCGACCGTCACCTGGAACATGGACCGCTGGAGCCGCTCCTGACGCGGGGGTGCCGTACCTGACATCAGCTGACAGGTACGGGCGTCATGCTGGTGAGGACAGACGACGTTCCTCTTGGGAGTCCCCTATGCCGCGTGCCGCCGGAACCTTCACCATCGACAGCTGGGAGCCCGAGCCCTACGACGAGGCCGACGGGGCCACGCTCACCCGCGTCCACCTCACCAAGACCTTCGACGGCGACATGACCGGTACCAGCACGACCGACATCATCACCGCGGTGGCCCAGGTCGAGACGTCCGCGGCGTACGCGGGCTTCGAGCGTTTCACCGGGACCGTGCACGGCCGCAAGGGCACCTTCGTGCTGCACCACACGGCCTCCGCCGAGGGCGAGGACGCCGGGCTGAGCTGGACGATCCTGCCCGACTCGGGGACCGGTGAGCTGACCGGCATCCGCGGTGGCGGCCAGATCGTCAACGACGACGGCGCCCACTCCTTCCACCTGGACTACGAGCTCGGCTGAGCCGGGCCCGACCGGGGGTCCGGCCGGGGAGGCCTGGCCGGGGGGTCGGCCGGAGGGCGGGGCCGGGGTTCGTTCGGAGAGCCGGCCGGGGCTCGCCCGGAAGGTTCGGCCGGGGAGCCGGTCCGGGCCCGGCCGGAAAAGCGGTTGCGCGGCCCGGTCACCACGGCCCTACCGTGTCGTCGTGACCGGATCGCAGGAGGTCTCCGCGCGGATCGATTCGTACTTCGTCTGTGCCACCCCGCGGACGGGGAGCTCACTCCTTCTGGGCCTGCTGGAGTCGACCGGCGTCGCCGGCCGGCCGCAGGCCTACTTCCGTGAGCCCGACGAACCGCTGTGGGCCGACCGGTGGCGGATTCCGCGTACCGCGCGGGGCGGCTTCGACTATGCCGACTACGTCCGGGCGGCACTGGCCACCGGCCGCGGCGGGAACGGCGTGTTCGGCGCGAAGCTCATGTGGGGGACCGTCGAGCACGTCGTCGCCCGGCTGGGAGCGGTGCACCCCGATCTCGTGGGCGACGACGCGGCCCTGCTGGACCGGGTGTTCGGCCGGACGCGCTTCGTCCTCCTGCGGCGTGACGACGTGGTGGCGCAGGCCGTGTCGTGGCTGCGCGCGGAACAGACCGGCGTCTGGTTCGTCGGCGGGAACGGGGAGATCAGCGGCGCCACCACCGGTGACGGGCGGCCTCCCGTCTTCGACCGCGAGGGGATCGACCGCCTCGTCCGGACGATCGGGGAGCACAACGCGGCCTGGGAGGCGTGGTTCGCCGCCCGCGGGATCCGGCCGTACCGGATGCGGTACGAGGACCTCGCCCGTGACCCGGAGGGGAGCACCCGGGACCTTCTGGGATTCCTCGGGCTCGACGTGCCCGCGGACCGGACGGTCACGGCACGGCACCGGCGTCAGGCCGACGAGCTCACCCGCCGGTGGACTGCCCGCTACCGGGAGGGGGCATCGGCCTCGCGACCGGCCCACGGGACGCCCACCGGCGACCGGCCCCATCCGGAGGGCGACGGGAGCCCGCCACGACCACGGTGACCGTCACGGCGCTCCGGCCGTGACGGGAGCCGCCCATGACATCCGGGACGCCCAGAAAGCCCAGGACGCCCGGGATGTCGGGGACGCCGGGGGCGCCGGGGGCGCGGTGCTCACGGGCGGGTCCCGGCCCGGGGCGACGGCCGTCCCCATGACCGGCTCCCGGTGACGCGGCCGCTTCAGGCTCGCGTGACACCGTCGCCGCCGTCGGCACCGTCGGCACCGTCGGCACCGTCGGCATTGTCGTCGCCGTCGTCGCCGTCGTCGCCGTCGTCGCCGTCGTCGCCGTCGTCGCCGTCGTCGCCGTCGTCGCCGTCGTCGCCGTCGTCGCCGTCGGCACCGTCGGCATTGTCGTCGCTGCCGGCGCCGTCGGCCCCGGTGATGCCCGCCTGGATGCCGTCCAGAAGCCAGTTCAGGGCAAGGGCGAAGCCGGTGTCCCAGTCGCCCTCCACGACGAGGGGGCCGTGGGCGGCGAGGGCCGGGTACCGCTCCCGGTTGTCGCGCAGGTGTTCCCGGGCGGCCCCGCGCACGTCCTGCCCGGTGTCGGCAGGCCAGGTGGCCTGCATCAGCCCGGAGCCGATGACGTAGTTGGACAGCCCGTACGCCGCGGCGGTGAGCCGGGGTTCGGTGACCCCGGCCTCCAGGAGGGTCGCGTACAGGAACTCGCTGCGGGCCAGCACGTTCGGGCCGAGCATCGGACGGCTCAGCAGTGCCGCCGACCAGGGATGCCTCAGCAGGACCGCGCGCCATCCGCCGAGCAGCGCGGTGATGTCGGCGCGCCACCCCCGGCCGCTCCCCGACGGGATCCCGACCTCGGCGAAGATCGCGTCCAGGGCGAGGTCGAGGACGTCGTCCTTGGTCCTGACATGCCAGTACAGCGTGGTGGAGCCGGTGCCGAGCCGTTCGGCCAGGCGCCGCATGGTCAGCCGGTCGGCGCCTTCGGCGTCCAGGAGGGCCACCGCCTCCTCGACGATCCGCTCCCTGCTGAGCGGCGGGGCGTCGCGTCCCCGTCGCGCGGGCGGCCGCAGCCACACCTCTCCCGCGGCTGCCGGTCGGCGTTTCCCCGCCTCGGTCTTGCTCGTGTCCACGGGAACGAGTCTAGTATGACGATCGAACACCGGATCATTGGTCCGGTCACTGGAACAACGATCCAGAAGCCATGAGGGACCGGAGTTCGCGTGAAGGAGGAGCCGTGGCGGGACACGTCGAGGTCGACCGGCTGACCTGTGTGCTGCCGGACGGGCGGCTGCTCCTGCACGAGGTGTCGTTCCGCGTCGGGGAGGGGGTCAAGGCCGCCCTCGTGGGGCCGAACGGCGCGGGCAAGACCACCCTGCTGCGGCTGATCGCCGGAGACCTGCGGCCGGACGACGGCCGCGTGGTCTCCTCCGGAGGGCTGGGGGTGATGCGGCAGTTCATCGGCGGCATCCGCGACGGCCGGAGCGTGCACGACCTGCTGCTGTCGGTGGCACCGGACCGGATCCGGGCGTCGGCCGCGGCCCTGGCTCGGGCGGAGGCGGCGCTGGCCGCCGACGACGACGAGACGACGCAGCTGGCGTACGCGCAGGCCGTCGCCGACCACGTCGACGCCGGCGGCTATGACATGGAGGTCGTCTGGGACGTCTGCGCCACCGAGTCCATGGGCGTGTCCTACGACGCGATCCGGGACCGCCCGGTGGCCTCCCTGTCGGGAGGCGAGCAGAAACGCCTCGTCCTGGAGGCCCTGCTGCGCGGCCCGGACGAGGTCCTGCTGCTGGACGAACCTGACAACTACCTGGACGTGCCCGGCAAGGAGTGGCTGGAAGGGCGGCTGCGGGCCACGGACAAGACCGTGCTGCTGGTCTCCCACGACCGCAGGCTCCTGGCCGAGGCCGCCGACCGGATCGTGACCGTGGAGGACCGCGGCGTCTGGATCCACGGCGGAGGCTTCGCCACCTACGCCACCGCACGCCAGGAGCGCATCGACCGGCTGGAGGAGCGGCGCCGCCGGTGGGACGAGGAACACGCCAGGCTCAGGAGGCTGACCCGCACCCTGCAGCAGACCGCGGCGAACAACGACGCGCTGGCGTCGGCCTACCGGGCCGCGCGCACCAGGCTCGGCCGCTTCGAGGAGGCCGGCCCGCCGCAGCGCCCGCCCAGGACGCAGAACGTGCGGATCCGGCTGCGCGGCGGACGTACCGGCAAACGCGCCGTCGTCTGCGAGGACCTGGAGCTCACCGGCCTGATGCGCCCGTTCGGCACCGAGATCTGGTACGGCGAGCGGATCGGGGTGCTCGGCTCCAACGGCTCTGGCAAGTCCACTTTCCTGCACCTGCTGGAACAGGCCGCCGACGGCGCGGTGCCCGCGGTGCCGCACCGTGGTTCGGTCCGGCTGGGAGCGCGGGTGACACCCGGCCGGTTCGTGCAGACCCACGCGCGGCCGGACCTGCACGGCCGCACCCCGGCCGAGCTGGTCACGACCGGCCACGCGCTCACCCTGAACGAGGCGATGGCCGCCCTGGCCCGCTACGAGCTCGCCCCCGCGGCGGGCCAGCGGTTCGAGACCCTGTCCGGCGGCCAGCAGGCCCGGTTGCAGATCCTGCTGCTGGAGCTGTCCGGCGCCACCCTGCTGCTGCTCGACGAGCCCACCGACAACCTGGACCTGGCCAGTGCCGAGGCCCTGCAGCAGGGTCTGGCCTCCTTCTCCGGCACCGTGCTGGCCGTCACCCACGACCGCTGGTTCGCCGCCGACCTCGACCGGTTCCTGATCTTCGGTTCCGACGGGACCGTGTACGAGAGCGCCGAACCGGTCTGGCACGAGGGCCGGGTCGAGCGCGCCCGCTGAAACGACGAGATCCCGCCCGATCGAGGTGATCGGACGGGATCTCGTGAACTGCCTTCGGGCCGCTGCGAGAACGGCTCGACGTGGAGCTATGGGGATTCGAACCCCAGACCTCCTCCATGCCATGGAGGCGCGCTACCAGCTGCGCCATAGCCCCTCGGACGCCGGGCGTCCGGGTGTCCCCGGAACCGGCCCGGCGACGACGCCAGTGTATAGGAAACCATCGCGCACCCTGTAACCACGATCACGCGGCGGCCCGGGGACGCGAGGGCCCGGTGACCCCGGGACGCGGGCGCCGGTACGCGGCTCCCGGGGCACGCTCGTCGACGCACGACCGCCGGAGCACGGCTCCCGGAGCACGGTCGCCGGAACACGGTCGTCGGAACACGGTCAAGGCGCGGGCCCCGGGCGCTCCCGTCAGTCCAGCGCGACGGCCTGCTTGATCAGGCCGGCGAGCTCGGTCACCGCCGGGTCCTCGGTCGAGGCGGCCAGGCGGGTGGCGTGGGAGACCAGGTCGGCGGGCGCCACCCCCGCGATCCTCTCGCGGGTGCGCAGGTACTCGGCGAAACCGGCGGCGACCACGTCCACCTGGAACCTCGGCGCCGCGCCCTCCCAGAGCGACGCCGCCAGGTCCCTCGCGCCCAGCGAGCGGGACGCCTCGGCCGGAGCGCGGGTGTCGGGGTCCTGCCAGCGCACGGTGGCGGTGGCCAGTTGGCCCGACGCCCCGTCGCGCAGCCGCACCTCGTACAGGGCGGTCACCGAGTGACCGGGGCCGATCTCGCCGCCGTCCTTGGCGTCGTCACGGAAGTCCCCGGCCGCGATCCGCCGGTTCTCGTAACCGATCAGGCGGTACGACGTCACGGCCGAGGGGTTGAACACGACCTGCGCCTTGGCGTCCCGGGCCCGCAGGTCGAGGTTGGTGGCCAGCTGCTCGACGAAGACCTTGCGCGCGTCGTCGGCGGAGCCGACGTAGACCGCGGCGCCGTCGCCGTTGTCGGCGAGCTGTTCCATCAGCTCGTCGCCGTAGTCGCGGCCGACGCCGACGCAGAGCAGGGTGATCTTCTTGCCCGCGGCCTCGGCGACCCGGTCGAGGATGCCCTGCCAGGTGGTGTCGCCGGTGTTGGCCAGGCCGTCGGAGAGCAGGACGACCCGGTTGACCGCGGCCGGCCGGAAGCTCGCCGCGGCCTCGTCGTACCCCTGGGTCAGTCCCGCCTCCAGGTTGGTCGACTGCTGCACGGCCAGGCGCTCGACGGCGGCGTGCAGCCGGTCCTTCTCGGTCGCCGGGGTCATCGGGAGGACGACCTCCGCCGCTTCGCTGAAGGCGACGACCGAGACCCGGTCACCGGGCCCGAGCTGGTCGACGAGCCGGTGCAGGGCCTCCCTGACCAGGTCGAGCCTGCCTGGCTCGCCCATGGAGCCCGACACGTCCACCACGAAGGTCAGGTTCGCGGGCCTGCGGGACTCCGCGTCGGTCCCGCGGGTCTGCAGGCCGACGCGGAGCAGGGCGGTGCCGTTCCCCGGCGTGCGCGCGCCGTCCATGTGCACGACGAAGCCGTCGTCCTCGGGCTCGGCGTAGTCCTGCGCGAAGGAGTTGACGAACTCCTCGGGCCGGACCTGGCCCGCTTCCGGCCACCTGCCCTCGCCCAGGAGCCTCCTGCTGTAGCCGTAGGAGGCGGTGTCCACGTCGAGGGAGAAGGTGGAGATCTGCTCGGCCGCGGTGTCGTGGCTCCGCTCGGCCTCGGGTGCGGCCGAGCTCTCGGCGCTCTCGGAGGTCTCTGCGCTGTCGGTGTCGGCGGGCTCTTCGGCCTCCCCCGCGCGGGTCGTGGCCCGGCCCCGGGACGCCGCGCGGTCGTCCCCGTCGCGCGGCGGGGCGATCTCCGACGGTCCCGACCGGCCCGACGCGGGCATCGGTACGGATCCCTGCTCCGACCCTCCGCCACAGGCGGCGGCCGACAGCAGGGCGAGCACGGCGAGGGCAGTGGCGAGCGGGCGGTACCGGTACGTCATGTCGCCTCCTAGGGATGCGTGTCACCCCCTACGACGACCTCTCGCGAACATCGGCCGATCGCTTGACCCAAGCGAGCGCAAACCGTGTTCGACGCGTGATCAGGGTTTCCAGCCCGGGTCCCGCCCGGCGAGCCCGAGCGCCCGTTCGAACGGCGAGGCGTCCGCCGGTACGGGCACCTCCTCGCCGAAGACACCCCTGGGCCGTCCCTGCGGCGCCATCTGCGCGACGAACGCGGCCAGCAGCTCCCCTGTCCCGGCGTCCACCGTGAACTCCCGGCCGGTGGCCCTGGCCAGGTCCCAGCCGTGCATCACCATGTCGTTCAGCGCCATCCGGAGCACCACGCTCATCGGCAGGCCCATGCTGGCGCTGCCCCCCTCCGTGGCACCGGGTTCGGACCAGGCGGCGAGCATGTCGGCGGCCCGGGTCGCGAAGGCGTCGCGATCGGAGTCCTGCGGCGGGGGCCGCTCCCCGCGGGACAGCGCGGCGAACATCGCCGACACCCAGGACAGGTGGTCCAGCAGGGCGCCCACGTCGTAGTCCTCGCAGGGGGTGGGCAGGGACAGCTGATCGTCGCGGACGCCACGGGCCAGGGCGACCGCACGGGCCGTGGCGCTCTCCAGCATCTCGATCTCGTTCATGACGGCCATGGTGGCCGACCGGCGTGCCCCCGTATTGAAGAAACGCGACATAGACTCCGGCACCATGCGCGCGCACGCCGGTCCCGGAGCGCCACCGGTCGCGTCCCTGGTCGCGCCACCGGCCATGTCCCCGGTCGCGCCACGGGGAGCCGGAACCGGCGGGACGGCGCCGCCCGGCGCCCGGGACGCGGCCGGCGAGGCCCCGGGCGTGGACCGCTCCGGCACGGCGGGCGTCCCCGCCGACACCCGGGGCATCCTGAACGCCGAGGCGGCCCGGTTCCGCTACACCCGCCACGCCTGCCATCCCGACCTGGCCTTCTTCGTGGAGCATCACTGGATCATCCGCTGGCGGCTGGACGAACCGTACGAGCAGCGGGTCGTGTCCCACCCGTCGGTGAACCTCGTCTTCCAGGAGCGCGGCTCCTGCGTGGCGGGGGTCGTCACCGGTGACCATCGGGAGGTGCTGACCGGCAGCGGGGTCGTCGTCGGCAGCCGTTTCCACCCGGCGGGTTTCCGCCCCTTCCTGGGCGCTCCCCTGTCCACGATCTCCGGTCGCTTCACGCCGGTCTCCGAGATCTTCGGTCCCGGCGCCGACGCCATCGTCCCGGCCGTGCTGGCCGCCCGTGACGAGGAGGCCGTACGCGTCGTGGAGGAGTTCCTGCTCGCCCGGCTGCCGCCCCGCGACCCCGTGGCCGAGGAGGTGGCCCGGCTCGTCGCGGGCGTACTGGACGATCCCGGCATCACCCGCGTCGACCGGCTCGCCGCCCTGCACGGGCTGAGCGTCCGGCGGCTGCAGCGGCTGTTCAACGACTACGTGGGCGTCTCCCCCAAGTGGGTGATCCGCCGCTACCGCATCCACGAGGCCGCCGAGCGGGCCGGGCCCGACACCGACTGGCCGAGGCTGGCCGCCGAGCTGGGGTACAGCGACCAGTCGCACTTCGTCCGGGACTTCGGCTCCGTGGTCGGCATGTCCCCCGCCGCGTACGGTCGGAGCCTGGGGCGGCCCTGACCTGGAGGGGCCCGGTCGGCAGGGCCTGACCTCAGGACCGGTCAGCAGGCGCAGGAGACGCCGGAGACGGGCGAGGTGAGGGCGTCGGCCGGGCGGCTGGACACTCCCTGCGCCGTCTCGACGGGCTGTCCCTCCCGGGCCCAGTACTCGAAACCGCCCAGCATCTCCTTGACCGGGTGGCCCAGCTTGGCGAACTCCAGCGCGGCCCTGGTCGCACCGTTGCATCCGGGGCCCCAGCAGTAGGTCACCACGGTCGCGCCCGCGGGGACCACGGAGTCGCCGTGCTCGGCGATCAGCGCGGTGGGCAGGTGGACGGCACCCGGGATGTGGCCCTGTTCCCAGCTCTCCGTGCTGCGCGAGTCGACGACGACCAGGCCGGTGACGCCCGCGGCCAGGTCCGCGGCCACGTCGGCCGCGTCGGTCTCGAACGCCAGCCGGGCGGCGAAGTGCGCCAGCGCGGCGCGGTTGTCGGCGGCCGGCACCGCGGTGACGGCCGAGGGGGAGACGGCGGAGGGGGAGACGGCGGGGGAGACGGCGGGCGCGGCGGTGACGGCCCCGGCCGTGGCGGAGGGGGAAGCGGTGACGGACATCGGCGACCTTTCATGGTGTCTGGTTCGTGCGGTGTCGCCCAGGCGGCCCGGAAGGACCCGTCCGGCGACGTTTCCGGGTGGTTCCTCTCGACGACGTTCCTCGACGACGTTCTCGGTGGTGCTTCTCGGTGGTGCTTCTCGGCGGCGCCGGCGATGGCGCCGACGCGCTCGACGACACCCCCGACGGCGATCTCGACAGCGATCTCGACAGCGATCTCGACGGGCGTCCGACGGTCCGGCGGCCTGCGACGCGGGTGCTCGGTCGGAGGACCCGGTGTCCCCGATCCGGGGCGTCATCCGCCGGATGAGGCAATGGTGCCGTGAGGGCGGTCCGCCCGAACAGTGGCGTGAATGCCCGTTACCGCTAATATTTCGCCATGCTGCTTCCACCGCCCACCCGGCGGCGCGTGCGTCCCGGTGTCTCCGTCCTCGCCTTCGACGGCATGAGCCCGTTCGAGCTGGGCTGCGTGGTCGAGGTGTTCGGCATCCCCCGCCCGGAACTGCGCGTGCCCTGGTACGACCTGGCGGTCTGCGCCGAGAGCCCCGCCGACCTGCGGGTCGTGGGCGGATTCACCATGCGGGTGGAGCACGGTCTCGACGTACTGGCCGAGGCCGGCACCGTGATCGTCCCCGGGGTGGCGGACGTCCGGGACGAGGTGTCCCCGCGGGTGGTCGCGGCCCTGCGCCGGGCCCACGAGCGGGGCGCGCGCGTCGTGTCGATCTGCTCGGGAGCGTTCGCGCTGGCCGCCGCCGGGCTGCTGGACGACAGGGAGGCGACGACGCACTGGAGGTACGCCGGTCTGCTCCAGCAGAGGTTCCCCCGGGTGAGGGTGGACCCGGACGTGCTCTACGTCGACGGTGAGGACGTGCTGACCAGCGCGGGCAGCGCGGCCGGGCTGGACCTGCTGATCCACCTGGTCCGCAAGGACCACGGGCCGGGCGTGGCCAACGAGGTCGCCCGCAGGCTCGTCATCCCTCCGCACCGGGAGGGCGGGCAGGCCCAGTTCATCCAGGCCGCGGTCGCACCGGTACGCGAGGGCGCCGCCGTGACGGCCGCGATGGCCTGGGCGCTGGACCACCTCGCCGAGCCCATCACGATCGCCGTCCTCGCGGAGGTGGCGCGCGTGTCACAGCGCACGTTCATCAGGCATTTCAAGCGGCAGACCGGGACGAGCCCGCTGCGCTGGGTCATCTCCCAGCGGGTCGCGGCCAGCCTGACGCTGTTGGAGTCCACCTCCGCGCCCGTGGAGGAGATCGCCTCCGCCGTGGGCTTCGACAGCCCGGCGACCTTTCGTCACCATTTCACCCGGGCGATGCGCACTTCCCCCTCGGCCTACCGGAGAGCGTTCCGCACACCGGCCGAGCCCGCCGCCTCGGACCGGGAAATCACCACTCCCATCCGATGACGACACCAATGAACCTAATTCCGGTTTGCGGGAAATTAATGCACTTAGCGACATCATTAAAACAATGAGCCCATTGTAATTTATGTAGCGATTCATGTTTTCGTACGGCAAAGCGAGGTGCACCGTTCACCTAGTGTCGTCACCGGATTCGAGCAGCACTTCTCGCACTGTTCACCGAACGCCTCAAGAATGGCCGCGTCGCGTTTTCTATGAATACAGGCGGGAGAGAGAAGGCACGTGTCTACTTTCATGCAACGGACCTTTGCGGGCGGCGCGCTCGCCGGGGCCGTCCTTCTTCTGCACTCCCCTGTTCCAGTTTCGGCCGATTCGCAGCTTCTCGCCTCGGCCCAGGCCCGCCATGGCGGAATCAGCTCCACCAAGAGCACTACGGACCCGTGCCTTCTGCAGCTCACCGCCGTTTGTACGAATCTTGTCCCGGTGGCTCCGGTGGTTCGCGTCACCGGCGCGACTCCGGTGGTGCGCGTCACCGGCGCGGCTCCGGTAGTCCGCGTCAGCGATGTCGTGGCCACCGGAACGATCATTCACAAGGCGGCGCGCCCGACCGCGACCGACGGGAACTACATCCTGCTGTGCAGGTGGCTCGGTCTGCCGAGCTTCCTGTGCAAGCTTCCGGACGGGCTCCGCGGGCCCGCCGGTCCGAGGGGACCCGCCGGTCCTGCCGGACCTGAAGGACCCGCAGGCCCCGAGGGTCCCGCAGGACCCGCGGGTGCTGACGGTCTTCCCGGTCCCGAGGGTCCCGCAGGACCTCCCGGACCTGCGGGAGCCGACGGCCTTCCCGGACCGGCCGGACCCGCCGGTCTTCCCGGTCCCGAGGGTCCCGCAGGGCCTCCCGGGCCCGCGGGAGCCGACGGCCTCCCGGGCCCGGCAGGTGCCGACGGTCTCCCCGGACCGGAGGGCCCCGCCGGACCTCCCGGACCGGCAGGAGCAGACGGCCTCCCCGGCCCGGAGGGACCCGCCGGACCTCCCGGACCGGCAGGTGCTGACGGCCTTCCCGGCCCCGAGGGTCCCGCAGGACCTCCCGGACCCGCGGGAGCCGACGGCCTTCCCGGACCGGAGGGACCCGCAGGGCCTCCCGGACCCGAAGGACCCGCGGGACCGGCCGGAGCCGACGGCCTCCCGGGCCCGGCAGGTGCTGACGGTCTCCCCGGACCGGAGGGTCCTGCCGGGCCTCCCGGACCCGCGGGAGCCGACGGCCTCATCGGACCCGCCGGTCTTCCCGGACCGGAGGGACCCGCAGGACCTCCCGGACCGGCAGGAGCAGACGGTCTTCCCGGCCCCGAGGGTCCCGCCGGACCTCCCGGACCGGCAGGAGCAGACGGCCTCCCCGGCCCCGCCGGAGCTGACGGTCTTCCCGGCCCGGAGGGTCCCGCCGGACCTCCCGGACCGGCAGGAGCAGACGGCCTCCCCGGACCGGCAGGAGCCGACGGTCTTCCCGGCCCGGAGGGTCCCGCCGGACCTCCCGGCCCGGCAGGAGCAGACGGCCTCCCCGGACCGGCAGGAGCCGACGGCCTCCCCGGCCCGGAGGGTCCCGCCGGACCTCCCGGCCCGGCAGGAGCAGACGGCCTCCCCGGACCGGCAGGAGCCGACGGCCTCCCCGGCCCCGCCGGAGCCGACGGTCTTCCCGGCCCCGAGGGTCCCGCCGGACCTCCCGGACCCGAAGGACCCGCAGGACCGGCAGGCGCGGACGGCTTCCCCGGACCGGAGGGACCCGAGGGACCGGAAGGCCCCGCCGGGCCTGAAGGACCGGCCGGGCCTGAAGGACCGGCCGGGCCTGAAGGACCCGCCGGACCAGAAGGACCCGCGGGACCGGCTGGAGCCGGGACCGTCAGCGGTCCGGTCGACACCGTCCGCGTGACTCCCATCCAGGTCGTCGCGACTCCGGTGTACGGCACCTCGGTCATCGGCGTCCCGGTCCTGGGCGCCTCCATGGGGATCGGTAGCTCCATGGGGATCGGTGCCATGGGGATCTGCACCCCGGTGAAGATCTGCTGAGGTTCTTCCGGAACTTCATGGAAGCAGGCCGATCGGCGCGTCACGAGCCGAGGGATCGTTCCGGGGTCCTCCATCGCCGGAGAACCCCGGAACGATCGGGCAGGCGAGTGACGGCCGGGTGAAAGCGGAGAGGGGGGGGGGGGGGGGGGGGGGGGGGGGGGGGCGGGGGGGGGGGGCCGCCGCGGGCCGGGGGGGGGGGGGGGGGGGGGGGCCGCCGC
>NZ_JBITFY010000003.1:548074-623070 GCF_044456585.1 Streptosporangium sp. NPDC050855
TTGGTCGGGGGGTTCGCCCCCCCCCCCGCCACCCCCCCCCCCCGCCCGTCGCGGCCGGCCGGGCCCCCGGGGGCCGGCTTCTCGGCGGGGGGGCCGCGCCCCCCCCCCCCCCCACCTCTCCCTTTGCTCTCCGCCCCGTGTCGTCAGGGCTCGTTCCTCTTCGCGCCCGTCGCCCCCGCCTCCGCCTCCGCCTCCGAAGATCCGGACGAAGATCGAGCCCGGCGATCCGTCCCGGGGACCGCCCCGGAACGGCACGCCCCCCCTTTCCCCTTCGGTCCACCCCTTTTCGCCTTACGCCCTCACCTCACGAAACGTCGTCGCCCCGCACGGCACACCGTCCCGCGAAATCCACCGCTTCACGCATCGGCTTCACGAACCGACGGCGCCGGGTGGGAGAAGCGGAAACCCGCGATGGTCGTACCGATATGTCCCCTGGACAGGACCGCATTTTCCTACAACATTGGTGGGGTATCGGTTCCGGCCTCGAGTCAGGAGTTCACCGTGCCGCTCATCCAGCCCGACCCCACCTTCTATCCCTCCGCCCGCGAGGCCATGCTGGCGCCTCGGGAGGGACTGGCCTACGTCGCCCTGTTGGACACGACCGGCGAGGAACGGCCCGACGGGCTCGCCACGATCGACCTCTCCGACGGTTCGATCGTCGATGTGCACGACATGTCCGTCCCCGGTGACGAACTCCATCACTTCGGGTGGAACGTGTGCAGCGCGGCCCTGTGCCCGTACGCGCCGCACCCGCACGTGGAAAGGCGTTACCTGGTCCTTCCGGGGCTCCGGTCCAGCAGGATCTACGTCTTCGACGTCAAGGACGACCCCCGGCGTCCCAAGCTCGTCAAGACGATCGAGCCGGAGACGATCTTCAAGAAGACCGGTTACAGCCGCCCCCACACCGTGCACTGCGGCACCGACGCCATCTACGTCAGCGCGCTCGGCAACGTGGACGGCGACGCGCCCGGCGGGGTTTTCACGCTCGACCACGACACCTTCGAACCGCAGGGCCGCTGGGAGGCCGACCGCGGGCCGCAACGGCTGCACTACGACTTCTGGTGGCACCTGGGAAACGACACCATGATCACCAGCGAGTGGGCCACCCCCAACCAGATCGAGCCCGGTCCGTCGCTGGAGCTGCTCACCGGCCGCGGGTACGGCCACCGGCTGCACGTGTGGGACCTGACCAGGCGCAGGCACCTCCAGGAGATCGACCTGGGCGACCGCCACCAGATGGCGCTGGAGTTGCGGCCCGCGCACGACCCGACCAGGACCTACGGGTTCGTCAACACGGTGGTCGACGTCGAGGACCTGTCCTCCAACATCTTCACCTGGTACCTGGAGGACGGTGTCTGGAAGGCCCGCAAGACGATCACGATCCCGGCCGAACCCGCCGACCCCGAGCTGCTGCCGGAGCCGCTCAAGCAGTTCGGCGCGGTACCGCCGCTGGTCAGCGACATCTCACTGACCCTCGACGACCGCATCCTGCTCGTCTCGGCCTGGGGCACCGGAGAGCTCAGGGCGTACGACGTCTCCGACCCGTTCGCCCCCCGGCAGACCGGTTCGGTCAGGATCGGCGGGATCGTCGGGCGCGACGCCCACCCGGCCGCCCCGGACCGGGCACTGAACGGGGGCCCGCAGATGGTCGAGGCCAGCAGGGACGGACGGCGGGTCTATTTCACCAACTCGCTCTACCGCTCCTGGGACGACGTCTTCTACCCCGACGGCATCTCCGGCTGGATGGCGAAGGTGGACGTCGCCGACGACGGCTCGCTCACCCTCGACCCGGCCTTCTTCACCGACTTCGCCGCGGACGGCCGTCGCGCGCACCAGATCCGCCTGCAGGGCGGCGACTCCTCCTCCGACTCCTACTGCTTCCCCTGACCCTCACCACGTCCTCCCCCCGCCCCGGGTCCCGCTGTCCCGTCCCTCCCCGTCCCTCCCCGTCCCCGAGTCCCGTCCGCTCCCGGCCGCATCCGAGCCCGTCACCGGTCCCGGCCGTCTTCCCGTCCCTGTGAGGCGCGTCCGATGGATCTGACCCCCCTGCTCGTCGTGGCCGGGCTCGGCGCCTTCCACGGCCTGAACCCGGCCATGGGATGGCTCTTCGCGGTCGCGCTCGGCCTGCAGGAGCGCTCGCGCGCGGGCGTGCTGCGCGCGCTCCCGCCCATCGTGCTCGGTCACGCCGCCTCGGTGCTGGTCACGCTGGGACTGGTGTCGGCCGCGCGGCTCGCCGCCCCGCCGAAGGCGGTCTCGTACGGCGTGGCGGCCCTGGTGTGCGGTTTCGGCGTCTGGCGGCTGCTGAGGCGGCATCATCCCCGCCGGGTGGGCATGAAGGTGACCGGCCCGCAGCTCGCCGGGTGGTCGTTCCTGATGGCCACCGCCCACGGCGCGGGCCTGATGGTGCTCCCGGTCACCCTGGGCGCGGGGACCGGGCACGAGGGGCACGGGGTCCACGGGGGCCACGGCGAGCACGGTGCCGCCGCGCTGGTCTCGCAGAGCCTGCTGGCGACGGGGGTGCACACGGTGGCGATGCTGGTCACGACCACCGTCCTGGCCCTGCTCGTCTACGAGCGGCTGGGGGTGGCGGTGCTGCGCAGGGCGTGGTTCAACCTCGATCTCGCCTGGGCCGTCGCCCTCATCGGCGCGGGCGCCTTCGCCGCGTTCGGCTGACGTCCCCGGCCAGGTGAACCCCCCGGACACCGGCGACGTCTCCGGCCAGGTGAACCACCGGGCCGCCATCGACCTCACCGGACACGCGAATCACCCGGCCGCCGCATACGTCGCCGGACGCGTGAACCACCCGGCCGCCGCATACGTTGCACAGGCATGCGCCGACTGTTACCCGCACTGCTGGCCGTCGCCGCCCTCTCGGCATGCGCCATGTCCAAGCCCAGCCTGATCACCGCGAAGGGGGTGAAGCGGCTGGTCCCCACGAACCCCCCGGTCGCGGAGACCGTACGCGGCCTGACGGCCTTCGGGCACTCGCTGCTCACGACCGCCGCGTCCGGAAGGCCCAACGTCGTCCTGTCGCCCCTGAGCATCGCCCACGCGTTCGGCACGGCGAGGGCCGGGGCCGTCGGAGCCACCGCCGACGAGCTCGACAGGGTCTTCGGCTTCCCCTCCGAGGGGCCGCACATCTCGCTCAACGCACTCACCCGGCAGATCGTCACGACCGACGACCCGCCCCCCGTCCCCGACCCGGACGAGGAACGGGACGCCCAGGACGGCACGCCACGTCCCCCGGTCGTGGGCATCGCCGAGGGGCTGTTCGTCCAGGAGGGGCTGAGCGTCAAGCCGGACTTCCTGCGCACGCTCGCCGAGCAGTACGGCACGGGCGCGCACCAGGTGGACTTCACCGGGGACGCCACCGGGGTCATCGACGCCTGGGCCGAGGAACGGACGGCCGGGCGGATCACGAAGGTGTTCGACCGGCTGGACCCGCGGACCAAGCTGGTCATCGCGAATGCGCTCTACCTCAAGGCCGACTGGGCGACGCCGTTCACCGACCCGCCCGAGGAGAACGCCGCCTTCACCCGCGCGGACGGGACGACCGTGCGCGTCACCCTGATGCGCCGCGACGGCGCCGTCCCGTACGTGGCGGGATCGGGCTGGCAGGCCGTGGAGCTGCGTTACGCCGGCGACGAGCTGGCCATGTGGGTCCTCGTGCCGGCCGCGGGCACCACCCCCGCGAGCCTGCTCTCCCCCGCGGTGCTGGCCGAGGTGGCCTCCGGCCTCCGGGAACGGCCCGTACGGCTGGCCATGCCGCGCTGGGACCTCTCCACCACCATGGAGCTCGCGGAGCCGCTCGGGGCGCTGGGGCTGCGCGGGTCCGACTACTCCGGGATCGTCGACGGCGCCACGCTCTCCCAGGCGGTCCATCGCGCCACCGTCACGGTGGACGAGTGGGGGACCGAGGCCGCCGCCGTCACCGGTCTCGCCTTCCCGGTGATGGCACCGGCCCCGCCCGACGTCGAGGTCCGCGCCGACCGTCCGTTCGCGTTCGCGATCGTGCACCGGCCGACGCTGACCCCGCTCTTCCTCGGCCAGGTCGGTGACCCGTCCGCCAGGGAGTGACCCGGCCGTCCGAGGGTGACCCGTCCGGGAGTGAGGCGGCCGTCCGGGACCGAGGCGGCCGCCCCGGAGTGAGGCGGTCCCGCCCGGTTCAGCCGGAGAAGGTCAGCAGGCCCGCGTCCACCACGGCCCGGCCGAAGACGCGGGCCTGCTCGGCCAGGCGGGCCAGTTCCTCGTCGGAGAGCGCGGCGTAGGCGGGCAGCGCCAGCTCGTCGGTACGGTCCTCGATCCGCTGCCGGAGCGCCCTGCCCTCGTCGGTGAGCTCCTCGCCGTCCATCAGGCCGCGCTCGCGCAGCCCCTCGGCGGCGGCCTCCCACTCCTCCTCGGGCCACTCGCGGCTGAACTTGAGGAAGATCGTGGGCATCTGGCCCGTCGCGCCGTGCAGGACCAGCGCGTCCAGCGGGCCGACGCCCTCGGTCAGCAGGGCCGCCACGTGGGCGTCCCCGCGGAACTCGCGCAGCAGCGTCTGGGCGTGCCAGAGCTTCAGCAGCGGCTCGGACGGCCAGGGCAGCGTCGCGTGCGCGGCGAACAGCGGGCGTCCCTGGGGATGGTCGCAGGCCCGCCGCGCCGCGCGGGCGGCCAGCTCCGCGGTCTCGTCCAGGGTGTCGATCTCGTGAATCCCGGCCCGGCGCAGTGCCGCGTCCGCGGCCTCCAGGCGGGCGTCGAGGATCTTCTCCGGGGTCGTCACCTGCCAGACGGCCGGGATGTGGCGCCGGACGAGCCCGGGGTGGAAGTTGTAGAAGGTCGCGATGACCAGCTCGGCGGAGGCGGTGCCGAAGGCCGCCGACCGGGAGGCGAAGTAACCGGCGCGCCCCTCCACGCCGAGCGCGGCGTAGCGCTCGGTGGCCTCGGGAACGAAGTAGATCATCCCGTGCAGGGGCTCCAGGCGCCGCCAGGCTTGACGGGCGAGCTGGACGTCGGTCATCTCATGCCTCCGGGCGATGGGCGGAACGGGTCGTCGTGCCCGGCCGGGGCCCGGGGCCGTCCAGCCCGCGCCGGACGAGGCCGGCGACCTCGTCCGGCGCCCGCGGGTACACCCCGTTGACCGACCGGCCGGTATCAAGGAACCTATTCCTACCCGTCGGTAGCCGTCAACGAGGTCGCACCACGAAGACCCCCCAGCCGAGATGGCGCCTTCCGTACTCGACGTGCGAGCGCCGGCAGCGCTCCAGGAAGTCGCGCACCCCCTCGACGTCGGGGTCGCCGGGGTTGTCGCGGAGCCAGTCGCTCAGCGTCCACCACTGGCTCGCCACGTAGCGGTCCCAGCTGTCCCCGTCGGCGAGGACCATCTCCAGCACCTCGACCCCGGCGGCCTCGAACCTGTCGATCGTGCCCGCCAGCGAGGTGAAGTCCTCGGGGCCGAAGCCGAACGCCTCGTAGGCGCCCTCGGGCGGCTCGGAGTCCCAGTACGGCTCGCCGACGAGCAGGATCCCGCCCGCGCGCAGTGCGGGGAGCATCAGCTCGACCGTGCCGGCCAGGCCGTTCCCGATCCAGGTCGCCCCCAGGCAGGAGACGACGTCGAACGCGCCGGGCTCGGCCCGGTAGGCCGCGGCGTCGCCCTTCTCCAGGCGCACCCGGCCGGCCACCCCGAGTTCCCCGGCCCTGGCGCGCCCGGCGGCGAGGAAGACGTCGCTGATGTCGACCCCGACCCCCTCGATCCCGTACGCGAGGGACCACTGGCAGAGCATCTCCGCCTTGCCGCAGCACAGGTCGAGCAGGCGGTGCCCCGGCCGGAGCCGGGCGATCTCCCCCAGCAGCGCCAGCTTGTCGTGGGTGAACGGGTTGAGGATGCGGTGCCCGCCCTCGGCGATCTCGTGAAAGCGCAGTGACATGACCGCCATGCTTTCCCCGCACGCGACCGCGGGACAACCGGTTATCCGCGCGTCACCGCCGGTCCCGCCCGGGGAGGGTCAGGTCCGGGTGCCACCAGGTCGCTCAGGCGGCGGAGGTCCTCCTGGTACTTGCGCCTGAGCGCGCGGCGCAGCAGGGGCTCGCGCAGGCGGTGCAGACCGGAGAGCCCGACCCTGAGCCGCAGGGTCACCCGGCACCGGTCCTCGGCCAGCGGCACGACCGACCTCTCTCCCTCGGCGTCGATCCCCGAGGTCATCCGCCAGGCGAACTCCGTGCCCGGGACCACCCGGGTCACCTGGCCGCCGGTGCGGTAGGCGCGGCCGTGGAAGCTGATGACCTCGTCGGTGGTGGTACCCGGCACGACCGGGCCCGGGGGGTCCGGCGCCATGGTGGTCACGCCCGCGCGCCAGCGGGGGTCCTGGCCGAAGTCGGCGATGATGCGCCATATCTCGGCCGCGGGGTGCGCTATGTCGACCGACACGTGAAACTCGATCACAGCTCGTACACGATCCCCGTCAGGCGCTCCGACCCGGTGCGGCGCCGTCGCCGGACGGCGCCGTCTCGCCGGAGGGCGGCGGACCGGACCCGCCGGGGACGGCCTCGGATCCCGCCCGTCCCCGACGGGCCGCAGTGGTCACCGCCCCGCGCGCCGGGGACGCCGGCGTCCGTCCAGCGACCACCGGTCATCGGCCCGTTCGCTTCCATCACGCGAAAATATCGACAAACCATACCGAATGGGTATTTGTTATGAATATTAATGAAAAGAGGGGATCTGCCTGCGCGGCCGGGCGCCCGGGAACCCCCGGAACGCCGCCGTCACACGCGCCGGATCCGCACGCTCCTCGCGTCCCGCCAGGGCCGATCGCTCAGGAGCGCGCGGCGTCGGCGGGCTCGCCGGTGCCCGTCGTGGCATCCGGGTTCTCCGAGGCGTCCGTGGTCGCGGGGACACGGATCGTGATGCCGGCCGGTACCACCTTGGCCTTGAGCTCGGTGACGGTGCCCTTGGCGCCGCCGTCCAGCTCGTAGGTCATGGGAGCGCCGAGCTTGGCCGTTATCTTGCGCGCCCGGGTCATCCGGACGAACGGCGAGTCGTCGGACCTGCCGGTCGTCATCCGGCCGAGCACCCGTGCCCACTGGATCGGCCCCTTGGCGGTCGTCACACCGACCTCCAGCCACCCGTCGTCGGGGCGCGCGTCGTCGAACGCCTCGATCCCGCCGGTGATGGTGCCGACGTTGCCGAGCAGCAGGCAGCTCGCCTCGCCCTCGAACCACGGCACCCCGTCGATCCGGACGTCCATCTGCACGAGCTCGCCACGGATGTGGCGCAGGCCCGTCCAGACGTAGGCGGCGCGCCCCAGGCGGTCCTTGAGACCCCGGTCCGCGTCCTTGATCATCGCCGCGTCGAACCCGACCCCGGCCATCACCGCGAAGTGCTCGCCGTTGACCTTCCCCAGGTCGAGCTTGCGGCTCTCACCGTGAAAGGCGATGTGCACGGCCTTGGGGAGGTCCTCCGGAATGCCGAGGTTCTGCGCGAAGAGGTTGGCCGTCCCCGCGGGCAGGATGCCGATCGTCACGCCGGACTCCGCGAGCGCGTCCACACAGCGCTGCACCATGCCGTCGCCGCCCCACACCAAAACCAGGTCGGCACCCTCCTTGAGGGCCTTGCGCGCCTGCTTCGGGGCCTTCTTGCTCTTGGGCACCTCGTACCAGAGCAGCTCGCCGACACCCTCGTCGGCGAGCAGCCTGCGCAACTCGTCCAGCCCTCCGCCGAACGTCTTGCGCTGATGGGCGACCACCGCGACCGTGCCGACCTTCTGCTTCCGGGGGACCATCTGACCTCCTGTAGCACCACGTCGGATACGTTCTCGGCTGCCCTCACCCCCCGGCGGCAAACATCGCCTCAGCCGGCCGGGCCCTCCAGGAGCCGCCTGAGCATGTCCCGCAGGAGCAGGCGGTCGTCTCCGGAGAGCGCGAACAGGGAGATCGCCTGCGCGTGGCCACGCGACCACAGGACGTCCCTCCTGCGCGTGCCCTCCTCGGTGAGCACCAGGAGTTTGACCCGGCGGTCGGAGGGGTCGGGCCGGCGGGTGACCAGGCCGCGACGTTCCAGGCCGTCGACGATGCCGGTCACGTTCGACGCCTCACAGGACAGCCAGTCGGCCAACTCGCGCATCGGGACCGGGTCCCGCAGACGGGCCAGCGCCAGCGCCTGGGCGGGGGGAAGGTCCAGCTCCGCCGCGGTCGCGTTGAACTGCGCGCGCAGGCGTCCCGCGACCTGGCCGACCAGCTCGGTCAGCTCGGCCACGACGGGATCGGCATCGGCGCTCATGCCCCGATCGTACCTTCCCCTTCAGCAGGTTGATTGTTGACATCCTTAACCTCTTGACGGTACGCGCGCCGATGGGTTCACTTCCCCGGAGTCCCCGGGCGCGGATCTCGAGTCGTCCCGGGGTGGGATACCGAAGTCCCTGAACGACCTCCCGGCCCGCGGCCGGTCCGGGCTCCCGCGCACTCTCCCTGGGGGGCACGTCCTCTGCGCGAAGCCCTCGCGGGCGATCCGCCCGGCGATCCGCTCGACGGCCACGACGGCCGGGAAACGACGAGATCCCGCCCGATCGAGGTGATCGGACGGGATCTCGTGAACAACCCTCGGGCCGCTGCGAGAACGGCTCGACGTGGAGCTATGGGGATTCGAACCCCAGACCTCCTCCATGCCATGGAGGCGCGCTACCAGCTGCGCCATAGCCCCTTGCGACGCAGATGAAATCCTAACCGATCGCCGGCACCTCTCGCGCCAGCATTCCGGAGACCAGGGCGATGGCGGCGGACCCGACGGCGCTCGCGGTGATGACGGCGAAGGAGATCACGTACGCGCTCCGGGACGGGACGGAGGTCCCGGCGATGGTGATCGAGGTGAGCAGGGCCGAGGTCGCGGCGCCCGAGACGCTGCCGCCGATGGAGCGGACCAGGGAGTTGATCCCGCTGGCGATGCCGCTCTCGTGCATCGGCACGTGCTGGACGGCGAGCGCCCCCAGCGCGGCGTAGGCGATGCCGAGGCCCAGCCCCTGCACCGCGTTGGAACCGATCAGGTGGGGCACCGAGTCGTTGAAGAGGGTGAACCAGCCGAATCCGACCGCGCACAGGCTCGCGCCGAGGGCCAGGGAGTAGGCGGGGCCGAGCCGGCCGGACAGGCGGCCGGCCATGAAGGAGGCGAGCAGCATGGTCACGGTGCTGGGCAGCGCGTAGATGCCGACGTCCAGGACGGAGCCGCCGAACCCGTACCCGGCGGAGGAGGGCGTCTGGATGAAGCTGGAGATCAGCGTGAACGAGCCGAACATGGCGAAGCCCAGGAGCAGCGAGGCCAGGTTCGCGGGCAGCGAGCGCGGGCCGACGAGCAGGTGGAGACGGACCATCGGGGCACGGAGGCGCAGCTGGCTGTAGACCCACGCGGCGCAGACGACGACCGCGCCGGCGAACAGCCCCAGGACGGTCCCCGAGCCCCAGCCCCAGTCGTTGCCCTTGGAGACGGCCAGCAGCAGGCAGACCAGCCAGACCGACAGCAGGGCCGCGCCGACGAGATCGGGACGGCCGCCGGTGCCTCCCCCGGTGTCGTGGGCGCTCAGCGCGATGAGGACGATCGCGGCCACGGCGAGACCGGCGGTGATCCAGAAGACCGGATGGTGGCTGGGGGTGCGGTCGGCGATCAGGCCGGTGACGATCATGCCGAGGCTGCCGCCGACGCCCATGGTGGCGCTGACCACCCCGATGGCCGTCATGACCCTGGCGGCCGGGAAACTGTCCTTGATCATGCCGATGGCCAACGGGATCAGCGCGGCGGACGCGCCCTGCAGGGCCCGCCCGGCGATCAGCACGGGCAGGGAGGCCGACAGCGCGCAGATCACCGACCCCAGTACGAGCAGGCCCACGGTGAACAGGATCATCCTCTTCTTGCCGTACATGTCGCCCAGGCGCGAGAGCAGCGGCGTGGCGACCGCCGCGGCCAGCAGCGAGGCGGTGAAGACCCAGGTCACCTCGGCGACCGAGACGCCGAAGGTGGTCATCAGCCTGGGCAGCAGCGGGATGACCACGGTCTGCTGGACCGAGACGACCATCCCGGCAGCCGAGAGCGCCACCAGGGTCAGCCAGAGATGCCTCCCCTGCCGCGCGGTGTCCGGTTCGGCGAGGATCGTTCCGGTCACTGCGCGCTCCTTCGCTGCCGACGTCCGTCCTGAAATGGTAGAGCGTTGCGGTAAACAACCGTTTACCCGGGTCATGTCACGTCCGGGCGCCGTGATACGTCTATGTCGCCATGACCGTTGAGCGTTTCGAGGAATACCGAGACCTGCTGACCGGGGTCTCCTACCGGATCCTGGGCAGCCTGACCGACGCCGAGGACGTCGTCCAGGAGGCGTGGCTGCGCTGGTCGGAGGTGGACGTCTCCCAGGTGGAGAACGACCGGGCCTACCTCGTCAGGGTGGTGACGCGCCTGGCGATCGACCGGTTGCGCCGGCTCAAGGCCAGGCGGGAGTCCTACGTGGGGTCGTGGCTGCCGGAGCTGGTGGTGACCCCGGACGTGGCCGAGCACGTGGAGCTGGCCGGCTCGGTGGAGCTGGCGCTGCTCGTGGTGCTGGAGACCCTCTCCCCGCTGGAGCGGGCGGTGTTCGTGCTGCGCGAGGCGTTCGACCTGCCGTACGCGGAGATCGGCGAGGTGATCGGCCGCGGCGAGGCCGCGACCCGGCAGCTCGCCCGGCGCGGCAGGGAGCACGTCCGGGAGGGCAGGCCCAGATTCGAGGTGGACCGCCAATTGCGGCGTGAGTTCACCGAGCGGTTCGCCCGGGCGGCGGTGGGCGGTGACCTGAGGACGCTGGCCTCGATGCTCGCCGAGGACGCGTCGCTGGTCAGCGACGGCGGCGGCAAGGCCAAGGCCCCGCTCCGGGTCATCACGGGCGCGGGCAGGGTGCTGCGCTTCCTGACCGCGATCGGCGGCCACGAGGGGACACAGAGGTTCATGGAGGGCGTGGGCGCCCGACCCGGTGACGACTTCACCCTGGAGGTCGCGGATGTGAACGGCGCGCCGGCCCTGCTGGCGCGGGTGGGCGGGCGTCCGGCCGCGGTGTTCTCCCTGGACGTCGCGGACGGCCTGATCCAGACCGTCTTCCTGGTGGCCAACCCGGACAAGCTCGCCCGGCTGTGACGTCCCGCCCCGGCGCTCCGGGGCACGCGGCCGGGAACGGGCACGGGGACGGGGGTGACGGCGGATGCGTGTCACGAACGCACCCTCCCGGTGCGTCCTGGGGGCATGACACGACAGACACGAGAGATCAACATCGTGGGCGGGGGCCTGGCCGGGCTCACCGCCGCCATCGCGTGCGCCGAGGCGGGCGCGCGGGTCACCCTCCACGAGGCCCACCGGAGGCTGGGCGGCCGGGCCCGCAGCACCGACGGCCCGTACGTCGCCAACGACGGCACCCACGTCTTCTACTCCGACGGAGAGCCGTGGAACTGGCTGGTGGCCAGGGGCCTGGTCCAGCCGTACAGCAGGCTCCCCCTGCGCGCGCTGGCCAGGTCCAGGTTCCGGCACGGCGGCCGGCTCGGCGGGCCCCCGCTGTCGCTGGTGAAGGCCCTGGCCAGGCGGCGCCTGCGGGCCCCGGTCGACGAGGACTTCGCCACCTGGGCCGGCCGGCGCTTCGGGCAGGAGGGCATGCGCGCCGCCGCCGGGCTGGTCGGCGTGATCACCTATGACGGGGACCCCGGGCGGCTGTCCGCGGCGTTCGTCTGGGAGCGGGTGCTGCGGGCCGCCGCGCCGAAGCCCCCGGCGCCGCGCTACGTCACCGGCGGCTGGGGACGGGTGGTCGACCGGATGGCCATCCACGCGCGCGGCCTGGGCGTGCGGATCGAGACCGGTTCACGGGTGGACGTCCTGCCCGAGGACACCCCGGTGATCGTGGCGACCTCGCTGGACGCCGCCAGGGCCCTGCTCGGGGACGGGTCGCTGCGCTGGGAGAGCGGCCGGGCCGTCCTGCTCGACCTCGGCCTGCGCGCGAGCGCCGACGACCTCTTCCTGGTCTCCGACCTGGACGAGGGCGGCTTCCTGGAGCGGTACAGCCTGCCCGACCCCTCGCTCGCCCCGGCGGGCCACTCCCTCTGCCAGCTCCAGATGCCCCTGCGGGAGGGCGAGGGCAAGGACGGGGCGATCGCACGCGCGGAGCGGGTGGCCGACCTGGGGCTGCCCGGGTGGCGGGAGCGGACGACCTGGCGGCGGGAGGCCGTCTGCAACGGCCGCACCGGCGCCCTGGACCTGCCGGGGACGAGCTGGCGGGACCGGCCGGCGATCGACCGGGGGGACGGCGTCTGGCTGGCGGGCGACTCGGTGGCCGCCCCGGGCATGCTCAGCGAGGTCTCCTCGAACAGCGCGCTGGCCGCCGCGGCCTCGGCGCTGCGGGCGGTGGGCCGGGAACCGGCGGGCGACGTGCCTCAGCCCGTCCCGGGCCGGGGGCGGCGCGCGTAGGCGCGGGCCGCGCGGGCACGGTCGCCGCAACGGGTCGAGCACCAGTGGCGGCGGCCGTACCGCAGCAGGTAGCGGTTGCAGGGGGTGGAGGCGCAGGCGATGAGGCGTTCGGCGTCGGGACCGGTGAGCAGGTCCGCGGCGTCGGCGGCGAGGACCGCGAGGGCGTGCTCGACGATCCGGGTGAGGGGGTGACAGGGGGCGCGGTAGAGGCCTCGGGCGGGGTCCCAGTGCAGCAGGGAGGCGGCGGGGGCCCGGGTGAGCGCGTCGTTGACGGCGGTGAGGGCCGCGGCCGGCACGGGCAGCCCGCCGGCACACGCGGCGAACAGCGCCCTGATCTGGTCGCGCAGCGACCGCAGCTGTCCCGCGCACAGCTCCTGCAGCCCGATCTCGGCCGGGGCGAGGTCGCGTTCGGCGAGCCAGCGGCCGACGGCGTCGGGGGTGTCGAGGAGATCGACGCACCGCCCGCCGGGCAGGGCGATGACGGTGTTGGCCACGTCGAGGGCGAGATGCCGCTCGGCTCCCGGAGCGGGAGGCAGGACGGGCGTGGCGGTCACGGTCTCCTTCATACCTCTCATGGTACGGATTGCATTCATCCGTGAGAAGCGGCTACCGTTCCTCACGGATAAGCCCCTTCTCATCCGTGAGGTGTTTTGTCATGACCGCTACCGGCACGACCGACCAGCAGGTTCCCGTCCGCGTCTTCGGCGGGCCGACCGCCCTCATCGAGTACGGCGGCCTGAGATTCCTCACCGACCCGACCTTCGACCCTCCCGGCGACTACCCCGGGGCCGGCCGCCCGCTGCTGACCAAGACCGCGCCTCCCGCGATCACCCCGGCGGACCTGGGCCCCGTCGACGTGGTCCTGCTCTCCCACGACGAGCACCCCGACAACCTCGACGACTCCGGACGGGCCCTGCTGGACGGCGTCCCGGTCATCCTCACCACCCCGAGCGGCGCCAGCCGCCTCGGCGGTGACGCCCGGGGCCTCGCACCGTGGGCCTCCGCCGAGCTGCGCCGCCCCGACGGCGGCACCGTGACCGTGACGGGCGCGCCCGCCCTGCACGGCCCCGAGGGGGCCGAGGCGGTCACCGGCGAGGTCGTCGGGTTCGTCCTGACCGCGGCCGACCTGCCCACGGTCTACGTCAGCGGCGACAACGCCTCGCTGGAACTGGTCGAGCAGATCGCCGAGCGGTTCGGCCCGGTGGACACGGCGGTCCTGTTCGCCGGGGCCCCCCGCATCCCCGGCGTCCTCGACGGCGCGCTGCTCGTCCTCGACAGCGCCCAGGCCGCCGAGGCGGCGAGGATCCTCGGTGCGCGCCGGGTGGTACCGGTGCACTTCGACAGCTGGACCCACTTCACCGAGGGCCGCGACGCCCTGGTGGACGCCTTCGCCGCCGCGGGCCTGGCCGACCGCCTGCGGCTGGACTGAGCGGACGCCACGGGGCGCCGGTCACGCCCCGCCGGACCGTCCGGGGATCCCGGACGGTCCGGCGCGGCCCGCGGCCCGGGGGTCCCGTACCGCCGGCCCCGGTGTCACCGGTGCGGCGTGTCACCGGCGCGGCCCGGGACCCGCCCCCGGGCCGCGGACCCTCCCGGTGTCCGGTGTCCTCAGCGGGCGGCGAGGGCGCCCTCGTCCTCCAGGTGACCCGGGCGGCCGGCGTACCAGCCCGCCACGAGCTGCGCGGCGACCACCGCGAACAGCAGCAGGAACGGCATCGTCCAGCCGCCGCTCGACTCGTGCAGGATGCCGACCACCAGGGGTCCGGCCCCCGCGATGAGGTAGCCGGTGCTCTGCCCGAAGGCGGAGAGCGCGGCCGTCGCCTCGGGGGTGCGGGTGCGCATGGCGAGCATGGTCAGCGCGAGCGGGAACGACCCCATGCCGATGCCGACCAGGCTCGCGAAGATCCAGGCCATGGACGACGGCGCGAGCCACAGCCCCGCGAAGCCCGCCGTGTAGAAGAGCACGAAGGCGACCACCACGGGCCGCTGGTCGGTGAACCGGGAGGCGATCGCGGGCACGAAGAGCGACACCGGGATGCCGATCGCGGTGAAGACGCCCAGCACCAGCCCCGCCTGCGCGGTGGTGTAGCCGCCGTCGATCAGGATCTTGGGCAGGAAGCCGAACATGATGTAGGCGACCATGCTCTGCGTGCCGAAGTAGGCGGCGACCGCCCAGGCCAGCCTGCTGCGGAGCAGGGCGCGGGCGCCGGTCCCGCCGTCCGCGCCGTGCCGCTCGGGCTCCCTGCGCGAGAGCGCGAACCACGGAACGGCGGCGACGGCGGCGAGCGCCCCCCACACGCCCAGCGCGACGTGCCAGTTCCCGTCGGCGGCCCGCTCGATGGGGACGGTCGCGGCGGCCGCGAGCATCGTGCCCACCGCGAGGGCGGTGGTGTAGACGGTGGTCATGGTCCCGGCCCTGCCGGGGAAGTGCCGCTTGATCAGGCTGGGGATGAGCACGTTGCCCACGGCTCCGCCCGACAGCGCCAGCGCGCTGGCGTAGAGGAACACCTCGGCCGAGCCGACCATCGACCGGATCAGCAGGCCGGCGCCGAGCACGATGAGGGAGAGCAGCAGCAGGCGGTGCTCGCCGATCCTCCTGGCCAGCGCCGGGGTCACCGCGCCGACCGAGGCGAAGATGAGCACGGGCAGCGTGGTGAGCAGGCCGACCCCGACGGCGGTCATGCCCAGGGCGGAGGTGATCTGGTCGAGGACCGGCCCGACGCTCGTGACGGCGGTGCGCAGGTTGAGCGCCGCGAGGATGATCCCCAGCACGAGCAGCCAGGCGAGGGAGCCGTTCGTGCCGGTGGTGCGGCCCCTGGTCTGATGGGTGAGCACGCTCATGCGGGTTCCAGTCCTCCTCGGTGGTTTCGTCCAATCGTAGGATGATTGGCTGACCACGACTGTAACAGGACTGAAACCTGCGTTTGTTCCTGACCGGCGGAGCCGACGGCAATCGCTGACAACGTGAAAGCCGGGCCACGCTCCCCTTTACAGGGCGTGACCCGGCTCTCTCACGCACGGCACGGACCTCGGCTCCGAGGCCCGGAACCCGGACGGCCCGGGCACCGGATGCCTTGGCACCGGCACCGGGCGAGTCGGGAACGCGTCAGATACGCGGACCGGGGGTGGGCGGCGGCTCCTCGCCGAGACCGCGACCGGCACCCGGGAGCGGCGTGCCGCCGGGGGGCGGGAGCGCGGAGTCCGGCGGATAGACGTCCCCGCCCACCGTGCGCGGCGGAGCGGGCTCGTCGAAGCCCGCGACGCCACCGCCGGTGGAGCCCAGACCCGAGCCACCCGTCAGGCCGCCCTCGTCGGCGCGCTCGTGCGGGCCGGGCACCTCACCGCGCCAGGCGCCGGTCTCGCCGCCACGCGACTCGATGAAGGTCTTGAAACGCTCCATGTCGCCACGGATGCGCAACTTGACGAGCTGAAGCCAGTCGCCGACGGTCTCCACGAACCCCTCGGGGTCGTAGTCGAGCTGGAGCGTGACCCGGGTGGTGTCCGGGCCGAGGCGGTGGAAGGTCACCACGCCGGCCTGGTGCGGCCGCTCCACGGACTTCCACGCCACCCGCTCGTCAGGGTGCTGCTCGGTGATCTCCGCCTCGAACTCCCGGTGGACCCCGGCGATCTCCACGACCCACGCGGTGCGCGTCTCGCTCAGCTGCTTGATCGACTCGACGCCTTCCATGAACTCAGGAAAGCTCTCGAACTGGGTCCACTGGTTGTACGCGGTCCGGATGGGAACGTTGACGTCAACGGACTGTTCAATCGTGCTCATGACCGTGCCTCCCTTGTGGTTTGGTCGGTTCGAGGAGCAAAGCTGCCCAGGTGGGAAAGGCTCTAACTAGCGGCGTCGCAAAAGCCAGTAGATCCCCAGCAAGGGCAGCACGAACGGGATGAACAGGTAGCCGCTTCCGTAGCCCGACCAGACGGTGGCCCGGGGGAACGCCTCGGGGTCGACCATGCCGAGGGTGCCCACGACGAGCACCCCGGCCAGCTCGATCCCGCAGGCGATCAGCGCGAGCGTCCTGTTCCCCACGGCCAGCGCCACGGTGAGCACGAGGTAGACGGCCGCGGCGAACGCCGACAGCGCGTAGGCCAGCGGCGCCTCGTCGAACCGCGTCGCGATCTGCACGGCGGCGCGGGCCCCGGCCGCCAGGGCGAACACCCCGTAGACCGCCACCAGCACGCGCCCGGGACCGGTGCCGATCGCCGGTTCGCTCATACCAGGCCCTGCCAGATCTGGAGCAACCGGCCGACCATACCGGGGATCGCGAAACCGGCCACCGCGATCACCGCGGACCCCCAGCGCGAGCGCTCCGCGTACCCCAGGAACAGCGCCACCGGCGGGATGAGCACGGTGGCGGCGAGGTAGCCGATGACGGTGGCCGTCCCCTGCGGGCCCTCGCCCCGCGCCAGCGCGGCGGCCACCACCCCGGCCTGGACGATCAGGCCGAGCTCCAGCAGCGCGAGCGCGCCCGGCAGCACCCTTCCCATCGGCCTGTCGCGCATGGTGTTCACCAGGGCCCACAGCCCGATCACCAGTGACAGCACGATCAGGCCCGTCGCGAGCGGCCCGATCATCGAGACCTCGCGGGACCCGCGGAGCTCGCGGAGCTCGTGGAGCCCGCGGAACTCGCGAAGCTCGGGAAGTCGGAGAACATGAGCAGCAGGGTACTGCCCGGCCCGGGCGCCCCCCGCTCCGCGCCACGTACTCTGGGCCGGTGGACAGGATCATGGTCAGCGCCTGCCTGATGGGGCGCAGGGTGCGGTACGACGGGGCGGCCAAGACCAGCGAGGACGCGCTGCTGGCCGCCTGGCGGCGGCAGGGACGGCTGGTGGCGTTCTGCCCCGAGGTCGAGGGCGGGCTGCCCGTCCCGCGCCCGGCCGCGGAGATCGAGGGCGGCGCCGGGGGCGAGGCGGTGCTCGCGGGCACGGCCAGGGTGCTGACGGCCGGGGGCGAGGACGTCACGGCGGCCTTCGTGGCCGGTGCGCGGGCGGCGCTGGAGGCCGCCCGCTCCTGTGGCGCGCGGGTGGCGATCCTCAAGGAGGGCAGCCCCTCCTGCGGCAGCCTGACCATCCACGACGGCGCCTTCGCCGGGGGGCGGGTGCCGGGCCACGGCGTCACCACCGCCCTGCTGGAGCGGAACGGGATCGCGGTCTTCGGCGAGGGACGTGTCGCCGAGGCCGCCGCGTACCTGCGCGAGCACGGTGAGGGCGGCGACCCCGGCGACGGGGACGATGGCGTCGGAGGGTGACGTCAGAGGGTGACGTCAGACGCAGGCGGTGACGCCGGACGCGGACGGGTGCGGTGGCGTCAGGAGATGTCGACCCTGAAGATGCGGTCGGAGCCCGCGGGCTCGCCCCCGCCGGCGTCGGCGTTGGTCGTGGTCAGCCAGAGCCGGTCGGCCCCCGGCACCGCGACCACGGTGCGCAGCCGGCCGTAGGTGCCCACGTAGTAGGCGACCGGCGTGCCGGTGGCCTCCCCCGCCTCCAGCGGGATCCGCCAGAGCCGCTCACCGCGCAGCGCCGCCATGTAAACCGCGTCGCCGACGACCGCGACGGCGCTGGGCGAGGCGGTGCTCACCGGCCACTGGCGCTTGGGGTTCTCCATTCCGGCCACGGAGCAGCTCCCCTCGCAGGTGGGCCAGCCGTAGTTGAGTCCCGGCTTGATCAGGTTGAGCTCGTCGAACTGGCTGTTGCCGAACTCCGCCTGCCACAGCCGTCCCCGCGAGTCCCAGGCGATGCCCTGCGGGTTGCGGTGGCCGTAGCTGTAGACGAGCGTGCCGAACGGGTTGCCGGGGGCGGGCTGCCCCGCGGTGGTCATCCGCAGGATCTTGCCGGCGAGCGAGTCGCGGTTCTGCGCGTTGGCGGTGACCTGCGCGTCACCGGTGGTGGCGTACAGGTACCCGTCGGGGCCGAAGGCCAGCCGGCCGCCGTTGTGGTAGCGGTTCTTGGGGATGTTCCGCACCAGGGCCGTGTAGCCGCCCAGCGAGGTGCCGTCGTAGGTCATCCGGGCGATCCGGTTGCCCTCCGAGGCGGTGTGGAAGAAGTAGACGTACCGGTTGCTCGCCCAGTTCGGGTCCACCGCGACCCCCAGCAGGCCGCCCTCGCCGCCGGTGCCCATCGTCTCGGGCACGGTGCCGACCAGCGTCCTGGCGCCCGAGAGCGAGGTGCGGTAGACGCGGAAGCTGTCGCGTTCGGTGACCAGCGCGTTCTGCCCGTCCGGCAGCCAGGCCACGCCCCACGGGACCGTCCAGCCGGTGGAGATCTGGGTGATGCCCGACGGCACGCCGCCCCCGCACGCCGCGGTGGTGAAGGTGACGGTCCCGCTCTGCGCGGAGACGTTGCCCGCGGCGTCCCTGGCCACCACGTGCAGCGAGTACGGGCTGGCGCAGGCCAGGCCGGTGACCGTGACGGACGTGGCCGGCGGGGAGCCGGTGACGGTCGCGTAGACGGTGCCGCCGCTGCGTACCTCGTAGGAGGTCACGCCGGTGTCGTCGGACGAGGCGGTCCAGCTCAGGGTGGCCGTGGTGGCGGTGACGGCGGACCGGGTCAGGCCGGACGGCGCGGTCGGGGGCACGGTGTCCGACGAGGCGGTCTCCAGGTCGAGGTGGTCGAGGTTGGGGTTGCCTGCGGCCGTGGTCGCGGTCACCCGGATCGTGTTGGCGCCGGCCCGCAGCGTGACGGTGAGCGTGCTGGTCGCCCAGGTGCTCCAGGCGCCGGTCGGGCCGAACGCGCGGGCCGCGGAGACCACCGCTCCGTTGACGGAGACGTCGCCGGGCCGGTTCCCGGCCGACCCGTTGGCGTAGCGCAGCGCCACGGTCGCGGTGCCCGCGCTCGCCGCCTGGACCGTCCACTCCACGTAGGAGCCCGCGGCGTTGTCGCCGTTGACGAAGCCCGAGCCGGAGTAGTCGGCGTGGTTGGACTCCACCACTCCCTGGGAGATGCGGGCGCTCTCGGCCTCGTACCGGGTCGCCGCGTCCGCCGGGCTCGCCGTCGCGACGGCCGTCATCAGCGCCAGGGCCGTCGCGACAAGGCCACCGAGCGCCTTCCGCGGCCTGTATCCCTCTGATCTCATGAGTCTCCTTGACGTGAGGTTCCGGGGGCGACCCACACTCCACGGCGACATGCGGCCGGTGGCACCGGGGCATTGTTAACGTTAACAAGTACGGGTCGCGTACCGCTCGATCCTCCGGGCCGTCTCGCCGGGCCCGCCTGCCGCCGGGCCTGCGCCGGGTTCCACCGGATTGCCGCCCAGTGTCGTCCTGACGGGAGTGATCGTCAAGATTGGACTGGAAATGTCAGGAAAAATAGTGAATCTTTCATCACCGTCCAGATCACGTTCACGGGTCGTCCGCCCGTCATCGTGCCGACGAAAGGGGACGATCCCCCGCTCCCGGCCCTGTATTACAGTGACGCGATGGGGAACGCGATCACACTGGACAGGGCCCGCTGGCTGGGCTTCAGGTGGCGGGGACACGGCCTGGAACGCCGGTCTCGCGAGGGGACGCCCGACGACCTGCTGCTGCTGGGATTCCAGGACGGCCGGCAGGCCGACGCCAGGCGGGCGCTGATCCAGCGCACGGGAACCGTCGGGTCCGCGAGCGTCGCCGAGGCCGTCTCCCCCGGCGGGCCGCTGGTGAGCATGTGGTCGGTACGCGGGGCACCGCACGCGCACCGCCTGGCCGACCTGGACCTCCTGCGCGACGCCCTCGCCCCCCGGGAGTCGGACGAGGGCGGAGCCGCCTGGGTGCGGGCGGTCGACGAGGTGGCCGCCGCGCTGAGGGCCGTGGTGACCGGCCCGACGCCGAAGCCGGAGGCGAGCCGCGAGGTGAACGGCCGCGTACCGGCCTCGCTGGTGAACCGGTGCGAGCGCTGCGACGCCGACCACGTCCCCGACGCGCTGTTCCGCGCCGGCGGATGCCGGGCACGGCTCGTCGTCGGCCCCGGCGACCAGCGCGTGACCATGCTGTACCCGGTCCCGGACGCCCCGCGGGGAGAGCGACAGGAGCGACAGGACCGGGACGGCGACCCGCGCCTGACGCTGCTGCGGGCCTACCTGCGGGTGAACGGCCCGGCCTCCCGGGCCCTGTTCCGCGACTGGATGGGGAGCGACACCGCCGCCGTCGCCGGCCTGTGGAGGGAACTCGGCGAGGACCTGGTCCGGGTACGGGTCGGCGACCGGCCCTACGACCTGCCCGAGTCGCTCCTGGACGAGGTGAGACGGGCACCCGCCCCCGAGGGGGTCGTCCTCGTCCCGCCGCACGACCCCTACCTGCGCCAGGCCGACCGGAACCTGCTCGTCCCCGACCCGGGCAGGCGCCGGCAGGTGTGGCGGGCCCTTTCCGGGCCGGGGGCGCTGCTCGTCGACGGCGAGGTGGCCGGCACCTGGCGCTACCGCCGCCAGGAGCGCGAGCTGACGGTCACCCTCTTCGACGGCCTGGCACCCGCGCGCCGCGCCGAGGCCGAGGACAGTGCCCGTCTCGTCGCCGAGGCCACCGGCGACGAGGCGCCGAAGGTCGTCTGGGACTGAGGCGCGGCGCGTCCCGGCCCGCGTGCCCCGCATCCGGCGGGCCCGCCTAGTACTCCCACAGGTCGGTGCGGCCCTCGGCGCCGATGCAGAAGACCGCCGAGCCGTGTTCCCCCCGGACCAGATCGACCCGGATCCATCCGGGGGCCGAGGCGACCTTGGCCTCGTAGCCCGCCCTGGGCGCGGCGGTGACGAGACGGCAGACACCGTTCTCGATGGCGAAGGAGACGGAACCGCCCTTGACGTTCATCACGCGCAGGTTCTCGGTCGAGACCGACCGGGTCCTGGTGGCCTCGGGACCGGCGCCGGCGCGCGGCGACGCCGTGGCGGCCCGGGTGGCGCGGGAGGCCGGGGGCGAGGTCGCCGGTGCCGTCGGCGCCCTCGATGCCGTCGGCGCCGTCGGTGCCCTCGACGTCCCGGGACGCGGTTCGGCCCGCCGCGTCCGCTCCGGCGCCGCGTCGCTCCCCGACGGGGAGCGGGCCGGGCGCGGCCGGGCGCTCCGGCTCGCGGACGAGGCCGGGCGCGGTTCCGGGGTCCGGCCGGAGGCCGAGGACGGCGCGGTCACGGGCCACGGGGGTCTCTCCGCGCCGGTGCGGCCGATGGCGGCGTTGAGCGGCTCGACGCCCGCGTCCTCGAAGACCTCGCTGCGCAGCACGTCGCGGACACCGAACCAGGCGACCGACACCGCCAGGACCGTGGCGACGCACCACACCGCGATGAACCCCAGCGTCTGCCGCATGTCGTGAATTATTACGTCATATGTCCCACTCTTCACTACCGTTACACGCATGGCGACGGTTCTGGTGGTCGAAGATGACGAGTACGTACGATCCGCGATCATTCAAGAGCTCAGCAGGCGCCGGCACGCGGTGCGCAGCGCGGGACGTGCCCTGGACGCCCTGCGGGAGATCTCCCAGAACCCGCCGGACGCGGTGATCCTCGACCTCGGGCTGCCCGACCTGGACGGGGCCGAGGCGCTCAAGATGGTCCGCAGCGTCTCCAGCGTCCCGGTCATCGTGGCCACCGCCAGGGACGACGAGGCGGAGATCGTCCGTCTCCTCCAGGCGGGCGCCGACGACTACCTGGTCAAGCCCTTCTCCGGCGACCACCTCAACGCCCGGCTGGACGCCGTGCTGCGCCGCGCGCGCAGCGCCACCCCGCCCCCGGTGCTGCGCGTCGGCGCGCTCGCCGTGGACGTGAACCGGCGCGAGGCCACCCTGGAGGGGAGCCCGCTCACCCTGACCCGGCGCGAGTTCGACCTGCTGGCCTACCTGGCCGCCCGTGCCGACCGGGTGGTCTCCCGCAAGGAACTGCTCACCGAGGTCTGGCAGCAGTCCTACGGGGACGACCAGACGATCGACGTCCACCTGTCCTGGCTGCGCCGCAAGCTCGGCGAGAGCGCCTCCGCCCCCCGCTACCTGCACACCGTACGGGGCGTCGGGGTCATGCTGACCACGCCGACATGAGGCGGACCCTGGCGCTGCTCACCGTCGCGGGGACCTCGATGGTGGCCCTGGCCTTCCTCATCCCGCTCGGGCTGGTGGTCAGGGAGATCGCCCACGACCGGGCCATGGCCCAGGCCGAACGGCAGGCGTCCGCCCTCGTCCCCGTGCTGGCCATCACCGTCGACCCGGCCCGGCTGACCCACGCACTGCTCAGCACCGGCGCGCGGGACCGGATCGGGGTCCACCTGCCGGACGGCGGCTCGGCCGGAACCGTCAGGGCACCCGCCGCCACCGTGGCCTCGGCCTCCCGGCTGACCCGGGCCGTCACCGCGGAGCTGGGCTCCGGCCGCCTGCTGCTGCGTCCCGTCGCCCTGGACGGCGGCCGGACGGTGGTCGTCGAGGTCTTCGTCCCGCCCGGCGACCTCACCCGGGGCGTCACCGCCTCGTGGGCGGTGCTGAGCGGGGTGGCGGCGGCCCTGGTGGCCGGCTCCCTGCTGGTCGGCGACCGCCTGGGGGTACGGGTGGTGCGCTCGGCCCGGCGGCTGGGCCGGGCGGCCGGCGCGCTGGGCGCGGGAGACCTCAGCGTCCGCATCGAACCCGAGGGACCTCCCGAGCTGGTCGCCGCCGGTGAGGCGTTCAACAGCATGGCCGACCGCGTGGTCCAGCTGCTGGCCGCCGAACGGGAGATGGCCGCCGACCTGTCGCACCGGCTGCGCACGCCCCTGGCCGCCCTGCGGCTCAGCCTGGAGCACCTGGGACCGGAGGCCGAGCAGAGCAGGAACGCGCTCGGCCGGCTGGAGGCCGAGGTGGATCAGATCATCGCCACCGCCAGGCAGCCCTCCCGCGCCCCGGAGCTCGTCCACTGCGACGCCGCCGAGGTGCTCCGCGAGCGGCTGACCTTCTGGTCCGCGCTGGCCGAGGACCAGCGGCGGCCCTGGGAGCTGATCGGCGCCTCGGCCCCCGCCCGGGTCCCGGTCGCGGCCACCGAGCTCGGTGCCGTACTGGACGCCCTGCTCGGCAACGTCTTCCGGCACACCCCCGAGGGCACCGGATTCACGGTGACCCTGCACCAGGGCACCGGAACCGTCGGCGTGCTCATCGCCGACGCCGGGCCCGGGATCGGCGACCCCGAGGCCGCCCTGCGGCGCGGGGCCAGCGGCGCGGGGTCCACCGGGCTCGGGCTGGACATCGCCCGCAGGCTCGCCGAGTCCACGGGCGGCTCGCTGCGCATCGACGCCTCCTCCATGGGGGGCGCCAGGGTCCAGCTCTGGTTCCGTACCGACCGGCACGAGCGCCGGTCCGGGCGGGTCCGCACCCGTCGCGAGCGAGGGTGACCCCCGGCGGGCGGTCGGCGTTGATTTAGATCATGGGTAAGCCCACCTTAAGCACACCTAAAAGGGGCTTTTTCGCCATTCCATATGCGCCATCGTGGGGGAACCGCGAGCGCCTCGCCCGCATCCGCGGTCCCCGGCCCGCCGCGTCGTGCCGGCCACGCGTTCAGACGGAGGACACGTGGCCGGTTCGGAGCGGCGGGCCGGGAGCGTTCTCACGTCTTCCGCGGGCGTCACGGGGCCCGGGCGGCGGCTGCGGCTGCGACGGAGAGGGCCACGAGAGGGATCGTGGGAAAGGGACCGCGAGGAGCGCGTCCCGGAGAACGAGAACCGCCCTCCGTCCACGCGTGGACGGAGGGCGGCCGAGGGTGGAGCTATGGGGATTCGAACCCCAGACCTCCTCCATGCCATGGAGGCACGCTACCAGCTGCGCCATAGCCCCTGATCACCGCTGCGAGTCCTCTCGTCGCGGCGCTCGGGAAGCATATAAGGACACCACCGTGTTCACCTAATCGACGGCCGGGCGGCCCTCGACGGCCTCCAAGCGTACGCCGGGACCGGCCGGCCCTCCCCGGTGTCACCACCGTCACCACCCGCCACGGCGGACCCGGCGAGCCCGGCGGCAGGGGCCGGGCCGCGACGGGCTCACCCCCGGGCGGCGGTCCCGGGATCGTCCTCGGTGGCCTCGGGGCTGTCGTCGCTCCTGACCGGCTCCGGGAGGGTGCCGGCGTTGTGCTCCATCAGGCGCCAGCCCTTGCGGGACTGCTCGAGCACCGACCACGAGCAGTTCCCCAGACCGCCCAGGGCGGGCCAGAGCTCCTCGGGCAGGTTCATCAGCATGGCGATGCCGAGCCGGATCGCCGCCCCGTGCGAGACGACCACGAGCAGGTCGTCGGGGCCGAGCTCGGCCGCCCAGCGGCGTACGGACGTCGACACCCTCGTCGCGACGTCGGCGACCGCCTCGCCGCCCGGCGCCTCCCAGGCGACGAACTCCCGGGGCCACTTCTCGGAGATCTCCTCCCGGGTGAGCCCCTCCCACTCACCGCCTCCCCGCTCGCGCAGCTCCTTGTCGACCCTGACCTCCAGCCCGGTGACCCGGGCCAGCGCCGAGGCGGTGTCGAAGGCCCGCTGGAGGTCGGAGGAGACGATCATGCTGGGGCGCAGCGCCGCGAGCAGCGAGGCCGCGCGGGCGGCCTGCGCGACCCCGGTCTCGTCGAGCGGGATGTCGGTGTGCCCCTGGAACCGGTGCTCGACGTTCCACAGCGTCTGACCGTGCCTGAGGCAGACGACACGGGGGCTCACTCAGCTACCGTCCCGCGGGCGCGCTGGGCGGCGACCTGGGTGACGCTGTCCGGCAGCGAGATGGAGGGGCAGTCCTTCCACAGGCGCTCCAGCGCGTAGAAGGTGCGGTCCTCCTCGTGCTGGACGTGCACGACGATGTCGATGTAGTCCAGCAGGACCCAGCGGCCCTCGCGCTCGCCCTCGCGGCGGACGGGCTTGACGTCGGCCTCGATCCGCAGCCGGTCCTCGATCTCGTCGACGATGGCGCGGACCTGGCGGTCGTTGGTGGCGGAGCAGAGCACGAACGCGTCGGTGATGACGAGCTGGTCGCTCACGTCGTAGGCCAGGATGTCATCGGCCAGTTTGTCCGCCGCCGCCTCGGCGGCGAGCCTGACGAGCTGGACGGATCTGTCGGTTGCTGTCACGGTGTGGGTCAGTCCTCCTGCTAGTCGGCGCTGTCACCTATCAGGGTGCCCGATCGGGTGCTCCTTGAAGAGCCACAGTTCGAACAACGCCCGTCGTATGCCGCCCGATTCCGCGCGGCGGGCGGAATCGGCGGCCCGATCGGGTTCGTCTTCCGCGGCCGGGGCCGCGCTTGCCGGTCCGGGACGACCGGGATGATCCGGGGGTTCGGCGGTCACACCGGGTGAGCTGCGGATACCCGTACCACGCAAACTTCTCGAATCATAGCGAATCTCTCCGAAACGCGCTGTGACTCGCGGCAGGCGACGGCCTCGGGTCGGGGACGAGCCCGGCAGACCCCCCGCTCAGCCCTCCGGGTGCCGGTAGAGGCCACGCTTGTTGATGAAGCGCGGCCACCAGCGCCCTGGCCAGGGTCTTCGTACACTAGACCTGGTCAGGACACGTTTTCTTCTCTCGACGCCTTCTACTGGCTTCCAGGGTTTGCCGCCCTCATGTGCCCTGGATGTGCCCTGCGATCTTCCTCCCCGAGAGGGATCGGCCTCAGCGGCGAGCGTCTACTCCAGCAGCCTTACCGAACCACCGGCCGGCCAGGTGGAGATCACCTTTAAAACTCTGCGCGACCACGCTTCCCGTCTCGAAGATGAACTCCGCCCCCACGCACTGGGCGGGAACCTCGGTATCGAACTCCTCAACCACGTGTACAAGCCGATCCCCGACATGCCGCACGAAGGAAAGCTCTGCGGAGGCAGGGACCATGTCGACGCGACTGTCGAGTTCCTGCATCGCATAGCTCTCCCCCGGCTCGTGCGGCGTGATGCGGAACGTCCAGTCAGCGGCGACATGGACCATGACGGTCACCGTCTCCAGGTGGAGCCATAGGTGCAGAAGCTCGGGAGTGTCGGCGCCATGGGTGAACAAGGCCGCAGTGACCGCCATCAGGCGCTGATGCTCCAAACTTGGAAAATCCACTACTCCATCATCCTCGCGCTGTTCCGGCACGGCTTCAGCAACGAAGGACCAGCAACCTTCGCCCCTCGTAAATCTGGGTGATCTCTGGTCCTAGACCTAGCCGCCCGAAAATGACTCGGTCACGCGCCTGAGCAGGGATTACGCTTGTGGGCGTCTCGCGTCACACATCACTGGTTTCGGTTCTCCACCTGGAGCGCATCGGCCGCCACGGCGGCTGGGCCGACGACTCCACCGCGCTGCTCGGCTACTTCGAAGAGGCCGACCGCTGGAGCGACAACCCGATCACCGGTCTGTGAGAGACGACATGAGCAACCCGACGAGAATCGTCATCATTAACGTCTCAGGTCACAATAGGTTTGACGGCTGGCGACACGTTCGTTAACGGCACCCCTTGTTCGCTGGTTCTTTAACACCGAACTCCGCAACGACTCCCAGGCCGCCTACTGACTGGCTGCTATCCTCAGCAGCACTTGACGGTTGAGCGTGGACGCGGTACTACCCCAGAAGGCGACATCGAACGCGACGAAGGCGGGCGCCCTACCACATGACTTCATCTTGTGTAGGAGTTCAAGTCCCATACTCGTACGGTGGTGTCCAAGCTGCCAGTGACGGCGACGGGTCGGCCGTTGACCTCCCCAATCGTCACTTCTTCGATTGGTTGAGTGTGGCCGGTCATTGGTTGGCCCAGGGGTTTGCGGGTGGTCAGGTCCCACACCCGCACCGTGGCGTCCCAGCTGCCGGTGACAGCGACAGGTCGGCCGTTGACCTTCCCAACCGCCACCGCAAAGACGGGGCGAGTGTGGCCGGTCATTGGCTGGCCCAGGGGTTTGCGGGTGGTCAGATCCCATACCCGCACCGTGGCATCCCAACTACCGGTAACAGCGACAGGTCGGCCGTTCACCTGCCCGGCCGCCACCGAAAAGACGTTGCTGGGGTCGCGAGACATTGGTTGGCCGAGGAGTTTGCGGGTGCTTAGGTCCCACAACCGCACGGCGTCGCCCGCGCCGCCGGTGATGGCGACGGGTCGGTTGTTAACCTGTCCGAGCGCGACCGATCCGACGGTACCGGTGTGGCCGGTCATTGGTTGGCCCAGGGGCTTTCGGGTGGTCAGGTCCCACACCCGCACCATGCCGTCTTGACCACCGGTGATGGCGATAGGGCGGCCACTCACCCGTCCGATCGCCACCGCTGAGATAGCGTCGGTATGGCCGGTCATCGGTTGGCCCAGTGGTTTGCGGGTGGTCAGGTCCCATACTCGTACGGTGGCATCCGCGCCGCCAGTGACGGCGACAGGAAGGCCCTTGACCTGCCCAACCGCTACCGCTCCGACGGTACTGGTATGGCCGGTCATCGGTTGGCCCAGTGGTTTGCGGGTGGTCAGATTCCATACTCGTACGGTGGCATCCGCGCCGCCAGTGACGGCGACAGGAAGGCCCTTGACCAGACCAGTCGCCACCGCGTAGACGGCGTCCCTGTGGTGGCCCAATGGCGCTTTTGTCGCCGCCGGTCTTGGACTGTTATCCGCTGACGGACTGTTCACGGAAGGCCAGGAGGCCGCCACGAGCACAACGATCGCCGTACAGGTCGTCACCGCGGCGATCCATCCGCGGCGTTGGCAGGAAGGCGTCGATCGCAGCGTCACAGCCGAAGTTCGCGAGAACCTGTTTTCGATGGGAGTCAGGTTCTGCACGACGGGCGAGGCCTGTGACGCGAGGTCGACAGATGCGGGCTGGGCAGAGGCAGGGGGAGTACTTGCTTGCGACGGGGACGCGCTATGACCGGTTGCCTCGAAACCCTCTGTGTCTAGCGGATCTACATTAGGCACTGCTCACCGTTCTTTCTACCCCGAACCACACCTCGAACCGATCGCATAGAGTATACAGCATGCATAGCTAAATCAGTGAGAGCGATCTACATTTCGACAGTCTACACGTTCTTGACTTATATATCCTGGAAGAGAAAATTTCTTTCCACACATTTGATTCGCTCCTGCTGCAAAAAAGTCTTCAGACAGCGCAAGCTCTTCGCATTTATCCCAAGCGGCCTGTCCGCCAGGAATAATGGCAGCATGTTTACCGCATTCATCGCGAACCAGAGGATCAAAGCGACTCTTGTTCTGCTCGTAATAATTGACGGCAAGTGAGTTCACTACTCCGTCAAAGGCGCTGTCTTTGGTGATTTGGTCCCACTTTTTTTTGGCAGCCTCCCACTTTTTAGTCCCTTCTTTATATACACTGGGATGCTTGTAGCCTTCATGCGCAAAACGCTCGTGAATTTCCGCGACTTTTTTAGCCACTTCACATGTTAGGTGGTAGCACATCATTGCCATGCCAACGAAGTGCCTCAGTACGTTCCTAGCCCATCCTTTCGAATCCCCTGTCAGCCTATAATCCTTCATGCGCTGGTTGGTGTAGTCGGTGGCCGCGTTTATGATGCGCTTCGCTTCAGCGCACTGTCCAATAGACATAGTCTTTCGACAGGCGGCAAGCTCTTTTTTAAACTTGCTACCGCTGTCGGGGTCTAACATGCCTGGCGCTGATCCCGCGCCGAACGAATTGTCCTTTTTGTAATCGGATGACTTTATTTTCTTCCACAAATAGTTTAGAACTTTTTTGTCATCCACGAAATCCGTAAACAAGTCGTAGAGCTGCTGCTGTTGATTGGTTGCGTCCCAATACCCCTTCGGAGCCGTTTTCCCCTTCTCCGTGACACCTATTGCTCTTCCTCTTTCCTCGTCGAACCACCAGTCCATTGCCACAAGGCAGCATGGTTGATCGGGCCAGGAGTAGTACGGCTGCCCTGGAACAACTTCTATTGGCGTAAATTCCCAGCTTGAGGACGAAGATTGCCTGTCAATGTATCTGTCCCAGTAACTGCTCATGTCGTAGGACTGCCAGCTGGTGCCGCCGCTTGCGCCGCCGTGGGAGCCTGCGCTTTGGATAACTTCGTATGAGTTATGTCCGGTGGGGTCGGTGTTAGTCAGAGGGCTGGCGTTGGCGTAGGTGTAGCGGTTGGCCTGCACCGACGGGTTCGGGTCGAGGGTGATGGTGTCGCGGGAGGTGAAGGCGCCGGTGCCGGGCTGGTACCAGCGGGCGTGCATGTTGACCTTCCCGGTGTCGGGGTCGGTGTACTCCCCCTGATAGCCAGGCGTGCGCTGGGTGCCGGAGCGGTGAGTGACGGTGCCGAAGGGGTCGTAGGCGACCGAGTCGACCAGGGCGGTGCCGGAGAAGGTCGCGACCACGTCCCCGTGTAGGTCGCTCATGGTGGCGAGCGCGGGGCCGGCGCCTTCTTGCAAGCTGAGCAGGCCGCCGAAGGGGTCGCGCCCGTACTTGGCCTGGAGCGCGCCTGATCCGTCGGTGGTGGTGACGAGGTCGTTGCTCAGGCCGGAGTAGGTGAAGCGCTGCTGGGCGCTGCCCTTGGTGCGGGAGGTCATCCGGTCCAGGGCGTCGTAGCCGTAGGTGGCGTCCCCGTCGGAGGTGAGGCGGTCGAAGGCGTCGAAGGTGAGGGTGCGGGTGACGCCGGCCTTGGTCTCGGTGGCGGTGGTGCCGCGGGGGGTGTAGGTGTAGTCGGTCCCGGCGCCGGAGGTGAGCCGGTTGCGCTGGTCGTAGACGAAGGTGTCGGCTCCGGCCTTGGTGCGGTTGCCGGAGGCGTCCCACTCATAGGCGGTGACGGCGCCGCCGGGCGCGGTCCAGGAGGTCAGGCGCCTGGAGCGGTCGTAGCCGTAGGTGTTGGTTCCGGCGCCGGCGGTGCCGGTGGTGGTCTTGGTGGTGAGGTTGTCGTCCTTGTCCCACCCATAGGTGATCTTCGACAGCTCCGTGCCGGAGCTGTTCTTCACCGTCTGGGAGGTGAGCCGGTCCACGCTGTCGTAGCCGTAGGTTTGCGTGTTGACCGGGTTGGCGGAGGTTTTGCTGGCCAGACGGTTGGCGTTGTCGTAGCCGTAGGTCCAGGTGCGGCCGGTCACCGGGTCGGAGGCGGTCTTGAGCCGGTCGACGGCGTCCCAAGTGTAGTTCGCCGTTCCGGCCGGGTCGACGCGCTGGGTGGGGTTGCCGGTGGCGTCGTAGGTGTAGGCAGCGATCTGGTTGGTGGCCTTGGAGACCTTGGTCAGCAGGCTGCGGTCGTTGTATTCGAGAGTGTAGTCACCGATCGCGGTCATCCGGCCCGCGCTGTCGTAGGTGACGGCGCGGTTCAGCGTGGTCATCGAGGTGCCGCTGCCGGCCTCGGCGGTCATCCGGTTCAGCTGGTCGAAGGTGCGGTCGATGCGTACCCCGCCCGGCTGCAGGGTGGCGGTGGCGTTGCCTGCGGCGTCGTAGACGCTGGTCCAGGTCCGATCCGCAGCGTTGGGGTGAGCGGTGGTGGATGGTTCGATGACGGATTCGACCAGGCCGAGGCTGTTGTAGGTGGTCCAGGTGGCGTTGCCTCGGCCGTCGGTGGTGCGGGTACGTGCCCCACTGGCGTCGTAGCCGAACGTCGAGGTGATCGACGAGCTCGCGGTGACCGGTTCGATGAGGGAGGTCAGCCGTCCCGCGGCATCGAACGTGCGCTGGGTGACGTACTCCTCGCCGGAGGTGGTGCTGGTCGGGTTGCCGGCCGCGTCGTGGCCGAAGCCGAGCGTGCGCACGACCGTGACGGGGTTGGTGCCGGTGAGGTCCTTAACGGCGCTCTTGCGGCCGGCGAGGTCGTAGACGGTCTCGGTGGCGTTGCCGAGCGCGTCGGTCACCTTGGTCTGTCGGCCCATCAGGTCGTAGGCGGTGGTGGTGGTGCGGGTGGCCGGATTGGTGGTGGTGGGGGTCTCCGGGGCGACGGTGGCGGTGACCTCTCCGGCGGCGTTGACCGTGTAGGTGGTGGTCTTGTTCCCCGGCCCTGGCGCGATGCGTTTGGTGAGATTGCCTGCGGCGTCGTAGGCCAGCTTGGTGATGTGCGCGGCGGTGGTGGGGGTGCGTTCGATCTGGGTCTGGGTGATCTGCCGGCCTAGGTCGTCGTAGGTGGCCTCGGTGCGTGCCCCGGTGGGGTCGATCACCGCGCGCTTCTCGCCGAGCAGGTCGTATTCGGCCACCCAGGCACCGCCGGGGCCGGACGGGCCGGGTTCGGTGACCTTGACCGGGCGTCCCAGCGCGTCGTAGACGGTGGAGGTGATGTGGTCGCGCGGGTCGGTGACCGTGGTCTGCCGCCCGGCCGCGTCGTAACCGAAGTCGATCTTGGGGGTGATCGCGCTGCCGCCCGGCGGGGTGTAGGACGCGCCGACGGTCGAGGTCAGGCGCCCTGCCTTGTCGAAGACCGAGGTAATGGTGCGCCCTTCAGCATCGACAGTGTGGGTCTGCAGGCCCGCACTGTTGTAGCCGTACTTAACGGTAGGGCGCCCGGTAGTGATGGCGGTGCCATTCTTTTCGATTGCCACCTGCGGCGCCTTGCTCTCTACCAACTGCCCAGCAAGGTCATAACGCAGCGTAGTGGTGAAATCCGCAGGCGTGGCGCCGGAGGCGTTGCCGCGAGGATCAGTGGTCGCGCTCAACAGGCCACGGTCGTCGTAGACGCTGGTGGTGATCAGGTCATCGGCTCCGTTCTCCACTGTTTGTTGGGTTACCTGGTTCAACGCGTTGTGGAGGTAGGAGGCGGATTCGGTACGGGTGGTACCCGCTGCGGTAAAGGTCTTTTTCTTGACGTTGTTGACCGCGTCGTACTCGAAAGTGGTTTTACGACCGAGAGCGGCAGGGTCGAGTGTGGTGGAGGTGAGGCGGCCTGCGGCGTCGTAAACGGATTCGATGGTGCTCTTGCCGCCGCCGTTGACCTGTCGGACGAGGTTGCCCGCCGGGTCGTACTCATTCTCCTGCAGCACTACGTCGGTGGTGGTAACCAAGCCGTTGAGACGGACGTCATCGCCGATTGTCGTCGCCGCCTGGTTGTCCATCCAATAGGTGTAAGTCTTCTTGCGACCCATAGCGTCGACCTGGCCGGCCAGCCGGCCGCCGGGGTCGTAGGAGGAGGATTCCAGCACCACGTCCTGGGCAGCCTGTGGGTTGACTGGGCTGCCGGTCCAGTTCTTCAACGTGGTAGCTGTCGGTTCCCCGCGCTTGGTGTAGGCGAAGGTGATGACCGTGCCCTCAGGGTCGGTTTGTGACACTTGAGCGCCGGTGACATCCCAGGTGGAGGCGGTCACCCCATCCTCAGGGTCGGTGACCGTCTCTACTCGGCCCTTGGCGTCGTAGGTGTAGGTGGTCGTGCGTGCTGCGTCGCCACCGGTCAGGTCGGTCACGGTGGTGGTGAGCGGGTTGCTGTCGGCGTCGTAGGTCAGCGTGGTCTTGGCCGTGTGGGTAGTGTTGGTGACCTCGTTCTTCACCCCCGGGTCGGTGCGTGTGAGCAGACGGCCCAGGCCGTCGTAGGTGAAGGTCGCACTGACCCCACTGGGGTGGGCTTGGGATATCTCGGCGCGTGAGGTCAGCCGTCCTACCGCGTCGTAGGTAAACGTGGTCTTCAACCCTGCTGGACTGGTCTGCTCGGCCAGCTGCCCAGAAGCGGTATAGCGGTAGGACGTCTCGTTGAGCTTGGGATCCTTGGCCGACTCCAGCAGCCCGGCCGGGGTGGTGCCGCCACCGATCGCGGGCTCGGTGCCATCGGTGTAAGAAGAGATCATCGACCGACCGGCGGGGAAGTCCGGAGTGGCCGGGCTGGTCGTCTTCGACACCTCGCCGTGGGTGGTGTATTCGGTTGTGGTGGCGTAAGTGGTGTCGGTGTCCGAGGCCGAGCGGCCATCGCGGTGCACCGTTAACTGGTCGTTACGCGGATCGAAGGCGTCGCTGGTGTTGAGGTAGTACTTCCACGTCTCGATCGCACATTCACCCGCGGCGCGGCAGTACTTGCGAGCGATGAGGTTGTTTCGCTCATCGAAGTAGACGTCATTAACGATGTTGTTGCGGTCGATCAGCTTGGCCAGCGCCCCCGATAGGTTGTACTCACGCCAGGAGGAATGCCCCAGTTGATCGGTCTCGCTGATGACGCGGTAGCCGCGCCAGGCGTCATAGAGGTACTTCAGCTCTTCATTGCGCGGGTCGACCACAGTGACGCGGGCGGCGCCGTTTTGCGGGTCGTAGCTCTGCGCACCGATTTGCCAGGTGCCACCATTATGATCGACATGGGTTTTGAGCCGGTCGGTCGCGGCGTCGTAGGTGTTGGTTGCCCAGATGCGCCCTGAGGGCAGCGTGACGCCGGTGAGCTTGTGCACCGTCTCGGCCCGGGCGGCGTGGTGGGTGCTCACCTCGGTCGCGGTAAGCGGCTTGTCGTAGATAGCGACCTCGTCGATGAGCCCCTTGAACGGGAACGCCGCCCGCGGGGTGGGCACCGCCGGGGAGGTGCCCGGATCGGCCACACCGTTGCCCACCGTCGCGCTTTGCCGCCAGGTACTCACCGCCGCACTCAAGGTGCCGATCTGCGCACCGTCGAGGAACAACGTCTGGTTCTGGCCGGAGGCGGTCAGCACGACGTGGTGCCAGGTGTTGTCGTTGACCACGCCGGTGGAGGTGATCGGCGCGGCGACCGCGGCCAGCGAGCCTCGCAGTTTGCCGTCAGTGCCGACATACAGCATCGGCCCCCACGGGATCCCGGACGTCTCCTGGGTGCCAGCGGCCATCAGAACTCCGGATTGGCTCGTCTTGAACCACGCCTCCACCGAGATCTGATCTCCCAGCTGCGGCACCGTATGAGCGGGAAGCTTCAGCGCCGAACCGGTGGTGAACTCCACCGCGGTGTCGGTGCTGCCGGCCAGCGCGCCGGGCTTGGCATAGCTGACCGCCTGATAGGTCGCATCAGTCTGACCCGCGCCCTGGTCGGCCGCCACCGTTCCGGAGCCCTCACCCAGCCGCCAGTAGGCGTACGGGTCGGAGTTCAGTACGCCGCTGCGGTACTGGGAGCCGGTGCCGTAGCTGTAGTAGGTGCAGTTGGGCGCGGCCACCGGCGCGCACACCCCGGTCAGCCGGTCCCCGTCGTAGTGGTAGGTCCACGTCAGGGGTGATCCGTTCACCGGGTCGCTGGAGACCGAGGTGACGTGAGCACCCGTCCAGGTGAACGTCAACGACCGCCCGCCCGTGGCCGTCACCGTCGCCAGCTTCCCACCCGCACCGTAGGTCAATTCCTGGCCACGGCCGCGAGAATCGGTGACCTCACTCAACCGGCCCTGGGCGTCGAAAGCATAGGTGGTGGCGGATTTGTCCATCAGCTTCCAGGTGCCGCCGCTTTCCTCGGCCAGGGTCGCGTGCATGCCCGGCGGCGGCTGGAAGACCCCCGCCCCGCTGCCCATGAAACGTACCTGGCGGCCGTCGGGGTAGGTCACCAGCGCCGCGGTCGCCGCACCCCGCACCTCTTTTTCAATCTTCATGTCCCAGCGGGTTGACCATCCGGCGCCGAAGACGCCGCTAATGCGCGGGTCCATGCTGTTGTAGGAGCGCGTCACCGACAGCGGCGGCCCCACGGTCGGCACCGACAGATCGGTCGCGGTCGTGGTGTAGTTACCGCTTTGCTGGTGAAACTCCTGGTTCTTGTTCTCAGAGATGGACAGCTGTGAGGTGATCACCGGCTGACGTACTCCGGTGACGAAGGTGTGCACTGCTGAGACGGTGCTCAGGGAGTTGGTGATGTCGGTGATGGTCACGGTCCACCAGTACTGCTTGGCCCAAGCCAGTTTCGCGGCCGGGACCTTCCAAGTGCTCACCCCGGCGCTCAGGGTGCCCGAGGAGGTGCAACCCGTCCCGGTCATCGTCTCCTTGTCGCAAATCTTGAACGCATATCGCAACGTCCCGCCCAAAGGACTGCGCCCCTGCGCGCGCAAGGTGGACGTCAGCGAATCCATCAACATTCCACTGCGTGGGAAGGCGTTCAGCAGCACCGGCTCATCTGCCAACAACGCAGCCTGCTGCTGCGCCGGCGCAGTCGGCGGCTTCGATGATGATCCGGTTTGCGCGCCTGCCTCTCGCTGGTCAACAAATCGCTCCTCGACCGGAACCGCATTCTTGGGAGGTTCGAGATCCGAGCGCCATTGCCCGTCAACCAGCGTTGCCGACATTTCTGTGGTCGTCTTGCTGCTGACCATGGAGGGGAAACCAGCCGCCGATCCGGTCAACTGCCGGGGAGCCACCAAAGGTGCGGCCCAGGCCGATGCTACCGAGCCAGCGGTTGCAAAGGCCGGCAGGGCAGGAATTTGCAGCAATCCCGGAACAACGGCGAGTAACGCCAAACGAGCCGAGCGAGACCATAACACGTTTCGGCGCATATGCCGTCACCCTCCGAAATAAGCCAACGCGAGGTCTGAACACGCGCACGTTACCCCAGCTCGCCAAGAATCCCGACAGAGCCGGGGGAAACGGTTCGGAGTGCAACAGTTGTGAGCAAACGATCAGAAGTTACACATAGATCCTCCAACCCCGCAAGATCTTCGTAAGGAACAAATAAAAGACATGTTGGTCAGGTTTCACTTGAGGACCGATCGTGCGCGTACATGGCCAACTGCCGTACGTGACGAATCGCGAGCTCCGTGTGCTCCCTGGACAGGAAGGAGAGGGATCCGGCGAGTGACCGCGAGCACCGACGACAAGATCAACAGCGGTGGCGACGCCAGAACCGGCAACCCGGTTGACGATCAGGGTGACAGGCGGGACGGCGGCCCAGCTGAGAACCGCGTTGCCGATCGGGCAGCTCCGGGGCCGGCAATACGGCGGGGCTCGGGCCAGGATCGGTGGCGGCCGCCGCGGAGGCGGCGTTGGCCACGTATCTCGATCGGTGCGCGCTGGCGACCAACACGGTGACCCCTTACCGGCGCCAGGCGCTGGCCTACCGGGAGTGGTTGCTCGCGTGGGCGGCTGAGCACGCGGATGCGTTCGTCGACCTGGTCGGTGCCGACTCCACCGAACTCGGGGTACATCAGGTCGCGAACCTTGGTGAAGAAGACCTCACGGTGCGGGTAGCCAGCCCGATCGAGAGCGATCAGCCAACCAACCGCTTCGCGACCTAAATCGTGCCCCTTGGCGAACTCTCCAGCCCAATCCCGGAAAGCCTCGTCGAGGTTGATGAGGGTGTTGTCCAGGTCAAAAAGCGCGAGTCGTTGCACGATGCCACCCTACGAGGGTGCTTCGTCGCGAGACACCCGTATTAGGAGAGCAGCGGGCCTATGGCTGGCGCATATGGCGTGAACTGCGTGAACGCTCTGCGCAGCCCATATCCCTTGCAGGATCATCCCGTATATGTCCCGCACCCGTCGAGATGGGTCACCACGTCACCCGATGGCAAGCCGACCCGGAGCGCAGGGCCGCCAAGGCCCGAGCACCGGAAGCGGCGAGGCAGATACGCTTTTCACAGTCCATGACACAGCAGCGTCATGACATCATTTCCTCTTAGGTATACGACGATTTCTATATTTTTTCTGAGAGATGTCACGCCGATACGCGAAGAACTCTTTCCACCATAACAAACGATCCCGAGAATCCATCGGCATTAGCACCCTAAGAATTCGAATTATAATGTATCCGATGGTGGATGCGATGACTAATAGTGAAATTATCCACGGCGGCAGGATGCCCAACAACTCGATCGGCAGACCAGGAATCATGCCTTTGGCCCCCTAATGGCGAGCGAGGCGTCACCAAGGGAGACGGTATAGCCATTCATTGATGGCCTATATTTAGCTTCTCGGATTCCCGCTTCAGGGTGAGTAAGTGCAGCTACCAAGTCCTCTTGATAGGGATACCCGTTCCAATCTAGTTCCCAGATACCACCCCCTCCCAATAATCTGCGCTCCTCTCCTCTCGGACGATCTTTACGTTCCCTTCTTTGCAGTGGATCCCAGAACCAGTTCCCAATAGCCCACCTACCGTTAGGGTCCCGAAGGGACAGTCGAACAGCGAGTCCAGCAAGTAGCCGTTGAGCATCCGGACTCCAGCTCGGCACCCCGGCGAATAGGCGCTCGTCTTCTTCGTCTAGATCAACGGAAGTCCATGAATACCATTCACAATCCTCTCGCTCCTTAGAAGTTACTCCTTTTTTGTTGCCCGTAACAACCAGCTCTGCCGACGTAGGGATATGCTTCAAAGCGAATCCGCGGTTGCGATACCTTGCCTTCAACCTCATTCCCGGAATCCAAGAAATTCCATTCTCTTTCCGAGTGATATAGTTTGTGACATTCACGGGTGCTTCGGCAATGAGGACCAGACGATCCCATCGCGGAGACATGGTAATTGTGTAGGCGGTGAGGTAATGAATTGCCCAGGCGGCTGCAACACTCTCGGCACGTCTGGTATTAAAAAGGCCTAGTGCCAATAGAGCACGGAGCTCTAGTTGATCAGGAGTGCACTCATCGAGGCCGAAGGATTTATTGCGCGCCACTCCTAGGTGGGCGGCTTCCCATCGCTCACCCGTGAACTGCGCGCGACGCCTGGCAATGGATTTCCGGCTGGATTCTGGCATGGCTCCGCCCATACATCGCCTGGCCGATGTGTAAGCTCGCTGCCGTTCCACCGTCTATCTTCGATGCGAAGCAGGTGCACCACACCCTCGCGCATCCACATGCAGATCCAGGGCCACATGTCGTCCTTGCGCCTCCGGGCCTTCGCGACCGGATAGCTGGATTTTAACATGCGGTTGTACGGATCGCGTCGGGGTTGAAAATCCCTTTGCAAGCCGCATGACGTTCGCTGCTGCGGATGTGTGGCCACTCCCGCTCGTGCTGCGATGCTTCCAGTTGTGGCGCGTGGGCGGCGCTGGCCGCGACCGGCCGAAGAGCCGCAGCGCGGCCAGCGACCGCCCAAGCGCGGCGATACGCCGCAGGCGGATCGCCTTTAAAAGCGAACAGATAAGTTACGTTCGATCTTGAAGCCAAAAGGTCATCAGGTCGTCTGGCCTGCGCTTTCAGTGCTGCTCCAGACGCGTTCGAAGCTGTCGAGGTAGGTTAGGGCGGCGTTGTCGGCCTCGGTGCGGGTTAGGTAAATGACGGGCGCTTCGGAGGCTCGGGTGCCGTACACGTGCAGGTTGACCAACAGGCTGTCGTCGGCGCGGTAGATCGAGTTGTAGAGCACGGTGCGATGCCGGCGGATCTCGATGCCCTCGATGTCCTGGAGGGGGCGGTAGAGGGCAAGGGCGTTGTGGATGCGTGCTGCCATGACGTCGCTGCCGGTGCCTTCCTCTGCGCCTCGGGCAGCGACCTGCGGGCTGTCGGGGTCGCCCAGCAGGATGCGGACCCGTACCCCTGCCTGTGCTCGCTCGGTGAGGATGCGGAGAAGGCCGGCATCCTCGGCGAGGAACAGTCCGCTGTAGACGAGGATGCCGATCTCCTTCTCCGAAGCCTGGAAGAACGAGCGCCAGACTTCGGCGGGCACGGCCCAGCGGTGGGGATAGACGGCCTTGATCTCGCCGGTGATGTGGCGTCGGCCGTAGGAGACGTCAGGCCACAGGTCGTTCTCGTGGGTTCCGAGGAGATCGGCGACCGCGAAGCGGTGGCGAGGGTGGGGGATGCGGCCGCTGATCCAGCGGGCGACGGTCTTGGGGTCGACCGCCAGGCGGGCGGCGATGTCAACGGGCTGCAGTCGGGCTCGGATCAAGGCGTGCCGAAGGTTTTCGTTCATCGGGGACGTGCCTTCCGCGGCAGGAGGGGCGGTGCCTGCGACGCTAACATAAGACGTCCCTAGACGTCCCTAACTTGCGGTGCCCGAGTCCCTACCGGACAGCGAAGCTCGTCGGCATGGAGCCCCGCCCACCCGGGACTCCGCCCTCACCATCCGATGGGAGTCCTTCATCCATGGCCACCGTGAAAGAGAACCAGTACGCCTATCAGGTCGAGTTGCTCACCGCACTCCGCAACGAGCTGATCAACCGGGAGATCATCGCGGTCCTGATCACCGACAGCAAGGATCGACCGTGCCTGGACGTCACCGACAGCACATTCCGCCCTCGCCGCGTCTACGTTCATCTGCCGTTCCTGTGGTTCTACTGGGGCGATCAGCACGACGAGCGGGTCTCGTGCCTGAAGCTGTTCCCCGCCGCCGATCGGATCGCTGAGGCGGCCCAGGCCGGCTGGCGCGACGGCGAGCAGGGAGAGCTCGGCCTGGATCTGGGTCAGATCGTCAACGCTTATCGTTCCTGAGCTCGGCGACGATGTCCCACAGCGAAAACAGATGGCTGACCGGCGGGCGGGTCTACCACCTGCTCGCCGATTGGCTCCGCGACCAGATCACCACGGGCGCGTACCCGCCGGGCAGCGTCCTGCCCTCAGAGATGGCCCTCGTCGACCAGTTCCGCATCGCCCGGTCCACGGCCCGTCGTGGCTTAGCCGTCCTGGAGGACGAAGGCTTGATCGTCACCCTGCCCGGCAAAGGACGTGTCGTGAGAGGTGATGCCCCAGATCTGCAGGCGACCTACCGCTATCAGGTGATCGCTCGCGCCTTGCGTGAACAGATCCGCGCAGGCGCGTTTCCCGTCGGCGCCACGCTGCCCAGCGAGCATGCGCTGCGCCGTCGGCATCGGGCCTCGCGCAACACCGTCCGTCATGCCTTGGCTGAGCTGGAGCGCGAAGGGCTGATCGTCGCCGAACACGGTAAGGGCCGGTTCGTCCGGTCGGCCCAACTCTGAGACGTCTTGAGACGTCTCGCTCTCGCTCTGGTCGTCCTCCGGGGGTCGGCATTTATCGTGAACCGCATGGGACACGCCGAATGGGCTTGTGAGCTGGCCGAACATCTTCTCAAGGAGCCGTTGCCGCGCCGCTGGGCGCACACGCAAGGGGTGGCCGCGCGTGCCGTCTCGCTGACGCCGATCCTCGGGAAACACGCTGATCTGCTGATCACCGCGGCCTGGCTGCATGACATCGGTTACGCACCCGATCTCGTCGACACCGGCTTTCATCCGCTCGACGGTGCCCGATACCTGCGAGACATCGAGCGGGCCGACGACACGTTGTGCGGCCTGGTGGCCTACCACTCGGGTGCGGTCAACGAGGCTCGGGAGCGCGGTCTGGTCGACCTGTTGACCGCCGAGTTCCGTGAGGGACGGCCCGAACTGTCCGAAGCGCTCATCTACTGCGACATCACCACCGGCCCGAAGGGCGAGCGGTTCACCGTGCATGAGCGCCTGGCGGAGATCCGTGCCCGCTACGGTCCCGGCGACCTGGTGACCCGCGTCATCGGCATCAACGAACCGTTGCTTCTGGCCGCGGTCGTCTCTGTTGAAGCGGCGCTAGCCGATGTGAGGTAGGTCGGCGTCCTTCAGGTAGTGCTCGATCCGCATCCGCATCGCCCGGTCCATCGGGAGGGACAGGACGTCCTCGCGCGGGACCCATCGCACTTCGCGTGACTCGCTGCTCGTCGTCGGTGATCCCCCGATGGCACGTGCGGTGAGCACGATGGAGAACTCCTGCCGGGCCTCGCCGTTGGACGTGTAGAGGATCACGTGCCGGGGGTCGGTGTAGATCCCGACCATTCCGGTGATCTCGCACGTGATCCCGGTCTCCTCGGCCGTCTCGCGTACCGCGGCCTGCGGGACCGACTCGCCCAGATCGATCGCCCCCCCGGGGAGTGCCCAGTTGTCGTTGTCGGTGCGGTGGATCATCAAAATGTCGCCGGCGTCGTTGGTGACCACCGCGTTCACGGACGGAACCATGCTGTTGGGCGTGGGGGCGCCGGGGTCGTCGTGATAGTCGATCCGCCGAGACATGATCACCACTCTACCGGGCGGGCTTCGTTCCATATCTTGTCGAAACTGTCCAGGTACGTGGTCACCATGTCCCCGCCGGCCACCCGGCGCAGGTGCAGCACGGGGGCGTTGGAGGCCACCTCGCCGTACACGTGCGTGTTCACGAGAACCTGGTCGTCCGCCCGGAAGATCGAGTTGTAGAGCGTCGTGCCGTGCATCCGGAACTCGGCCACCTCGCGCAACGGCGCGTACAGGGAGAGCACGCTCCGGATCTTCGCTGAGATCGCGTCCTTGCCGATGCCCTCATCGGCGCTACGCCGGATCACTTCCTCGGATTCCGGGTCGCCGAGCAGGACGCGAAGCCGGGCCCCGGACCTTCCCCTCTCGGCGAGAAGCCGGATCAGCCCGGCATCCTCGGCGAGGAACATCCCGACGTACACCAGGATGTCGATCTTTTCTGACGCGCCGCGGAACAGGCCCTCCCACGCACCCCGGGGCATCGTCCACCGGTGCGGGTACACATTGATGATCTCACTCTCGGACGCGGCCACGACCTGCTCTTGGCTGAGGGCCTGCGGCCACAGGTAGGTCTCGTCCGTACCCAGCAGCGACGCCACGGCGAATCGGTGTTTCCGGTACGGCTCGCGTCCCTTGGTGATCCACCGCTCGACGGTCTTGGGGTCAACCGCGATGGCCTCGGCCAGTACGGCGACGCTCATACCCTTCGCCAACAGCGCCGCGCGCAGCCGCTCGTTCGCCATCTCACCTGCCCGTCAGGGACGTCCGGGGACCTGGACATCGTATGCCGGACGTCCCGAACATGTCCCGTCCTGTAGTGATCTCGTCCCACCCTTCGGGCGGATTCTCGGTGTCACACCGCACGACACCGACTCGACGAAGGGAGACACGACCATGATCGACCTGATGGCCTCGCTGGAGGAGGGACCGGTCTGCGCCTGCGGCGCGGCCGTGGAGGAAGGACAGACGCTCTGCCGGAAGTGCCACGCCTCGGCACGCTGGCTGCGGCGGCAGGCCAAGCGACGTAAGGCGAGTAAGCGGCGCGGTGAGGTTCGGCGCCCGGTCGGCTACCCGCGCGGCACCGTGGAGGCGGGGGTGATCTGGACGTGAGCGCGATCCCTCTCATCGTCGCCCTGGTGCTCACGACCGTCGTGGTCGTCGGTTACACGCTCGTTCTGATCGGGATGCGCAAGGAGGACCGGTGCATGAGCCTTCGCACGGCCGCGCCGACCCGTTCGGCGGTCCTGGCGCGGCGGGTGACCGGCTGCCACGTCCGCGGATGACCGCACATACCGCCTACGGGCGGTCGTTCAGAGCAGACTCGACCCGGGCGAGCCGTTCCGACAGGTCGTGCAGGGTGGCGCGGATCTCGGTCAGCTCATCCGACGAGGCCGGCGCCGGCGCGGCGCCCTCCCGGACAAAGACGCCCTTGCCCTGCTGGCCGATCACCAGGCCCTCGTTGCGCAGGACGCCGACGGCGAGTTTCACCACGCTCAACGAGGCCTCATAGCGCTCGGCGAGCTGGGTGGTGGACGGCAGCGGGGCTCCGGGGGCCAGGGCGCCGGCGCGGATCTGCTCACGCAGATCATCGGCGATCTGCAGGTAGCCGGGCCGCCCGGTGTTCTTGACCATCCGTCCCTCTTCCGCCGTCTGCTTGCTCCTAGTTCAGCACAGACGCGCAACCAAGCCAACCATGAGAACGTTGACAACCGAGCCAACCAGGTTAACTATGTTGGCTACGTCGAATAGGAGGTCCCACACCATGCGCAACATCCCCATCCCCGTCGACACCGCCAAACTGCAGTTCGTCTGCGTCGCCGCACCCCGCCCCCGCCTGGTCAACAAGGACACCGGCGAGATCAAGACCGACAAGAGCGGCAACCCCGTCTACGAGGTCGCCATGTCGGCCATCGACGCGACCGGCCGCATCGAGCTGATCCGCGTCAACACCTCCGGCGAACCGCCCGTCACCCTCGGCATGCCCGTCCACCCCGTCGACCTGGTCGGCTTCGTCTGGGAGCAGACCCGCAACGGCGAAGTCCGCTGGGGCATCAGCTACCGCGCCGCCTCGATCCTCCCGATGGAGGTGAGCACTCTTGCGCGATGACCTGCTGCTCACATTCCTCGATGCAAGCGTGGTCCTGGCCGTCGTGGTGGCCGGACTGTGGGCCTGGCGGCGCTGGCACTACCGCTCCTTCTGGCTGGTGGCCGGCTACCCGCTCATGGCTCTTTCCGTCCGCGCCACCTGGCGCAAGGTCGCCCTCGGCTGCGGCCTGACCAAGAAGCGCCAGCGCTGGTGGTTCACCCTCACCCCCGGCGCGGTTGCCTCCACCGGCCTGGTCAAAGTCCGCCGCCGCTTCCAGCGCATCGCCGTCGACACCAAGCCGTGGATGTGGCTGCCCCTGCCCACCCGGCATGGCTGGCGCGTCACCCTCCACCTGCTGGAAGGCCAGATCCCCGAGGACTACACCAAGGCCGCCGAACGACTCGCCCACTCCTGGCGGGTCCACGCCGTCCGCGTCTCCTCACCTCGCCCCGGACGGGTCGTCCTGGCCACGACCATGCGCGATCCTCTCGTTCGGGTCGCCGACCTGCCACCCTCCTCCGAATTGCTCAAGGTCACCGTGGGACGGCTGGAGACCGGCAAGCCTTGGGAGATCGACTTTCGCACCGTGCCGCACTGGCTCAACGCCGGAGCGACCCAGTCCGGGAAATCCAACCTCGCCAACGCCCTGATCGTCGGCCTGGCCCCGCAGCCGGTGGCGCTGGTCGGCTTCGATCTCAAAGGCGGCGTGGAGTTCACCCCCTATGCCTCACGCCTGTCGGCACTGGCCACCTCCCGCGCCGAGTCGGTCGGCCTGCTCGACAACCTGGTGGGACTGATGATCGACCGGATGGGCCTGTGCCGTACGGCAGGCGCCCGCAACATCTGGCAACTCCCACCCGGCGTACGGCCGATCCCCATCGTGGTCCTGGTCGACGAGCTCGCCGAGCTGTACCTGATGGCCGACAAGAGCGAGAAAGACGAGATCGCCAAGACCTCAACCGCGCTGCTCCGCGTAGCCCAGCTCGGGCGGGCCTTCGGCATCTACTTGTTCTGCTGCGGCCAGCGCATCGGCTCCGACCTCGGCCCCGGCGTCACCGCCCTGCGCGCTCAGTGCTCGGGCCGCATCTGCCACCGGGTCAATGACCCGGAGACCGCAACCATGACCCTAGGCGACCTCGACCCCGCCGCGCTGGTCTCTGCCCGCGCGATCCCTGCCGAGACGCCCGGTGTCGCGATCGTGGCCGGCCAGGACGGCCAGTGGTACCGCGCCCGCTCCTTCTACGTCTCCGAGCAGGCCGCCGAACACGCCGCCCGCATGTACTCAGACCTCACCCCGGCCTGGGCCGACATCACCTCCGGCATCCACGACGCGGCCACGAGCGAGCTCGACCTGACCGAACTCCTCGACGCCTGAACCAACCGACCCGACCAGAAAGGGGGACACGATGCGACACCTCGCCCGCTACCTGCTCGACTCCGGGCCGGTCCTCATCCTGGCCGCCATCGCGGATGCCGGATCGTTCACCCACATCCACGACACCGCCACCCAGCACGGACAACACGGCTGGATGGCCTGGGCCGTGGCCGTCTGCGTCGACCTCACCTGCGTCATGGCCGCCCGCGAACGCCAGCGCGACGCCAAGACCGGACGCCAGCGCTCCGGACCGGTCTCCTGGCCGGCGCTCGTCCTGGCCGGCGGCGTCCTGCTGTCCCTGGCGGCCAACCTGCACCAGGCCGAAGCATCGGTATGGGGCTGGCTGGTCGCCGCCACACCCGCCGGGGCGTTCCTCATCGCGGTCTCGATGCTGGAACGCCGCGCCACCGCTCCTCGCCCCGCCCCCTCGTCCGCGGTGACGGTCACTGCCTCCACCACACCGGCCCCCACGCCTCCGATCCCCGAACTCACCCCCGCCGCCGACGCCGTCCCCGACGACTCAACTGGACCGTCCCCGGCGCTGGTCACCTTCGCCCGCCGCGTGGCCACCGAACACCACACCCAACACGGCCGACCCATCACCGCCGACACGCTTCGCGCCCGACTGGGCGTCTCCGACCAACTCGCCACCGACCTGCTCCGCAGCCTGCACACCGTCACCGAACCCGCCCAGAGACAAGGAGAACCACGATGACCGACCCCGAGCACCGACCCGTCGTGGTCAAGGGGCTGCGGGACCTGGCCGCCTACCTGGGAGTCGCCGATGTCGTCTGATGCTGGCCATGAAGCAATCGCCCTGCCCATCTGCGAGCGGGAACCGCTCTCTCCGGCCACGCCGCACCGCTGGCGCTGCCTGTGTGGCGGGGGTGGCCTCGACTCCTACGGCGACACCTGCTCCTACTGCGACGGTCTCGGCTTCTGCTGAGAGTCGTCGGCGCCCCCGGCCTGGCCGTACATCCGCCAAGACATCTGCCAGGTCGGGGGCCATCCCCTTCGCACCCCAACGAGTGAAAGGAGGTCTTCATCTTGCCCGCATCCACGGCCATCCCGCACGCGATCAGGGGCATGATCACCCGACTGCACGACCCGGACTACACCCGCTGGGCCGCCCAGGTCCGCGCAACGAACGGCTGCCGCCAGCCGATCCACCTGCGAGGTCGCGTCGACCACATCGACCGGGCCACCGGCGAACTGCTCCACCGCTACAGCACCCGCACCGAACCTGAGGGCATCCTTCGCGTCCCGTGCAAGACCCGCCGCGCCTCCCGTTGCCCGGCCTGCGCCGAGACCTACCGCGCCGACACCTACCAGCTCATCCGCGCGGGCCTGGCCGGCGGCAAGGGCGTCCCCGAAACCGTCACCGCACACCCGTGCCTGTTCATCACCCTCACCGCCCCGTCCTTCGGCACCGTGCACACCCGCCGGGAGACGAACGGCAAAGCGCTGCCCTGTCACGCCCGCCGTGACGCCCCCACCTGCCCGCACGGCCGGGTCATGTCCTGCACGGCCCGGCACCGCGCCGACGAGACCTGCCTCGGTGAACCGCTCTGCCCGGACTGCTACGACTACGAAGGCTCGGTGCTTTTCAACGCCCTGGCCCCGCAACTGTGGCGGTACTTCACCGACGCCCTGCGCCGCCGCGTCGCCAAAGCCGCCGGCCTGGCCCTGTGGGAACTGCGCGAGCAGGCCACCGTCTCCTTCGCCAAGGTCGCCGAGTACCAGCGACGTGGCGTCGTCCACTTCCACGCCGTCATTCGCCTCGACGGCCCTGACGGTCCCACCTCCCCGCCTCCGGCCTGGGCCACCACCGACACCCTGACGGACGCCGTACGGCATGCCGCCTCCGTCGTCTCTGTCACCGCTCCGGCCGTCCTCGACGCACCCGCCCGCGTGCTGCACTGGGGCGAACAGATCGACACCCGCCCGATCACCCTGGACGGCGACCTCACCGACCAGGCCGTTGCCGGCTACATCGCCAAGTACGCCACCAAGGCCGCCGAATGCGTCGGCACCCTCGATCGACGCATCAACCCCCTCGACGACCTGGCCGCCTTCAACCTCCGCGAACACCCCCGCCGCCTCATCGCCGAATGCCGGCGCCTCGGCGCCCTCGACGAACTGGCCGACCTCCGGCTGACCCAATGGGCCCACATGCTCGGCTTCCGCGGCCACTTCTCCACCCGTTCTCGCCACTACTCCACCACCCTCGGCGACATCCGCGCCGACCGCACCACCTACGCCCGCGACGAGGAGATCACCACCGGCCGGCTGCCCTCTTCGACGAGGACACCGTCCTCGTCATCGCCGAATGGGAGTACGCCGGAAAGGGGCACTCCCTCGGTGACGCACTCCTCGCCGCCGCACTCACCGGCGTCTCGGTGATCCTCCCAATGGAGGAGGCCTTATGAGCACGACCACCGACGAACGCATGTGGGATGTCCAACGGCTGTCCGACTTCCTGGGCCTACCGGTGAACACCCTCTATCAGTGGCGTTACCTCGGCAAAGGACCTAAGGGCTACAAAGTGGGTCGTCATGTGCGCTACCTGCCCGAGGAGATCTATGCATGGGTGCGTGAGCAGTCATGACCGTCTACGACCGCTGGCACAAGTCCCACCCCAAGCCAGGTGACCCGAAGTGCTCCGAGCACGGTCGAACCCCCACCATTGACCACGGCAAGGGTGAGCGCTGGCAGGTCCGCTGGCGAGACGACCGAGGCGAACAGCGGAAGAGGAACTTCACGAAACGGTCGGCCGCCGACACGTTCGACGCGAAGACCAAGAGTGATCTCTCCTCGGGCCAGTACGTAGATGCCGCCCGTGGCAAGATCAGATTCCGGGAGTTCGCCGAGCAGTGGCGGACGAGCCAGGTGCACAGGGAGTCCACCGTCACCCTGGTGGACCGTGCGCTGCGCATCCATGTCTACCCGGTACTCGGTGAGCAGACCATGGCCTCCGTCCGTCCTGGGCACGTACAGACGCTTATACGGCGATGCTCGGAGGAGCTCGCCCCCTCCACCGTGCACGTCCTGTACGGCTACGTGAGCTCGATCTTCCTGGCGGCCGTCCGGGACCGGGTCATCGGGCACTCGCCGTGCGTCGGCATCCGGTTACCTGCTCCGGAGACAAGGAAGATCACACCGCTGGATGTGCAGACCGTCATGGCACTCGCGAACGCCGTCCCTGCCCGATACCGAGCCATCGTGCTGACCGCTGTAGGGACGGGTCTACGCCCTTCCGAGATCTTCGGACTTGAAATCGGGAAGATCGACCTTCAGCGCAGGATCCTCAAGGTCGAACAGCAACTCATCACCAGCGCGGCAAAGGGCAATGAGGTCTACCTCGGGCCCCCCAAAACACCCAAGAGTCATCGCACGATCCCCCTGTCTGACAGCGTCACGACCATTCTCACAACCCATCTCGAGGAGTTCCCCGCGAAGGCAGTCGAGATCATCGATCGGACCAATCCCCGGCAACCGTTCCTGCGGGAGGCCGAGTTGGTGTTCACGACATCGCGCGGCACACCGATCAAGCGGGGAACGTGGAGCGACATCTGGCGGCTGGCGGCCGACACGGTCGGCATCCCCCAGGGAACCGGGCTGCACGTCTGCCGCCATACCTACGCCTCGGCCTTGATTCGGTACGGCGAGAGCGTCAAGACCATCCAGCACCTGCTGGGCCACAGCTCGGCTGTGACGACCTTGAACATCTATGCGCATCTGTGGCCGGACGCCGACGACCGGGCGAGAGCCGCCGTCGACTCCGTCTTCGCCGATGTGCCCTCGATGTGCCCTGAACCGGAGGCAGGACGGTGAAAGCCCTGGTCAGTCCTCCGGTCCTCGGTAAAGGCCGCGCTTGTTGATGTACTGGACGATCCCGTCGGGGACGAGGTACCAGATCGGTTCCCCCGAGGCCACCCGGGTGCGGCACTCCGAGGAGGAGATGGCCAGCGCGGGGATCTCCACCAGGCTCACCTTGCCGTGCGGCAGGCCCGGGTCGTGCAGCACGTGACCGGGCCGGGTGGCGCCCACGAAATGGGCGATGGTGAACAGCTCGTCGACGTTGTGCCAGCTCAGGATCTGGGCGAGGGCGTCGGCGCCGGTGATGAAGAACAGGTCGACGTCGGGTCCCCAGGCCTCGGAGACCTCCCTGAGGGTGTCGATGGTGAAGGTCGGGCCGGGCCGGTCGATGTCGACGCGGCTCACCGAGAAGCGCGGGTTGGAGGCGGTCGCGATGACCGTCATCAGATAGCGGTCCTCGGCGGCCGAGACGGTCCTGTCGGCCTTCTGCCACGGTTTCCCGGTCGGCACGAAGACCACCTCGTCGAGATCGAAGTGGTGGGCGACCTCACTGGCCGCGACCAGGTGACCGTGGTGGATGGGGTCGAAGGTGCCGCCCATGACCCCCAGGCGCCGCCGTGTCCCGCCGGTAGCCGCGTTCATCATGAAACGGACCATACGCGCAAGCCACACGCGGCTTTTAATCACCCCCCGCGCAGGGCAGGCGAGGCCGACGTAGCATGCCGGGCATGACCACCACCCCGGATCGCAACCGCGTGCAGCTCCCCGGCATCAGCTCACGTGCCTACGAACATCCCGCCGACAGGTCCGCGCTGGTCGCCCTCCGGTCGCTCAGCGGGTTCGACACGGTGCTCAAGCAGATGTCCGGCCTGGTCAGCGAGCGCCGCCTGCGCCTGATCTACCTCGCCTCGGCCGTACGGACCAGTGACACGCAGTTCCGAGCACTGCACGACATGGGCCGCGACGCGGCCTACACGCTCGACCTGCACCGCATTCCCGAGGTCTACGTCCAGCAGAGCCCGCTGGTGCAGGCGAAGGCGATCGGCTTCGACGACCCGTTCATCGTCGTCACGACCGGCCTCCTCGACCTGATGGACTCCGAGGAGCAGCGCTTCGCCATCGGCCACGAGACCGCCCACATCCTGTCGGGTCACGCGGTGTACCGCACCATGCTCGACATCCTCACCCGCCTGGCCACCCGGGTCGCCTGGATCCCGCTCGGCTACATCGGCCTGCGCGCGATCGTGGCCGGCCTGGAGGAGTGGCACCGCAAGTCCGAGCTCTCCGCCGACCGTGGCGGCCTGCTCTGCGGCCAGGACCCGGACGCCGCGATGCGCGCCCTGATGAAGCTCGCCGGAGGCTCGCGCCTGCACGAGATGAACGTCGAGGCCTTCCTGGACCAGGCCCGGGAGTACGACACCGCAGGCGACGTCCGCGACGGCCTGCTCAAGGTCCTCAACCTGCTGGGGACCACCCACCCGTTCGCCGTCTCCCGGGTCGCCGAGCTCGACAAGTGGAGCCGCGGCGGGGAGTACACCAGGATCGTCGGCGGCGAGTACCCTCGCCGCGCCGACGACTCCAACGCGAAGATCTCCGAGGAGATCAAGGCCGCCGCGCGTTCCTACCGGGAATCGTGGTCCCAGTCGCAGGACCCGTTCATCGGTGTCCTGCGCGACGTCGCCGAGGGTGCCGTCAACGCCGGGGAGCGCATCTTCAACCGCTTCTCCCGCCGCGATGGAAATTGACGGAGGGTGCCACCGAAGGGGTCCGGGGATCGTCACCCGGGCCCTTTTTCCTGAGCTCCCCCGCCCGCGCCGCCGCCCTGAGCACGCCCGGCGGGCAGGACCGGGGCCGGACGGAAACGCGGCCCGCCCGGCACAGGGCGCGGACGGCGAAAACGCGGCCCGCCCGGCGAACGCGCCCGGCAGGCCGGTTCACGCGACGGACCACGGCGGGACACCGAAAAAGAATTCCTTTGCCCACTGTGGTGCCGAGCATTACCCCTACCATCGTTTCTCATGAGAATTCGCATGATCATCGCTATGGCCGGGGCGGCCGCGATGCTCCTGACGGGCACGGCGCACGCCTACCCGATCAAGGACTCGACCCTGACGGAGAACTCCCTGTACGGCTCCGGCAGGCTCGCGGACTCCACCTGCACCGAACCGCCGATCAAGGACGGTTCCCGCGCCCAGGCCAAGCGGTACATCCGGGCCGTCGTCGGCTGCCTGGACACCGCGTGGGAGGGGCACCTCACGGCCGCGGGGATCTCGTTCGCCAAGCCGAAGGTCGTGTTCTTCGACAAGCTGCCGAAGAAGTACTGCGGCTACACGCTGGAGACCGAACCGGGATCGTACGCCATGTACTGCCTCCAGTCGCGAACGATCATGATCCGGCTCGGCCGGGACTGGCTCCAGGGCACCGACGACCTCTGGATGCTGCACGCCACGGGCGCGCTGTACGGAAGCCACGTGATGGGCCTGGCGGGCATCGTCACGGCGTACGAGAAGGCGCCGTACAGGAACAAGGGCGAACTGCACGAGCAGAACCGCCGCTACAGCCTGCAGAGCGACTGCCTGGGCGCCGTGTTCGTCCGGAGCGTCCAGGACTCCCTCGGCCGCGGCAGCCGGGACTGGAAGAAGCTGACGGGCGTCCTGAAGGCCAGCGGCGACCACAAGGGTGAGGACCGGACCTTCGGCAAGGGCTCGACCCGGGTGTCCTGGTCGGCCCGCGGTTACGCCGAAGCCGACCCGGGCGCCTGCAACACCTGGAGCGCCCCCTCCTCCAAGGTCTCCTAGACCTCCCGCCCCGGCCTCGGCCGTCTCACAGGGCCCGGACCCGGTTTCCCGGACCCGGGCCCTGCCCCTACACCAGCAGGGCGATCGCCTGTACGGCCGCGGAGCACAGGGCGACGAACCCGCCCAGCACGGCCAGCGCGCGGAGCCCCTCCTTGCGGAGCTCGACCAGCTCGGCCCCGATCCGTTCGATCTCCCGGCCGAGCACGCCGCCGCAGACGACACCGAACACCACCCCGGCCAGGGCGACCGGCGCGGGGACCTCCCACCAGTGCGGCGGCAGCGAGCCGCCGAAGGTCAGCCAGAGCGCCGCCCCGGCCAGGGCCGCCGCAGGCAGTCCCGGCCACACCAGGGCGGTCAGCAGCGAACCGGCGAGGACGAACGGGAAGCCCGCCACCCGCAGCGCGGCCCGGGCCCTGGCCGACCGGCGCCTCCTGACCAGCCGGTGCCCGACCCAGAGCGTCCGGGCCAGCGTGGTGAACAGGGCGGTCACGGCGAAGGTGGCCACCGGCCACAGGACCGTGGCCACGACGCACGGCACCGCGAGGACCGCCAGCAACAGCAGCGACGCGTTACCCGCGGGCAGCGGCCCCGACCCGCTTCGCGCTCCGGGCTCCCCGGCCGCCTTGTCCGGGCGGTTCCTCACCGGCCCGCGCCGCACGGTCCCGGTGCCTCCGGGGGTCCGGCGCCCGGGACGCGCGCCTTCGGCCGTGGCGGCCCGCTCGGCGCGCGCGCTCTCCGCGGCGGCGCTCCGCCCGGACCGAGAGGTCTCGGAGACCGCCCCTCGCCCGGCGCGCGGAGCGTCGGACACGGAGCCCCGGCCCGTACGCGGGGCCTCGGAGACCGATCCCCGGCCGGTACGCGCGCTCTCCGGTGCCTGGCCCCGCCCGGCGCGGGCGGTCTCACCGGTTCCGGGGGGCGGCCGGTCGCTCCCGGCGGCGTCGCCCCTGGCCCCGGCCCGTGCCCCCTGCTTCCCGGCCGCCGGCCCCGGCCTGCGGGACGCCTCCGGGGCCACCCGGACGAGACGGCCGAGACGGCCGCACAGCTGGGCCGCGGTGGGGCGCTTGGCGGGCTCGCGGTGCAGGGCCGCGCGGATCAGGGGGAGCAGCGCGGCCGGGACACCCTCCAGGTCGGCCTGCCCGTTGAGGATCGCGTACATCTGCGCCTCGACCGTGCCCCGGCCGAAGGTGGGGCGCCCGGTCGCGGCGAAGGCCACGGTGGCCGCCCAGGCGTGCACGTCGGCGGGCTCGCCCACCGGCTCGTCGGCGAACAGCTCGGGGGCGGCGTAGCCGGGGGTGCCGAGGAAGGTGCCGGTCAGCGTCAGCCGGGTGGCGTCCAGCACGTGGGCGATGCCGAAGTCGATGAGCACCGGCTCGTCGTCCTCGCCGACCAGCACGTTGGCGGGTTTGAGGTCGCGGTGGACCACCCCGGCCGCGTGGATGATCGACAGGGCGGTGGCCAGGCCGTGCGCGAGCGTGAGCAGCCCGCCGCCCTCCACGGGACCTGCGCGGCGCACCCGCTCCAGGAGGGTCTCCCCCTCGATGTACTGCATGACCAGGTAGGGACGCTCCCCCTCGAGGTCGGCGTCGACGACGCGGGCGACGTAGGGGCTCTCGACCCTGCGGAGCGCGCGGACCTCCCGCTCCAGCCGTATGCGGGCCTCGAAGTCGGCGTCGACCATGTCGTGGAGGACCTTGAGCGCGACGCTGTCGCCCCGGCGCCCGGAGGCGAGGTAGACCTCGCCCATGCCGCCGCGGCCGAGACGCTCCAGCAACGTGTAAGGACCGACCCGCCCGAGACGACCCACGTGACCTCCTGCGTCGGCCACATGGGTCAGGGACCGCTGCGCCTATCGGGTCGCTCGCTCATGCTCGCTTCCCTGCTCTCCAGCCATAGGAGACCACACCATAGCGGGCGAGAGTGATGTTTTCCCGGCGGCACGCCGGAGTTGCGGAAAGTGTCCCGTCATCGGGACGCACCCGTCCCCCGTGACGCAGGCCGCCGTACGGCCGGATCCGCGCCCCCTCCCCCACCCGGCCGGCCGGGACGGATCGTGTGAAGCGCCTCAGGGACCGTCCTGCGGCCGGCGGACCGGGTCCTCCAGCAGGCTGTCGAGACCGGCCGTGGGCTCGGCCGACAGGTCACGCCGCCTGCTCCGGCGCCAGGTGACATGGCCGCGGCTCTCCAGGACCAGCAGCACCCGATCAGCCCCAAAAAGAACAAGAGCTATAAATAGGAATGCAACTCCGATTTCCATGGAGTCCAGTCAAACCATAAGCTATGCCGATTACCCGGAGCGACACACCATAACTACGAGTAATCGCGACGGGTCGTGCGAGCCCTCACGGAGCGCCCGTCACACCATAGGGGCCGCCCTCGCCACCTGCCCGCCGAACCGGCAGGCTCGCCCACCGGCGTCCCTACGTCCCGGCGGCACCCGTGCCGCCGGGACACCACACCCGACCGGCCTGCCGGAAGGCCGGTCGTCGCGCTACCGGGAACAGGCCTCGGTCGAGGCCAGGACCGTGCCCTGCGCGGTGCGCAGCTGGCCCTCACCGGTGTAGACCCACTTGGTGGAGGTCAGCTCCGGCAGGCCCATCGGGCCGCGCGCGTGCAGCTTCTGCGTGGAGATGCCGATCTCCGCGCCGAACCCGAACTCCCCGCCGTCGGTGAACCGGGTGGAGGCGTTGACCGCCACCGCCGCGGAGTCGACCAGGGAGACGAACCTGCGCGCCGCGCCGACCGAGCGGGTCACGATCGCCTCGGTGTGCGCCGAGCCGTACCTCCTGATGTGCGCGACCGCCTCGTCCAGGGAGTCGACCACGGCGGCGGCGATGTCCAGCGAGAGGTACTCCGTCCGGAAGTCCTCCTCCCCGGCCGCCACCACGTCGCCGTAGGCCGCGATCCGGGCGTCCCCGTGCACCGTCACGCCCTCGGCGGCCAGCGCGGCCAGCGCCCGCGGCACGAAGGCGTCGGCGACGGCCGCGTGCACCAGCACCGTCTCGGCGGCGTTGCACACCGAGGGCCGCTGGACCTTGGAGTTGAGCAGGATCTGCACGGCGAGCTCGACGTCGGCGTCCGCGTCGACGTAGACGTGGCAGTTGCCCACCCCGGTCTCGATCACCGGGACCGTGGACTCCTCCACCACCGAGTTGATCAGCGACGCGCCGCCGCGCGGGATCAGCACGTCCACCAGGCCGCGGGCCCGCATGAGCTCCTTGACCGAGTCGCGGGACGTCCCCGGGACCAGCTGGACCGCCCCGGCCGGCACCTCGGTGCCCGCCAGCGCCTCCTGCATGACCCTCACCAGCACCGTGTTGGACTCGTACGCGCTGGACGAGCCGCGCAGCAGGGTGGCGTTGCCGCTTTTCAGGCAGAGCGCCGCCGCGTCCACGGTCACGTTGGGACGGCCCTCGTAGACGATGCCGATGACCCCCAGCGGGACCCGCACCTGGCGCAGCTCCAGCCCGTTGGGCAGGGTGTTGCCCCGGACCACCTCGCCCACCGGGTCGGGCAGGTCGGCCACCTGGCGGACCGCCTCGGCGATCGAGGCGATCCTGGCCTCGTCCAGGCGGAGACGGTCGATCATGTACTCGGACACGCCGTTCTCGCCCGCCCGGCGCACGTCGAGCGCGTTGGCCGCGACGATCTCTGCGGACGCGGCCACCAGCGCGTCGGCGACCACCCGGAGCGCGGCGTCCTTCGGCGCCCTCGGCAGCGGGGCCAGCTCGGCGGCGGCCTCTTTGGCCGCCAGGGCCACCTTCAGGAAGTCCTCGGACATCTTCGCGCTCCAAAAGAACTAGTTGTGGGTTTCCAGTATGACGATGTCGTCGCGGTGGATCAGCTCTCGCTCGTACTCCGGGCCCATGCTGGCCGCCAGCTCCCGGGTGGAGCGGCCGAGCAGGCCGGGGATCTCGGCCGCGTCGAAGTTGACCAGGCCGCGCGCGACCACCCGGCCGCGCGGCCCGCACAGGTCCACCGGGTCACCGGCCGCGAACTCGCCCTCGACACCGGTGACCCCGGCGGGCAGCAGCGACATGCGCCGGCCCACCACGGCCTCGACCGCGCCGGAGTCCAGGTGGAGCCGGCCCCGGCCGGTGGTGGCGTGGGCCAGCCAGAGCAGGCGGGTGCCCGGGTGACGCCCGCCCGGGTGGAAGTAGGTGCCGACGTCGGTCCCGGCCAGCGCCTGGGCCGCGTGCGCGGCCGCGGTCAGCACCACGGGGACCCCCGCGCCGGTGGCGATCGTGGCGGCCTGCACCTTGGTGACCATGCCGCCGGTGCCGACCGCTCCCCCCTTGCCGAGCTCGACCCCGACCAGATCGGCGGGCCCGCGTACGTCGGTGAGCCTGCGGGCACCCGGACGGCGGGGATCACCGTCGTAGAGGGCGTCCACGTCCGACAGCAGCACCAGCGCGTCGGCCCGGGTCAGGTGGGCGACCAGCGCGGCGAGCCGGTCGTTGTCGCCGAAGCGGATCTCGTCGGTGGCCACGGTGTCGTTCTCGTTGACCACCGGGACGATGCCCAGCTCCAGCAGCCGGGCCAGCGTGCGCTCGGCGTTGACGTGGTGCGAGCGGCGCATCATGTCGTCGGCGGTCAGCAGCACCTGGCCGACGCGCAGGCCGTACCGGGCGAAGGAGGAGGTGTAGCGGGCCACCAGCACGCCCTGACCCACCGAGGCGGCGGCCTGCTGGGTCGCCAGGTCGCGCGGGCGCGCCGACAGCCCCAGCGGGCCCAGCCCGGCCGCGATCGCCCCCGAGGAGACCAGCACGATCTGGGTTCCCGCCCCCCGCCGGGCGGCCAGCACGTCGACCAGGGCGTCCACCCGGTCGACGTCGATCATTCCCTGCGGGGTGGTGAGCGAGGACGAACCCACCTTCACGACCAGGCGTGCGGCCGTACGGATCCGTTCGCGCGCAGCGTCCACGACGGGCACCTTTCGACGACGATCACCGTCTGCGACGGTCACCGGAGAGAGCGGCACTGACAGGAGCGGCATCGGGGAGCGGTCACTGCCCGCCGAGCCGGTTGTCCGAACCGCGCGGCCCCTGGCGCACGGCCTCGGCGTTGAGCGTCGGCTGCCAGTCGAAGATGTACCCGTTCTCCATGGAACCGATGATCACCTCGGCCCCGGCCTTGGCACCGGCCTTGGTGAGCTCCTCCTCCACGCCGAGCCGCTCCAGCCGGTCGGCCAGGTACCCCACGGCCTCGTCGTTGGTGAAGTCGGTCTGGCGGATCCACCGCTCCGGCTTGACCCCGGTGACCTGGAAGGTGTCGTCGTCGATCCGGCGGACCGCGAATCCGGTGTCGCCGTGCTGCCTGGGCCTGATCACCAGGCGGGTCGGCTCGGGCACCGGCGCGGCGGCCCTGGCCGCGGCGACCATCTCGCCCATGGCGTAGGTCAGCTCCTTGAGGCCCTCGTGGGTGGCCGCGGAGATCGAGAAGACCCGCAGGCCGCGCTCGACGAGCATCGGCGTGACGATCTCGGCCAGCTCCCTGGCGTCGGGCACGTCGGACTTGTTGAGCACCGCCAGCCGCGGCCGGTCCTCCAGCTTCCCGTACGCGGCCAGCTCGGCCTCGATCACCTCGTAGTCGCTGATCGGGTCGCGGCCCGGCTCCATGGTGGCGCAGTCGATCACGTGCACGAGCGTGTTGCACCGCTCGACGTGGCGCAGGAACTCGTGGCCCAGCCCCTTGCCCTGCGAGGCCCCGGGGATCAGGCCGGGCACGTCGGCGACGGTGAAGATCGTGTCGCCCGCGGTGACCACCCCGAGGTTGGGCACCAGCGTGGTGAACGGGTAGTCGGCGATCTTGGGGCGGGCCGCGGAGAGCGCGGCGATCAGGGAGGACTTGCCCGCGCTGGGGAAGCCGACCAGCGCCACGTCGGCGACGCTCTTCATCTCCAGCATCACGTCGAGCTCGTCGCCGGGCTCGCCCAGCAGCGCGAAGCCGGGGGCCTTGCGCTTGGCCGAGGCCAGCGCGGCGTTGCCGAGCCCGCCGTGGCCGCCCTCGGCGATCACGTAGCGGGTGCCCACCCCGATGAGGTCGATCAGCACCTCGCCGGTGGTGGCGTCCTTGACCACGGTGCCGTCCGGCACCGGGATGATGATGTCGGCGCCGTTGGCGCCGTCGCGGTTGGAGCCACCCCCCTGCTTGCCGTTCTCGGCCTTGCGGTGCGGGCGGTGGTGGTACTCCAGGAGCGTCGCGGTGTTGGCGGCGACCTCCAGGATCACGTTGCCGCCCCGGCCGCCGTTGCCTCCGTCCGGCCCTCCCAGGGGCTTGAACTTCTCCCGATGCACAGAGGCACAGCCGTTCCCCCCGTCACCGGCCTTGATGTGCAGGACCACCTGGTCCACAAAGTCCGGCATGCTGTTTTCTACCCCTATCTACGGCAATTTCCTGAAAACGCGAACAGGGGCGGACCGCTGTATGCGATCCACCCCTGCCGTGAACGTCTTTCGGCGCGAATCTACTCCGCGGCCGGAACGGTGACCGGAACGATGCTCACCGCGCGGCGTCCGCGCTTGACGCCGAACAGCACGTGGCCCGCGGCCAGTGCGAACAGCGTGTCGTCACTGCCACGGCCGACGTTGTCGCCGGGGTGGAAGTGGGTGCCGCGCTGACGGACGATGATCTCGCCGGCGTTGACCAGCTGACCGCCGAAGCGCTTCACACCGAGTCGCTGGGCGTTGGAGTCGCGGCCGTTCCGAGTGGACGACGCGCCCTTCTTGTGTGCCATCTCGCAAAACTCCCGAAACTCAGGCCTGGTCGATGCCGGTGATCTTCACCTGGGTGTACCGCTGGCGGTGACCCTGGCGCTTCTTGTACCCCGACTTGTTCTTGTACTTCAGGATCCGGATCTTCGGACCCTTGGTCTCACCGATGATCTCGGCGGCGACCGTGAACTTGCCCGCCTCGGTGGTCACGTCGCCGTCGTTGACGACGAGGACCGTCGGCAGCGAAACCGTGGAACCGACCTCGCCGGCGACCTTGTCCACCTCAAGGACGTCACCGACGGAGACCTTCTGCTGCCTGCCGCCGCAACGAACGATCGCGTACACCGCGGAACCCTTCTTTGACTGCTTGCTCGCTGGATGCTGCGCCCCGCATCCGGCTGTGGTCGTTGATGACGTACCGGGTAGGCGCGCGAACAGGGCGCGCCATGAGCGCACCGGTTCACCAGAGTACCGGATTCACGGTGTCCTGGTCGAACCGGGCGGAACGTCGGGGGTGCCGGCCTCAGGTCCCGTCCCGCGGGATCCCCGCCCGCGACGACCGGCCCGGCGACGCCCTCCGGGGTGGTGCGGAAGCCCGTGACATGTCACGAACCCCTCACCGCCCCGCGGGAACCACCTGGCCGGACCTCGTCGCGGCGAGATCTCCGGACGGGACCTACTCGGCCGGCCTGGCCTTGCGGGAGCGTCTCCGCCCCCGGCCAGAAGCCTGCGCTGCCTGACCGTCCTCGTTCTGGACGCCGTCAAGCGCATCGGTCACCGTATCACGGCCCGACTGGTCACCGGCCGCCACCGCGTGGTTACCGTCCTTGCCGAGCTTCTCGGACACGGCCTTCTCGACCGCCATCTTGCCCTGGGTGCCGCGCGGCTCGGGCTTGGCCTCGACCGGCTCGGTCGAGACGTGCAGGCCGCGGCCGTTGCAGCATTCGCAGACGGTGGAGAACGCCTCCAGCAGGCCCTGGCCGACCCGCTTGCGCGTCATCTGCACCAGGCCCAGCGAGGTGACCTCGGCGACCTGGTGCTTGGTACGGTCGCGGGCCAGGCACTCCAGCAGCCGCCGCAGCACCAGGTCCCGGTTGTTCTCCAGCACCATGTCGATGAAGTCGATCACGATGATGCCGCCGATGTCACGGAGCCGGAGCTGGCGGACGATCTCCTCGGCCGCCTCCAGGTTGTTGCGGGTGACCGTCTCCTCCAGGTTGCCGCCCTGGCCGGTGAACTTGCCGGTGTTGACGTCGACCACCGTCATGGCCTCGGTCCGGTCGATCACCAGCGAGCCGCCGCTGGGCAGCCAGACCTTGCGCTCCATCGCCTTGGCGATCTGCTCGTCGATCCGGTAGGCCGCGAAGACGTCGCCGCTCTCCTCCCACCGGCTGAGCCGGTCGGCCAGGTGCGGGGCGACGTAGCGGACGTACTCGTCGACGGTCTCCCAGACGTCCTCACCGGCCACGACCAGCGAGGCGAAGTCCTCGTTGAACACGTCGCGGACCACCCGGACGGTCAGGTCCGGCTCGGAGGAGAGCAGCTCCGGCGCGCTGGCCGACTTGGCCTTGCGCTGGATGTTCTCCCACTGCGCCGAGAGCCTGGCCACGTCGCGGGCGAGCTCCTCCTCGGAGGCGCCCTCGGCGGCCGTGCGGACGATGACGCCCGCGTTCTCCGGCATGACCTTCTTCAGGATGCTCTTGAGGCGGGTGCGCTCCTTGTCGGGGAGCTTGCGGCTGATCCCGGTCATCGAGCCGTCGGGCACGTAGACCAGGTAGCGTCCCGGCAGGCTGATCTGGCTGGTCAGCCGGGCGCCCTTGTGCCCCATGGGGTCCTTGGTGACCTGCACCAGCACCGACTGGCCCGACTTCAGCGCCACCTCGATCCGCTTGGGCTGGCCCTCCAGCCCCGCGGTGTCGAAGTTCACCTCTCCGGCGTACAGGACCGCGTTGCGGCCCTTGCCGATGTCGACGAACGCCGCCTCCATGCTCGGCAGCACGTTCTGCACCTTGCCGAGGTAGACGTTGCCCACGTACGACTGGCTCGCCTCGCGGTTGACGTAGTGCTCGACGAGGACGTTGTCCTCCAGCACCGCGATCTGGGTGCGGCCACCGGTACGGCGGACCACCATCATCCGCTCGACCGACTCCCGGCGGGCCAGGAACTCCGACTCGGTGATGATCGGCGGACGCCTGCGGCCCAGCTCGCGCCCCTCGCGGCGGCGCTGCTTCTTGGCCTCCAGGCGGGTGGAGCCGCGCACGCTCTGCACCTCGTCCACCGAGGTGCTGCGCCCGGCGCGGGGGGCGCGGATGCGCACCACCGTGTTGGGCGGGTCGTCCGGCACCTCGGCGACCTCGTCGGTGCCCCTGCGGCGCCTGCGACGGCGCCGGCGCGAGCTGCCGCTCTCGTTCTCGTCGTCGGCGTCGGCCTCGGAGCGGTCCTCGTCGGCCTGCTCGGCCTCGGTCTCCTCGCCCTCGTCCAGGTCGCGCGTCTTGCCGCGGCCCCGGCCGCCCCTGCGGCGCCTGCGGCGGCGGCCGCCGGCGTCGTCGTCGCCCTCGTCCAGGTCGTCGTCCTCGGGCTCCTCGGCGCTCTCGGCCACGGCCTCGGCGGGCTCGACCGGCGGCGCGGGCGGCTGGACGGGTGCGGGACGCGCGGGGGCCTGCGCGGCGAGCTGCGGGTCAGGGGCCTGGAACAGCGGCTGGAACACCGCGGCGGGCGCCTGGAAGGTCACCGAGGGCACCTCGGAACGTTCCTGGGAGGTCAGCCCGAAGGGGTTCGCGAACAAGCCGGGCCTGGGCTCCTCGATGACGTCCTCACCGTCGGGCTCGTCGTCGAACGGCTCCTCGACGGGCAGCTCCAGCAGCAGCGCCGCCTCGTCCTCCTCGGCCTCGGCGGGGGTCACGTCCTCGTCCCGCGCCGTCACCGGCTCCGGGGTCGGCTCGGCGACCGGCTCGGCGACCGGCTCGGCGGTCGTGGGGGCCGGCTCGGAGAAGGCGGGCTCGGAGAAGGCGGGCTCGGCCGCGGCCTCCTGCACGACGGCCTTCTTGCGCGAGCGGGTACGACGGGCCGGCGCGGCGGGCGGCTGCTCGTCCTGCGCCTGCTCGACGGACGGCTCGGGAGCGGCCACGACCGGCGTCAGGGACTCGGCGGGGCCCGTGGGCCCGGCGATCACCGGATCGACGTCCTGAACGGGCTCGGCGACCGGCTCGGCCGTCTTCTTGGCGCGGCTGCGGCGCGTGGTGGTGGTCGTGCCGTCGGCCGCGGCGGCCCTGCGCCTGGTGGCGCGCTTGGGCGCCTCCGGGGCCACGGGCTCCACGGGCTCCGCGGGCTCCGTGCCCTCGGCGGACCCGGCGGGGTCGCCGTCCACCGGCCGGGCGGTCACCGGCCCGGACGCCTCGGCCCCCGATGAAGGCGGCTCGGCTGCGGGCGCGAAGGCCCCGGCCACCGGTGGTGCGGTGGTCCGTGCCGCGGGGGTCGGCTCCGGCTCCTCCGGCGGAGGTCCCGCGGGCCGGCTCGCGGCCCTGCGGCGGACCGGCCGCGGCTGATCTGTCGTGGTGTTCCCGCCGGGGCCGCTGGCCCCGGTCTCGGGCTCGTTCTCGAGCATGCGGACGCTCTCCCGTTCAGCTCCCGGGCACGTCTCCGCGCCGCGCGGGAGCTCTCGTCTCTCACTGTCCGCCAGGCCAGGGGCCCGGCGCCAAGTCCTATGTGTCGCCGCCGACGTGCCTGCCCACCGGGTCCGCTTCGCCGCCGCGCGTGGTGTCGCGGTCCAGGCCGAGCGGGTCGGCGGGCTCACCGGTGTGCACGTCGAGCGGGCCCTGCGCCAGCCTGGTCACCTCGGGGGGCACCGGCGGCGCGAAGTCAGCCACAAGACGCAGTCCAGTGAGAACGTCGTCGGGTCGTACGGCAGGAGTTGCGTGCCGTACAACCATGCGAAGTATGACACATGGCTGACCGGACGCCTGACCTGCTGTTGTCTCATTTCCCTCAAATACCGCAAGGCTCAGCACGGCCTCGCGGGCGTCGAAGCGTCGTATCCCCTTCTTGGTAAGGCGTTCGACCTCGACCTGATCGGCGGAGAGGAATTTCCCGACCGCCACCTCCGCGAGAGCGGGATCGGCTCCCGGCAGCCGCAGTTCCCACGCCGAGCACTCCATCCGGTCGGCCAGGCTCGTGTTCCCCGCCTCGACGACGTCGAGCACGTCGAGACCGTCGGGCAGCGAGGTGTCCAGGGCGATCCTGAGCCGCTCGGGGTCGCACTCGCGCGTGACGCTGATCTCCAGGTACTCGGCCTCGCTGGCGACACCGGTGGGGGCGGCCCCTCCCACGTAGGAGATCTTCGGATGGGGTGAGAAACCCGCGCTGAACGCCACCGGGACGTCGGCCCGCCGGACGGCTCGTTCGAGCGCCCTGGAGATGTCGCGGTGGCTGGTGAAACGCAGGCGGCCACGCTTGGCGTAGCGCACTCGAAGGCGCTGCACCACGGGCGCGGGCGGCGGCCCGTCGGGAGCTGGTTTCAGGGCGGTGTCGTCCTTCCCGGGTCGTGGTCGTCGTTCTCGGGCGGGCGGTGCTCACGCACCGCCCACCTCAGACAACCGTGAGTGGCAGCAGCTTCTTCCCGGTGGGCCCGATCTGGATCTCGGTGCCCATCGTGGGGCAGACGCCGCAGTCGTAACAGGGCGTCCACCGGCAGTCCTCGACCTCGACGTCGTTGACCGCGTCCTGCCAGTCCTGCCAGAGCCATTCGCGGTCGAGACCGGCGTCGAGGTGGTCCCAGGGAAGCACCTCGTTCTCGCCGCGCTCGCGCGTGGTGTACCAGCCGACGTCCACCCCGGCCTTCTCGGCGGCGTCCATCCAGCGCTGGTAGGAGAAGTGCTCGCTCCAGCCGTCGAACCGGCCGCCGTCCTCCCACACCGCGCGGATGACCTCGCCGACACGTCGGTCACCGCGGGAGAGCAGGCCTTCCACGATCGAGGGCTTGCCGTCGTGGTAGCGGATGCCGATGGCACGGCCGTACTCGCGGTCGCCGCGCAATGCCTCCCTCAGCGCCCGCAGCCTGCGGTCGACCGTCTCGTGGTCGGCCTGGCCGGCCCACTGGAACGGCGTGTGCGGCTTGGGCACGAACCCGCCGATGGAGACCGTGCAGCGCACGTCGCGCGACCCGGTGGCCTCGCGGCCCGCCTTGATGACCTTCTTGGCCAGGTCGGCGATGCCCAGGACGTCGGCGTCCTCCTCGGTCGGCAGGCCGCACATGAAGTAGAGCTTCACCTGCCGCCAGCCCTGGGTGTAGGCCGTGGTGACGGTCCGGATGAGGTCCTCCTCGGTGACCATCTTGTTGATCACCTTGCGCATCCGCTCCGAGCCGCCCTCCGGGGCGAACGTCAGGCCGGAACGGCGCCCGCCGCGGGAGAACTCGTTCGCCAGGTCGATGTTGAAGGCGTCGACCCGGGTGGAGGGCAGCGAGAGCGAGGTGTTGGTGCCCTCGTAGCGGTCCGCCAGCCCCTTGGCCACCTCGCCGATCTCGGAGTGGTCCGCCGACGACAGCGACAGCAGGCCGACCTCGTTGAAGCCGGACGCCTTCACGCCCGCCTCGACCATGTCGCCGATCGTGGTGATCGACCGCTCCCGCACCGGGCGGGTGATCATGCCGGCCTGGCAGAACCGGCAACCGCGGGTGCAGCCGCGGAAGATCTCCACGCTGAACCGCTCGTGCACGGTCTCGGCCAGCGGGACCAGCGGCTTCTTCGGGTACGGCCACTCGTCCAGGTCCATGACCGTGTGCTTGTGGATCCGCCACGGCACGCCGGGCCTGTTGGGCGCCACGCGCTGGATACGGCCGTCGGGGTGGTAGTCGACGTCGTAGAACTTCGGCACGTAGACCCCGCCGGACTCGGCCAGCCGCATCAGCAGCCCGTCCCGGCCGCCGGGCGAGCCCTCGGTCTTCCACTCCCGGATGACCTCGGTGATCGCGATGGCGATCTGCTCCCCGTCGCCCAGCACGGCGGCGTCGAGGAACTCGGCGATCGGCTCGGGGTTGAACGCCGCGTGGCCACCGGCCAGCACGATCGGGTCCTCGTCGCCCCGGTCGGCCGCCCTCAGCGGGATGCCGGCCAGGTCCAGCGCGGTCAGCATGTTGGTGTAGCCGAGCTCGGTGGAGAACGACAGCCCGAGCACGTCGAACGCCCGTACCGGCCGGTGCGCGTCGACCGTGAACTGGGGCACGCCCTCGGAGCGCATCAGCGCCTCCAGGTCCGGCCAGACCGCGTAGGTCCGCTCGGCCAGTGTCTCCGGCAGCTCGTTGAGGATCTCGTAGAGGATCTGGACGCCCTGGTTGGGCAGCCCGACCTCGTAGGCGTCCGGATACATCAGCGCCCAGCGGACCGTGGTCTCGTCCCAGTCCTTGACGGTCGAGTTGAGCTCACCTCCGACGTACTGGATCGGCTTCTGCACCCTGGGCAGGAGCGCTTCCAGGCGGGGAAACAGCGACTCGACAGACATGCGGTCAAGAATATCCGCCTCCGAGGGGTGCACCAGGCGTCCGGCACCTCTCCGGCCCTTTCCGCACCCCCGGTGACCGTACGGACCGGGCTTCGTCGCCCGCCCGCACGGGCGACCGGGACGGCCGATCCGGACGGTGGCCGGCGAACCGCAGGGACGGCCGGGACCGCCGGGACCGCCGGGACTACGACGAATGCCCGCGCCGGTGGATCGCCTGGAGCAGCCCGAAGGCGATCATGTTCGCGAAGGTGGCGGTACCGCCGTAGGAGACGAACGGCAGGGGCAGGCCGGTGATCGGCATGATCCCGATCGTCATCCCGATGTTGACGAACGTCTGGAAGGCCAGCCAGCAGACGATCGCCCCGCCCACCAGCATGCCGAACCTGTCGTCGCACTCGCGGGCGATCCGCGCCCCGCGCAGCAGGATCACCCCCAGCAGCGCCACCACGGTGACCGAGCCGAGGAAGCCGAACTCCTCCCCCGCCACCGTGAAGATGAAGTCGGTGTGCTGCTCGGGCACGAAACGGCCGGTGGTCTGGCCGCCCCCGAACAGCCCCTTGCCGAGCACCTCCCCCGACCCGATCGCGATCAGCGACTGGGTGCTGTTGTAGCCGACCCCGCGCGGGTCCACCGACGGGTTGAGGAACGCGGTGAACCTGGCGATCTGGTAGGGCTCCAGCACGTCGAGGAACCACGCCGCGGCCCCGGCCCCGGCCACCGCCAGGCCCAGCCCTGCGATCCAGCGCTTGCGCACCCCGGCCACCACGATCGTGCCGGCCGTGATCACCCCGATGACCATCGTGGTGCCCAGGTCGGGCTGGAGCATCACCAGGGCCATGGTGCAGGTGGCCACCACCAGCGAGACCACCACGTACGGCCCCTGAGGCCGCTCGGTGCCCTTGGCCCGCCTGGTCAGCAGCATCGCCAGCATCAGTGCCAGGCCGAGCTTGGCGAACTCCGACGGCTGGAACGCGAACCCGCCGCCGAGCATGATCCACGAGTGGGCGCCGTTCACGGTGCTGCCGAGCGGCGTGAGCACCAGGCACAGCCCGACCAGCGTCACCCCGTACACCAGCGGCGCGAAGGCCCGCAGCGCCCGGTGGTCCACCATCGCGGTCCCGGCGGCCAGCACTGCCCCGATGACGAGGTTGAGGACGTGCTTCTTGACCAGGCCGGTGGATCCGGCCGCCCAGGTCCTGGTCGACGACCAGACCAGCATCGTGCCGATCACCGCCAGCGCGGTGACGGCCACCAGCATCAGCCCGTCCGTCCGCCTCAGCGCGGAGGCCGCCGCCACCGTCCGCCCGGCCAGGGACGTCCGCGCCGGCGCCCCCCTGGTCATCGGCGCGACGCCCGCGCGGCTCACCCCGTCCTCCCCGCGGACGTCTTCCCGGTGGACGTCCCTTCGACGAACGCCTCCCGGACGAACGTCCCCCCGGCGGACGTCACCTTGGCGGACGTCCCCCCGGCGGGTGTCACCGCGCCACCGTCCCGTCCCGCGCGATCACCGGAAGCCTGCTCGCCGGACGCCCGCCCGGCAGGATGGGAGGGCCGGCCGTCTTCCCGTCCGGCGAGAACCCGTAGATGCCCTCGTAGATCTTCCGCACCGCCGGGGCCGCGGTCTGGCCGCCCATGCCTCCCTGGGACACCATGACGACGATCACGAACCGGGGCTTGTCCGTCGGGGCGAACGAGGCGAACCACGACGTGTCGGCCTTGCCGTAGACCTCGGCGGTGCCGGTCTTGCCGCCGACCTTGACCTTGTCCATGGGGAACCCGGAGAAGGCCCCGGCCGCGGTGCCGTCGGAGGCGACCTCGCTCAGCGCACCCTTGATGTAGGCCCGCTCCTTCGGCGAGAGCGGCAACCTGCCCGTCACCGGCACCTTGATCTCCTTGACCTTGGTGCCGTCGGGACGCACCAGCGCCCAGCCCACCCGCGGGCTGCGCAGCCTGCCGTCGCCGACCAGCGCCGTGTAGGCCGCCGCCAGCTGCAGCGGCGTCACCAGCACGTCCCCCTGCCCGATGGAGAAGTTCGCCGCGTCCCCGGGACGCAGCTGGAACCCCTCCAGGCAGTTCTCGTACGCCAGCCGCTTGAGGAAGGCCGCCCTGCTGGGGCTCTTCCCGGCCACCTCCGGGTAACCGGTCTTGGCCCGCTTGCAGTTGGTCTCCTTGGTCGCCGCCCAGATGGTCTTCTTCCAGGCCCTGTCGGGGATGCGTCCCGGCGACTCGCCCGGCAGGTCGATGCCGGTGGGACGGCCGAACCCGTAGGCGCGGGCCATGGCGGCCATGGGCTCCTTGGGCCTGCCCTTGGGGTTGAGCCCGCCGTCGCGCAGCCACTGCTCGTAGGCCGCCCGGTAGAAGATCGTGTCGCAGGACTTCACCAGCGCCATGTGCAGGGTGAGCGACCCCAGGGCGATGCCCCGGAAGTTGTTGAACGGCCGGTCGCCCACCATGAACGATCCCGGGCAGTCGTAGCGGCCGTGCAGCGGGTAGCCGTCCTTGAGCATCGCGGCCACCGACGACACCTTGAACGTCGAACCGGGCGCGAACTCGCCCTTGATGGCCCGTGACACCAGCGGTTTGCCCGCCTTGCCCGACAGCAGCCGCTGGTACTCGCCCTCGGAGATGCCCCCCGTCCAGACCGCCGGATCGTACGTCGGCGCGCTGGCCAGCGCGAGCACCCGGCTCGTCCTGGCGTCCAGCACCACCGCCGCCGCGCCGTCGGCCTTGGGGGCGCCCTTCATCGCCTCGCGCAGCGCCTTCTCCGCCACCGACTGCACCCTGGCGTCGATACTGGTGATCAGCGTGTCCCCCGGCACCGGCGGCACGTTCCGCTCCACGCCCATCACCTTGCCGAGCCGGTCGACCTGCACCCGCCGCGTCCCCGGCGTCCCCCGCAGCGGCACGTCGTAGATCGACTCCAGCCCGTCCCTGCCCACCAGGTCCACCCCGGAGAACGCCTGCCTGCGCCCGCCCTTGCGCTCCATCTCCTCCTGCGTGATCGGCTGCAGGTAGCCCAGTGCCTGCGCTCCCGCGCCCTTGCGCGGGTACTGCCGCACGGCCTGCACCTCGGCGGTCACCCCGGGGAACATCTCCTGCCGCTCCAGGATCTGCAGGGCCTCGCGGGTGGTGACGTCGGCGTCGATCGGGATCGGCTGGAAGGGCGAACCGGGCCAGCACGGCCGGGCCACGCCGGGGCCGCACGCCCTGATCCGCTCGCGCAGCTCGTCGGGACGGCGGCCGAGCACCGCGGCCAGCCTCTGCAGCACCGCCCTGCCGTTGCCCTCCATCCGGTTCAATCGGGTCCGGTCGACCGAGACCACCAGCGTGGTCCGGTTGCGTACCAGCGGACGGCCCGACGCGTCGAGGATCTGCCCCCGTACCGCCGGGACCACCACGTCACGCGTGCGCGTCTCGGTCGCGGCGGTCACGTACTCCGCCCCCCGCACCACCTGTACCTGCCAGAGCCGCACCGCGAGCACCGCCAGCATCGACGCCACCAGCACCTGCACCACGACCAGCCGTCCCCGCATCAACCCCATGTCCGCCCCTTCCCACCCGCCTCACCCAGGACCCCGATCCCCGGCGCCTCTCACGCCCGGCTTCGCATCACGTACGCGCGCAGATGGACCGGCTGCGGCTCCGGCCCGCGGACCAGCCTGCGCACCGCCCAGACCACCGGCGGCGCGGCGAGCATGGTGTAGACGATCGCCCGCGGCAGCACCGTCGCCAGCAGGGACAGGTCGCTTCTGGGATCCCCCAGCAGGGCACCCGTGACCATGGCGATCGCCGGCCCCGCGGCCGCGCAGGCCAGCGCCACGAGCGGTTCCGCGCCCGGACGGCCCCGCGCCGCGCGTCCCGCCACGGATCCGACGATGCAGAACACCAGCGCGTTGTGCCCGAACAGGTGCGCCACCGGCGGCAGGACGTCGCTCACCAGGCCGGTGGCGAACCCCGCGACGGCGCCGGGGACGGCACCGCGGGCCAGCGCGTACCCCACCACGGCGAGCAGCACCAGGTCCGGCGCTGCGTGCCCGGGCAGCGGGAGCCGGTTGACCACGCTGACCTGGGCCACCATGATCCCCACGACCAGCACCGCGAACGCCACCGTGCGGCCCATCCGATCACACCCCCTCTCGCCGCACCCGGCGGGTGTCCGCCTTACGCGGCCCGGAGGGCGGGGGCGGCGGGACCACCGCGTCGCGCACGGGGCGCTCCGGCGCCTGTACCACCACGCCGACCACCTCGAGTGCGGTCAGATCGGCGTACGGCCGCGCGTACGCGATGCGGGTCAGCTCACCCGGCGTGGCCTCGACCCGCTCGATCACCCCGATCGGCACCCCCGCCACGTACGGCACGCCCCGGTGGGAGCCGAAGCTCACGATCCGGTGCCCGGGGGTGATCGGCGCGGTCGAGTCCAGCAACCGGAACCGGACCAGCCTCCCGCTCTCCCCGACCCCGTGCACCACCCCGATCTCGTTGCTGCCCTCCAGCCGGGCCCCCGCCGCCGAGGCGGCGTCGCTCAGCAGGACCACGGTGGAGGTGGCCGAGCCCGTCCGGACGACCCTGCCGACCAGGCCGTCGGCGTTCAGCACGGTCATCTCCGTACGCACCCCGTCGGCGCGTCCCACGTCGAGTTCGACCGCCTCCTCGAACCCCGGCGCCCCCCGCCGGGCGATCACCTGGGCGGGCAGGATCCGGTATCCACCGGTCCCGGCGACGGCGAGCAACCGGCGCAGCTCCTCCGAACGTCTCCGGTCGAGGCTCTGGGCCATCAGGTCGCGCTTGAGCCGCTGGTTCTCGGCCTGCAGCCGCTCGATCCGGTCCTGCGCCGAGAACGCGCCGGTCACCGTCTCGAAGAATCCGCCGACGGGCCGCACGATCCCGGCCCCCGCGCTCTCCAGGGACCCGAACACCGTCGTCCCGGCCCCGCGGAGCGGATCGAACGGCGACCGTTCCGCCGAACGGTGGTCGACGGTCACGAGCACCAGCGCGGCCGCCAGCAGCAGCCCCAGGTTGATGCGTGCCCGGCGCGTGTCCTTCATCAGTGCCGCGGCTCGGGGACCAGCACCTGCTGCAGGGCGTCGAAGTCCTCCACGCACTTGCCCGACCCCAGCGCCACGGAGTCGAGGGCGTTGTCGACGAGGTGGATCGGCATGCCGGTCTCGGCCTTCAGCCGCTCGTCCATGCCCTTCAGCAGCGCTCCGCCCCCGGTCAGGGCGATCCCGCGGTCCATGAGGTCTCCGGAGAGCTCCGGCGGGCACTTGTCGAGCGTGGTCTTCACCGCGTCGACGATCGCGTTCAGCGACTCCTCGATGGCCTTGCGGATCTCGGCGGCCGACACCACGATCGTCTTCGGCAGGCCGCTGACCAGGTCACGGCCCCGGATCTCGGCATGGCTCTCCTCGGGCATCGGGCAGGCGGAGCCGATGGCCATCTTGATCTCCTCGGCGGTCCGCTCGCCCAGCATGAGCGAGTGCTCCTTCTTCGCGAAGGCGATGATCGCGTGGTCGAGCTCGTCGCCGCCCACCCGGATCGACTGGCTGGTCACCACGCCGCCCATCGAGATGATCGCCACCTCGGTGGTACCACCGCCGATGTCGACCACCATGTTGCCGGTGGGCTCGTGCACCGGCAGGCCCGCGCCGATCGCGGCGGCCATGGGCTCCTCGACGATGTAGACCCGGCGCGCTCCGGCCTGGTACCCGGCCTCCTTGACCGCCCGCTGCTCGACCCCGGTGATCCCGCTCGGCACCGCGATGATGATGCGCGGCTTGGCGAAGTGACGGCGCTTGTGCACCCGCTGGATGAAGTAGCGCAGCATGCGCTCGGTGACGTCGAAGTCGGCGATGACGCCGTCCTTGAGCGGGCGGATGGCGACGATGTTGCCCGGTGTGCGGCCGATCATCCGCTTGGCCTCGATGCCAACGGCCACGATCTTCCCGGTCGTGGTGTTGATCGCCACGACGGACGGCTCGTTGAGCACGATCCCGCGGCCGCGCACGTAGACGAGGGTGTTCGCGGTGCCGAGGTCGACCGCCATGTCACGGCCTAGGAAAGCAAGATTGCTGCCCATGAGGAAGGCTGGCCTCCTTCCGTCAGGTGGTCGGCGAAAACTACGGAACGCACTCGAATCGTAACGTGATGTACCCACCCTTGAGCGCAATGAGCCGGCCTGCCCCGGCAAAATTCTTAAGCTCGCGGAACGCGGCGGGCCCCGCCGTCCGGAAGGACGGCGGGGCCCGGCGGGCACGACGAGGACGGACGCTCAGAAGCGGTCCGGGAAGAAGATCTTGATCTCCCTGGCGGCGGACTCCGGGGAGTCGGAGCCGTGCACGACGTTCTCGCCGATCTCCAGGGCGTGGTCGCCGCGGATGGTGCCGGGGGCGGACTTGACCGGGTCGGTCAGGCCCGCGAGGGAGCGGAACGCCTCGATGGCGCGCGGCCCCTCGAGGACCAGCGCCACCAGCGGGCCGGAGGTGATGAACTCCACCAGCTCGCCGAAGAACGGCCGCTCGGAGTGCTCGGCGTAGTGCGCCTTGGCGGTCTCGACGTCCAGGGTGCGCAGCTCCATCGCCACGACCTTCAGGCCCTTGCGCTCGATGCGGGCGATCACGTCGCCGATGAGGCCGCGTGCCACACCGTCGGGCTTGATCAGGACTAGGGTGCGCTCGGACACTGACGTTCTCCTTTGAACATGCGTGGATCGCCGACTGCGATGAATGCGCGAAGTTTACCGTCCCGGGCGCGTTTCCCCGCGGTCGGCCGGATCACCCCCGGACCGGGCCGTTCCCGGGTCCGTCCTCCGGTGAGGGCGCCGGTGGCGGCACCACGACCGGCGGCGTGGCGACCTCCCCGGGGTCGGTCTCCCGCCCGGGATCGCACTCCGACTCCCGTCCGGGGTCGCGCCCGGGGTCGTGGGCGGGCTCGCGGTCCGGCTCGCGCCAGGGCCTGGCCCTGCCGCTCTCCCCGGCCCCGCCTCCGGCCGCGGCCGTCGATCCGCGTTCCGGTTCCGTACGGAACGGCTCCGGCCGCGACGGCACCGGGGAGTCCGCGGCACCGGAGCGCGGCCACACCACCGAGGGTGCCGCCCGCTCCGTCCTGACGGGCGGCCCGGACGCCGTGGCACCCGGCCGTCCGCCGCCCATCGGATCGGCCTCCCCAGCCGGAGAGGGCACCAGGCCGGAGGCGGGTCCCGCCGGGCGTGCCGCGACCGCGGCGTCCCGGCCCGGATCCGCCGGGGTCCCCGGCCGCACCCGTGCCAGGACCGCGCCGAGCACGATCACCGCGAGCACCAGGCCGCCCCCGATCAGCGCCCACAGATGCAGCGCGTCCACGAACCCGTCGACCAGCGCCTGCGGGGTGGTGGCCTGCTTCAGGACCGGCTCCAGCCGGGTCACCTGGACCCCGCTGCCCAGCAGGAAGCCCGCGAGCACGGCCGGGAAGAACAGCGAGAGCGCCGTCAGCGCCGCCCCCTCGTCACAGGAGCGCAGCGCGGCGGTGAGCGCCGTCGAGGCGCCGACCGCGAGCAGCACGAAGGGGAGGATCAGCGTGAACCCGGCCGAGGCCGGCAGGAAGAGCCGTACCGCGCACAGGCCCGCGACCAGCACCCCCAGCCCGCCCGCGGTGAGCACGGGCACGGCCGCGGCGCCGGCCCGGTTCACCAGCACGGCCGAGAGCAGGCCCGCCACCGTCGCGATCGCGAAGGCGGGCCAGAGACCGGACAGCCCCGGCCCGCCCAGCCCGCCGAGCTCGACGTAGGTGGTCTGGGCGGCGGTCGGCAGGAGGACGACGCCGACCGCGATCATCGCGTAGGCCGGCGCGCGCTGCACCGTGCCCTTCGACGTCCCCCGGGAGGCCAGGACCAGCAGCACCAGGACCGAGGCCAGGGCCGCCAGCACCACCAGGCCGGCCGGCCAGTCGAACGTGCTGCCCAGCGCCAGGGCCGCGACGCCCGCGGCGGGCACCACCGCCCAGAGCGTGCGCCCCCCTCCGGACAGGACCGGCTCGGGCGTGGCCCCCTCGCCCTCCCTCAGCCAGAGCACGAGGTAGAGCGCGGCCAGCGCGAGCGCGACCCCGGTGAGCATCGGGTACGGCTGGAGCGTGACGCGCCAGGAGTCGACCTGGTCGAGGGGCCAGAGCGCGAGCGCCTGGGCGGCCAGCAGACCGGCCGCCAGCGCGGCCCCCCACACGGCCCTCAGAAGCGGCGAGCGCCCCCAGACGGCCATCAGCGTGGCAGGGACCAGCAGGCCCGCGCCGACGCCGTGCAGGACCCTCAGGGCCCCCACCGGCACCGTCGACCCGGCGTACCCGCCGGCGGCGTCGGCGAAGGCCAGCAGCGCCAGCCCCGCGACCACCATCGGGGCCGCCCTCATCCGGCGGAGGACCACCGCCGCGACCGGCACGGTCAGGACCATCGCGGGCAACGCCAGCCCGTGCGCCCGGATCATCTCTATCTGCGAGACGTCCGGGGGCAGCAGGGCCGCGACCACCGAGATGGTGTTGGGAATGGCGACGATCGCCAGTGGCAGCGTCATCGCGACGAGCAGCCCGAGCACGACGTCGAGCATCGGGGAGACACGGAGCGCGCGCACCAGGCCCGTGGGCCCGGCTGCCACCGCCCGCGTCGGCTGGATGGGAGGGACGGCCATGTTGGCCGACTTTAGCGAGAAGTCACGCCCTCGACACGGCGAGCGACGAATATCGCCGTGATCCACAACGCGGCGAAGATCGTTCCGAGCAGGAACATGGTCGGGACCATCAGGCCCGAGGCGATGGCGAGCACCTGGACCACACTGCCCAGCACATACGCGAAAGGCCGCTTGAGCAGGCCGATGACCACGACGCACAGCACCGCCAGGCCCAGGCCGACGGTGGCCGCGACCGCCGGCGCGACGCCCTGGACGTTGATGGCCACCGGCGTGAACAGCCCGACGACTATCGCCTCCATGCCGAGCACGCTGGCGCACAGGCGCCTCATCCCCGGAGTGACCGTGATCATCTCTCGCTCCCGCCTGGCCGCACCGGCCGGACCACGCCCGGCGGTTCCGGGTCTCTTCCGTTCCCGATCACCGTGGCTCCTCCGCCTTGAGCAGGAGGCGCGCGTCTCCGGCGGTGACCACGGACCCGGTGATCAGCACCCCGGCCCCGCTGAACTCGCCCAGCGCGTCGGCGATGCCGATCGCCCGGTCGATCGCGTTGTCCAGCCGCTCGATCTGGTACACCCGGTCGAGACCGAAGATCTCCTCGGCCAGGGCGGCGAGCTCGTCCACGTCCATGGACCGGGGTGAGGAGTTGCGGGTCACCACGATCTCGTCCATCAGCGGCTCCAGCAGCTCCAGCATGCCCTGGACGTCCTTGTCCTCGAACATCGCCAGCACGCCGATGAGCTTCTCGAAGTCGAACGACTCCTGCACCGCGTCCAGGCTGGCCTGCATGCCCGCGGGGTTGTGCGACGCGTCGACGATCACCGTGGGTCCCCTGCGCACCACCTCCAGCCTGCCCGGGGAGCGGACCCCCAGGAACGCCTGCCGTACCAGCTCGGCGTCGAGAGGCTCGTCCCCGCCGGTCAGCGCCTCGGCCGCGGCCAGCGCGCAGACCGCGTTGCCCGCCTGATGGGCGCCGTACAGGGGGAGCAGGATGTCGTCGTAGGTCCCCTTGAGGCCCTTGAGCCGGAGCAGCTGCCCGCCGATGGCGAGTTCGCGGTTCAGCACCCCGAACTCCAGTCCCTCGCGCGCCACGGTGGCCCCGACCTCGGCGGCCTGCCGCATCAGCACCCCGGCCGCGGGCAGCTGCTGCTGGGCGAGCACCGCGACCGCGCCGGGCTTGATGATGCCGGCCTTCTCCCCCGCGATGGTCTCGACATCGGGTCCCAGGTAGTCCATGTGGTCGAGCGAGATGGGGGTGATGACCGCGACGGCGCCGTCGGCGACGTTGGTGGCGTCGGTGATGCCGCCCATCCCGGTCTCGATGACCGCGACGTCCACCGGGGCGTCCGCGAAGGCGGCGAACGCCATCGCGGTGAGGGTCTCGAAGAAGGAGAGCCGCCTGCCCTGGGCGTCGACCATCTCCAGGTACGGCACGATGTCCTCGTAGACCTCGACGAAGCGCTCCTCGCTCAGCGGGGCACCGTCCACGCAGATGCGCTCGCGCATGGAGACGAGGTGAGGACTGGTGAAACGGCCGACGCGCAGGTTGCGCTCGCGCAGGAGCGCCTCGATCATGCGGGTCGTGGTCGACTTGCCGTTCGTGCCGGCCACGTGCACCACGGGGTAGGAGTGCTGGGGGGAGCCGAGCAGGTCCACGAGCGCGGCGATCCGGTCGAGGCCGGGCTCGAAGTTCCATTCGACGCCACGCTGCATGATCGCTTGTTCAACGGCTCGGTAGTCCACGTCCCCAGCCTACTGACCTTTCCCTCACGTCCCGGACCGGCCCGCGGGCGCAGGAACGTGCGCATCGACCCGGTGCACGCCGGGCGTTCGGGGGCCTCGTGGAGATCTCACCGGGTCTTGTCGGCGGGTCCCGTCAGGCGCACCCCGGGAAACACGAAAGCCCCCACCAACGGTGGGGGCTTTCGAAAGATTGTCCGGCGGTGACCTACTCTCCCACACCGTCCCCGGTGCAGT